>NZ_LMOF01000006.1:620685-853016 GCF_001423215.1 Rhizobium sp. Leaf321 | reverse complement strand
TTTTTTTTTAATTTCTGCGGTAGCCAGCTTATCCGCACGACGCAGTTCGGCAACATCGTGTTGCAACTTCAATCCGGTCAGGATCGGGCTCTGCCATATCGTTTCCCCTGCGGCTGGTTCGATCGGCCGATAGGGCAGCGGAAACGCATCGATCAACGCTTGTGCATCGATATCGACCGGTTGCCATGCGCGGTCTATCGACGAGATGACATCCGCCCAATCGGTGACGGCGGGACGTGGTTGGATATAAGCCGGAATGGCCTTCTTGTGCATGCCGGTGTAGAGATCAACGATCCGCAGATCGACAGGTCCGTTGGGATCAAGATCGATGGTCTGCAGCCCTAGACCTGTCTGCGCGCCCGGTGAGAAGTAAAGGCACGGAATGCCGTAGCTTTCAGCGATAACCATACCGTGCAGACTTGTTGAGACGATACGTTCACACGCCAGGATCTCGTCGAACTTATACTGCAGGTGTTCCATACCGATCGGTGTAACCGTGGTAATCAGGTGGACGTCGTCTTTGAACTCGGCCGGAATGTCGAAACGCTTCAGCCCCTGCTTTGCAACAGCCTCGTAAGTTCGGTCGGCCAGTTCCGAAAGGTGGAGAATGACTCCAAGCTTCCACTTCTTTTTGACTTCGGGGCGATAGAAGCGCGGCATCAGCCAAACGGGGTCGCCGTAAACGCCGGGCTTGTTGCCGGTCGGGCCTGCAAGCAGGGATTCCGAAACCGGACCCCGGGTCGCTGCGATATGGAAGTTCGAGTCCGGCGGGATCGTAAAGGGAACGCGCTCGTCCAGACTAGCTGACGGATTAGCCCAGCTTGAGCAGCCCGTACCCCAGAACCAGACTTCGCCCTGCCCAAAGCCGTGCCCTATTGTCCCGACGGCGCCCATACGGGTGGAAAGAGATTTCGTGGGTACGCGGTGCACCGACTTGCTGCTCAGCAACGACACCATTACCGGGCTCAGCGCGTCACCGAAATTCAGATAATTCATCTCGGAGGTCGATCCAGCCCATGCAAGCGGTACCGAGGGGCTATCCTTAAAACGTTCTGCAAACGATACCGTCATCTTGATTTCCTGTTCTAAGATCGAGTGAACAACCGCTGGATCGCGGACCGAACACGCTGCATTCCACTAGAGCGACCGCCTTCGCCATTACGCATCGGCGTGGTTTTTATGAGTCGATGTTCAAACACGTCGCCGTCTTTTGCTTGGACGAATTTTACATCTAGCGGCAGACGGTCAATCAAGGCGTCTGTATCCAACGTCACAGGCGACCAAGAGGAGTCAATTGCCTTAGTCACATCCTCCCAGTTCGTCAGCTTGCGCCTATCCTGCACGTAAACCGGGATCTTGCTTTTACCTAGCCCCTGATAGAGGTCAATGATTCTCAAGTCCAGCGAGCCATCGTCGATGAGATCAGCTTCGGAGAGACCTACGTTTCTACCTCTCGGTGCGAAGTAAAGGCATGGAATTCCGTAGCTCTCTGCAAAAACCATCCCATGGAGGCTGGTTGAGACCAACCGTTCGCAGGATAGGATGAGATCGAGCCGCTCCCGCAGTGCCTCGGTCGTCACTTCCGTCACCGTATTGATCAGCACAACGTCGGAAGCTTCCGCATCCGCCACATTGTAGCGGATATACTCCGGCTTCGGATGCGCTTCGTAGGCCCTATCTGACAAATCCGCCAGATGAATGATGACGCCAAGCTTATAGCGCTTCTTCACCTTCGCAGGGTAAAATTGGGGCAGCAGCCAGACAGGATCGCCGTAGACCGGCGTCAGCGAAGACTTTCCGTCAGTCAAGATTTTCCACGAAACCGGACCACGCGTAGCGGACACATGAAAGTTCGTACGACCGTCGTAACGGAAAAGCTCACGCTCCGCAGCCGGTGCCCCGGCGTTCCGATATTTCGACGATCCCGTGCCCCAGATCCAGACATCGCCGCCGGAAAATCCATGCCCGATCGTACCGACAGCACCAAGCCTTGGGCCGGTGGAGTTTTGAGCCACATGCCGCGTCGGAAGGCTTGTTACCAGGCTGACCATTATTGGACTGAGGGCGTCGCCAAGGTTTGCGTATTCTCCCTTGGCTGAGGTCGCCACGAATGAAAGCGGAATCGCTCCCTCATCCCGGGCGACTTCACGTAGGTGTTTCATTCCGTAGTTTCCCTGAATTCCCGCACCATCCAAAGAGCAGATGGCGCCATAGTTTTACAGAACGCGGTCGTAGACCTGCTGCAAGCGCTCGCGATATCGCTCGGACGAGAACAATGCGGCCTGCTTCGGCCCAGCTTCACTCAACCGGGCGCGTAGTTCCGCATTGGTATCAATCTCGATGATTGCATCTGTAATCTGCTTCGTGTCGTACGGATCTACCATTAGAGCAGCCTGACCGGCAACCTCGGGTATAGACCCCCCAGAAGACGTGATCACGGGGGTACCGAGCGACATCGCCTCCAGAACCGGCAGACCGAAGCCCTCATAGAGCGACGGGAAGACAAGCGCTTTCGCGCCTTTGATGAGGCTTACCAACAGAGGGAAAGGCGCGTAGTCGAATAGGCGAATGCGATCACGATAGAACGTGACGTTATCGACAGTCTCCATGTACCGGTTGGTCGCCTCCTTGATCATACGGAGCTCTTGCTCCGACTTCCAAGCCTGCGCGCCAACGATGACCAACGGTCCCTTTACCTTGCTCGCAAGGTACGCCTCGATGATGCGACCGATATTCTTCTTGGGCTCGATAGAACCGTAGAACAGGTAGTAGTCCTTGTAAGGAAGACCGAAAGCCCCCTCGACCTCGCGCTGCACGGCATCGTCAGACTTCAACGCGTATTTGTCGGGGATGTCGACAGACTGGAAGGTGTTCGTAATTTTGTCTTCGGGGCAACCTAGAAGATCGATGATGTCTCTTCTGGATGTCTCGGAGACGGTTACGATATGGTCGGCGGTGCGCACGATCTTTCGCATCAAATTGAAGTAATAGCGCTTCTTATCGAGGGTCGTGAACGGCAGCCTGAGTGGCACCAAGTCGTGGAGCGTATATATATTTTTTGCACCGGGAACGTAGATCGGCAGCGGGTAAGTCCAGTGCATGATGTCCGCATGCGAGATGCCGCGAACTTTCATCAACGCCTTATGAGCCTTGAAGTGGTTTTCCGCTGCAGTGAAGATCGAAGGGCCGTTCCAGATCTTATCGAAATAGGGCATCTTCGAGCGAAACTGCGTTGCGATGACCGCACCCGAGATGGGAACTTCCTTGGCGTAGATACCAAACGGCGCTCCAGTCACCGACTGGATTTCGCGCTTAAACTTCGTCCACCAAGTCGGATTTCCAACATTCGCGTCGAAGAAGGCAATTTCCTGGATCAAAGGATTTCGGCTGGGGGCACCGCGGGTGCCGTAGAGCACCTCGACGTTGTGGCCTAAGCTATGCACTTCGTAGCTAAGATTTCGGGCATAAGTTGCAATGCCTGTTCCCTTCTCGAGATCGAGATTAAAGCCATCGATGACAATAGTACGTGCCAATGCGCGCCTCATTTTTTTCAATACAATACGGACCAGAGCTCGTCGTTGACGGGCACAACTGCAGACTTTCAGACAAACTTCAGAACTAGTTGTTGAGCAACCTGTTCACACTCGATGCCTGCGCAATAGGCGATGCCGTGGTGCTGACCAGCGTTGCGAACTTTCGCACCTCAGCCAGAGACGAGTTCGCGATGTAGATAAGGTCATCCCTGTATATCTCAAATTCCTTGAGAAGGAAGAACCCACTAGGGTCTTGTAGATCAAACTGATAGATCACATTGACCTTGGTATCCGCAGGCACAGAAAGCGGCACGCCCGTCAGCCTTGCGACGAGCCCCGCGGGTTCCGTACGATAGACGAACACACCTTTGGCGTTCGCGCGCTGGTCGTCCAAGCCACCGACCTTCGCCAGAGCCTGATTCAAACGCAGCCGCGACTCGTCAAACTGGACAGAGGCATTCGCATTGGTCGCACCGAAAACCGTAAAGCTCCGCGGCTGACGAATGAGGGTGATCACGTCATTCGGTTGTACGTAGATATTCTCACGCGCGTCTGACACGAGCTGTTCCATCGCAATACTTTCGGTACGCGATCCGCGCGTAACCTGAACAGCAAGCTGATGAGCTTCCATTCTTGGGCCGCCCGATATGGAAATAATGTCAAGCAAACGCTCTCCGCGAGGAGAGAGCGGAACCCTACCGCTGGTCGCAACTTCACCCGTCACCGTTACGGTGTTCGATAGGTTTTTTGTGACACTCACGAGCACTTGTGGCTCAATGGCCTTACCTCGAAGTGCACCCTCAATTCTCAGACGGACTTGGTCAGGGGTCATTCCGACAACACGTACAGTTCCCGCGTAAGGTACAGTAATTGTGCCGGCCACCGAGACAGGCTGCTCAGGAATTTCAGCACTCGATCCGCCACCGCCGGAAAAAAGTCCGCCTTGAGCCGATTCCCATATGTGAATCACGACCGTATCACCAACCCCGATAGCGGACGAGTTGGCCTTGCGCGCCTGCCCGAAAATCGTCGAGAGGTTATCCAACGGACGGCTTTTCAAGATAGCCAACGTGCGGCTGGTTACATTCACGAGCGAATATGGGGCGTACTGCTCGGAGGCTTCACGCGAAATAGCACCGGCACTTGGTCCCGAACCTGGGATCATCGTGCATGCTGTAAGCGAGGAAGCGACAAGTAGGATACCGAAGGATCGAACCACTATCTTCGAAAGCATGCAACCTTCACTCACCGATTTACCTGCGAAAGCTATCAACCATTCATTGGCGTCAAACTCAAAGGCTTTATTACTCATTACACGCAGCCTAACTGTGGTTTGCATATGTCAGTTGACCCCACAATACAAATGAAAACGGTTTCCAATTCCCTACCGAAAACGGAAGCACACAGCTGAAGTGGCAGGAATGACACTTCGATGAAATGGGAACCCTGCGAGCTCGCAGCGAAGAACGCCACCACCAGTTGACGCATACGAAAGAGGAGGAGTATTCAGCGGGGCCCTGCCCTCCAGATCTGGAGACTAAGAGCTCGATGCGGCTTCTACTCGACGTTACCCGAACGATTGATCACATCTACAACTCCACTCCGACAGGTATCGACCGCGTCGAGCATGCATTTCTAGACTGGCTTCTCGGCGACGAGAAACCGGCGTCAATCGAGCCTCATTTCGTCATCACCGCCGCAAATATGCATTCGGCACTGAATGCCGACCAAATGCGCGATACACTTTCCACGGCTCGCCGCCTTACGATGTCGACAGAGCATCGTGAATCTCAATTCGAGGCGTTGCTGGACTTTCTAAGGCAGCCAGTTGCCATTAGTGATGAGAACTTCGGCGCAGCCCGGTTCCATGGGGGCACCGTGCGCCAGAAACCGACAAAGACCAGAATATATGCTACCTTCGCGAAAGCTCTGGCCAGGGGGCGGGCTAATTTCAAACGACTAGTTCGCGAAGCAAGCAACCACCAGACCGTTTATTTTCATACGTCGCATACTCAGCTCGAGCACGGCCACATGTATCGGTGGCTGGAAGCTCCGAACATCCGGTCAATGTTTTTCATTCACGACGTCATTCCTCTGGACTATCCCGAGTTCTGCAGCCCGCCGGCGCGCAAGAACCATATTGGCAGAATGCAAACTGTTGCCGACCGGGCGGACTGCATCATCGTCAATTCGGAATACACACGTCAGCGAGTGCTGCATTATCTGACACCCGATCGCTGGACTGCACAAAACATCTTCGTCTCCCAGTTGGGCGTCGATCTTCCTCAGATCGCATCGACGGAGGATGTTTTCACACCTGATACTCCCTACTTCGTCTGCCTTGGGACGATGGAAGGACGCAAGAACCTGGTTCATCTGCTCAATGTCTGGCGAAGGATTTTTGAAACAGCCGGGCCAGACCGAACGCCAAGACTGGTTTTCGTCGGAAAACGAGGCTGGGAGTGCGAAAATGTTTTCGACGTACTCGATCGTACCGCCGAACTTTCTCCGTATCTTGCAGAGGTTACCGGACTAAATGATGTCGAGCTGGTCAGACTGCTCAACGGTGCGTCAGGGATGGTGACGCCGTCATGGGTGGAAGGCTACAGCCTGCCGCCAGTCGAGGCGATCTGCCATGGGGTGCCGGTTATTGCATCCGACATTGATGCACACCGCGAGCTCATTGCGGGCTGCGCTCAGCTACTAGACCCGTCAGACGGCATCGCGTGGAAAGACGCAATTCTGGATGTCGCCTGGAGACCAGAAAAACGCGATGCCCTGAAGTTGAAAACAAAGGACTTCGTTCCTCGGTCATGGACAACATTCGTCGCGGACTGCGTACACTACGGAACCTGAGGAGGGCACTTCGATGCGTGAAACGAGCCAGTGGGTTCGGGTCACGCTTTTTGTCGTGTTAAGACCTTCCGCTACGGCAGCGGAAGGTCTGGTTTAAAGAACCCCGCATCAGATCCGGTGATCCCGAATTGACGCGAACACCATCCTTAGTATCCACCAACCAAGGATACTGAGAAGAATGATCTCAAACATCCTCATTGGCCGGTCAGGAAGCACAGGCTGCGGCGGCCTCTCCGGATTGACGACGTTGACGATGTAAAGCTTCTGATGCTCGGCCTGTAGCCGGGCATTCTGGAGCATTGAAACCGCGGCAGAATACTTCTGCTGCGCCAGCTGCTGATCAACCGACAACAGCTTGTACCTGTTGATCAAGGGCGCCAGCGCATTTGTCTTGCCGGTTAGGTTTCCCTGCTCGGCCTCGATCTGGCTTTTCAGAGCCTTGATGAGATTGATGCTTTCAGTAGCTCGCGGTCCATTTTTGATTGCGTCGTCGCCCAACGAGTTTCGCTTCGCCTGCTCGGAGGCCGCCTCACCGCGCAACTGCGTGATGATGCCACTCAAAGAAGCGACGTCGAGCGAGGGATCGATCGTCCCATTCTGCAACTGGAAATTCGTGATCGAGTCATTCGTACTGCGCATCTCAGCAGCCGCAGTCTGCACTTGCTCTTCAGCAAGTGTGATCATGTCTGTACGCGCACGGTTGTTGAACTCGTTCACCAGCTTTTCGCTGATCTCGGCGAGACCCTTGGCAATAATAATGACGGTATCGGCGTCATAGGCATAAGTCGTTAGGGTGATCTGACCCTGAATATCGTCGTAATAGACTTGAACGTGATCACGGTAATACTTGTATCGCTGTTCATAGGTCGCGTTCTTTGATAACCCGCCTAGAAAGTCTGCGCTACCCGACTGGAAACGAAAGCTGATATTTACATTCCGCTCGAGTTCGTCGAACGCGGCGCGAGAACGGATAAAGTTAACAACCGCGTAAGACTCGTCGATCGCGCGTTCAGCCGTTGTCGATGTCGAGGACCCCAAGCTCATCGCAGCAGAACCAGCCATTGCGGGCGTTGGATTGCGAATGGAGAAAATAGTGTCGACCTGATAGGAGTCCGCCGCAAATCCCCATAGGTAAATCGCACCGGCTATCACTGGCAGCGGAACAGCAATCAGATTTAAAATCTGAGATCTGCGTTTCCAGATCGTCGAAGGAAATTGCGGAAGCTGGTATACCCTAGCCTTTGGCTTGGGTTTCGGGAGGTCGGCAGGCCTCAAAAAAGGCCCATCCATGACTACTCTCTCAGCCCCCGCCATATTCAACTTCGACAACAATGCGTCGTCCCGTTGAACCGCGTCAACAGCCTCGTCGCTCTGGCCTTTTTTGATTTTCTTGTCCTCTCGGAACGATCCTTGCATCGGAATTCCTATTGGCTAACGACGGGAGTTAGTAGTCAGAGTTGGTTTCATTCGAGCGATCATCATCTTCGTCATCGTCAGCGGTCGCCTTCACCTTAAATGCCCTGATAGCATCGCCTCTATTCTTATAATCGACTAATGTGCCGTTGGACAGCACCATGCAGTCATCGCAAAGCTCCCGCACCACGCTGACATTTCGCGTTATTGCCACAAGTCCGCGCGATCCTCGCAAATCTTTCAGCCGCTGCATCGCCTTCAAACGAAAGGAAGCATTCCCGAGCATGATCGTATCATCCGCAACGAGAATGTCGAATGGCATGAAAAGGACCAGTGCCGTCGCCGCTCGATTCCCGATTTCGGAAGAAATTTCCGATAATGAACGATCAATCATCGTGGCCGGGATACTTGCGAAATCACGAGTCTCTTCCAACAGGTACCGAAAATCGCATTGATAAACCTGCGACAAAAACCGGATGTTTGCGCGTAGCGAAGCGGCATTGCTCAGGATCTGACGGGCGCCGATCGGCCAAGAGACGCGGAGCCCATGATGTATGTCGCCGACGTCGGGCCGCAAATTCCCGGTCAGCAGATTTGCGAAGGTCGTCTTCCCTGCTCCACGATCTGCGAGAATGCCGACATATCTGCCTTTTTCGAAAGTTGCGTTGATATCCTTGAGAACAAGCGTTTTCCGCGCACCCATACCAACATATTGAGAAACACCTGATAAAACGATCTGCGATCCGGATCGCGAGGCGTCGCTGTCATGGACGAGCCTAACGTTTCCGCGCCCCACCACGGCGGGAGTTGGGATCTCATCCTTGCGTGCAAACAGATTTTTAAAAAGCAAATCTGAATTCCAATCTAATATGGGTAACGACGCAAAAACAGGATTAGAGGTTCCTGTCCCTGTGAATTGCCGATCCATCGAAACCTGTCAGCCGCTGCACACCGTGTTTGCTCAGACATCCTCGCATGTGCGGAACATTTCAGCCTCTCTTCGCCAGCCAATCCGCCAGATCAATCCTGCCAGAATTCCCAGAATCGATCCGGCATATTCGCTACGTCGGGATAGTCGTCGCCATCAGCGTTCTGGGGCGGAACCACCTTGGTAATATCCTGGCACCCTGCCATGTACCACCGATGAGTTTCTCCGGTTTTAAGATCTGTCAGGACCTGACTGTACGCGCCATCAGTTTCAATATTTCCAAGCTTTATATTCGGCGTGGGCTGCGATGGCATAGAAAACGGTGCGTCGCAATATCCCATCTCGAAAGTGCGCTTGGCTAGTCCCGAGGCAGTGCCGCCGGTCTTCTTGTTCACGTAGTCGTCGCGCTTCCAGTTCTCCCATCGGGTCTGGCCAAACTCCCGAGTCCAGTAGGTGCGCTCCATCTGACGCCCCTTGCCTGGCGTTGTTCCGCTTTCGTCCGCTTGTGAATAGGGATGCGAGACGATCGTCTCAAGTGTCTGCCCCGAGCGATAACGGTATTCGCCCTTTGACCAAACGGCAAGCACGCGTGCTGGATAGCGATCTGGGCAAGGTGCCGACAGTGGAGGCAATCCATGGATATGGCTCGCTTTCTCAAGCAAGGTATAACCTGTTTGACCCAATGTACCGGAGGTGTTCCCGAAGAGCATCCAATTGTGGAAATAGCGTCGTGACGAATGCGGGTTTGCATCGCATTCAGGTGTTATACCACCCCGGACTGTGCCGCCGTTCTTGCCGCGGCTCCAGGCCCCCATGATAAATGTGTACTTGTCATCAAACCAGCGCACAGAGTAATAGGCCGGTATAGGATCCCGCTTCATATCTGGACATAGCGAATACGCCACCCGGACAGTTTTCATGATCCGCGTTACACCTGCATGGGTCAGGGGAATATTGTCGTTGACGACGAAGCGACCCGGACAACGCTTTATGTCCTGGTTCCAGGATGTTAGATGGTAGGGAATCCGATCCGATTGACGTATGTTTCTGTGACTGGTGCACTGCGGAGAGCCTGGCGCAACATTCGGCAGGGCCTTGTCTCCAGCATCGACACACACGTCCATTACCATGAAATCGTACATGTCGGAGTCGGCAGCAGGTTCGGCCTTGGCGGCGCTAATGGTCGACCCGCATAGCACGAAACACAATGCAGCAGCCGCCAGTCTGTTGCGCAACGAAATCAGTGCCCCGAAATCGGGTGGCACTTGATAATACCGCATTAGAACCCCCGTTCCTTTCATGACCATGTCGATCTTGCGGCTCTGCTCGCCCATCGCTAGGCCAACGACTGTTGAACGTCACAAGCGTCCAAAAGCGCGATTTCCTCAAATCTTTTCTCAGACATGCGAGGCGACTTGGACCTTTTGAAGACCGACGAAGTCTGGATCGGCATCAAACAGCACTTTTCCGGCGTGAGCGAGGCAGATACGTAACACATCCTCCTCCGGCAGTCGCGCATATCACGATTGAGATTCTCAAATGAGATACGGATGCTCAGCAGTTCACTGTGCAGACACGGAGCCGTTCCGGACCCAGAAAAAACGATACGATACTGCAAACGCACTGAGTATAAACTGGCTGGGGCGCCAGGATTCGAACCTGGGATGCCGGTACCAAAAACCGGAGCCTTACCGCTTGGCGACGCCCCAACAGGTCGGGGGCAAATCATTGCTGGCCCGGACCGGAAGTGGCCTTGCTCTAGCAAAGCTTTGCCGCCCTCTCAACGGCAAATTTCGGGATTGTCACGAATTAACGCGGGGTTTCGGGTTTACGCGCGTTGATCGGGTGTTAAACCTCGGGGAGATGACAACAAGCGCCCTTGGCGGCAGGACAGTTTTTGAGCATGCCGGAAGACCTTGATTTCGATCTGACCTTTTCGCCGTCCTACGGCGTGCCCGTGACGATCGCGGCAGGGGTGCAGCGGTTGACGGTGAACAATCCCTCGCCGTTTACCTTTCATGGCACCAACAGCTATATCGTCGGGACATCGTCGGTGGCCGTGATTGATCCGGGGCCGGAGGACGAGGCGCATTTTGAAGCCTTGATGGCGGCGCTTGAGGGGCGGCGTGTCAGCCATATCTTTGTCAGTCACACGCATCGCGACCACTCGCCGCTGGCACGGCGGCTGAAGGCGGCGACCGGCGCGTTGACGGTGGCGCAGGGGCCGCACCGGGCGTCCCGTTCCCTGCACGCGGGCGAGATCAATCCGCTCGCTGAAAGCGCTGATACCGATTTCGTGCCCGATATCGCGGCCGGTGATGGTGAGAGGATCGGCGGTGACGGGTGGGCGCTGACCGTCCTCCATACGCCCGGCCATACCGCCAACCACTGCGCCTTCGCGCTGGAAAATTCCGGCATCTTGTTTTCTGCCGACCACGTGATGGCCTGGGCGACGACGATCGTTGCGCCGCCGGATGGATCCATGGCGGATTTCATGGCGTCGGTCGAAAAGCTTCTGGCGCGCGGGGACGAAGACCGGATCTTCTTTCCAGGGCACGGCGGACCGGTGACGGAGCCCGCCTCTTTTCTGCGCGGCCTGCGGACGCACCGGCGGATGCGCGAGCGTGCGGTGCTGGAGCGGATCCGCGCCGGCGACCGGTTGATCCCGGATATGGTGACGGCGATCTATGCGCGGACGGATCCGCGGCTGCATGGTGCGGCCGCCCTTTCGGTGCTGGCGCATCTGGAAGACCTGATTGGCAAGGGACAGGTTGCAACCGACGGACCGCCATCGCTTTCAGGCATCTATACGCTGGCTTGACGGGCGCTTAGCCGCCGGTGATGCCGAGCAGTTCGGTATCGAGACGATCGAGGAAATCCTGGGCAATCTCAGCCCCGAGGCCGAGATCATGCGGGCCGAAGCGCGAGACGACGCGCAGATCGACGGAGGTCGTCTCGGCATCTTCACGCAACCGGATCACGATATCGAAGCGCAGGCCGAGCACCAGCGTGCGGGTCTCGCCCTGAAGCAGCACATCGCCGGCGGTGCCGATCGTCGGCTCGAGCGTGAGTTCAGGCCGGCGCAGCGGCACCGGCGCCACATCCGGCACCGGCGCCTGCTCGTCGCGGGGCGCGGCACGGGTGAGGATGTCGGGCTCCACCAGCTCCAGCCCCTCTGTCTTGACGATGCCGATCCGGGCGGACTGTAGCGCCTTCTGGACGCCTTCGTAGACGCGGTCGACGGCCCCTTCGTAACGTCGTCCGGTGAGGCGCGGATAGGCGGCAAACTGCGCGCGGCGCTCAGTGGGCGTGACCATCGGCGGGCGCTGCGGCAGGAAGCGCTGGTCGGCTGTCGGTTCGAAGACGAAGGCAGGCGGATCGGCAATATCGGTGGAGATGTCGTAAAGCGGCGGCAGCGTGAGATAGGACACGGTTCCCATCACCACGACGGCAAGCGGGACGGCTGCAAACACCAGCCCGTGTGCAGCAGCAACGCCTCCTCTTGCACCGACACTCCACAGCCGCGCGAGACCCAGCAGCGACAGCGGTACCGAGGCAGCCGCAATGGTTGCGGAACACAGAACAAGTGCCACGAAATCCGGCTCGTTCAGCGGCCCGAACCGATGCGCGACGGCTGAAACCACGAATAGAAGAAAAGCGCAGAAGCCGAGCCTGCGCCCGAAATAGGCGGCGCGGGAAACGGGCCGGACAAAGCGGACGGTCATTGTGTGAAAGCGGCTCCATGCAAAGTCTCGTTCCTTCTGTAGAACAGCGCGGCGGGGAATGGAATCCTTGCAGATTATTAGTCGCGGATCACCTGGCTTTCCGTCACCTTCCCAGATTGAGACAGGCGCACCACGAGCCATTCGGAGTCGATGGACAAGAAGCCGCGTTCATCGCCGAGGTGATAAACGAGATCATAGTCCGTAAACTTGGCTGTGGGTGGTGGCTGTCCGAGTTTCGCCAGGACCTCGCCACGGCTCAAGCCTTCCAATGCGCCTGTCACCACGAGCCAGTCGGCCATGCGGTGGCGTTTGGAGAAGAGGTCGTGCGGATCGTCATCTGCAGCGTGCCACCAAGCCTGCACAAAAGGAAATGGAACGCTGGTTATCATATAGAACGCGAATAGGGCGGCGATGATCGCCCATGCAACAATGCCTGCCTTCTTCATTCGGTCACACGAGTGCCGGACCAATCCAACCTCCACTGGTGACAGGCTTTGACATGTCTGGAGCATTGCGTCGTTATAGGTTTGGTGCCGAGTTGGGATCCGCGAAAGCGACATCTGGGTGCCGCAGCCATCATCTGGAGCCCGTCATGCGTTTTGCCCTTCTCGCCACACTGGCCGTCATCGGAACGGCACTCACTTCCTGCCAGACCATCACACCGGAGGAGCGGCGGGCGGCGGATCAGCAGACCTGCGCGCGCTTTGGGTTCCGTCCCGGGACCGATGCCATGGCGCGCTGCCTGCTCGATATCGAGCTCGACCGCCGCGCCGAGCGACGCGCATGGCGGGCGGAAAGCGATGCGATGATGGGACGCCCGCCGATCGTGGTGACGCGGCCGGTCTATCTCCACCGGCACTGATCAGTCAGCCCTTCGTCCGCTCGATCGCTGCCTGGGCGGCAGCCAACCTTGCGATGGGCACGCGGAAGGGGGAGCAGGAGACGTAGTCGAGATCGGCGTTTTCGCAGAAGCGGATCGAGGCCGGGTCGCCGCCGTGTTCCCCGCAAATGCCGAGTTTCAGGTCTGCCCTCGTCTTGCGGCCGCGCTCTGCTGCAAGCTGGATCAGTTCGCCGACGCCGTCGAAATCGAGCGAGATGAAGGGGTCGTGCTCGATAATGCCCTTGCGCTGATAGGTGGGAATGAAGGCCGCCGCGTCGTCGCGCGACATGCCGAAGGTGGTCTGGGTGAGGTCGTTGGTGCCGAAGGAGAAGAACTGCGCGGTTTCGGCGATCACATGGGCGCGCAGGGCGGCGCGCGGCAATTCGATCATCGTGCCCGCCAGATAGGCGATCGGCACGCCGGTTTCGCGGGCGACATCTTTCGCCACCGCATCGATGACGCCCTTCACGTAATCCAGTTCCTTGCGCAGGCTGACCAGCGGCACGAGGATTTCGAGTTCGACCGGCTCTCCGGTGGTCTTTCCGGCCTCTACAGCCGCCTCGAAGATTGCGCGTGCCTGCATTTCGGCGATTTCCGGGTAGGAGATGGCAAGCCGGCAGCCGCGGTGGCCGAGCATCGGGTTGAACTCGTGCAGCGCATCGATGCGTCTTGCGAGAAAGGCCGGCGGCATGCCCATGGCGCGGGCGACGTCGTCGATCTCGGCCTCGGTCTTGGGCAGGAATTCATGCAGCGGCGGATCGAGCAGGCGGATCGTGACCGGCAGGCCGTGCATGATTTCGAACAGTTCGGTGAAATCCGACCGCTGCATCGGCAGAAGTTTGTTAAGCGCTGCGCGACGGGCCTTCTCGGTTTCCGCCAGAATCATCTCGCGCATGATGTGGATGCGGTCGCCTTCGAAGAACATGTGCTCGGTGCGGCAGAGACCGATGCCCTCAGCGCCGAACGAGCGGGCGGCGCGGGCATCCTGCGGCGTATCGGCATTGGTGCGCACGGTCATGCGGCGGGTCTTGTCGGCCCAGGCCATCAGCTTGCCGAAATCGCCCGACAGCGCGGGCTGGGTCATGGGCACGGAGCCCTTCAGCACCTGGCCGGAGGATCCGTCGATGGTGATGACTTCGCCGCGCCGAAGGCTGACGCCGTTTGCGGCAAGAAGCACCTCGTTGCGCAGATCGACGCGCATGGAGCCGGCACCGACGACGCATGGAATGCCCATGCCGCGGGCAACGACGGCCGCATGGCTGGTCATGCCGCCGCGGGTGGTCAGGATCGCCTCGGCGGCGTTCATGCCGTGGATGTCTTCCGGACTGGTCTCGATGCGCACGAGGATGACCTTGCGGCCTTCCTTGTCGGCTTCGACAGCCTCCTCGGCTGTAAACACGATCTCGCCGGTGGCAGCACCCGGCGATGCGGGCAGGCCGGAGCCGATGACGTGGCGCTCGACGCGCGGATCGATGGTCGGGTGCAGCAGCTGGTCGAGCGAGGGCGGATCGATGCGGCAGACGGCCTGGCTTTCGGTGATGACGCCTTCCTCGACCATGTCGACG
This sequence comes from Rhizobium sp. Leaf321, assembly GCF_001423215.1. NCBI lineage: Bacteria > Pseudomonadati > Pseudomonadota > Alphaproteobacteria > Hyphomicrobiales > Rhizobiaceae > Rhizobium > Rhizobium sp. Leaf321. The sequence continues at coordinate 838,116 of NZ_LMOF01000006.1, read as the reverse complement.
GCGACCTTCATGGCAGCACGGGTGGTGCGTTTGGCGTTGCGTGTCTGCAGCATCCATAATTTGCCGCGTTCGATGGTGAATTCCACATCCTGCATGTCGCAGTAATGGGCTTCGAGCCGGTCGCAGATGGTGCGGAACTCGGCGAATGCCTGGGGCATCAGCTTTTCCATCGACGGCTTGTCGGAACCGGAGGCAAGCCGGCCCTCCTCGGTGATCGATTGCGGCGTGCGGATGCCGGCGACCACATCCTCGCCCTGCGCATTGACCAGGAACTCGCCGTACAAGGCTTTCTCGCCGGTCGACGGATTGCGGGTGAAGGCAACGCCTGTGGCCGAGGTCGAGCCGAGATTGCCGAACACCATGGCCTGGACATTGACCGCGGTTCCCCATTCCTCGGGGATCCGGTGCAGCATGCGGAAGGTTTGCGCGCGCGGGTTCATCCAGCTTGCGAATACCGCGGCGATCGCCTTCCAGAGTTGCTCGTGCGGATCCTGCGGGAAGCCTGTTTCCAGTTCCTCGCTGATCAGCTGCTTGTAGAGCGAGACGATGTGCTGCCAGTCGGCGGCGCAAAGTTCGGTATCGTATTCGTGGCCCAGCCGCGCCTTCTCGTCTTCGAGGATTTCCTCGAAGATCTCGTGGTCGAGGCCCATCACCACGTCGGCATACATCTGGATAAAGCGGCGGTAACTGTCCCAGGCGAAGCGGGCATCGCCGGAATCTTCGGCCAGCGCCTGCACCGTATGGTCGTTAAGGCCGAGATTGAGGACGGTGTCCATCATGCCGGGCATGGAGGCCCTGGCGCCGGAGCGGACGGAAAGAAGCAGCGGCTGGATGCCTGCGCCGAAACGGCGGCCGGTGATTGCTTCCATGGCGGCGATGCCATCGAGGACTTCGGCCTTCAGACCGTCGGGCAGCATGCGGGCGTTTTCGAAATAATGGGTACAGGCATCGCAGACGATCGTCAGTCCGGGCGGCACCGGCAGGCCGAGGCTCGCCATTTCCGCGAGGTTTGCGCCCTTGCCTCCAAGACGGACGCTGTCACCAGCGCCTCCTTCCGCCTTGCCATCGCCGAAGCGATAGACCCATTTCGCCATTTCGCATCTCCACCCAGTCTTCTCAAGCATTTACAGCGTTTATGATCGTTTGGGAATTATGCGTCAGGATTATGTTGCAGCGCAGCAAAATCGGTGAGTTCTCATGCCTGACAGGAAAGTGACGTGCGCATGGGTTAGCGCGTCTCTATAACGCCGCCGGAACCTGCAGGGCCTTCGATGACCATCACGAGACGGAATGCTTTGAAACTGGCGGGTGTCGTGTCTGCGACGGCCGCCCTTAACGGCGCGCTGCTGGCGGAAGGAACGAGCGCGGCGATGGCTGCACCTGCCCTGCCCTTTGCCGTGACGACGCCTGTCCATGTGGATCAGGCGGCGCTTCGGGTGCGGGACCTCAAATCCATGACCGCGTACTACCAGGGCATGCTCGGGCTCGAGATCATCGAGCAGGATGATGTTTCCGGCGATCGCGTCGTGCTGGGTGCGGGGGGATCGCCGCTTCTGCATCTCGTCCGTTCGGCAGAGGCCGCCTTCGAGACGCCGGGTTCTGCCGGTCTGTTTCACATTGCCTACCTGATGCCGGACCGCGGCGATCTCGCCCGCTGGCTGGTGCATGTGGCGCAGCGGCAATTTCCGATCACAGGATTTGCCGATCACAGCGTCAGCGAGGCTGTCTATCTGACCGATCCCGAAGGAAACGGCGTCGAGGTGTACTGGGATCGGCCGCACGAAATGTGGACATGGGAGGGCGAGGTGGTGACGATGGGCACCAATGCGCTCGACGTGGACGATATCGTCGCCACTACCGACATCAACCGCGACACCTACACAAAAGCGCCCGCCAACCTCAGGATCGGTCATATCCATCTGCGGGTCGGCGAGATCGACAAGGCGCGGGCCTTCTATGGCGATCTGATCGGCCTGTCATCGACACGCGGCAACCGGGACGACTCGGGCTTCTTCTCGTCCGGCCATTACCATCACCACCTCGCCTTCAACACCTGGCAGAGCGCCGGTGCGGGAATGCGGGAAGAGACGCAAACCGGGCTCGACTGGTTCTCGCTGGAATTTGCAGAAAAGAGCGACCTGCTGGCGCTGAAGGACAAGCTGAAACAGGCGTCGGTCAGCTTCACGAGGGCTGTCGATCATATCGACATTCTCGACCCCTGGGGGACGAATGTGCGGCTGACGGGGCTGTAAAGACGCCTGCGGCGCGGATGTCGGAAAGAGATGAAAACGCTTTGCGGGGCCGGATCACATCGGCCCCGCAAAGCCTTCCGCACAGGACAGGAAAACCCGTGCGGGGGGTCTCTATATCGGCGGTACTTCGATGCTGAACTTGCGGCATCGAGGCACCACACGTCAATATGATTTTAGTTAAATTACACTACGCCGAGACGCTGATGTCCCATATGAGTAAATTGACGTAGGTAGAAATACGGAGGCCGCGACCGGTTGACCGGGAAAGCGCTGGCTCAGCTGGCTTCGCGCAGCAGTTCCGCCGTCTGCAGATCGACCGAGACCAGCTGCGATACACCCTGCTCCGCCATGGTCACACCGAACAGACGGTTCATGCGGGCCATGGTGATGGGGTTGTGGGTGATGATGATAAACCGCGTCTCGGTCGACGCCGCCATCTCGTCCATCAGGTTGCAGTAGCGCTCGACATTGTGGTCGTCGAGCGGTGCATCCACTTCGTCCAGCACGCAAATCGGTGCGGGATTGGTGAGGAAGACGGCAAAGATCAGCGCCATCGCCGTCAGTGCCTGCTCGCCACCGGACAGAAGCGTCATCGTCTGCGGCTTCTTGCCCGGCGGGCGGGCGAGGATTTCGAGGCCGGCTTCGAGCGGATCGTCGCTCTCGATCAGCTGCAGCTCTGCCGTGCCGCCATTGAAGAGATGCGTGAACAGCCGCTGGAACTGCTTGTTGACCACATCGAAGGCGGCCAGCATGCGTTCGCGGCCTTCGCGGTTGAGGCTCTGGATTGCGCCACGCAGTTTGCGGATGGCGTCGATGATGTCGTCGCGCTCGTGGATCAGCGCGGCGAGCTTGTCGGAAAGCTCCTTCTGCTCTTCCTCGGCGCGCAGGTTGACGGCACCGAGCCGCTCGCGCTCCATCTTGAGCCGGTCGACTTCCCGTTCGATCTCGCGGATGTCAGGCAGCGTGGCGCCGGGCGCGATGCCGGCAATGCGCATCACGTCATGCGGCTCCACATTGAGTGCCTCGCGGATGCGCAGCTCGCCCTCGTGGCGCTTTTCGGCGGCGGAGACCAGACGCTCTTCGGCACGGCCGCGCTTTTCGCGGGCTTCGGCGAGTTCCGACAAGGCCGTGGCGGCGATACGGTCGGTTTCGCGCTGGCGGGTTTCGGCCTCGACCAGCCGATCGGAGGCGGCCTTGCGGGCAGCTTCCGCCTTTTGCAATTCGTTGATCAGTGCCCGGCGGCGCTCGTCGAATTCTTCAGGCGCTGCTTCGAGATCGGCGATCTCGTCGCGCGCCTCTTCCTCACGCTGGCGCAGGCTGCCGATATGATCGGCGGCGCTGGCGATGCGGGAGACCCAGGCGGCGCGTTCCTGGGCGATCGCGGCAATGCGGCGCTTGCGCACCTCGATCTCGCGGCTCTGGCCCTCATACGCGGCGCGCGCTTCAGCAAGACGACCCCGATCGGTGGCGACGACGCTCTGCTGGTTCAACAGCTTGGCATCGATGGCGGAGAGATCCGGCGCATCCTCAAGCTCTATGCGGGCGTCTTCTTCCTGGACGCCGAGATCCTCGATCTGGCCGGTCAGCTGGTTGACCGCTTCCGCAACCACATCGCGGCGGCGCGTCAGATCGCCCGCAGCCCGTTCGGCGGCGGCAAGCGCATCGCGCGCATCGCTCAACTGCCGGGCGGCAAAGCGGCTGCGGTCTCGCGCTTCGGCGAGCCGCTTTTCCTCGATAGCGATGGCGCTGCCGGCCTGCGCCAGGGCATCCTCGGTTTCCGACAGGATATCGCGCGCCTCGTCGATCTCGCCTTCCAGTTCCGACAGACGGTTTTTCTGGGACAGGCGAAGGGCAGCCGCACCCGGCGCTTCGGACCCGGAAATATGACCATCCCAGCGGTAGACGGCGCCCTCTCGGGTCACAAGGCGCTGGCCGGGACGCAGCAGCGGCATCAGTCTTTCTGCGTCGCCTTGCGAGATCACGCCGATCTGCCCTAGCCGGCGCGCCAGTTCCGGCGGCGCCGTCACATAGGTCGACAAGGCTTGCGCACCCTCCGGCAGGCCGGGATCAGAGGCGCCGTCGCCATTGATCGACCAGTGGGCGGAGGCGGATGCATCGACAGGTGTTTCGAGATCATCGCCGAGGGCTGCACCGAGCGCTGCCTCATAGCCGCGATCGACGCGGATCATTTCGGCGACGGGCACGAAGCCGCCGGACAGGGCACCGGCGGCCAGCATGCGGGAAATCGTGCGCTTTTCGGTTTCGAGCGCGTTCAGCGCCGAGCGGGCAGATTCGACCGGGCCGCGGGCCATCAGTTCGTTCGAGCGGGCATGGGCGAGCCCGGATTCGACTTCTTCGGCCGCGATCGTCGCATCTTCGACGGCAATTTCGGCGGCTTCCACCGCATCCTGCCGCTCGGCCGGATCGTCAAGGCCATCAAGCTTTTGTCCGATCGCGTCGAGTTCGCCCGTCGCATCGGCCATCTGCCGGTCGAGGCGCTGGCGTCGTTCGGCGAGATCGCGGATCAGCCGGTCCAGCGCGTTGCGTCCGGCGGAAGCTTCGGCACGTTCGGCGGTCACCGCGGCAAACAGCTTTTCGCTGTCGGCAAGCGTTGCGGCAGCTGACTCGAAGTCCTCACGCAGGTCTTCGGCTTCCGCACCAGACTCCGCCAGCGTCTCAGTCAGCTCGGCTTCTTCGCCATCCAGCTTGTCGAGGAAAGCGGTGTTGTCGGCGGCAAGCTGTTCCTCGCGGCTTATGTCTTCGGCAAGCTGGGAGAGCCTTCGCGTCAGTTCGTCGCGACGGCGCAGCAGGCGGCCGGCTTCCTCCTCGAGCTGGCCGCGGGCGATCTGCAGGCGCTGCAGGGCGGCACCGGCCTTCGCCTCGTCCTCACGCAGTTCCGGCAATCGGAGGCTGGCAATGGCTTGTGCCTTTGCCGCTTCCATCTGCCCTTGCGCCTTTTCGGCGACGATATTGGTGGCCTGGTTGAGCGCGGTTTCGGCTTCCGCCTCCGCCTCGCGGGCCTGGACGAAGCGGATATGCAGAAGCATCGCCTCGCGGGCGCGGATATCGGCCGACAGCATGCGGAAACGGTTGGCCTGGCGGGCCTGGCGCTTCAGGCTTTCGATCTGGCTTTCCAGCTGGGCGACGACATCTTCGAGACGTTCGAGATTGGTTTCGGCGGCGCGCAGGCGAAGTTCGGCCTCATGGCGGCGCGAATGCAGGCCGGAAATGCCGGCGGCTTCTTCGAGAAGCTGGCGACGGGCCTGGGGCTTGGCATTGATCAGCTCGCCGATCCGCCCCTGCCCAACCATGGAGGGCGAGCGCGCGCCGGTCGAGGCATCCGCAAACAGCAGCTGCACATCCTTGGCGCGGGCTTCCTTGCCGTTGATGCGGTAGAGCGAGCCGTTCTCGCGCTCGATGCGGCGCGACACCTGGATCTCGTCGGCATCGTTGAAGGCAGCGGGCGCCGTATGATCGGAATTGTCGAGATAGAGGCCGACTTCGGCGCTGTTTCGGGCCGGACGGTTGCCCGAGCCCGAAAAGATCACGTCGTCCATGCCGGACGCGCGCATGTTCTTGTAGGAGTTTTCGCCCATCACCCAGCGCAGCGCTTCGACAAGGTTGGACTTGCCGCAGCCATTGGGGCCGACCACGCCGGTCAGCCCTCGCTCGATGATGAATTCCGTCGGCTCGACGAAGGACTTGAAGCCAACGACGCGCAGCTTGTTGAATTTCATGCTGCGCCCTTTCTCCCGCCGACGGGTCCCCTACCCGCCGGGGTGGCGATCTTACAGAAGGCTGTCGAAAAGCTTCGACATGGAGTCAACCGTCATATCTCCGGAGTATTTCTTGCCGTTGATCAGGAAGGTCGGCGTGGAATTGACGCCGAATTCCTCGTTGCCCCGCTTAACGACCGTATTAATGTCGTCGAGAAGCTTCTGGTTCGTCAAGCAGGCTTCGAAACTCTGCTGTGAGTAACCTGCAAGCTTGACCGACTGCAGGAGAGCGCCGCGCACATCCTTGTCGGCGGGTGCCGCCCAGGCGCGCTGCTGCTTGAACAGCATCGAAACCATCGGGTAATACTGCGCAGACGTTGCGAGTTCGGCCGGGTTCTGCGGGTTGCAGCGCGCCAGCATGAAGGCAGCGGTCGCGACCGGATCGAACGGGAATTCGCGGATGATGAAGCGAACCTTGCCAGTATCGATATAGTTCTTCTTGATCGTTTCGAACGTGGTGTTGTGGAAGTGTGCGCAATGCGGGCAGGTCATCGACATGTATTCGATGACCGTCACCTTGGCGTTTTCTTCGCCGAGCGCCATTTCCGGCAGGGTGCCAGGCTTCAGCGCCGCCGCCATATCCACATCGCCCTGCGATTCCGGAAGTGCCTGGGCAAAGGCGTCGGACATGCCGAGCGGCAGCGACAGGCAAAGCGCCGTGACCGCCACTCCGCCGAGAAGCGCGCGTCTGGTGATGGTCTTATCGTTCAACTGCATGGAACACCCGTGTTCGAGATTTGAAAAAGTTCGATATTCCGTATCGTGGCGACTTGGCCCCGACAAGCGGTGGAGTGTTAAATCCCTTCAAAGAATTGTGACGAAATGGGGTGAGAGGGGATAGTTCTGCTGATTGCTGCTGCTGATGTGAGTTTTCTCTACGACCAGTAGAGCAATTCTGGCGAAGCATATTCACCGCTGGAAAGAGTTATTTCAGCCCAAGGACTTGGGCTGGCTGGATTCCTGTGACGAGCACAGGAATGAGGGTGGCGAGATTGGGCCAGATCCCTTACTTGCGCTTCTGCTGGAGAACGGCGGTGCCGAGCCTGGCGACGGCTTTCTTGAGCGCTTCGCTTTCGATCCCTTCCATCATGCCCTCCAGCCGTTTCGCCGCATCGCCTTTGAGCGGCTGCAGTTTGCGCGGATGCTTGAACGTCTGCGATACCGCCTTCTGCACGATGCGGATCTGGCGCACGGCCGGAAAGCCGAAAAAGCCGTTGATGCGGGAAATCAATTCGCCCTGGGCATGGCCTAGAAACAGTGCGCGGGACCCTTCGCAGGCGATGGTGAGGACACCCGGCTGGTGGCCACCCTCGCTATAGCCGTCGTTATAGCGCGACCAGGCGATTTTTTCGGGGCGGGTACAGTCGGCGAAATCCTCGCCGGCGATCTCATCCCAGGAGCCGAGCAGCGCGGTGGATATGCCGGCGCGGCGGGCCAGCACCGGATCGATGATGCCGTTCGCCACTTCGGAGATCTGCAGCGCGCCTTTGCGGCGGAACGGAGGTTTCGGAGCATTCATCGCTGGATAACTGGCCGCCTGAGGTTGTGCCGTCCTTGATGCCGGCGCATTGACGCATACCTATAGGCCATTCCAGCGGCAAACGGCAAACGATGCTCCAGACGCTTCCCAAGACGACGAATTCGGCCGATGGCCCGACCCATGCGGAAAGGCTTCTCGCCTGGTACGACCGACACCACCGCGAGCTGCCCTGGCGGATCAGCCCGACGGCTGCCAAAGCCGGGATCCGGCCCGACCCCTATCGCATATGGCTGTCGGAAGTGATGTTGCAGCAGACGACAGTGCAGGCGGTCAAACCGTATTTCGCAAAGTTTCTCGAGCGCTGGCCGAAGGTGACCGATCTTGCCGCAGCCCCTTCCGACGACGTGATGGCGGCCTGGGCGGGGCTTGGCTACTATGCCCGCGCCCGCAACCTGAAGAAATGCGCCGAAGCGGTCGCAGCCGATCATGGCGGCGTGTTTCCCGATTCGGAAGATGGCCTGCGCGCCCTGCCCGGCATCGGCGATTATACATCGGCCGCCGTTGCCGCGATCGCCTTCAACCGGCAATCGGCTGTGATGGACGGCAATGTCGAGCGGGTGATCTCGCGTCTCTATGCGATCGATGCACCGCTGCCGGGTTCCAAGCCCACCATGAAGGCAAAGGTCGTGGAGCTGACGCCATCAGACCGGCCGGGCGATTTTGCCCAGGCGATGATGGATCTCGGCGCGACGATCTGCACCCCGAAACGTCCCGCCTGCGCGCTCTGTCCGTTCCGGGACGACTGTCTGGCCTTGGCCGGCGACGACCCTGAGCGGTTTCCGGTGAAGGCCGCAAAAAAGGAAAAGCCGGTTCGCCAAGGCGCTGCCTTCGTGGCGGTGACGCCCGATGGCGAGGTGCTGCTTCGAAAGCGCATCGAGACCGGGCTTTTAGGCGGCATGACGGAAGTGCCGACGACGGCCTGGACCGCGCGGCTCGACGGCGGCACGACGATCGATCACGCGCCGATCCCGTCTGCCGACTGGCAGGCCTGTGGTACGGTCATTCACGTCTTCACCCATTTCGAGCTGCGGCTTTCGATTTTTCGCGCGAAGGTGACCAAGGTGGCTGTGGACAATGGCTGGTGGGAACCGGTGGAGAGCCTGGAGAACCAGGCCTTGCCGACCGTCATGAAAAAAGCAATCGTCCAGGCTATACCACTCGCCTTCGCAAAAGCTCCAAACTGACAGCAGGAAACATCCTCTATGGCGGCCAAGATTGATCACATCGTTTTCGACATCGGCAAGGTTCTGATCCACTACGATCCCAACCTTCCCTTTAGCCGGATCATTCCCGACGAGACCGAACGCAAGTGGTTCTTCGACAACGTCTGCACCCACGAATGGAACCTGGAACAGGACCGCGGCCGCAACTGGCATGAGGCCGAAGCGCTGCTGCTTGAACAGCATCCGCAACAGGAAGCCAATATCCGGGCCTTTCGCCAGCACTGGCACGAAATGGTGCCGCATGCCTATGACGGCTCGGTTGCCATCTTCGAGAGCCTGATCGAGAACGGCCGCGACGTGACCATGCTCACCAACTTCGCCGCCGACACATTCGTCGAAGCCCGCCGGAAATTCCCGTTTCTCGACAAGCCGCGCGGCGTCACGGTGTCGGGCGAGATCGGCCTGATCAAGCCGGATGTGGCAATCTACGAAAAGCACGCCCGCGATTTCAGCCTCACCCCCGAAGCCTCGATCTTCATCGACGACAGCTATCCCAACGTCGAAGGCGCGCGGGCAGCGGGCTGGCACGCTGTGCATTTCACGGATCCGGAAACGCTGCGGAAGGCTTTGAGGGATCACGGTATCGAGGTGTGAGCGTTGGGGGTGGTAGCCGGTATGCTGACGATATAAGTTCCCGGCCCACCCACCTCGTTTTGCAATCGACCTCACGTTAACCCGGCACCCCTCATGGCAATTCCATTCGCTCCCGTCGGCATTGATCACATCGTTCTTCTGATCGACGACATGAAACGTGCGCTTACGTTCTACACGGATGTCCTGGGGTGCCGGCCTGGCTATTCCTATCCGGCACTGGGGATGGAGCAGGTCTGGTTCGGCTCGTCATTGATCGTCTTGTGGGATGTAACTCACCCGGGCGGAACGAAAGCAGCGCCTCCGGTGACCGGTGGGCGCAATGTCGATCATGTCTGTCTTGCGACCAGCCCTTTCGACCATGACGAACTGCGTACGCATCTCGATAAGCACGGGGTAGAGATCGTCCAGGAAGCGTTTCATGGCGGCGCCCGGGGCATGGGGCACTCGTTCTACATCCATGACCCGTTTGGCAATAAGATCGAGATCAAGGGGCCTGCAGAATACCCGGATGGACGGCAGGCAACCTAGCCGGGTGATCGGCGGACGGGCCGAAACATTCGAATTCGGAGGTGTTCAGGGTTACTCTGGTCAGAGCCTGCGTCGTTGCGGCCCCGAAATCAGTGCATTTGCCCCATAAAAAAGATGACGCCCGGAGCCTTCAAACTCCGGGCGTCACATGATCCTCTTCCGGGACTAGAGGTACAAAACCGGAAGAGGAAGCTCGCGAGCTGACATGGGATCTGGTCCCGGGACTGGTGGCTCAGTCCGCTTTTGGCAGGCCGTTGCGAATGATGGTGCGAAGGTCGTCGATCGGTTTCAGGACGCCGGCCTCCTCGTAGTGCCAGAAGGTCCAGCCGTTGCAGGCATCAAACCCCTGAACCTTGGCGCCGAGCCGGTGGATCGATCCGGCGTCTCCGTTCGAAGTCAGCGTGCCGTCGGCGCGGATGATGGCGCTGTGGCGGCGGCGGGCGTCGGTGAGGATCTGGCCAGGCTTGACGAGACCGCTTTCGACCAGTGAATTGAAGGCGACACGCGGTTCGGCGCGCTTGCCGGTCATGACCGTCAGTTCCGTCTTGCCGAGCGGTTCGACCGACGCGATGCGGGCGGATGCGGCGTCGATGTAATCCTGCTCGCGTTCGATGCCGACGAAATTGCGGCCGAGACGCTTGGCGACAGCACCCGTGGTGCCGGAACCGAAGAACGGGTCGAGCACGACATCGCCCGGCTTGGTGCAGGACATGATGATGCGGGCGAGCAGCGCTTCCGGCTTCTGGGTCGGATGAACCTTCTTGCCGTCGTCACCCTTCAGGCGTTCGCCGCCCGAGCAGATCGGAAACAGCCAGTCGGAGCGCATCTGCACGTCGTCGTTGGAGGCCTTCAAGGCTTCGTAGTTGAACGTGTAGCCCTTGGCCTTGGCATCGCGGCTCGCCCAGATCATCGTTTCGTGGGCGTTCTGGAACCGGCGGCCCTTGAAGTTCGGCATCGGGTTGGTCTTGCGCCAGACGATATCGTTGAGGAGCCAGAAATTGAGGTCCTGCATGATCGCGCCGACGCGGAAGATGTTGTGGTAGGAGCCGATCACCCAGATCGTGCCGTTCGGCTTCAGCACGCGGCGGCAGGCGAGCAGCCAGGCGCGGGTGAAGGCATCATAGACCTGGAAGGACGCGAACTGGTCCCAGTCGTCATCGACGGCATCGACCAGGCTCTGGTCGGGGCGATGCAGGGCGCCGCCGAGCTGCAGGTTGTATGGCGGATCGGCAAAGATCGCATCCACCGATTTATCCGGCAGCGCCTCGAGGGCTGCCACGCAATCGCCCTTGATGATGGAGTTCATCCAGGCGTGAGGACGGGCCTGTTTCTGGAGGTCGATCAAAGGAAGGACTGCGGCCATGAGACACTCGCTACGCTGTACTGGATACGAATTTACTGACTGTTATGGTTACTCATTTTGGTTACCAAAGACTGAAGCCGGTGGCCTGTTTCTGGAAAAAAGCAAAATGATGGAAGGAGGCGCGAAGATGCGCTAGGATACAACTCATGAGAAAAGCTGAGGCAATCGAGAAGTTGAAACGGCAGGCCGACGCGATCAGGGCGCTCGGCGCGACCTCGCTTTATCTGTTCGGCTCGGTTGCCCGCGACGAAGCGGGCCCAGACAGCGATCTGGACCTGTTTATCGACTATGATGAGAGCAAGAAGTTCTCTCTGCTCGATCTTGTCGGGATCAAGCTGTTTCTCGAGGATGAACTTGTCGCGCCTGTAGACGTCACGACGCGGGACAGCCTTCATCCGATCCTGAAAGATCGGATAGAACTTTCTGCAACACAGGTGTTCTGATGGACGAGGTCATCTGGGACGTCATTGCGCATGACCTGCCGCCGCTCAAAGCCGCGATGCGGGGGCTGCAGGAACGACTGAGCCGGTCGTAAAGGTCGCACCGCCCTTCCCGGCTCTTGCCTCATCCATTCCCATTTCCTATTCAGGCCGGAACCGGAACGGATAGGAGTGCCACCATGGAAAGCATCACCATTGCCCTGGTCCTGCTTCTCGCCGTGGTTCTGAGCGGCACGCTTGCAAGGCTTTCTCCGGTTGGCATTCCGCTGCCGCTGGTGCAGATCGCGCTCGGGGCCGCGATCGCCGGCGTGACGGGGTCTGCGGTGCAGCTCGATCCGGATTTTTTCTTCCTCTTGTTTCTGCCGCCGCTGCTGTTTCTCGATGGGTGGCGCATTCCCAAGGAAGGGTTGTTTCGCGACAAGGCGGTGATCCTGGAACTGGCGCTCGGGCTTGTCGTGTTCACGGTGATCCTGATCGGCTTTCTGGTCCACTGGATGATCCCGGCGATACCGCTTGCGGTCGCATTCGCGCTCGCCGCGATTCTCTCGCCAACCGATCCGATCGCGGTCTCGGCGATTGCCGCGCGGGTGCCGATCCCTGGGCGGCTGATGCATATTCTAGAAGGCGAATCGCTGCTCAACGATGCGTCCGGCCTTGTCTGCATGCAGTTTGCGGTGGCCGCCGTGCTGACCGGTGTGTTCTCGCTGGCCGATGCGGTCGGCACCTTCCTCTGGGTGGCGATCGGCGGCATCCTGATCGGTTTTGGCACCACATTCGTGGTCATGAAGGCGAAGTATTACGTGTCGCGCAAGCTGGGCGAGGAACCAGGCGCGCAGATCCTGATCAGCCTGCTCATTCCGTTCGGCGCCTATCTTCTGGCCGAGCACCTGCATTGCTCCGGCATTCTGGCAGCTGTTGCGGCGGGCATCACCATGAGCTTTGCCGAATTGCGCGGCCAGACGATGGCTGCCACACGCATGCGGCGCTACGCGGTGTGGGATACGGTGCAGTTTGCGCTGAACGGCATCATCTTCGTGCTGCTGGGCGAACAGATGCCGGGCATCGTCTCGGGCGCCGCCCGGATCGTCACCGAGACGGGTCACCTCCACCCGATCTGGCTGATCGCCTATGTGGCGGTGATTACCACCGCACTCGCGGCCCTGCGGTTCGCCTGGGTGTGGGTATCCTTGCGCTTTACCCTGTATCGCGCCGCGCGTCGCGGAGAGGCGATCCGCAAGCCGCACTGGCGGCTTCTGGCGGCCATGTCGCTTGCCGGCGTGCGCGGGGCGATCACGCTTGCGGGTATCCTCACCCTGCCGCTTGCCATGAACGACGGCACGTCGTTTCCGGCGCGCGATCTGGTGATATTTCTGGCAGCCGGCGTGATCATCCTGTCGCTGACGGCCGCCAGCATCGGCCTTCCCTATCTTCTCCAGAACCTCGAACTGCCGCCGGAGGATGATCACCTCCAGGAAGAGGATATTGCCCGGATTGCGGCGGCAGAGGCTGCGATCCGGATGATCGAGAAACTGCAGCACGCGATGAGCGAAGGCCGGACCGACGCCGATCTTTACGGCGAGGTCGGCACGCGGCTGATGGAACTCTACCGCCAGCGGATCGAGGGCCGTTCCAAGCTGGGGGACGAGGCAGAGCTGTTGCGCAAGATGGAGGAGGTCGACAAGCGGTTCAGGCTTGCGGCGCTGCGTGCCGAACGCGACGAGCTGTTTAGGCTCGGCCGCCGGCGCAAGATCTCCGAGGAAATCGCACGCAAGCTCGTTCGCGAGATCGATCTTGCCGAGGCGCGCTACGGTTTCTGAGGCGCGCCGTGTTGTCGCCGCTTTGCCGGTAGAGGAAATCGCCCTCCGCATTGTTTCCGGCGCTGCCCTCGTGTAGATCGCCCTCACCTTCTTTCATCAAAGAGTATCCATCATGAGCGGCTTCGACCTCATCATCTTCGATTGCGACGGCGTGCTCGTCGATTCCGAAATCATCGCGGCACAGGTCGAATCCCGGCTGCTGACGGAAGCGGGCTATCCGATCAGCGTCGAGGAAATGGGCGAGCGCTTCGCCGGCATGACCTGGAAGAACATTCTTCTGCAGGTCGAACAGGAAGCGGATATTCCGCTGTCGGCGTCGCTGCTCGACAAATCGGAAAAGCTGCTCGACCAGCGGCTGGAACGCAGCGTCAAGATCATCGACGGCGTCAAGTTCGCGCTGGCGCGGCTGACCACGCAGCGCTGCATCTGCTCGAATTCGTCGAGCCAGCGGCTGGACATGATGCTGACCAAGGTCGGCCTCAAGCCTTATTTCGAAAACCACATCTATTCCGCCAAGGACCTCGGTCCCGACCGCGTCAAGCCGAAGCCGGACATCTTTCTGCATGGGGCAAAGCAGTTCGGCGTTGAGCCTGACAGGTGCCTGGTGATCGAGGATTCCACCCATGGCGTCCATGGTGCACGCACGGCCGGCATGCGGGTGGTGGGCTTTACCGGCGCGTCGCATACCTATCCGAGCCATGCGGACCGGCTGACGGATGCCGGCGCCGAAACGGTGATTTCGCGGATGAGCGACCTGCCGGCGGTGATCGCCGCACTTGGTGAATGGGGCGGGATCTAATCTAGAACTGTACCGCGAGGCTGGCCTTGGCGGTATGGCTCGTCAGCGAATGGGCAAATTCGCCGGAATAGCTGAGCTTCAGCCGCGCGGATTTCGACACCTGCGCCGTGACGGAGGCTTCGACGACGGCCGTGTCGCGCGGCAGCGCCACGCCTTCCAGCATGAACGGACTGCCACCGCTTGCAAAGGCGAGCCGTGACGCGGGTGTCAGGCCGCCCACTGCGTGGCGCCAGCCGAGCATGCCTGAGACAGTGAGCGGCAGATCCTCGATCGGCATTTGCGCCGACCAGCGAAGGCCGAATGTGGAAAGGGCGATGTTGTCCGTTTCACCACTCCCCGTCAGAGCGGCCGCCCCGCCCTTCTCGCGAAAACCATCCGTGTCGAGATTGATATAGGCAAGGCTCGCGAAGGGCTGCAGTGTCACGGGACCTGCCGTCGTCTTCCAGGACAGGTCGGTAAACAGCTGGCGGGTGGCGCCTCTGTAATCGGCTTGAAGATCATCCGTGAACGTGCCGAAGTCGACGCTGCGCGACGTCGAGATGCGGTTTTCGGAATAGACGGCGCCGGATGTGAGGGCAACGTCTCCCCAGTTTGCGGCGGCGTAGACCCCGGCATGATAGCTTTCCCAGTCGGCCTCGCTGCCCGAGGAGGCATTGCTGTAGCCGAACAGACCGCCGAGCCGCCAGTGATCGGATGCCTGCCCGTCGAAGCCAGCTATCAATCCCGCCGCGTGGCTGTCGATGCCGGCCGCGTTGCCGTCGCTGCGCAGTTGACCCGTTGCGGCGACGCCGGTCGCCCAGAAGCTGGTCGCACCTTCGGCCGATGAGCGGATCGGGACTGCACCGTTCACCCGGTCGACGATTGCGTCCCGGACGAGCCGGCTGTCGCTCAAAAGCTGGGTTTTCAACGAGGCGTGGATCTCGCCGCCAAGCTGCGAGAAAGCATCGCGCGCGCCATCGGCGTTTTGCTGGAGAACGCCGAGGAAGACGTCGTTTGTCGTTCCGAGCGATTGGACTGCTGTCGCGGTTGCACGCGTATTGGCGGTGTTCGCCACGTCGGCGAAATCGACATCGTTGCGGTAAAGGCTCAGCGTCACGTCGTCGGCGCCATAGGCAAGGATGGGCGACAGGAAGGCGAGATCGGTGGTGACGTCGTCGAAGGCACCGGCGACGCTTTCGCCTGTGATGATCGTGTAGGTCGTAGCAGGTGAATAGGTGCCGCTACCTGCGAGGACCTCGACCGTGCCGCCTTCGATGCTGACCGAACCGGTGGCGGCCAAGCTGTCGGACGTGCCGTCCGCTTGCGTTTCCACCTGATAGGTCGAGCCGGCCTCGAAGGTGACGTCGCCGTTGACGGCGAGCGTTGCGATACCCGGGCCGGGCGACAGCGTGCCGCCTGACCTGACGGTAAGACCACCGATCTCCCCTGTGCCTGACAGCATGCCATCCGTGCCAATATCGATCGCGCCGCCGATCGTGCCGTCATTGACGAGCACTCCTCCTGTCACCGTCGCATCGCCGCTGATCTCGCCGGTGTTGGAAAAGCTGCCACCGGTGTTCGTAAGCGAGGCGATGGTGCCGTCGTTGGATGAGGTCCCGGCGTTTGTGACATCGCCGGCGGCCGCGCCTGAATTGTTGACGAAGCTGCCGGAAGCCGCGACATCCACGTCGGTGACGACGAAATTGTTGGTGACCGTGCCGCCTTTCACGGTGGTGCTTCCGGTGATTTCGCCGCCGTCGTTGTTGGTGAAGGTGCCGCCGGTATTGGTGAGCGAGGCGATCGTGCCGGTGTTCGAGGCGTTGCCGGCATTGGTGACGTCGCCGGCCGTGGCACCTGAATTGTTGACGAAGATCGCAGCCGCCGCGACATCGACCGTCGTCACCACGAAATTGTTGGTGAGCGTGCCGCCCTCGACTGCCGTTGCGCCTGAAATTGTGCCGTTGTTGGTGAAGCTGCCGCCGACATTCGCAAGCGACGCGACAGTGCCGGCATTGGAGGCCGTGCCCGCGTTGGTGACGGCTGCTGCCGACGCGCCGGAATTGTTGACGAAACTGGCTGACGCTGCGACATCGACGTCGGTGACGATGAAGTTGTTGGTGACGGTGCCGCCCGTGACGACTGTATCGCCGGTGACCGTGCCCCCATCGTTGTTGGTGAAGGATCCGCCGGTATTGGTGAGCGAGGCGATCGTGCCGGCGTTGGATGTGGTGCCCGCATTGGTGACGGCACCGGCCGTGGCGCCGGAATTGTTGACGAACCGGGCCGTCGCTTCGACATCGACATCGGTGACGACGAAATTATTGGTCATCTGCGCATCGCCGGACAGCGTCGTTTTGCCGTCGATTGTGCCGTCGTTGACGACTTCGCCACCCGAGGAGGCAAGGTCGCCCTTGAGCGTGCCCGAGTTTGAAAGAGAGCCTGATGACATCGTGACATCGGACGAGAGCGTGCCGCTTTGCGAGATCTCGATGCGGCCCATGTCGAACAGCGTCGTGCCGCCATCAGCTGTCAGATCCGCATCGACATGAAGCGTGCCGCCGGACACAGCGAGCGTATCGACGGCCGTGTCTGTTGCGACCGTCGGCGCGCCGGAGCCGATCGACGCTGCGTCCGATACGCCGGGGGCATCCGGTGCCGTCGTCCAGTTCGCGCCGTTTATGAAATTGTTGTCGGAGGCGCCGGTCCAGACCGATTGCGCCGATGCGCCACCGGGCGCAAGCGCTGCCAGCGTGACGATAGCGGTGCAAAGCCGCAGACGCCGCTTCGCGTCCGCCACGATAGCTGGAGCAATCATCCCAAACCCTGTCTCGAATGGTCGCGGGCGACGCGCCCTTGACGATCTTCACATACTGGGTACGGATTTATGGTTAACCGAAGATTAAACGGGCGCCGTCAGCGCCCGACCGGAGTGGCCGCAGGCTTAGCTGCGGCGTGCGGGCTTCTTGCCGGGTGCGCCATTGTCGAAACCGACGCGGACGCGGGTGAAGCGCGATGCGCCGCCCTGCGCGTTCGGGATCTGCACATCCGCCTTCTGGAAGATGAACTGCGTGCCGCCGGCCGGAAGATCGACCGGATAGGCGACCTTTTGCGAGTAGATCGTGTTGTCGCCATCGACGACCTCGACCAGGATTGGCAGGGTCACGCGGCCCGGCGCACCGACAGGTCCGTCGACGAGGCGGCCCTGGACGACGACATTGATGGTCATCGTCGTTTCGTTTGCCGTGCACTGACGCGTCGCGTCGGCCAGCGATGCCTGGTAGACGAGCTTCTGCGGATCATCCTGACCGCCGCGTGCGTATTCCTGGCGTATCGCCGTCTGTTCGCGCAGAACGACCTGCGGGCAATAGGCCTGCACCACCGCCGGGGTTTCAGCCTGTGCCGTCGGCGCAAGGCCACCCGCCGGAGAGGACGAGTTGCAGCCGGCGAGCGCCGTCAGGAGGGATACCGTTACGAGACCATGGGAAATCTTGCCAAACACAATACTCAACCTTGTTCCATCCCTTTTGACCGGCTTGCCGCGCCAAACATGCTCATGGCGTAACGCAGCGCCGTTTTCCAGTCTTTCACCGCAGATTTCAATCGTCTATACCAGCGGCGCGAATAAAAATCGATTGGGGATTATCGGTCGTGGACTACATTTCTACCCGGGGCGAAGCGCCCGCTCTCGGCTTTCGTGATGCACTGCTGGCCGGCCTTGCCCGCGACGGTGGTCTTTACCTGCCGCGCCACTGGCCGCAGCTGTCCAAGCGGGACATCCGCAATCTGCGCGGAAAGTCCTATGCGGAAGTGGCTTTCGAGATCCTCAAGCATTTTGTCGACGGGGAAATTCCGGACGACAAGCTGAAGACCATGATCAACGAGGCCTATGCGACCTTCCGTCATCCGGCGGTCGTACCGCTCGTGCAGACCGGCCCGAACGATTTCGTTCTCGAGCTTTTCCACGGCACGACGCTTGCCTTCAAGGATGTGGCGATGCAGCTGCTGGCGCGGCTGATGGATCATGTTCTGGCCGAGCGCGGCGAGCGCGCGACGATCGTCGGCGCGACATCGGGCGATACGGGCGGTGCGGCGATCGATGCCTTTGCCGGGCGCGACCGGACCGATATCTTCATCCTCTTTCCCGAAGGCAAGGTATCGCCGGTGCAGCAGCGCCAGATGACCTCGTCGACCGCATCCAACGTGCATGCGGTGGCGCTCAAGGGCAATTTCGACGACTGCCAGAACATCGTGAAAGAGATGTTCAACGATGTTGCCTTCCGCGACCGGGTGAAGCTTTCGGGCGTCAACTCGATCAACTGGGCCCGCATCATGGCGCAGGTGGTCTATTACTTTACAGCTGCTGTTTCGCTCGGCGGACCGGATCGCAAGGTATCGTTCACGGTGCCAACCGGCAATTTCGGCGATATTTTCGCGGGCTATGTGGCCAAGAAGATGGGCCTGCCGATCGACCGGCTGGTGATTGCCACCAATGACAACGACATTCTTGCCCGCACCCTGAAGACCGGGCGCTACGAGATGCAGGGCGTGATGGCGACCACGTCGCCGTCGATGGATATCCAGATCTCGTCGAATTTCGAGCGGCTTCTGTTTGAAGCCTATGGCCGCGATCCGAGCGCCGTGCGCTCATCCATGGAGAGCCTGAAGCAATCGGGTGCGTTCGAAATCAAGCCGGAAGCGCTGAAGGCGATCAAGCGCGAATTCCGCGCCGGCCGCGCCACGCAGGAGCAGGTTGCCGAGACAATCCGTGAGACGCTGGAAGCCACCGGATACCTGCTCGACCCGCATACGGCGACCGGTGTTTTCGTGGCTCAGAAGAACGCGCGACCCGGCAGCCCGATGGTGACATTGGCCACGGCGCACCCCGCCAAATTCCCGGCGGCGGTAAAATCCGCTTGCGGAATTGATCCGGCACTTCCATCATGGCTCGCTGATCTGATGCACAGGGAGGAGCGCTTCGATACGCTGGACGCCGAGCTGAAGGCCGTTGAAACATTCATCGGCGACCACGCACGGGCAAACTGAGCCAGTTATCGGCAGTGCCGGAAAGACGCGAAGACGTGAATATGAATGTTGAAATCACCCGGCTCCCCTCCGGGCTCACAGTCGTGACCGAGACCATGCCACACCTGGAGAGCGTCGCGCTCGGTGTGTGGATCAAGTCCGGAGCCCGCAACGAGACCGAGAACGAGCACGGCATCGCGCATCTTCTCGAGCACATGGCGTTCAAGGGCACAGCGAGGCGCAGTGCCCGCGATATCGCCGAGCAGATCGAGGATGTCGGCGGCGAACTCAATGCCGCGACTTCGACCGAAACCACATCCTATTACGCAAGGGTGCTCAAGGACCACGTGCCGCTCGCGGTCGATATCCTTGCCGATATCCTGACGGAATCGGAATTCGACGAGGAAGAGCTGCGCCGCGAAAAGCACGTCATCCTGCAGGAAATCGGCGCGGCCAACGACACGCCCGACGACGTGGTGTTCGACCGCTTTTCCGAAGTCGCCTATCGCGGCCAGACGATCGGGCGCGCCATTCTCGGCACGCCGGAGACGGTAAAAGGGTTCACGCCGCCGCAGATCCGCGGCTATCTCTCGCGCAATTATACGACCGACCGGATGTTCATCGTCGCGGCCGGCGCTGTCGACCACCAGGTGTTCTGCAAGCAGGTCGAGGAGCGGTTCGCCAGCCTGCCGACCATGCCGAGTGCGACGCCCGTTCTCGAGCCCGCCCATTATATCGGCGGCGACACCCGCGAAGACCGCGACCTGATGGATGCCCAGCTGCTGATCGGCTTCGAGGGCAAGGCCTATCACCAGCGGGACTTCTACTGCTCGCAGATTCTCGCCAACATCCTCGGCGGCGGCATGTCCTCGCGGCTGTTCCAGGAAGTGCGCGAGCGTCGGGGCCTTTGCTATTCGGTTTATGCATTCCATTGGGGCTTTTCCGATACGGGCATTTTCGGCGTCCATGCGGCGACCAACGGCGACGAGTTGCCGAACCTCGTGCCTGTCGTCGTCGAAGAGCTGCGCAAGGCGTCCGAGACGATCCATCAGGCGGAAATCGACCGGGCACGTGCGCAGATCCGTGCCCAGCTTCTGATGGGCCAGGAAAGCCCTGCCGCCCGCGCCGGCCAGATCGCCCGCCAGATGATGCTCTACGGCAAGCCGATCCCCAATGACGAGATGATGGAACGCCTGGAGGGGATCACCACCCAGCGGCTGACCGATCTTGCCGGACGTCTGTTCTTCGACACGGTGCCTACGCTTTCGGCGGTTGGGCCGATCGCACAACTGCCGTCGATGGAAGAGATCGCGGCGTCGCTTTCCTCACCAGGCGTGACAACCAAAAAGGCGGCCGGCTGATCAAGCCGCCTGCCCTGCCCGGAGCACACAAGCACCATGGCCAAGTCCGTGTTTCGGTTCCTATCGCGACATCCGGACACACCGGAGATCTCAGGCGAGCGCCACATCATGCGCCTGCCACTCTATGCCGACTACAAGGCCTGGATGACGCTGCGGTCGCAAAGCCGGGCGTTCCTGCAGCCGTGGGAGCCAACCTGGCGTCCTGACGAGCTGACGGAATCGGCGTTTCGCGCTCGCGTGGTGCGCGCCACCCAGGAACATGCGTCAGGCGTTGCCATGCCGATGCTGCTTTTCCGCCGCGACACGATGGAGCTTTTGGGGGGCCTGACGATCGGCCATATCCGCCGCGGCGCGTCGCAAAGCTGCATGGTCGGCTACTGGATGGGCGAGAAACATTCGGGCCAAGGCCATATGTTGGCCGCATTGGAGATGGCTATCCCCTACATCTACGGCGGACTTCAGTTGCACCGGATCGAGGCAGCCTGTATTCCGGACAATTGGAAAAGCATCCGGCTTCTCGAAAAGGCCGGATTCGAGCGGGAAGGTCTTTTGCGGAAATATCTCAAGATCAATGGTGAGTGGCGCGACCACGTGATTTTCTCCCGACTGCCAGAAGATGGTGAATTTGCGAAAATGCTGAACACATGATGCTGCGTCACATGAGTTTCTCGGCCATGCCGCGCCTGCCGTCGGTTCTTGGAATTGTTTCCGCTGTCTTGATGTTTCTTGCGGCGGCGACGTTTGCACAGGCGGCCGAGCCGGTGAAAATCTCGCGCGACGACACCGCGCTCGACCTGACCCGCACGACCGACATCTACGCCAACCAGGGCGAGGCCTTTCAGGTTTCCACGGCCGCTGCTGCCGACGGTATCCGTCGCCGCATCGAGGTGCGCGCATCTTCGCCGTCGCACCAGGGCGACTGGGCGGTGTTTGCGCTTTCCAACGTTTCCGAAGAGCAGCTGGAGCGGGTGATCGTCGCGCCGCATTTCCGGCTCGTAAATTCCAAGGTTTTCTGGCCGGATCTCGGCTCGCAGCGCATCATCTCGATCACGCCATCGGAAGGGTTTGCGCTCGACCGTATCGCCAGCCCCGATGCCGACGTGTTCCGCATCACGCTCAATCCGGGCGCCACGATCACCTTCGTCGCCGAGCTTTCGACGCCGGCGCTGCCGCAGATCTATCTCTGGCAACCGGATGCCTACAAGGATTCGGTCAACTCGTTCACGCTCTACAAGGGCATCGTGCTCGGCATTGCCGGTCTGCTTGCGGTGTTCCTGACCATTCTGTTCGTGGTCAAGGGAACATCCATGCTGCCGGCGGCGGCAGCCCTTGCCTGGGCGGTGCTTGCCTATATCTGCGTCGACTTCGGGTTTCTTGACAAGCTTATCAGCGTGACATCGTCCGACGAGCGAATATGGCGTGCCGCAGCCGAAGTGGCGCTTGCCTCGTCGCTCGTCATCTTTCTGTTCACCTATCTCAACCTCAACCGCTGGCACGTGCACCTTGGTTATGCGACGCTTGCCTGGGTGGCCGGCCTCGTGCTCCTCGGCGGTGTGGCAATCTACGATCCGTCTGTCGCATCGGGTATCGCGCGGCTTTCGTTTGCGCTGACCGGCACTGTTGGCATCCTCCTGATCGTCTATCTCGGCTTCAACCGCTATGACCGCGCCATCCTTCTGGTGCCGACATGGGCGCTGTTGCTGGTCTGGCTGTTCGGCGGATGTCTTACGGTGACGGGCCAGCTCGACAACGACATCGTGCAGCCGGCGCTTGGCGGCGGACTGGTTCTGATCGTGCTTCTGATCGGCTTTACCGTGATGCAGCACGCCTTTGCCGGCGGCGCCTACCAGCAGGGTCTCTTTTCCGATCTGGAGCGGCAGTCGCTGGCGCTGACCGGTTCGGGCGACACAGTTTGGGACTGGGATGTGGCGCGCGACCGCGTGGTGACCACGCCCGACATCTCGACGCGGCTCGGCCTCGAGCAAGGCTCCATGCACGGGCCGGTGCGCAACTGGCTGCCGCGGCTTCACCCCGATGACCGCGACCGGTTCCGCGCCACGCTGGACGTGCTTCTGGAACATCGCCGCGGCCGGTTGAACCACGAATTCCGGATTCGCGCAGAAGACGGGCATTTCCACTGGCTGCAGATCCGCGCACGGCCGGTGCTCGGCTCAAACGGCGAAATCATCCGCTGCGTCGGCACCGTCATCGATGTGACCGAGCAGAAGAACTCGATCGAGCGTCTGCTGCAGGACGCGATGCATGACAACCTGACCGGGTTGCCGAACCGCCAGGTGTTCCTCGACCGTCTGCAATCGGTACTGACGCTGGCACCCGGCGACGGGCATCTGCGCCCAACCGTCATGGCGATCGACATCGACCGCTACAAGCAGGTCAACGACTCGCTCGGAATTGCCGCGGGCGACAACATTCTGATCGCGCTGACGCGGCGCCTGCGTCGTCTCTTGAAGCCTCAAGACACGCTGGCACGGCTTGCCGGCGACCAGTTCGGCCTCATCCTTGTGTCCGAGCGGGACCCGGGCAAGGTCGCGGATTTTGCGGATGCGGTGTCCAAGGCAATCATGGTGCCGATCAACTTCGCCAACCGCGAGATCGTGCTCACCGCCTCGATCGGCCTAGCCTCCTGGGTAGATCAGCAGGAAAGCGCCCCGGGACTTCTCGCCGATGCGGAACTGGCGATGTACCGGGCCAAGCGAGCCGGCGGCAATCGCGTCGAACCGTTCCGTCCGGCATTCCGCTCGACCGGTACAGATCGTCTGCAGATCGAAACCGACCTTCGCCGCGCCATCGAGCGACGCGAACTGACACTCGCATACCAGCCGATCATCCGGCTTGTGGATGGCGAGATTGCCGGCTTCGAAGCGCTGATGCGTTGGGAACATCCCAAGCGCGGCAGCATTCCGCCCTCCGAATTCATTCCGATCGCCGAAATGTCGGACCTGATCGGACCTCTCGGCCTCTTTGCGATGGAACGGGCGGCCTCAGACCTCACGTCCTGGCAGGCACAAACCGGTTCGCTGCCGATCTTCGTATCCGTCAACGTCTCGAGTGCGCAGCTCCTGAACGCCGATCTCTACAATGACGTCCGGGCATTGCTGCAGAGGACGCAGGTGGCACCGGGGCAGCTCAAGCTGGAGCTGACGGAGTCGCTGATGATGGAGAACCCGGAGCAGGCGCGTCTTGTTCTGGCCAAGCTCAAAGAGACCGGCCTCAGCCTCGCGCTCGACGACTTCGGTACCGGATACTCTTCGCTCGGCTATCTCACGCAGTTCCCGTTCGACACGATCAAGCTCGACCAGTCGCTGGTGCGCGATGCAACCGACAAGCGCGCAGTGCTGCTGCGCTCGGTCATCGCCATGGCGCGGGCGCTCGAGATGGACGTGGTGGCTGAGGGCATCCAAACCGACGAAGACGCGGCAGAGCTTGCCAAGATGGGCTGCCATTTCGGACAGAGCTACCTGTTCGGCCCGCCGGCGACGACGGATGCGATTGGCCGACTCTTGAAAGAACGGTTTCCGCTGACGAAACGGGCTTGAGTTCCGACTTTCTCATCCTGCCCTTGTGGCGGGGATGAGGGAGACCGGCTATCGCTCTCGTCAACCAAGCCTCACCTGTGTTTCGAGCAGCCTGACAGGCCTGATGTCAGGCCCGTCCGCGTGCATAGAGCCTGATCACACAGCCGTTGCCATCGCAGCGCCGCTCATGGCTTCCCAAGTCGCGCCCGGATGCTGACGGCGGTTTTCCTGGATCATGTCGTGGATGAACTGCAGCTTGGTGGTGACCGCCGGGGCGAGGATGAACGGATAGAGATCCGGCACACCCATGGCCCTATGGATGCTGTTCAATGCCATGCTGAACGGAATCCACGCCCGAACGAGCTGCTCGGCGCTCGCTGCCTCGTAGGGCTGGAACGCAACTTCTGCCGCCAGTTCGCCGTGGCGTCTCGGATCGATCGACAGGCCGTAGGCGCGTGCCATTTCCAGCGTATCGACGATATGGATGTAGTGGGCGAAGGTCTCGGCGAAATCCTCCCACGGATGCGAGCTCGCATAGGTGCTGATGTACGACTGCTGCCAGCCAACCGGCGGGCCTTCTTCGTAGTTGCGGCGCAACGCGTCGGCATAATCCATCGTCTCGTCGCCGAACACGGCGCGGAATGCATCGGTCCTGCCGCCGTCGCGGATGAGCTTGTCCCAGATGTAGTGGCCGGTCTCGTGGCGGAAGTGGCCGAGCATCGTGCGATAGGGCTCGTTCATCGAGATGCGGATCTGCTCGCGCGTCGCGTCGTCGGCTTCGGCAGCGCGGATGGCGATCAGGCCGTCTTCGTGGCCGGTCATGGCGGGCTTCACCGTTCCATCCGGCTGGATCTCGTCGATCAGGAAATCGAAGACGAGGCCGCCCTGCGGATCTTCTTCGCGGTTGGTGCGCGGCAGGTTCCATTTCATCAGCGAATAGAACAGATGGCGCTGCGCCTGGCTGATGCGACGCCACTGGTCGAGCCCCTCCTCGGTCGAGGCGTCAGGCACCAGGCGGTTGTGCCGGCAAGCCGGGCAAAACGGGTTGGGGTCCTCGGCAACGACCGTCCAGTTGCAGATATCCAGGCTGCTGTTGGCACAGAGCCGCACCTTGCTGTCGAGGTCGCCGAACAGGTGCCAGGTCGGGTCCGCCACGGGAGCGTCGGGACCCGCAACCATTTCGTCCTGCTCCAGAGCCATGATGGCGAGCTTTTCCGGAACGAAAGCCAGTTTGTAACCGCAGTGGACGCAGTTGCGATTGTCGAAATAAACCGGTTGGCCGCAGTGATCGCAGTCGAAGAGGCGCATGGACAGATCCGCTAGACGAAGTGGAAGTTGGGGTGAACTGAATTCTGGATGATAAAAAACCTGCCCCGGTAGGACCGGAACAGGTTTCTGGATTTGGCGGATTCGGATCGCTTAGGCGCGATCAACGATGTCCTTGCCCGCTTCCTTGATCTTACCCTTGGCCTGCTGGGCTTCGCCCTTGGCTTCCTGGGCAGCGCCCTTGGCTTCCAGCTCGTGGTTGTCGGTCATGTCGCCGACAGCCTGCTTGACCTTACCGGAGACTTCATTGCCCATTCCGGAAATTTTATCGCTGGTGCTACCCATAGTGTTTCTCCTTGAGCTTAGCGGCATCGTTTTCGATGTCTTGCACTAAGAGAACTCCGAGCCTTGGCAGTTCGTTCCGGCATAGCTCAAGAATTTCAGAAATTCAGGCGTGGCCGGCGTCGGAGGACAGCATTGCGGGCGTCACGCCCATCGAGGCGAGCGCGCGCTCGTACTTGTCTTCCAGCGTCGTACCGAAGATCAGATCTTCGCTGGCCGGGCAGTTCAGCCAGCCGTTGCTGGAAATCTCCCGCTCCAACTGTCCTGCACCCCAGCCTGCGTAACCGAGCAGCATGGTGGCGCGTGATGGCCCCCTGCCGTCACAGATGGCGCGGATGATATCGAGCGTGGCGGTGAGCGAGATATCGTCGCTGACGGGAATGGAGGATTCGCTCGAGAAGTCGTCGGAATGCAGCACGAAGCCGCGACCGGTTTCCACCGGACCTCCAGACAGGATCGGGAACTCACGGCATTCGTGCGGGAGAGCGATGATCTCGTGCTCGTCCAAGAGCTTGAGGTGCCGCAACACTTCCGTGAAGGAAATTTCCTGGGCGCGGTTGATGATAAACCCCATGGCGCCGGCCGGAGAATGGGCGCAGACATAGATGACCGTGCGGGAGAAATTGGTATCCTGCATGCTCGGCATCGCAATCAGGAACTGTCCGTCAAGAAACCCGCGTTCGCGACCGCCCTTGCCGCCGTCGTCCTGAGCACCCGAGAGAAGCGAAAAAGCCATCATGCCTCCACCTGCAGCGCTTTGAAACCTATTCTAGCAAAACTGCGGCCGTTTGAAATGTCTGTACTGACTGTCTTTGAAGGCCGGGCTCGCCTGGTTGTGAGAGCGTGCCGTGGCTGCTGCTTCACAGCAGCGTTCCTGAAACATGGGGCACGAACCGCGGCGATCAACGGAAAATGATCCTGTTTTTCGAAAGCGCTGCTGGTTCGTTCAACATTTAACGGTTAATCCCTGAGCGATGAGGAGCCTGACCCCAATTCGAACCACAACCGCAAACCTGTTGCTTGGTGCTGCCATCTGCCTTGGATTGCAGACGGCGGCGGCCGATGCTCTGGCGGAAATGACGCCCTGGGCCACCAACGAGGGCGGCCGCATGCGGATCGTCACCATGCCTCCAGAGCCTGATGGAACCGTGCGCGGGGCTCTGCAGATCGAGCCGAAGGATGGCTGGATCACCTATTGGAAAGAGCCGGGTGAAGCGGGCATTCCGCCGCAACTGACATTTTCGCGCGAAAGCGGGATCACCTCCCAGACGATGTCCTATCCGGTTCCAAAGCTGATCACCAACGGTGACGTGACCGACATCGGCTATGATCGCGCCGTGGCATTTCCGTTTGCGCTGAAGCTCGACAAGCCGACCAAGGCGGGGCAAGCCTCACAGGTCTTGCCTTTGGGGGCAGCAAGCATCGACGTTTCCGCGTTTATCGGCATTTGCCGTAATATCTGCATACCCTTCCAGGCCGAATTCTCTCTGCCGATGAAAGCGGTCCGGGGCACGCCGGTGGAAGAGGCAATGATCCTCAACGCCGCCAGTGCCGCACTCCCCTCGCCTCCGGCCAACGATTTTGCCGTGACTGATTATGCGATGGTGAAGGGCGGAAAGGTTCTACGGCTGACGCTGCGGCTGCCGGACAGTGCGACCGCGCCGCCGCAGGTGGTGGTGACCGGTCCCGAGGGGCATGTGCTCTTCGAAAGCGTCGATGCGAAGCGGCAGGGTCATGCCTATACGCTGGATATGCCGGTGGGCAAATTGCCTGACAATTACGACATCAGCGGCAAACGGTGGGGCATTCTGGCGACCAGCGGCAGTCGGTCCATGGAGACGTCCATCGTTTTCGACTGAGACCCCTCCCGTCTTCGCTTGCCTCTTGCCGACCGCGACCTATAGTTCCGCCGAACGGCAAACTTCAAGCAAACAGGAGATCCCATGACCATCGCCATCGGTGAAAAACTACCCAGCGCCACCTTCAAGGAAAAGACTGCTGACGGCCCGGTCGAGATCTCGACGGACGCGCTGTTTGCCGGCAAGAAGGTCGTGCTGTTTGCGGTACCCGGCGCCTTCACGCCCACCTGCACGCTGAACCACCTGCCCGGCTATCTCGACAATCGCGACGCGCTGCTTGCCAAGGGCGTCGACGACATCGCCGTCGTTGCCGTCAACGACTGGCATGTAATGGGCGCCTGGGCACAGCAGACCGGCGGCATGGACAAGATCCATTTTCTGGCCGACTGGGACGGTGCCTTTACCAAGGCGATGGGCCTCGATGCCGATCTTTCCGCCGGCGGGCTTGGCGTGCGCTCCAAGCGCTACGCGATGCTGGTCGAGGACGGTGTGGTGAAGTCACTCGACATCGAGGAAAGCCCTGGCCAGGCGACCGTCTCGGGTGCCGACGCGATGCTGGAACGCCTCTAAGTCAATTAGTATTCCATGAGATCGTTTGAGGGGCTCATGCCCCTCATTCCCATTGCGAATGAGACGCTGCGAGGGGCTAGAGCCCGCCTCGAACCATTACACTGCCATATCGAAAACCATCAGGCCCGACACGCCGCCATCGGATGCGGCGACAATTCGTTCGGCGACGGTAATATGGTCGGGATGGACGAGATAGGCGTCACGGCTTTCCAGCGTGTCGAAGGTGACGATGAAGCCGTCGAGGAAGCCGCCGTTCAGGCCTTCCGATGAGGCGTTCGGGCCGGACTTCACATCAACAATGCCGGGAATGAGCGTTTTGAGGCCGTGAACGGCGTCGTAGATTTCCTGCTTCTCTGCCGGCTGCAATGCAGTCTTGAAACGCATGAAGACGCAATGAAGGATCATCGGTGGGTCCACCCTATGGCTGTTCTGTATGGCGCGAAATCGTCGTGGAGCCTGCTTCAACGCTATGCACGACGGGAAACCGCTTCGCACCTTTGCTGTAAACCACCCTCAAGAGCAACCGCTACTTTCTCTTGAAAGGCGCCATGCCGGTGCGGGCCAGTTCGTCGGCGCGTTCGTTTTCCGGATGGCCTGCATGGCCCTTGACCCAGTGCCATTTGACCTTGTGGCGCTGGTTGGCGACATCGAGCTGCTGCCACAACTCACCGTTCTTGACGGGCTTCTTATCGGCCGTCTTCCAGCCGTTTTTCTTCCAGCCGAAGATCCACTTGGAAATGCCGTCCATCACGTATTTGCTGTCGGTGTGGAGATCGACCTCGCACGTGTCCTTGAGCGCGTTGAGGGCGCTGATGGCCGCCATGAGTTCCATGCGGTTGTTGGTCGTTTCGGCCTCGCCGCCAGACAGTTCCTTGGTGGTTTCGCCGTAACGCAGGATGGCGCCCCAGCCACCCGGGCCGGGATTGCCGGAACAGGCGCCGTCGGTGAAAATGTCGACCTGTTTCATGATGTCAGTCCATAATCTGCAGCAGAGGAAATGCCGCGGTGGAACCGCAGCTTGCGGAGGTATTCGAGCGGATCCTTCTTGACCACCAGCGCGCCCTCGGGCGTCGTCAGCCAGTCATAGAGCCGGGTGAGGAAGAAGCGCAGGGCCGAGCCGCGGGCAAGCACCGGCAATGCGGCGATCTCCGCATCAGACAGTGGACGGACGCTGCGATATCCTTCCAGCATCGCCATACCCTTCTCAACGTTATAGCTGCCGTCCGCTTCGAAGCACCAGGCATTGAGGCAGATGGATACGTCGTAGGCGAGCAGGTCGTTGCAGGCGAAATAGAAGTCGATCAGCCCCGACAGTTCGTCGCCGAGGAAGAAGACGTTGTCCTGAAACAGATCCGCATGGATGACACCCGCCGGCAGATCCTTCGGCCAATGGGCGGCGAGAAATTCCAGTTCCGAGGTGATCTCGTCCTGCAGCCCCGTTTCGACCTCGTCGGCGCGGTCCGCGGATTTCTCCCACAGGACCTTCCAGCCATCGAGCGACAGCGCATTGGGGCGCTTGATCTTAAACCCCTCGCCGGCGAGATGCATCTGCGCCAGCGCCTTGCCGACCTCGCGGCAATGGCGGGCTTCCGGACGTCTCAACCACATCCCCTCGAGAAACGAGATGAGGGCGGCCGGCCGGGTGGAAAGTTCGCCTAGCAACTGCCCGTCGCGGCGTGGCAAAGGCAGCGGGCAGGACAGACCCCGATCGGCCAGGTGCTGCATCAGGCCCAGAAAGAACGGCAGGTCGGATTTCTCGACGCGTTTTTCATACAGCGTCAGGATCAGCGGATCACGTGTGGTGTGGAGCAGGAAATTCGAGTTCTCGACGCCCTCGGCAATGCCCTTGTAGGACGTGAGCTCCCCGACATCATATTCGGCCAGGAACCGGTTCAGGTCGATTTCGGTGATATCGGTATAGACGGCCAAGATTTCGTCCCGCTGATGATCGTTGCGCTGGATCTCTTCCTAGCGGCTTGGCCGGTGCTTCGCTAGAGCCGAAGGCGGTTCATCCAGCGGAGAGAGGGCGCTCGCCGTTGACCCAGGCCATGTCTTCGATGGTGAGGGGGACGGAGCGGAGTTCGCGGTTGACGAGGAAGTTTTCGGTTTCCTCGGCGGTGATCGCAAGCTCGATTTCGGCCGAAAACCGTTGCTTGAAGGCTTCGATGATTTCGTCGACGATGACTTCCGGGGCAGAGGCGCCGGCGGATAGGCCGAGCGTCTGGATCTGGCCGATCTCATCCCAGTTCAGCTCGGAGGCGCGCTGCACCAGGATCGAACGTCTGGCGCCGGCCCGCAGTGCGACTTCGACGAGACGCTTGGAGTTCGACGAGTTGGGTGCGCCCACCACGATGAAGAGATCGCAGCCGGGTGCTGCTTCCTTGACGGCTTCCTGGCGGTTGGTGGTGGCGTAGCAGATGCTGTCGGCTGCGGGTGCCGTCAGGTTCGGGAAGCGTTCCTGCAGCTTGGCGATGACACCGGCCGTATCATCCACTGACAGCGTCGTCTGGGTAACGTAACCGAGATTGTCAGGATCGGCGGGGATATAGGCTTCGGCATCGGCGATCGTGTCGACGAGCGAGACCGTGCCTTCCGGCAACTGGCCCATTGTGCCGATCACTTCCGGATGTCCAGCATGGCCGATCAGGACCACATGGCGGCCCAGCCGCTGGTGGCGCATCGCCTGCTTGTGGACTTTTGAGACGAGCGGGCATGTGGCATCGAGATAGAAAAGATTGCGGGCCTGGGCATCCTCGGGCACCGATTTCGGCACGCCATGAGCGGAAAATACCACCGGCTGTTGGCGATGCTCCGCCGGGATCTCATCCAGTTCCTCAACGAAGACGGCGCCCTTGGCTTCCAGTCCCTCGACGACATAGCGGTTGTGGACGATCTCGTGACGGACATAGACCGGCGCGCCATAGGCTTTCAGCGCCAGCACGACGATCTGGATTGCCCGATCGACGCCGGCGCAAAAGCCGCGCGGACCGCAGAGGCGGATCGTGAGAGCCGGTTTTGTGACCTGGATGTTCATGTCGCTTCCGTAAGCCGTTGCAGTCCCCATATAGGCGAGCCGGCTCCGCCACGCCAAGAAAAAAGTGACGGCTATGGCGTCGCAGGCTTGGCACGGCGCCACCATGCGCCGATGACGACCGCCACCAGTGCCGCTGCAAGCCCGTACCAGGTGAAGGCATATTGGAGGTGGCTGTTGGGGAGATCGAACTGGGTGACGCCGCCCTTCGGCCAGCCGCCGGGATTTTGAACCTGAGCATCCACATCGACAAAGAACGGCAGGGTTTTGGCCGGATCGAGACCTGATGACGACGCCATGACGTCGAGATCCTTCCAGAAGAAGATGTTCTTGGCGATATCGTTGTCGGGCACGATGGAGGATGGCTTTTGCGCCAGACGGCTGCGGGCATAACCGGTCAGCCGCTGCTCGCGCGTGACTTCGCCGGCCGTGCGCGTCGAGACCTCTTTCATCTCGTAGGGAATGAAGCCGCGATTGACGAGAAGGGCGCGACCATCGGAAAGGATCAGCGGGGTGTAGACGTAAAAACCGGTCTGGCCCTGAAACGTGGCGAAGAAATGCCGTTCTTTCGTGTGGTCGAACGTGCCTGAAAGCGCGACGCGGCGGTATTCGATATCGCCGCCATCCGCCGCGATCCGCTCGATGTCTGCCAGCGGTACGGGATCTGCGCTGCGCCGCTCGGCGATATCGGCGAGCAGGCCTTCCTTCCAGTGCAGCCGTTCCATCTGCCAGGTGCCGAGAGCAAGGAGGATGGCGAGCGAGGCCAGGATGAGGGTGATTGTGGCGATGGTGCGCACAAGACTGCGGGAGCGCCTTGAAGAGGCCGGCTGTCGCTCGGTCAACTGATGCATGCTAGACCAGCTCGATACGGAGATTGCGGCCGACAGCTGTCGCAGCACGGCGCAACGTCAGAAGGGTAACCGAGGGATTGTTCGGGTCGAGCAATCGATCAAGCTGCTGACGGCTGGAATTCATCCGCTCGGCCATGGCAGTCTTCGTGAGGCCTTCCTGTTGCATGGCCGCCCGTAACTGGTCGGCAATCACCTGTTTCAGGGCAATCGTCTCGGTTTCCTCCAGCAGGCCATCGGCTTCAAGGAAATCGTCGAAAGTCTGTGTCCTGTCGATATAGCCCTTTTGCTCCGTCATAGTTCCACATCCCGTTTTCGTGCCAGCGCGAGGTCAAGATCCTGAGCCGGTGTCTTCTGGGTCTTCTTTTCAAAGCCGTGGAGAAGGATCATCTCACCCTCGTGAATGAAAAAGATCACCCGTGCGATGCGCCCGCCGGAGAGGTTGGTCCGAACTTCCCACAGTCCATTTCCGAGAGAGCGGCAATAGGGCATGCCCAACGGCCAGCCAAACTCGACCCTTTGGATATCGATACCGATCTGCCGCCTGTCTTCTCTCGTGAGATCCATCAGCCAATCGCGCACCGGCCTGCGCCCGTGTGCGGTCGCGTAGAACCTTCCGACGATCTTTTTCGGCAAATCCGTCATCACGGCGCATTGTACCAATTTTGGTACACTTTCGCAACAAAAAAGGGCGGCATCGGCCGCCCTTCGAAGTGTCGTTTGTTCTCAATGCGCCAGCGGTGCGCCCCAGCCGCCCCAGATGTAGATGGAGAAGAACAGGAACAGCCAGACGACGTCGACGAAGTGCCAGTACCAGGCGGCTGCTTCGAAGCCGAAGTGTTTCTCCGAGGTGAAGCCGCCGTTCATGGCGCGTATGAGGCATACCAGCAGGAAGATGGTGCCGATCAGAACGTGGAAACCGTGGAAGCCGGTGGCCATGAAGAACGTGGCGCCATAGATCGAATTGGCGAATTCGAACGGGGCGTGGGCGTATTCGTAGACCTGCACTGCCGAAAAGAAGACGCCGAGTGCGACCGTCAGAGCCAGGCCCGTGACGAGACCCTTGCGGTCGTTGTGCAACAGCGCGTGGTGAGCCCAGGTGACGCAGGTGCCCGACAGCAGCAGGATGATCGTGTTATAGAGCGGCAGATGCCATGGATCGAGAACCTCGATGCCCTTTGGCGGCCATTGTCCGCCGAGAACCTGTGTTCTGGACGCCTGGATCGCCTCGTTGGCGTAAAGGCTGGCGTCAAAGAAGGCCCAGAACCAGGCGACGAAGAACATCACTTCCGACGCGATGAACATGATCATGCCATAGCGCAGATGCAGCGACACGACGCGCGTATGGGCGCCCGCATTACCTTCCTTGATCGTATCCGACCACCAGCCGATCATCACGTAGATGACGATCGCGAGGCCGATGAAGAAGACCCATGGCGTTGCCAGGTTCATGCCGAAAATGTGAAATTCCGAACCCTTCAGGTAGCGCATGTATCCGACGCCACCGAACGCCATGACGAAGGCGCCGATCGAGGCGAGAAGCGGCCAAGGGCTGGGGTCGATAATGTGATAATCGTGGTTCTTCTGGTGCGCTTCTGCCATGCCTGCCCCTCCCAAGGGTGCTTACCGCAAGTGTTCCACCCGCCAAGAACGGCGGGCCATTTTAAAGCTTACTGCCCTTATCCTGCACTTCATTCCGCAAGGCCGCAACCGGCTTCGGCGCCGGCTCCTTGCCCGGATAGAAGGTGTAGGACAGGGTAATGGTCTTGATGTTCTTCGTCTCGTTCGCCTTGACGATCTCGGGATCGACGAAGAAGACGACCGGCATATCGATCGTCTGGCCCGGCTGCAGGGTCTGCTCGGTGAAGCAGAAGCACTGGACCTTGTTGAAATAGACCGCCGCCTCCATGGGGGTGACGTTGAAGACCGCGGTTCCAGTCGTCGCCACCGGCGAACGGTTCTTCGCGGTAAACGACACCTGCCCGGTTTCGCCGATCTTAAGCTCCACAGGTTTCGAAGGCTTGAAATCCCAGTTCAGGCCGGGCGACACATTGGCGTCGAACGTGACCTTGATGGTCTTCTCGAGGATCGTATCGGAATATTGCTCGCTGCGCTGGGTGGTGCCGTTATAGCCGGTGACCTGACAGAAGAGGCGGTAGAGCGGAACGGACGCATAGGCGGCGCCCACCATGCAGGTGACGAACACAGCGCAGCCGGCAAAGATCGCGGCATTGCTGACCCGCTTTGCCTGACCATGGCCCGGCCGCTGGGCGTTGCCCTGACCATTCCCGTGAACCTCTCCTCCCATTTGCCTCCTCCTCAAGCGTTCTGGGTCAGTTGCCGACGCCGCCGACTTTGACCAGCGTCATCACGTAGAAAAGGACGACCAGTCCGGCGAGGACCAGTCCCAGCGCCACATTTCTGTTGCGGCGGGACTTTTTCTGGGCGTCGTTGAGCTTGACGGTGTCAATCATAGAAGGCTTCCGATCAGGGTCGCCACACCGGCTGCCGCGTGGTCGGCAAGCAGCGCGGAAAAGATGATGAAGAGATAAAAGATCGAGTAACCGAACATCTTGCGGGCCGGCACCATCCGCTCGTCGCCTTCAGGCATGCGCAGGACTGAGATGGAACAGGCAATGAAGATGAGCCCCAGCACGCCGGCAAATAGGCCGTAGCCGATGCTGGCAAGGCCGGTGAAGCTGGGTGCGACGCCGAGAACAGCCGTCAGAACCGCATAGGCGAACATCTGGATTTTGGTGGAACGCTCGCCGGCGACGTTCGGCATCATCGGCACGCCGACCGAGCCGTAATCGCGCATCTTGTAGAGCGCCAGCGCCCAGAAGTGGGCAGGCGTCCAGAGGAAGATGATGAGGAACAGGATGACGCTGTCGAGCGAAATGCCGCCGGTGACGCAGGCCCAGCCGATCATGGGCGGGAAGGCGCCGGAGGCACCGCCGATGACGATGTTCTGCGGCGTCGAGCGCTTCAGCCACATCGTATAGACGACGGCGTAAAAGAAGATGGTGAAGGCGAGCAGGCCGGCGGCCAGCCAGTTGACGGCAAGGCCGAGGATCGCCACCGAAAAGACCGACAGCGTCAGGCCGAAGGCAAGCGCTTCGCTCGGCCGCACGCGACCATCCGGGATGGGGCGCTTGGCGGTGCGGGTCATGACGGCATCGATATCGGCGTCGTACCACATGTTGAGCGCGCCGGACGCACCGGCGCCAACGGCGATACAGAGGACCGAGATTGCAGCGAGAACCGGATTGAGCGTGCCGGGCGCCAGAACGAGACCTGCGAACGCCGTGAAGACGACGAGCGACATGACCCGCGGCTTCAGAAGTTCGAAGAAATCGCGTGCGCCCGCTTCAGACAGGAACAGGCCTGCGTCATTGCCGAGAGCGTCGCGATCATCGATAACTGTCATGAGACCTAAAAACCTTGCATTTTCGGGGGACAGCGCGCTTCACACGCGATGTCCCTTGGTCGGAACGCTGCCTTTAGCGGATGCGCGGCAGCTGCTCCCACTGGTGGTAAGGCGGCGGCGAAGACAGCTGCCACTCGAGCGTCGTTGCACCTTCACCCCATGGATTGTCGCCGGCGACACGCTTCTTGGCGAAGGCTTCCCAGACGCCGAAGAGGAAGACCAGAACACCGGCGAAGGAGATGTAGGAACCGATCGAGGAGATGTAGTTCCAGCCCACGAAGGCATCCGGATAATCGATATAGCGACGCGGCATGCCGGCGAGACCGAGGAAATGCTGCGGGAAGAACACCAGGTTCACGCCCACGAACATCACCCAGAAATGCAGGTGTGCCACCTTCTCGCTATACATGTAGCCGAACATTTTCGGGAACCAGTAATACCAGCCGGCAAAGATTGCAAATACGGCGCCGAGCGACAGGACGTAGTGGAAGTGAGCCACCACGTAATAGGTGTCGTGCAGCGACCGGTCGAGGCCGGCATTGGCGAGCTGGACGCCGGTGACGCCGCCCACGGTAAACAGGAAGATGAAGCCGATCGCCCAGACCATCGGCGCCTTGAAGGTGATCGAGCCACCCCACATCGTCGCGATCCAGGAGAAGATCTTGATGCCGGTCGGCACCGCGATGACCATGGTTGCGAAGACGAAGTAGCGCTGCGCATCGAGCGACAGGCCGACCGTGTACATGTGGTGGGCCCAGACGATAAAGCCGACCGCGCCGATCGCCACCATCGCATAGGCCATGCCGAGATAGCCGAAGACCGGCTTTTTCGAGAAGGTCGAGATGATGTGGCTGACGATGCCGAAGCCGGGCAGGATCAGGATGTAGACTTCCGGGTGACCGAAGAACCAGAACAGGTGCTGGTAGAGGATCGGATCGCCGCCGCCTTCAGGCGAGAAGAACGTTGTTCCGAAGTTGCGGTCGGTCAGCGCCATGGTGATGGCACCGGCGAGAACCGGCAGAGACAGAAGCAGCAGGAAGGCAGTAACCAGAACGGCCCAGGCAAACAGGGGCATCTTGTGCAGTGTCATGCCCGGAGCGCGCATGTTGAGAATGGTGGTGATGAAGTTGATCGCACCGAGGATCGACGAGGCACCTGCAACGTGGAGTGCGAGGATCGCCAGATCGACGGCCGGACCCGGATGACCCGAGGTCGACAGCGGCGGATACATGGTCCAGCCGCCGCCCGCGCCGTATGCACCGGACGGGCCTTCGACGAACATCGACAGCATCAGAAGCAGGAAGGCCGGGATGATCAGCCAGAAGGAGATGTTGTTCAGGCGCGGGAAGGCCATGTCAGGCGCGCCGATCATGATCGGCACCATCCAGTTGGCAAAACCGCCGATCATCGCCGGCATGACCATGAAGAAGATCATGATCAGCGCGTGCGCGGTGGTGAACACATTGTACATGTGCTTGCCGCCATCGATCGCGGCATCGCCCTCAAAACCGTAGACCATGGCCGCCAGACCGTGGAAGATCTGGATGCCCGGTTCCTGCAGCTCCATGCGCATCGCAACCGACAGAAGGCCGCCGAGGACGCCCGCCATGATCGCGAAGATCAGATAGAGCGTACCGATATCCTTGTGGTTGGTCGAAAACAGCCAGCGGGCGGCAAAGCCCGGTGTGTGGGAATGATGATCGCCATGCGCATGCGCATCGTCGT
This sequence comes from Rhizobium sp. Leaf321, assembly GCF_001423215.1. NCBI lineage: Bacteria > Pseudomonadati > Pseudomonadota > Alphaproteobacteria > Hyphomicrobiales > Rhizobiaceae > Rhizobium > Rhizobium sp. Leaf321. The sequence continues at coordinate 800,818 of NZ_LMOF01000006.1, read as the reverse complement.
GAGACGCGCGGGCATGGGCATCATGAGCATGGTCGTCATGGGCGTGAGCGCCATGGGGATCCGTATGAGTGGTATGTCCGGCCATTATCGTCAGCCTCCTGATTACTTCGCAGCGACGGCAATGCCGTCAGCGGGCTTGGCCGTGCCGGCATCGGCGACCAGTCCCTTATAGGCACCGGGAAGGTCGCTGGCGGCCTGGGCAAGCCAGGTGTTGTACTTTTCCTCGGAGACGACGTGGATGGCGATCGGCATATAGGCGTGATCCTTGCCGCAAAGCTCGGAACACTGGCCGTAATACATCCCCTCGCGATCGGCCTTGAACCAGGTCTCGTTGAGACGGCCGGGAACGGCATCGATCTTGACGCCGAAGGCCGGCATGGCGAAGGCGTGGATCACGTCGGACGGCGCTGCCGTCACCAGCATGCGTACCGTCTTGCCGACCGGAATGATCATTTCGTTGTCGACGGCGAGCAGCCGCGGATAGCGATCGATATCGGTCTTGCCGGCGGCAGCGCGATCCGGATCCTTCAGCATATAGCTGTCGAAGGCGACGGGCGTTTCGCCGGAACCCTCATATTCGTAGTTCCACTGCCACTGGGTGGCGGTGGCCTTGACCGTCATGTCCGCATCCGGAATTTCCAACTGTGCGTTCAGAAGGTTGAAGGACGGGATGGCGAGGAAGAACAGGATCAGCACCGGCGCCACGGTCCAGACGATCTCGATGACCGTGTTGTGGCTGGTGCGCGAAGCAACCGGATTGCGGCTGGCGCGGAACTTGACCGCAACCATGATCAGCAGCACCAGAACGAGCAATGTCACCGGCACGATGAACCAGAGCGTATAGTGCTCGAACCAGCGAATTTGGTGCATGATCGGTGACGCGGGCGCCTGCAAATCCATCTGCCATGGCCTCGGCTGGTCCGCATGGGCCAGCGAAGCCGTGAAAAGACAGATAAGCGACGCCATTGCGGCGTAAGCTCTCAACATAACGATAAACCCTCTCTCCCATGCGCCCGAGTCCCGCGATCGAACGGCATGCGGAATTCAAGCGCCTGGTTTGGTTCAATCACAGTTTGCGGGTCGTCGCAATATCTGCGCGGCATTGCTCATGCGGCATTTTGAACCTATCGGCATGCGGCGGAGTGCCTGCGCCGTCAGGAACATGCGGCATTGCTTGACCAGATGGCGCCGCACAGTCGCAAACCCCTCAAGTCCCATTTTCGCCGTACTCGGCTGAAAAGAGAGCGAGGCCTTTCATTTCGGCGTAGGACCGCCAAGAATAGTCACACTGATTCGTCCGTTTAGAGGTCTACATGGGTCGTCCCTACCGCCTTCGCGCCTGCCTTGCCTTGATGCTTGCGGGGGCCGTCGCATTACCCGCAGTCGCGCAGCAGCCGGGACCTCGGCCGACTCCCAATACCCCATCGGCACCGGCTCCTTCCGCGCCGGCTCCTGCCCCATCAGCCCCTGCCCCATCGACTGGTGCCGCACCGAAGACCGGGCAGAATGCACAGCAGGCGCCGCAAAGCCCTGCCCCCGGTTCTCCGGCACAGCCCGGCAACGTGAAGGAAAACCACGGCGCCTGGTCGATCATCTGCGACAAGCCGGCCGGTGCCTCCGTCGAGCAGTGCGCGATGATGCAGAACGTGATCGCCGAAGACCGCCCGGAAGTCGGCCTCTCGGTCGTCGTCCTCAAGACCGCCGACCGCAAGGCGCGCATCCTGCGCATCCTTGCCCCGCTCGGCGTTCTCCTGAAGGATGGCATGGAACTCTATGTCGACAGCAACAATATCGGCCGCGCCTATTTCACCCGCTGCTTCTCGGAAGGCTGCTATGTGGAAGTGGAAATCGACGACGAGCTGATGCGCATCCTTCGCGCCGGCAAGAATGCCGTGTTCGCGCTGCGTGAATCCGCTGACCAGGACCGCGTCGGCATTCCGATCGAGCTCAACGGTTTCGGCCCCGGCTACGACGCGCTTCCGTAAAGACGCTTGTTTCGGCGGATTGCCGGAACTACATCGGGCTCCAGATATCTCGACTTGGGCGCGCACGGATGCCGCCCCTCGGTCCCGAATGCACTGATGTGCGCAAGCGGAGCATAGAACAATGAACACCGACCTGATCTCCCTCTTCGATTGCGACGAGACGAAGCTGCGTTCTATCCTGAGCCAGGCGCTATCAGGCGCTGACGATGGCGAGCTCTATCTCGAGCATGCCCAGGCGGAATCGCTTTCCTTCGACAACGGTCGCCTGAAGGGTGGATCGTTCAACACCGATCAGGGTTTTGGCCTGCGTGCCGTTGCCGGCGAGGCTGTCGGGTATGCGCATGCGGGCGAGCTTTCGGCGTCCGCGCTTTCGCGTGCGTCGGATGCGGTTCGCGCCGTCACCGCCAACCATTCCGGCTCCTATGCCGCCGCACCCCAGCGCACAAATAAGAAATACTATGGCGACGAGAACCCGATCGGCTCTCCGAGCTTCGAGGCCAAGGCCAAGCTTCTGACCGAGATCGACGCCTATCTGCGCGCCAAGGATCCGAAGGTACGGCAGGTTTCGGCAAGCCTTGCTGCCAGCTGGCAGGTGGTCGACATTCTGCGCGCCGATGGACACCGGGTGCAGGACATCCGGCCGATGACGCGCATCAACATTTCGGTCGTCGTGGGTGACGGCGACCGCCAGGAATCGGGTTCGTTCGGCACCGGCGGCCGGATCGGCTTCGGCGATTTCGTCGCGACCGGCAACTGGCAGGCAGGCGCCGACGAGGCGCTTCGCCAGGCACTCGTCAATCTCGAGGCGATCGACGCACCGGCCGGCACGATGGATGTGGTGCTTGGCAATGGCTGGCCGGGCGTGATGCTGCACGAGGCTGTCGGCCACGGGCTGGAAGGCGATTTCAACCGCAAGAAGACATCCGCCTTTGCCGGCCTGATGGGCGAGATGGTGGCAGCCCCCGGCGTCACTGTCGTCGATGACGGCACGATCGACAACCGCCGCGGGTCGCTGACCGTCGACGACGAAGGCACGCCTTCGGCCTATAACGTCCTGATCGAGGACGGAAAGCTGGTTGGTTACATGCAGGACCGCCAGAATGCGCGGCTAATGGGTGTCGCACCAACCGGCAACGGCCGCCGCCAGGGCTATGCGCACATACCCATGCCCCGCATGACCAACACATTCATGTTGGGCGGCGACAAGTCCCCGCAAGAGATCATCGCATCGGTCAAGAAGGGCATCTATGCCGTCTCCTTCGGCGGCGGACAGGTAGATATCACCTCCGGCAAGTTCGTGTTCGGCTGCACCGAGGCCTACATGATCGAGAACGGCAAGATTGGCGCACCGGTCAAGGGTGCGATGCTGATCGGAAACGGTCCGGACGCGATGAAACGCATCTCGATGGTCGGCAACGACCTGAAGCTTGACACCGGCATCGGCAATTGCGGCAAGGGCGGCCAGTGGGTGCCAGTTGGCGTCGGCCAGCCGCATCTGCGGATGGATCAGGTCACGGTGGGCGGCACCAAGGCGTGACGCGGCACCGGTCCAACGCGCTGGTTCCCGAGCTCTCCGTCAGCGATTGGCGCAAAAGCTGCGATTTCTACTGCGAGCTGATCGGTTTCGATATCGTCTATGACCGTCCGGACGAAGGGTTTGCATTCCTGGCGCTTGGCCAGGCGCAACTGATGATCGACCAGATCGGTATCGGCCGAGATTTTGCTCTGCCCGACGGGGCGTCCCCCGCCTATCCGTTCGGTCGCGGCTTGAACCTGCAGATCGAGGTTCCATCCTCGGGAGCGATCCTGACGCGGCTGCAGGCAGCGGGCGTGCCCCTTCAGCTCGAACCGGAAGACAAGTGGTATCGCCGCGGCGATCATGAGGTCGGCAATCGGCAGTTCATTGTTGCCGACCCTGATGGATATCTGCTGCGGCTGTTCGAACATCTGGGAGAGCGGCCCCTGCCGCTCTGAACCCGTCGGCGTGACGGCTTGACACTTTCGGCCAAATCCCTGCAGTTGCCGGCTTTGTAACAGTGCAAGCCGATCCATGCCCTCCTCCACCCACATTGCCGACATGTTCAGCCTCTGGCTTCCCGGCCATTCGCCGGGTGAACTCGCCTTCGTGTTCTCAGCCGCCATGATCGCCGGCCTTGCCCGCGGGTTCTCGGGATTTGGTGGCGCCCTGATCTTCGTCCCGCTGGCAGGCACGGCGATCGGTCCGAAACTCGCGGCGGCGCTGCTGCTGGTTATCGATGGCGTGATGACGCTCGGGATGGTGCCGGACGGCTGGCGAAGGGCAAACCGGCGCGAGGTGTTCACGATGATGATGGGTGCCGTCGTCGGCGTGCCCGTCGGTGCGGCGGCGCTTGCACTGCTGCCCTCCGTCACCCTGCGCTGGATCATCTCGGTCGTCGTGTTGTGCCTTCTCGTGTTCCTGATCTCGGGCTGGCGCTACCACGGACGGCCTAAGGCGCCGCTGACCATCGGTGTCGGGGCGCTTGCCGGTCTTTTCGGCGGTGCGGCGCAGATGTCGGGACCGCCGATCGTTGCCTACTGGCTTGGCGGCGCGACGGCACCTGATGTCGTCAGGGCAAACCTCGTCCTCTATTTTGCGCTCGCCAGCGTCATCTCGTCCGTGTCGTATCTGATCGGCGGCATCCTGACGCTCGAGGTGCTGCTGATCGCGCTGATCGCCGGGCCGGGCTACGGGATCGGGCTCTATGCGGGATCGCGGCTGTTCGGACGCGCCAGCGAGGCGACGTTCCGGCGCATCTGCTTTTGCCTGATTGCATCCGCCGCGCTGATCGGCCTGCCGCTGTTTGACGGCATGATTCGCTAAAACAGGTCTTCAGCAACGCTTAACGGCTGACACGGTAGGTTGCATCTCGGGGTTGAACGGGCGTGGCGACGATGGTGAATTTGAAAGCAAAGTTGCCGGCGGCATGGATCCGTGGCCTGAAACGTCAGGTCACGACGACAGGTCTCGAGGCGTCGGCAGCACTCGCGCGGGCCGGCATGCTGGCAGGTGCGCGCGGTCGTGGTTCTATCTTCACGCTTCATCACGTGCGCCCCAAACAATCGCTCGCGTTCCAGCCGAGCGGTCATCTGGAGGTTACCCCGGAATTCCTGGCCGATGCGATCGAACGGCTCTCGGCGGATGGATATGCGTTCGTGCCGCTGGACGAAGTGCCGGAGCGGCTTGCCAATCCAACCGGCCAGCCGTTTGCAGCCTTCACGCTTGACGATGGCTATCGTAACAACGCCGAACATGCGCTGCCGGTGTTCGAGAGATACGGCGTGCCCTTCACCGTTTTCGTCGCCCGCGGCTTTGCGGAGCGGACCCATTCGATGTGGTGGGAGACAATGGCGGACCTGATAGGTCGCGAGCGGGAGCTGAGTTTCGATTTCGGCAATGGACCCGAGCGGATCGAGCTCGGCTGTGAAGAGCAGAAGTTCGACGCCTTCGACCGGTTTGCCGATCTCGTGTTTCGCGATGACGAGGCAAGTGCCGTCTCAAGGATGAATGCGCTTGTGCGGTGCCACGGTATCGACCCGTTGCAGATGACCGCCGACCTGACGATGGATCCGGCCGAGCTGCGCGAACTTTCGCGGCATAAGCTGGCAACGCTTGGCGCACACACAATCAGTCACCGCGCCGTCGGGCGGCTGTCGGAAGCGCAGGCGCGGGCCGAGATGGCGAGGTCTGCCGACTATGTGGAAGAACTGACCGGGATACGGCCGACCACGATCGCCTATCCCTACGGCACGCGGAAGGCGGTGGGCGAGCGCGACTACCGCATCGCCCGCGACCTCGGCTTTTCGGTCGCCGTCACGACCCAGCCGGGCACGATCTGCGAGAAATGGCTGACCCGGCTGACGGGTCTGCCGCGGATTTCGCTGAACGGCCATTACCAGCGGGCGCGCTATGTGTCGGCGCTCGCCTCGGGCATTCCCTTCAAGCTTGCGCGCTAGGCGCAAGCTCTGATCGGTCGCTCACGGATACATCCGCACCTTTTCCCAGGCACCGTCTGGCGTATCGCGGCGGAATTCGATCCGGTCATGCAGGCGGAACGGTCGATCGTGCCAGAACTCGATCGACACGGGACGGATGCGGAAACCGGACCAGTGCGGTGGCCGCGGTATCTCGCCGATCGCAAATTTCGCGGTGTATTCGGCCACGGATTTTTCCAGCGCGAAACGGCCTTCGAGCGGCCGTGACTGTTTCGAGGCCCAGGCGCCGATTCGGCTTCCGCGTGGCCGCGTTGCATAATAGGCATCCGCTTCGGCATCGCTGACGATCTCGACGGGGCCGCGCAGACGCACCTGACGTCTCTGCGACTTCCAGTGAAAGACCATCGCAGCCTTTTTCTGGCCGAGAATTTCCTCGCCCTTCTGGCTTTCGAAATTCGTATAGAATACAAACCCGTCCTCGTCGTAGCCCTTCAGCAGGACCATTCGCACATTGGGAAGCCCATGTTCATCGACGGTCGCAAGCGCGACGGCGTTCGGATCGTTGATCTCGCTGGATTCGGCATCCTTCAACCACGACCCAAATAAGGTGAAGGGTTCACTTTCCTGCGTGAAGTCACCGCTTGTTAACCCGTTTTCCGACATATTGACTAAAGTGCTCCCGATCTGATGAACATGCCCGAGACACTTGGCCGGACAGGATGCAAGGTGATTGTGATAGCAAATTCGATGTGCCGTACAAAGAGCCTGAATGGCGCCAGCCTGCGAATCATCGCGATCGTCGCACTGTGCGGTTCGCTTGGCAGCTGCACCAGCATGGATGTGTTCGGCGGCGCGGACAAGGTCGATCGTAGTATCTCGACGAGCAGCATTCCCAGCAAGCCAAAAGCGGGTGATCCGCAATCGGACGAAGCCACCGTGCGCAATGCCGTGACCTCGGCCGATCTCGCCAAGGTGGGTGCGAACCCCCTTCCCTGGGCAAATTCGGCGACCGGCAGTGCCGGTGTCGTCTCCTCGATCCACGAGGACCGGAGCGCCGGCCTACTCTGCCGCGCCTTCACCACCAGCCGCCATTCCTATGAAGGAATATCGCTGTTTTCCGGTCAGGCATGCAGGACCGAAACGGGCGACTGGTCGCTCACGGCATTTGACCGCCAGTAGTGTTAAGGACAGCACTGTGCTGTAAACGTTTTGTTTACCGTAACATGCATCGACCTTCTCTCCGTAACCTCTGATTCAGCAATTCCTCCATACGGTTACTGCCTGTGATCCGGCCAGCCTCGGGGCATGAGGAACCGAAGGCTGCCGCGAGAGTTGTTGAGTTACGGGGGGTCCGGAATTGGATACGCGACCCACCGCCCCAAGCTTTACGGGTGGTTTCAAAATGCGCGATCCCTACTCTATTCTCGGCGTCAATCGGAGCGCCAACGCTGACGAGATCAAATCGGCGTGGCGTTCGAAGGCAAAGACCATTCATCCCGATCAGAACCAGGACGACCCCGACGCCGGCGAGCGCTTCGCCGAAATGGGCCAGGCCTATGAGGTGCTGAAGGATCCCGAGCGGCGCAAGCGCTACGACCGCGCATCCGCTCTTCAACAGACATTCATGCAGCAGCGCCAGGCAGCCCGCGAAGCGGAAATGCGTGCCAAGGCTTCCCGCGAGCGTGCGGCAAAAGTGATGGAAGAGCTTGCCCGTGCCAGCGCCAAGCGGGCGCAGGCCGAAGTGCTTCAATCCCAAGCGCAGCAGCAACAGCAGAACGGCAAGGCCCGTGTCGATGCCCCGCCGGAACCGGCCGAAGACATGGTCGAGCGTATCTTCGGCGTCTCGCCAGACGGCCAGACCGCCGACTCCGGACAGAAGAAAACCGCAGACGAGGCGTCGACCGCGCAGGCCGCTCGTCCATCGTCGAAAAGCGACGCGACAGGAGCCGATGCAGCGGACGAGGGACCCGGCAGCCGCCCGACCCCGCCGACCACCGGCATGGGTTCCGGTCTTCTCAACACGCTGCTGCGGCGCATCCGCGGTGAAACCGTGACCGTTCTCGAAACGGCGCCGGATCTTCTGGCCGAAGCCGTCGTGACAATCGAAGACCTTCTCAACAGGGGTTCGGTCATCGTGCATTCCAGCGACGATCGTGACGTGCGCGTTTCGCTTTCCGCGGGCATGACCGAGGGTCATGTTGTGCGGCTGAAGGGCCAGGGGCTGAAGCTTCCCGGGATGAAGCAGGGCGATCTCGTGGTGACCCTGAAAGTGGCCAAGCATGCGGATTTCCGGGTGAGCGGTTTCGATATCCACACCATTTTGCCGATCTCCCTCGAAGACGCCGTTCTCGGCGCCGAGCCGATGCTGAAGACGCCTGAAGGCGAGCAGACGATCGCGGTTCCCGCATGGTCGGGGTCCGATCAGGCAATCCGGCTGGAAGGCATGGGGCTCTACAACGATGCAGGCGGCCGCGGCGATCTGGTGGCGGAACTGCGCATTGTGCTTCTCGAAAAGCCCGACCCGAAGGTGACCGATCTGATGCGCCACATGCGCCACGGGCTGTATCTGTAAGACATCGATCCCCAACCGGCTCCGGCGACAGCTGAAACGTTGGCCTCCCCTTTCGCCAAAGAGTGGGCCTATGAGTTGGTATCCGCAAGCTTGAACCCTTGCCCTGCCTATGTCATAGGCAAGGCCAAATCGAGTTTCCAGGGGATATTCATGGTTCAGGCTTCCGGCCTCATGTCAGGCAAACGCGGCGTCGTCATGGGTGTCGCCAACAATCGCTCCATTGCATGGGGCATTGCCAAGGCCATTCACGATCAGGGTGGCGAAGTTGCTCTGACCTATCAGGGCGACGCCCTGAAGAAGCGGGTCGAACCGCTCGCTGCCGAAATCAACGCCTTCATGGCCGGCCACTGCGATGTCAGCGACGAGTCCACCATCGATGAGGTGTTCGCCAATATAGAGAAGAAGTGGGGCAAGATCGACTTCTTCGTGCATGCGATCGGCTTCTCCGACAAGGATGAGCTGACCGGCCGTTATGTCGATACGACGCCTGACAACTTCGCCAAGACGATGCAGATCTCGGTCTACTCCTTCACGTCGGCCGCACGCCGTGCCGAAAAGCTGATGACGGACGGCGGCGCCATGCTGACGCTGACCTATTACGGTGCCGAAAAGGTGATGCCGAACTATAACGTCATGGGCGTTGCCAAGGCTGCACTTGAAGCCAGCGTCAAATACCTGGCCGTTGACCTCGGACCGAAGAATATCCGCGTCAACGCGATCTCGGCCGGCCCGATCAAGACGCTTGCTGCGTCCGGTATCGGCGACTTCCGCTATATCCTCAAATGGAACGAGTATAACGCACCGCTGCGCCGCACGGTCACGATCGAGGAAGTGGGCGATGTCGGCCTTTATCTTCTGTCGAACCTGTCCCGCTCCGTCACCGGTGAAATCCACCATGCGGATAGCGGCTATCACGCCATCGGAATGAAGGCCGTCGACGCGCCTGACATTTCCGTCGTGAAGGACTGAGCGCCCCGTGCTTCTCTACGTCATCCGTCACGGTCAGACGGACTGGAACGCTGAAGGCCGGCTTCAGGGTCAGAAGGATATTCCTCTGAACGATACGGGCCGCCTTCAGGCGACCGGCAATGGCGAAGCGCTGAAAGAGCTGCTCGGCGACGATGTCGCCGGTTTCGACTTCGTGGCAAGCCCGCTCTCGCGCACTCGCGAGACGATGGAGCGGCTGCGCACAGCGATGGGGCTCGATCCCCTCGCCTACCGGACCGACGACCGGCTGGTGGAAGTTTCGTTCGGCGACTGGGAAGGCCAGACGCTGGCCGAAGTCAAAAAACTCGAGCCCGAGCTGCTGAAGGAAAGAAAGCGCCAGAAATGGAGTTTCATTCCGCCGGGCCAAACTGCCGAGAGCTACGAAATCCTGTCATGGCGCATCGGCGCCTGGATGCAGTCTCTGACCGGTCCGACCGTGGCGGTTGCCCATGGCGGCGTCATCAGGTCGATCTTTCGCCTGATCGGCGGCGTTGGAGAAGAAGAAGCGTCGTCCATCGCCATTCATCAGGACCGTATCCTGAAAGTCGAGCCGGACGCACTCCGGATGGAGTGGCTCTGAGCCGCTGATCCGTCGCCCGCGAACCTCGTCGCCTGCGCCCTTACTGGACGATTTCGAGATCGTCCACAACGCGGTTGCCATCGACGACCGTGTAGAACACCAGAACCTTGACGCCTGCCTTCAGGCCTTCAAAGTTGAACTCCTCCGGCACCTTGTAGGTCTTGCCGTCGTCCAGCGTCAGGCTGAGCGACTTGGCGTCGATCGTCTTGATCGTCGCCTCGACGTCCACGCTCTGCGCCCAAGTGCTCAGCGGCGAGAAAACACCGGCGGTCGCAAGCAAGGCAGCAATGAGGATACGCATGATGAAGATCCCTGGAACAAACGGTCTGTACTAATTCGGTGCAAGATAGCCTGCCGATTGTGGCGAAAATTGCTCGCCAGCATGACATTTTCGCTACAAACAACAGTTTGATTATTAACCATATTCTTCCGAATTCAAGACGTCTCAAGACCAAATCGAACGTTTAGTGACCGCGTTTACCAACTATTTGCAATAAAACGCAGCTTCACAGCTCTAAGGCGGATGTGGAATGGGAAATTAACTGCGCCACAATACAGTTATACCCGGTCACAAGAGTTAACGAGAAGGTGTTCAGTTTTGGCGCTCTGGCGTTCCTCCATTACCGAAAGGTTTCGCCCTTTCAGCAGTGCATGCGCGCCTGCCGTCGCAGCCTTCCTCGTTTCGCTGACAGTTATCGTCACCGCGGTGGTCCTCGATCACCGATTCGTGCAGAAACATCGCGACGATATTCACGCCGCCACGACACGCGCGGCCGGCACGGCGGCCCGTCAGATCGCTTCGCGGCTGGAGCTTGATTTCGCGGTCGCCGATAGCCTGCGCAATGCGTTGATCGGTCAGGCAGGATACAAGCCCAACGATATGCAGACCTCTGCTCGTCAGGCACTCGCCGACCTGCCGCACCTTTCCGCAGTGATCGCGGCACCGGGATTCACACCAACGACCTCCTTCCGCCGCGACGGCTTGGCCGGTGAGACCGGTATCGATCTTGCTGGTCTTAAGGCGGATCTCGACCGGGCCGGCAACAAGGCGCGCCCAAGCGTGCTGACCGGATCGCAGACGGGCAGGCTTACCCTCATCATGCCGGTGCCTTCCGCCAGCGGACAGGAAGCCGGGCTCTGGGGCGCTCTGGTTCTCGTCCTCGATGTCGCCGATCTGCTTGATCCCGCGACACGCCCTCAGGTTGGCGACGCGGCACAAACGTCCGAGACGGTCTTCGACTGGCTCGATCTCGCGCTCGTCGACAACAGTCGAGCCGACCAGGCCGTGTTTTACGGCAATGAAGCGGTAAAGGGCGGCGATCCGGTCCGGTGGTCGATCACCGTCAAGGGTACGGACTGGCAGATCCTTGCGGCGCCGCGCGTCGGCTGGAACGCTTCGCCCGCCGGTCAGATGCGGTTCCGGTTGATCCTGGCGCTGGCATCGCTTGCGATCGTCTTGCCGGTGCTCATTGCGACCTCGCTGATTTCGGAACGCAACCAGCATATCGATACGCTGCGGCTGCGCGAAAACAAGCTGTTTGCACTGTCGCGACGGTTCGGGCTTGCCATGGAAGCGTCGATGATGGGCATCTGGGAAGTGACCGATGAGGGTGTGCAGCTCTCCTGGGACGATCGCTCCGCCGCTCTCCACGCCAATCCGTCAGCCACCACCGGCAACCGGTTCGATGACTGGATGGCATCGATCGCGCCTGAGGACAGGGCTGTCGCGGAAGCGCATCTCTTTACAGTTCTCTGCACCGACAGCCCATCGACCGAGACCTATCGCCTGATCCTGCCCGGCGGCGACATCCGGCATCTTCGCTCCGCCGGCGCGAGGGTCCAGAACGAGCGCGGCATCCAGGCGACCGGCATCGTCTGGGACGTCACCGCCGACGTGACGATGGCACAGACCCTGCGCGACGCGAAAGACAATAGCGAGGTCAAGAATGCCGAGCTCGAACTGGCGCTCGACGAATTGTCGGACCGGGAGCAGGAACTGGAAGGTCTGTCGCGCAAGCTCGACCTCGCACTCGGTTCCTACGGATGCGGCGTCTGGGAATATGATCCGGCAACCGGCAGCGAGATATGGGACGCTCGCATGTGCCAGCTTTATGGCGTTGCCCCAATTGCCGGCCCCCTTCCCCACGACTTCTGGCTGTCTCTGCTGGTTCCGGAGGATCGCCAGAGTGCTCTTGACGCGGCAATGCGTTACCTTTGCGGCGACGTCGAGGAGGCTCTGATCGTTCGCGTGCCGCAATCTGACGGCAGCCTCCGCTATATCCGGTCCGTCGGTCAGCTGGTGATCGGTCGCGACGGTTCACGCAAGCTTATCGGGCTCGCCTTCGACGTGACCAAAGATGCGGTGATGACGACCGAGCTCAAGTCTGCAAAAGCGGAATCGGATGCTCGCAATGTCGAGCTTCAGATGGCCAAGACCCGCATCGAGCACAATGCGCTGCACGACCCGCTGACGATGCTTGGGAATCGCCGCAAACTGGACATGGAACTCGACCACCTCTCGCGTGCAAGCCAGGTTGAGCGGCAGAAGTTCTTCATCCTTCATCTCGACCTCGACCGGTTCAAGCAGATCAACGACACGATGGGCCATGCGGCCGGTGACGCGATGCTGGTGCATTCATCCCGGATCCTGTCCCGCAACGTGCGTGACGAGGATATCGTTGCGCGGATCGGCGGCGACGAGTTCGTCATCCTGATGAACAATTCCGCATCCATCGAGGACGTGGCCGAGCTTTCCCAGCGGATCATCGCCGAGTTTCGTCAGCCCTTCGACTTCGACGGCTTTTCCTGCCGGTGCGGCGTTTCGATCGGCATTGCGCAGGCAACCGGTCTCAATGTCGATGCACGACGCACGCTGGTCAACGCCGACATCGCGCTCTACCGGGCCAAGGGCCTCGGCCGCAACCGTTTCGAATTCTTCACGCTCGACCTGCAGGAAGAGATCGTCAGCCACAAACGGACCGCCGACGAAGTGCTCTCGGCGATCGACAACGGCGAGTTCGTGACCTGGTACCAGCCGCAGTTTTGCGCCAGAACCGGTGAACTGACCGGGGCCGAGGCGCTGCTGCGCTGGAACCATCCGCATCACGGCATCCTGGCGCCGGCGCGGTTCCTGAGGATCGCCGAAGACCTCAACGTGTCGGCGGTGCTCGACCAGATCGTGCTTGAGACGGTGCTGAAGGACAAGATGCGCTGGACCGCGCTCGGCCTCAAGGTGCCGAAGGTCTCCGTCAACGTCTCGTCAAAGCGGCTGCATGACGAAAACCTGATCGCGAACCTCGAGTCGCTGTCCATCACACCCGGCGAAATCTGTTTCGAGCTGGTGGAGTCGATTTTCCTCGACGACGGCGACGTGTCGGTATCGGGCAATATCGAACGCATCAAGGGAATGGGCATCGACATCGAGATCGACGATTTCGGGACCGGCCATACCTCGATCGTCTCGCTGCTGAAGCTGAAACCGAAGCGGCTTAAGATCGACCGGCAGCTGGTGATGCCGATCCTCGAAGCGCCGCAGGAACGGACCATGGTTCGCTCGATCGTCGACATTGCCCGCTCGCTTGGCATCGACACGGTGGCGGAAGGTGTGGAGACGATGCAGCATGCGGAATTGCTGCGCGAACTCGGCTGCGACCTTCTGCAGGGCTATGCCTTTGCCAAGGCCCTGCCCTTTGACGAATTCGTTGAGGCGGCCAGAGCCGACTGGCTCAAACAGGCGGCATGAATGGCACCGAATGGCCGGCCGTGCATCCATGTCTGGGATCGACAGCCCGATATGGGGCAAGAAGGGCTTGTCGCCCGCCGAGCTTTTCCATAAGACATCCGCGTCAAAGTTTGACGTCCAAGATTGACGGAGGCGGCCCCTCCGAAGCCGGTTAGTGAAATGTCGTACAATACTTTCGGTCATCTTTTCCGTGTCACGACCTGGGGCGAAAGCCACGGGCCGGCGCTCGGCTGCATCGTGGACGGATGCCCTCCCGGCCTGCGCTTCACGCTTGCCGAAATCCAGGCCTGGATGGACAAGCGCAAGCCCGGACAGTCGCGTTTCGTGACCCAGAGGCGCGAGGACGATATCGTCAAGATCCTCTCCGGCGTGATGATGGATGCCGACGGCGAGACGATGATCTCGACCGGCACCCCGATCTCGATGCTCATCGAGAATACTGACCAGCGCTCCAAGGACTACGGCGAGATCGCCCGCAGCTATCGCCCCGGCCATGCGGATTTTGCCTACGATCTTAAATACGGAATTCGAGATTACCGCGGTGGCGGCCGCTCATCGGCCCGCGAGACGGCAGCGCGTGTCGCTGCCGGCGCGATTGCCCGCAAGGTCGTGCCGGGAATGACCGTGTGCGCAGCCTTGGTGCAGATCGGCAAGCACAAGATCAACCGTGACAACTGGGACTGGAGCCAGGTCAACGAGAACCCGTTCTTCTGCCCCGATCCTGAGATGGTGCCTGTCTGGGAAACCTATCTCGACGGCATCCGCAAGGCCGGATCGTCGATCGGCGCGATCGTCGAGGTCGTGGCGGAAGGCGTTCCCGCAGGGCTTGGCGCACCGATCTATGCCAAGCTCGACCAGGAAATTGCTTCCGGCCTGATGTCGATCAATGCCGTGAAGGCCGTCGAGATCGGCGATGGTTTTGCCGCCGCCGAGCTTTCCGGCGAGGACAATGCCGACCAGATGCGGATGGGCAACGATGGCCAGCCTATCTTCCTCTCCAATCATGCTGGCGGCATTCTCGGCGGCATTTCGACCGGCCAGCCGATCGTTGCCCGCTTCGCCATCAAGCCGACCTCGTCGATCCTGAGCGAGCGCCAGTCGATCGACGCTGATGGCAACAATGTGGATGTTCGCACCAAGGGTCGCCACGATCCTTGCGTCGGCATCCGCGCCGTGCCGATCGGGGAGGCGATGATGGCCTGCACGATCGCCGACCATTTTCTCCGTGACCGGGGTCAGACCGGTAAAACCCGCTAGGAATCATCACATGCCCTACGATCAGAAGCGCGTCGTCGACGCCATCCGCGCCTTCGAAGCCGGCGAAATCGTCGTTGTTACCGATGACGACGGACGCGAAAACGAAGGCGATCTGATCGTCGCTGCGGTTCACTGCACGCCGGAAAAGATGGCCTTCATCGTGCGCCACACATCCGGTATCGTCTGCACGCCGATGCCGCGCAGCGAAGCCAAGCGCCTGAACCTCAACGCCATGGTGGCGGAAAACGACAGCGCGCATACGACCGCCTTTACGGTGACGGTGGATTTCAAGCACGGCACGACGACCGGCATCTCCGCCGACGACCGGACGCTGACGGTGCGCAACCTTGCCAACCCGAATGTCGGCCCGGCCGACTTCGTGCGTCCCGGCCACATCTTCCCGCTGATTGCCCGCGAAGGCGGCGTTCTGATGCGGTCCGGCCATACGGAAGCGGCCGTCGACCTGTGCAAGCTCGCCAACCTGCCGCCGATCGGCGTGATCTGCGAACTCGTCAACGACGACGGCACGGTGACGCGCGGTCCTCAGGTGACGGAGTTTGCGATCACCCATGGCCTGAAGCAGGTGTCCGTTGCCGATCTCATCGCCTATCGCCAGCGCAAGGAAACGTTGATCGAGCTGCACGGCACGTTCGACATCGAGACCCCGAAGGGCAAGGCCAAGGCACACGCCTACTCCCTGCCCTGGGAGACGATGCAGCACGTCGCCATCGTGTTTGGAGATATCAGGGACGGCGTCGACATTCCGGTCCGCCTTCATCTGGAAGACGTAGCGCGCGATGTGTTCGGCGCGGCGCGCTCCGTGGACCGTTACATGGCAAAGATCGCCGACGAGGGTCGCGGCGTCATCATCTATCTGCGCGAGGGTTCGGTTGGCGTCGGTGCCAGCACGACGTCGCGCAAGGTCCGATTCGGCGAGGAATCGCACGCGGAGGCCAAGGTCCGCGACAGCGAGTGGCTGGAAATCGGCCTCGGCGCCCAGATCCTGCGCGATCTCGGCGTATCGTCGATCAAGCTTCTGACCAGAAGCGAACGTCATTACGTCGGCCTCGAAGGGTTCGGCATCCAGATCGCCGAGACCGTGATCTGCTGAACGGCCACTGAGCGGAGCGCGTTTCCGTGCTGACCTTTTGAAATAGAGGTTGTCGCGGGAACATCGCATTTGCGCACGTGTTCAGTCTCAGGACGTTGCTGGAAAATGCCGGCGACGTCCGACAGACGCAACCGTGCAAGGATCAAGTCCGTGACCCGAAGCCTGAACATCGTTCCGCCAGCCCTCGATCCCGCCGTCTCCGCTGAAAGGACGACCGTCGAGAGCATGACGTTTCCGCCGAGCGGCTTCGTGCCCAACCACCCTCACCTTCCGGCTCTGATCTACCGCAACGCCCTTGCCATCGACCCTCTGGTCGGCGACCCCGCCAGCCTGTTCGAAGACCTTTTTGCGAAAAACGGCTGGCAGGGCATCTGGCGCGATGGCGTATTCGATTATCAGCACTACCACACGGGCGCCCACGAGGTCCTCGGCATCGCAAATGGTCGCGGCCTGCTGCTGATCGGCGGTCCGGATGGCACCGAAATCTCAGTCCATGGCGGCGATTGCATCGTGTTGCCGGCCGGCACCGGGCACATGCGGCTGGAAGCCAGCCGCGACTTCGTGGTTGTCGGCGCCTATCCGCCAGGACAGCGTGCGGATCTCCAGACCGGACCCGCGGATTCTGAGGGTCTCAGCCGAATTTCGAGCCTTCCCGTGCCGCAGACCGATCCGCTCCGTGGCCGCGACGGCCCCCTCCTTCGGCACTGGGTCCGTTAGGGTTCATTCATGTACATCTAATGCGTGCGCAAAAATCCGATAGGCACAATTTTATCGGAACAAGCACAGCAGCCTTGCAGTTACCCCGCTGATCGCCACCCGCTCTACGGCTCGGCAACCCAAGGCTATAAAGATGAACACGCGTCCTCAATTCGCCTCGTCCACCCCGCTGTCAAAGCTCCCGCCGCAAATCTACTACGTGCATCCTCTCATGCTCAAAGGCTTGCAGGATTGGCGCCAGGTTTTTGCCCATGCGAAGGATCTCGGCTTCGATACGGTCCTCAGCGCGCCGCTGTTTGCACGCGGCGCGGACACGAGCATTTTCGTCAGCGGAGACCTGGACAGGCTTGATCCGGCGCTAGGACTTGGGGAAAGCGTCGACGACGGCGTGAAGGCACTGACAGGTGCCGCTAAAGAGCATGGCATCAAGCTGATGCTCGACATTGCCATCGATCGTATCGCCGATGCCTCGAACCAAGGCAGCGCCGTCGTATTCGACCCGCGTCGCTCGCCGCAGGAAAGCGGCAGCCGCACGATCGATATCACTCATGAAACGCAGCTGCTCGATGACTGGCGCCGCCGACTGGCGCGGCTGGCCGGGCTTGGCATCGCCGGCTTCCGCTGCATCGGCATTGGCAAGGTCGCGCCTGACGTCTGGAAGGGCCTGATCACTGCGGCCCGCAGTGCCGTCTCCGACACCATCTTCCTTGCCTGGACGCCAGGCACCAGTTTTGAAGATCGCAAGGCGCTCAAGGGCGTTGGCTTCGACGGCAGCTTTTCGTCCTTTGCCTGGTGGAACATGGAGGAACGCTGGATCCTCGACGAATACGAGGTGCAGCGCGAACTCGGCTACCAGATCACCTTTCCGGAAGCCCCGTTCGGCAAGCGCATGGCGCATGGCATTGACGGAACCGAAGTGTCGGAGCGCCGAGCGGTCCGGGCCCTGAAGCTCGCGTCGACCTTCGCCAGCGGCCTCATGGTGCCGATGGGCTTCGAATACGGCTCATCCATCCCGCTCGACCCGCTGACCGGTGACGGAATGGGTCTGCGTGGGCTCAAGGACCAGGGCGTGTTCGACCTGTCGAGCGACATCCGTGCCATCAATGCCGCGCCGAACAAGACATCGGCCGGGTTCGGCCGCCAGCCGCTGAGGCTGATTTCCACCAGCCAGACCCAGGCTGTGGCGCTCTTGCAGACCGACCATGAGGATATCCGTGCGTCGTCGAAGATCCGCGTCGTGATGCTGAATCGCGATCTCCGCAGGGTTACCAAGGCTCCGTTCAACGTGCTGCGCGAAGCGGCCTCCCCTTTCCTGCCGCTGACGGCGCCGGGGAATGACGCCGACATTTTTGCGCCCGATCTCATGCTGAAGCCGGGCGAACTTCGCGTTTTCGAAGGCCATGCCTCGCAGCCGATCATCGAAGCTGTTGCGGTTTCCACCGCAGCAGAGGCCGCAGCCACGCCGCGGCTGGCGATCGAGAAGATCACGCCGTCGGTGGATGACGGCCGTTTCGTGGTGAAGCGGGTTGTTGGCGAGACGGTCAAGGTCGAAGCCGACGTGTTCGGCGACGGGCACGATCCGCTGTCGGCATCGGTGATGTGGCGTGCAGCCGACGAAGAGCAGTGGACCGAAGTGCCGATGACGCTCGTCACCAACGATCGTTGGGCGGCAGAATTTCCGCTGAAGCGAATGGGTCGCCACGAGTTTGCAATCGAGGCCTGGAAGAACCCGTTTCAGATCTTCCGCTACGAATTCACCAAGAAGCACGAGGCGCGGCTCGATCTGCGGCTGGAGATCCAGGAAGGCATCAATCTGGTGCTTGATGCGCTGGATCATGCCACGGGTGACCTCAAGACCGAACTGAAGGTGCTGTTCGACAAGCTGACGGCGCAGGACGATCCGAAGCGGACCGAAACGCTACTGCTGGCCGACACGGCCGAGCTGATGGTGGAAGCCGACCGCCGCCCGCACCGGGTTCGCTCGAATCCGATCCCGGTCGATGCCGAACGGACGGCTGCGGCATTTGCCAGCTGGTTCCAGGTGTTCCCTCGCTCCCAGAGCGGCGATGCGAACCGTCACGGCACGTTCGACGACGTGATCGCACGTTTGCCGGCCATACGGGAGATGGGCTTTGATGTCCTCTACTTCCCGCCGGTGCACCCGATCGGTTCGACCAACCGCAAGGGAAAGAACAACACGCTGACGCCGGCCCCTGAAGATCCAGGCAGCCCATACGCGATCGGCTCGGAAGATGGCGGACATGACGCGATCCATCCGGAGCTCGGCACGTTCGAGGATTTCCGCCGGCTGGTCGATGCGGCCAAGGACCACGGGCTGGAGCTCGCTCTCGACCTCGCGATCCAGGCCTCGCCCGACCATCCGTGGCTCAAGTCCAATCCCGGCTGGTTCGACTGGCGGCCTGACGGCACGATCCGCTATGCCGAAAACCCGCCGAAGAAATACGAAGACATCGTCAACGTCGATTTCTACGCCAAGGACGCGGTGCCTTCGCTGTGGATCGAGTTGCGCGACGTCGTGCAGAAGTGGGTCGATAACGGCGTCAAGCTGTTCCGCGTCGACAATCCCCATACGAAGCCGTTCCCGTTCTGGGAATGGATGATCGCCGACATCCGCTCGCGCCATCCAGACGTCGCCTTCCTGTCGGAAGCGTTTACGAAGCCGAAGGTGATGTACCGCCTCGCCAAGGTCGGGTTCTCGCAGTCCTATACGTACTTCACCTGGCGCAATGCCAAGTGGGAGCTCGAGCAGTATATGCGCGAGATCACGACCGAAGAGCCGAAGGAATTCTTCCGTCCGCACTTCTTCGTCAACACGCACGATATCAACCCGGATTTCCTGCAGAACGCACCGCGTCCGGCCTATCTGATCCGTGCGGCGCTGGCTGCCACGCTGTCGGGCCTCTGGGGCGTCTATAACGGCTTCGAGCTTTGCGAAGGACGCCCGGACGCCAAGCGCAAGGAATATGCGGACTCCGAGAAGTACGAGATCCGTGCCTGGGATTACGACCGTCCGGGTCACATCAAGGGCGAGATCGCCCTTCTCAACCGCATCCGCCGCGAGAACCCGGCGCTGCATTCGCATCTCGGTCTGCAGCTCCTGCCCGCCTGGAACGACAACATCATGTTCTTCGAAAAGGCCAGTGCCGGCCGCGAGAACGTGCTGCTGATCGCCGTCAACCTCGATCCGCACAATGCGCAGGAAGCGGATATCGAACTGCCGCTGTGGTCGTTCGGCCTGCCGGATCATGGAACCCTCGATCTTGAGGATGTCATCGGCGGCGATCGCTTCTCATTGACCGGCAAGGTGCAGCGCATCCGCCTCGACCCTCACTCCGGCCTGCCATTCTCCATCTGGCGCGTCCGTTAAAGACAAGAATGGGAGGAGACATCATGGACATCACGAGCGGCCGAAACCAGGGCCAGGACCAGAATCAAGCGATGAACGACGATCCACTATGGTACAAGGATGCAGTTATCTATCAGCTGCATATCAAGTCGTTCTACGACGCCAATGGCGACGGTATCGGCGACTTTCAGGGGCTGCATGAGAAGCTGGATCACGTCGCTTCGCTTGGCGCCAACACGATCTGGCTCTTACCGTTCTTTCCGTCGCCGCGTCGTGACGATGGATACGATATTGCCGACTATACCAGCGTCAGCCCGGACTATGGAACGGTGGAAGAATTCAAGGCGTTCGTGGCTGCCGCCCATGCGCGCAATCTGCGTGTGCTGATCGAGCTCGTCATCAATCACACGTCCGACCAGCATCCGTGGTTCCAGCGGGCACGTCATGCGCCTCCCGGTTCGCCGGAGCGCGATTTCTACGTGTGGTCGGATACGGACCAGAAATTCCCGGAAACGCGGATCATCTTTCTCGATACGGAAAAGTCCAACTGGACATGGGATCCGGTTGCCGGCGCCTATTACTGGCACCGCTTCTATTCGCACCAGCCCGACCTTAACTTCGACAACCCAGCCGTTCTGGAAGAGCTGTTCGAAGTCATGCGGTTTTGGGCCGATACGGGCATCGACGGTTTCCGCCTCGACGCCATCCCGTACCTGATCGAGCGCGAAGGCACGATCAACGAGAACCTGCCGGAAACCCACGACATCCTGAAGAAGATCCGTGCGGCGCTCGACAGCACCCATCCCGGCAAGATGCTGCTGGCGGAAGCCAACCAGTGGCCGGAAGATACGCGCGAATATTTCGGCGATGGCGACGAGTGCAACATGGCGTTCCACTTTCCGCTGATGCCTCGCATGTATATGGCGATCGCCAAGGAAGACCGCTTCCCGATCACCGACATCATGCGCCAGACGCCTGAAATCCCGGACAATTGCCAGTGGGCGATCTTCCTGCGCAACCACGACGAGCTGACGCTTGAGATGGTGACCGACGAAGAGCGCGATTACCTCTGGAACATCTATGCCGCCGACCGGCGCGCCCGCATCAATCTCGGCATTCGTCGCCGTCTTGCGCCGCTGATGGAGCGCGACCGCCGCAGGATCGAGCTGATGAACGGCCTGCTGCTTTCCATGCCCGGAACTCCCGTCATCTACTACGGTGACGAGATCGGCATGGGCGACAACATCTATCTGGGCGACCGCGACGGCGTTCGCACGCCGATGCAGTGGTCTCCGGACCGCAATGGCGGTTTCTCCAAGGCCGATCCGGCGCGCCTCGTGCTGCCGCCGGTCATGGATCCTCAGTACGGCTATGAGGCGGTGAATGTCGAAGCGCAGGGCGCCGACGCACATTCGCTGCTGAACTGGATGCGCCGGATGCTTGCGCTGCGCAACAAGCATGCCGCATTCGGCCGCGGCACGCAGCGTTTCCTGACGCCCGGGAACCGCAAGATCCTTGCCTATCTTCGCGAATACGAGGGTGAGACGATCCTGTGCGTCGCCAACCTTTCACGCCTGCCGCAGGCGGTGGAACTGGATTTGTCGCAGTTTGCCGGCTGGGTGCCGATCGAGATGTCCGGCATGTCGCCGTTCCCGCCGATCGGTCAGCTGACCTATCTGCTGACGCTGCCGCCCTACGGCTTCTTCTGGTTCCAGCTGGTGGAAACTTCCGACGGCCCCGTCTGGCGCAAGGAGCCACCGGAGCAGATGCAGGACATGGTGACCATGGTCGTTCGCCGTGACCTGCAGGAGCTCGGCGAAGACTCGCCGCTGTCGAAGATGTTTGCCAAGGATATCCTGCCGCCATACCTCTCGAAACGCCGCTGGTTCGGCTCCAAGGGCTCGATCCTCAATTCGGCGCGGCTTGCCAACGTGACGCCGATCGCATTTGCCAACAACATCCTGCTCGGCGAGCTAGAGGTCGATGTTGCCGGCAAGTTGGATACCTATCTCCTGCCGCTCGCCATCGCCTGGGATGAAGCCCAGCCTTCGGCGCTTGCCCAGCAGCTGGCGCTTGCGCGCATCCGTCAGGGTCGCCGTGTCGGCTTCCTGACCGACGGCTTTGCGATGGAAGGGCTGGCGCGCGGCGTGATCCGCGGACTGTCCGAACGGGCCGTGATCTCGGGCGTTTCAGGCGCCCTTGAATTCGTCGGCACCGACACTCTCGACCAGCTCAACTTCAACGACGACATGCCTGTGACCTGGCTTTCGGCCGAACAGTCGAACAGCTCGCTGATCATCGGTGATCTCGCCATGGTAAAGCTGATCCGTCACATCTTCCCGGGTATCCACCCGGAAGTGGAGATGACGCGTTATCTCACCAATGTCGGCTACCAGAATACGGGACAGCTGCTCGGCGAAGTCGCCCGCACCTCGCCGGAGGGCAACCGCTACACGATGATCATCGTGCAGCGCGCGATCCGCAATCAGGGCGATGCCTGGAACTGGATGCTCGGCAACCTGCGCCGCGCAATCGACGAGATTGTGGTGACCGGGCTCGAGGGCGAAGGGATCGACGAGCACTTCAAGCCGCTCGTCAATCTTTCGGCCACCATCGGAACACGGCTTGGTGAGCTGCATGTCGCACTGGCCCAGCCGACCGATGACGAGGCATTCAGCCCGATCTGGGCTGGCGACGCCGATATCTCGAGATGGCGCGCGGGCGTAACGGCTCAGATCGACCAGAGCCTGACCATGCTCGAACTGAACAGCGAGGGACTGGAAGGTCGCGCCGCAGAAGACGCACGCATGATCCTCAGCCGTCGCGAAGACCTGTTCGGCCTTGTCGAGACGCTGTCCGGCTTTGCCATTTCGACGCTGATGACCCGTACCCACGGGGACTTCCACCTGGGCCAGATCCTGGTGGCAGAGGGCGACGCCTATATCATCGACTTCGAGGGCGAACCCGCCCGCGATCTCGAGGAACGTCGTGCGAAGTCAAACCCGCTGCGCGACGTGGCTGGCCTCCTGCGGTCGCTCAGCTATCTCGCAGCCTCGGCCGATCTCGATCGGGAGGTCGTCAGCGAAGTGGACGACGCCCGTCATCCGGAGCTCGTCAGCCGCTTCATCGACAAGGCGGAACCGGCATTCCTGCAGGCCTATTTCGATGCTGTGGAAAAGTCCGACTCGCTCAACATCCCGCACGAGAAGCGGTCGAAAATACTCGACCTCTTCCTGCTGGAAAAAGCCGCCTACGAGATCGCCTACGAAGTGCGCAGCCGGCCGAAGTGGCTGCCCCTGCCGCTCGCAGGTTTTGCGACCATCGCGGCGCGACTTCTCGACACCGACAGCAATTCCACCCCTGATGCACCCAAGGGAGAGACAGAGTGATGCGATACGAGCGCACGGACCTCATCATCGGAACCGTTGAGGAGGGCCTCCAGGCCCTCGTCGACGGCCGTCATGGCGATCCCTTTTCCATTCTCGGCCGCCATCAGTACGGCGACCTCACCGTGGTGCGGGTGCTGCTTCCCGGGGCGCTTTCGGTTGAGGTCGTCGAGCGCGATACGGCCAAGGTCGTCGCGGAGCTGGACAGCATCCACCCCGGCGGTCTGTTTGCCGGCGTGACCAATTCGACTGCGCCCTATTTCCTGCGCATCGAATGGCCGGAAGCGATCCAGGAAACCGAGGATTCCTATTCCTTTGCGCCACTGCTGGGCGATCTCGATCTGCACCTGATCGGCCAGGGCACCCATTACGATCTCGGCCGTACGCTCGGCGCAATCCCGATGGAAGTGGATGGGGTTTCCGGCGTTCGTTTTGCCGTCTGGGCACCGAACGCCACCCGTCTCTCGGTCGTGGGCGACTTCAACGCCTGGGACGGTCGCCGGCACCCGATGCGGCTTCGGCCGCAGGCCGGCGTCTGGGAACTGTTTGTTCCTCGACTGACCCATGGCGAGCGATACAAGTTCGAAATTCTCGACGCTCACGGCAATATGCTGGCGCAGAAGGCCGACCCGATCGCACGTGCCTCCGAAGCGGCACCGTCGACTGCCTCCGTCATCGCCTCGTCCAAGCCGTTCCGCTGGACGGATGGCGACTGGATGGCGGCACAGGCTAAGGACCGTGCCCGCGAAGGCGCGATGTCCGTCTACGAGGTGCATCTCGGTTCCTGGGTGCGGATTGCCGAGGAAGGCAACCGGACGCTCGACTGGGTGGAACTCAGCCAGCGCCTCGTGCCCTACGTCAAGAAGCTCGGCTTTACCCATATCGAAATGCTGCCGATCATGGAGCATCCGTTCGGCGGATCCTGGGGCTACCAGCCGCTCGGCCTGTTTGCGCCGACCGGACGCTACGGCACGCCTGAAGACTTCGCCTATTTTATCGATCGCTGCCATGCGGCCGGGATCGGCGTCATCCTCGACTGGGTGCCGGCGCATTTCCCGACCGACGTCTGGGGTCTGGCGCAGTTCGACGGCACGGCGCTCTATGAGCATGCCGATCCGCGCGAAGGGTTCCACAAGGACTGGAACACTCTGATCTACAATCTCGGTCGCAACGAGGTGAAAGGCTTCCTGATCGCGTCAGCGCTGGAATGGCTTGACCATTTCCATATCGATGCGCTCCGCGTCGATGCGGTGGCCTCCATGCTCTACCGCGATTACAGCCGCGAGCAGGGCGAATGGATCCCCAACAAGTATGGCGGACGTGAAAACCTTGAATCCGTTGAATTCTTCAAGCACCTGAACAGCATCATCCATGAACGGTGCCCGCATGCCTTTACGGTGGCCGAGGAATCGACCGCCTGGCCGGGTGTGACCGAAAGCGTCGAGCACGGCGGGTTGGGCTTCGACTTCAAGTGGAACATGGGCTGGATGCACGACACGCTCCATTACATGGAGGAAGATCCGGTCTATCGCAAATACCAGCACGGAAGCCTGACCTTCGGCATGGTCTATGCCTATTCCGAACGCTTCATGCTGCCGCTGTCCCATGACGAAGTGGTGCACGGCAAGGGCTCGCTGTTTGGCAAGATGCCGGGCGACCACTGGCAGAAGATGGCCAACCTTCGCGCCTATTACGGCTTCATGTGGGGCCATCCCGGCAAAAAGCTGATGTTCATGGGCGGCGAAGTCGCTCAGGTGACCGAGTGGAACCACGATGCATCCGTTGTCTGGGATCTGCTGGACAGCCCCGATCATGCGGGCATGCAGCGCTTGATCGCCGATCTCAATGCGATCTATTCGGCCGAGCCGGCGCTTCAGTATGGCGATCTCCATCCTGAAGGTTTCGAATGGGCCGTCTCCGACGATGCGGAAAACTCCGTCACCGCGATGCTGCGCCTGTCGCAGGATCGGCAGTCGGCAATCATCGTCGCTTCCAACATGACGCCTGTGCCGCGGCATGGCTACCGGATCGGCGTGCCGTTCGAAGGGCGCTGGGAAGTGGTGCTGAATACCGACGCTGCGATCTACGGCGGCACCAATTTCGGCCAGACGGAAGCCTGGACGGAGAACCAGTCGGCGCATGGCAAGACAGCGTCCATCGCTCTCGACATCCCGCCACTGGCGACGGTGTATTTGCGGTGGCGGGGTTAAGTCCCCGGCATCACCCGGATTGAGCGCTTCCAAGAGATGAAACGGCTGACGGGACCTAGTCCCGCCAGCCGTCTCGATAGACGACCTTGTCCGCGCCGGCAAACCGCCCCACCCGCTGCAGCTCGGCATCGAGCTTGGCCAGCCTGCCTGCGGATGCCCGAACACCCTTTTCCAGCCACAGCCGCCTGACATCAAGCACACCCGTTTTGCGCTCCGCCTTCATGTCGATGCGACCGATCATGCGGTCGCCTTCCAGAAGCGGAAAGACGTAATAGCCGTATTGCCGCTTCGGCTCGGGCACAAAGACCTCGATGCGGTAGAAGAAGTCGAACAGCCGCACCGCCCGGTCACGGTTGCGCAGGAGCGGATCGAAGGGGCTGAGCACCCTCACCCGTGCCGGCGGTTCGGGGATATCGCCGAGGTTCTCGGGAAAGCCTGCGAACGCGAAGGAGGCGCGCGGGCGGCTGCCGTCGGCGGTTTCGATCAGGACTTCGACGAGTTCATCGCGATGGGCTTTCACCCAGTCCCTCGCCTCTTCCGGCGTGACGATATCCCAGAAGGCAGCGAGTTCGCCTGATGTGGCAAAGCCGAGCTTTTCCATCGCGCTGCGGCAGGCCCAGTCGATGAAGTCCTCGTGGCTGACATCGGGTTCGTGGTGGTGGGCGGCAATGACGCGCTCGGTCAGATCGTAGATCTTCTGGAAGTTTACCCGGCCGGCAATCGAAAGCTTGCCGGTGTGCCAGTAATATTCGAGCGCCGTCTTGTTGGGGTGCCAGTTCCACCAGCCGCCGGATTTGTGATCCTCCATCTTCATGTCGCGCGACATGATCGCACCGTTTTCCGAGATGTGCCGGAACGTGTCGTCGAAGGCGGAATCGAAACTTTCGCCATGCCATTTGCGCCAGCGGTCGGCCAGGATCGGTTCGCGGCGGCGGAAGCGATGCTTCCAGTAGCGGAACAGACGCGCCGGAATGATCGAGGCGTCGTGGGTCCAGTGCTCGAACAGCTCGCCGTCTTTTTCCAGAAGCGATGTCAGATGCTCGCGCCGATAGGTCTGGTTGCGCGAAAACAGGATCATGTGATGGGCGCGCTCGACGGTGGCGATACTATCCACCTGCACGAAGCCCAGATCATCGATCAGTTGCAGAAGACCGGCCTTGTTGAGCGCACGGGTCGGCGGTGCGGAAAGCTGCTGCCGTTCGATGAAAATCCGTCTTGCCCGGGCATTGTCGATCAGAATCGCCATGGCAACGAGACTAGGGCGACAGTGGACCGGATGCAATGTTCACTTTTCATTCCGCCTTCCCGGTCCGGTCTGGCCGCGATATAGACCGTTCAGCAACCGAGGACCGGCATTGGACATCCATTTCGACAAGGCCGAAGCCCGCTTCGACGGGCGTGTCACGCTGCATCCGCTGACGGTGCGGCTGACCGAGCGCCGCATCGGCGTGATCGGCCTCAACGGCTCCGGCAAGACGACGTTTGCGCGGATGATCAATGGTCTGGTTTCTCCCGCGAGCGGCAATGTTGTGGTCAACGGCTTCGATACCAAGGCCGACACCGACCGCGCCCGCGCGCAGGTTGGTTTCATCTTCCAGAACCCGCAGAACCAGATCATCCTGCCGATCCTGAAGGAAGACATCGCGCTCGGCCTGATGTCGCGCAAGCTTTCGAAAGGCGAAATCGAGGCCCGCACGACGGCGATCCTCAAGCGCTTCGGCATCGGACATCTTGCCGACCGTCGCTCGCACGAGCTTTCCGGCGGCGAATTGCAGCTTGCGGCCTTTGCCTCGGTTCTGGTGACGGAACCGGACATTTTGATCATGGACGAGCCGACCAACCAGCTGGACCTGAAGAACCGCAACCTGGTGGCTCGAACGATCAGCGAGCTCCCCGAAAACGTCATAGTGCTCACCCACGATCTCGATCTCATCGCGGGCTTCGAGCGGGTTCTGTTGTTTGATAACGGCCGGCTTGCCGGCGACGGAAACGCTGCCGAGATCATTGCCCGTTACCGCGAGCTTGCCGCATGAAGACGCTTTACGTGGACGGCAGCGGCTTTCTGCACCGGCTTTCGGCCCGCGCGAAGCTTGTGCTGCTGGCTGCCGCAAGCCTTGCTCTGTTCCTGATCCAGTCGCCGTTAGTGCTTGGCGTCGGTGCGGTCGCCAGCGGCCTGCTTTTCGGTTCGCTGCGAATCGGGTGGCGGCAAACATGGCTGCGGCTGCGGGTTCTTTTCCTCACCATCGCAGCCGTTGCGCTGTTCACGCTGGTTTTCAACAGCCCTGTCGAGGCCGTCAGCGTGTTTTTCCGGCTCTCGGCGCTGGCGCTTCTTGCGTCCGCGGTGACGGCCACGACTACTACCGGCGATTTTATTACGGAAGTGACATTTGCGGCTTTGCCGCTTGAAAAGCTCGGGCTTGTAAAAGCTGCGGATATCGGCCTGTCGATCGGCCTTGTGCTGCGCTTTATTCCGGAAATCCTGCTGCGTCACCAGGCCATCCGCGATGCCCATATCGCGCGAGGGTTGCGCCCTCGAACCCTCTCCATCATCGTCCCGCTGATCATCCTCACATTGAAGAATGCCGACGAGATTGCCAGCGCAATTGACGCCCGGGCAATCCGTGCGCAGAAGTGATACAGATTCAGTCGTCAAGGAATAGCTATTTGCCTACTCGTGATCTCGTTCTGGCCGCCCTGTTTGCCGCTATCATCATCGTGCTGGGACTGGTGCCGCCGGTCATGCTCGGTTTCATTCCCGTCCCCATCACGGCGCAATCGCTCGGCGTGATGCTGGCCGGCGTCGTGCTCGGCGCCAAGCGCGGCACGATCGCGGTCCTCCTGGTCCTGGTGCTTGCAGCGATCGGTCTGCCGGTTCTGTCCGGCGGCCGCGGCGGCCTTGCCGTCTTCATGGCGCCGACGACCGGTTATCTGATCGGCTGGGTGTTTGCCGCGATGGTAACCGGATATCTGTCGCAGATCATGGTGGGTCGCGACCAGGCGGGGCTGGTGCAGGGCGTGAACTTCTTTATCGCAGCCCTGATGGGCGGCGTGATCGTGCTTTACGGGATCGGCATCACCTATCTGGCGCTGATCACCGGCATGGGCTTCGTCAAAGCGTTTCTCGGCTCGCTCGCTTTCATTCCGGGCGACGTCCTGAAGGCTGTGATTGCGGCGCTCGCCGGTCGGGCCGTGATGGCAGGCTATCCGCTGCTGCCGCAGCGCGCGTAAGCAGTCAGTCGAGGAACTGATACAGCCAGTCGCGCAGGTCTTCGGGCAGCGCGGCCGGCGTCCGGGTTTCCGGATCGCATGCAGACCAGACGATTTCCGCTTCGGCCACCTCATCGCTGCCGCGCGTGAAGCGGACGATAAAGCCTGCGGACTTGCCGCCGATCTTGCTCACTCCGACATGGGTATGGACGAGATCGCCGAGCTTCAGCGGCATATGATAGGTGCAGGAGATCTTGCCGACCGCAAAGAACGGGTCATCCGTTGCCGGCTTGCGGCGGTGCCAGAATTCCGTGACCGCCTGTTCCGCAAGGCCGATATAGGCAGCGCGAAACATTTCGCCGTTAAGATCCACATCGCGATAGGCAACGCGAAAATCATGGGTCTTGCCGATATCCTTCGCCATTCCTGCCCGCACTCCAAAAAACGCCTAATGCGCCTACTTCACGGCAAATCCGGTGAAGAGCAAGGGGTATGCGCTTGAAAACATCGCCGTTCTGCGCCATGTCCGAGCTCAACATACCTCACGAGGCCGCCCAATGACCACGCGCCTTTACGAAAACTCCATATTTCTCGAGCATGCGACGCCGGAAGGCCATCCTGAACGGGCAGACCGGCTGCGTTCGCTCAACATCGCGCTCGAACACCCCAATTTCGACAAGCTCGACCGCAAACAGGCACCACAGGCCAACGAAGACACGGTGCTTCTGGCGCATCCGGAAGAACACCTGCGCTGGGTGATGCGCAAGATCCCCGAGGAAGACACGATCCTGCAGATCGAGGCCGATACGCATGTGGGGCCGAAGAGCCTGCAGGCGGCGCTGACCGGCATCGGCGGCGCGATCGCGGCCGTCGACGACGTGATGACCGGCAAGGTGGACAACGCATTCGTTGCCTCGCGTCCGCCGGGACATCACGCGGAAAAGACCAAGGCGATGGGCTTTTGCCTGTTCAACAACATCGCCATCGCCGCCCGCCATGCGCAGCAGACCTATGGCGTCGAACGTGTCGCGATCGTCGACTGGGACGTGCATCACGGCAACGGCACGCAGGACATCTTCTGGGACGATCCGTCCGTTTTGTTTTGCTCGACGCACCAGATGCCGCTTTATCCCGGCACAGGCGCCAGAGACGAGACGGGCACGAAGAACACGATCGTCAACGCGCCGCTTTCGGCCAATGACGGCAGCGACCATTTTCGCGATGCCTTCAAGAGCCGCGTCCTGCCGGCGCTCGAAAACTTCCGCCCGGATCTTGTGCTGATCTCGGCAGGCTTCGATGCGCATCACCGCGATCCGCTGGCGCAGATCAATCTGGTCGGCGACGATTTCGACTGGGCGACCGGCCGGTTGATGGAAATTGCGGGGAAATACGCCGGCAACCGGGTCGTCAGCCTGCTCGAGGGTGGCTATGATCTGGAAGGGCTGGCGGAATCGGCCGGCCTGCATATCTGCAGACTGATGAGAGGATGAAGGACATGACCGAAGCCCCAGGCGAGCCGAACGCTCCGATCGACGTCACTGGTTATTCCTTCGAAAAGGCCGTTGCCGAGCTGGAAAGCATCGTAGCGCGGTTGGAACGCGGCGACGTGGCGCTTGACGAATCCATCGCCATCTACGAGCGCGGCGAAGCGCTGAAGAAGCATTGCGAAAAGCTGCTCAACGCTGCCGAAAGCCGGATCGAAAAGATCCGCCTCGACCGCAGCGGCAAGCCGCAGGGCGTGGAGCCGCTCGACGGCGAGTGAGGCCTTCACTCGCATGAAGCCCTGAGTTGCATCTCGACTGAAATCCCGACCTGCGCTATAGTCTCCCCATGGACAAGGACCAGGTCATCGCCAAGCTTCGGGAGCACGAGGCCGAACTGCGCGCCGCAGGCGCGGAGCAGATGTCGATATTTGGCTCGGTAGCGCGTGGCGAGGCGACGGACGAGTCAGATCTTGATGTTCTGGTGACGTTTTCAGAGCCGGTCATACAGTCTGGCTGGGGGTATTTTACGGCCGTCGAAGAGCTACGTGCCCTGGTCGTTGGCATTACTGGTGTAAGGAGCGTTGACATAGTTCCCGAACCGTTGCGCCGGAAACGTTTCAGCCGGAGCGTGGAGAGGGATAGGGCGATTGCCTACTAAGCGTCCTCTGATCCGTTTCCGAGACATTGTCGAGAACGGTCAATCCATTCTCGAATATACACACGGTATGGATTTCGACGCGTACTCTGTCAGCAAGATTACACGGGATGCGTCTGAGCGATGTCTAGCACGAATTTCCGAAGCCTCTTTCAAGCTTGGCTCGACGGCAGAAGAAATCTTTCCAAGCCACAACTGGGGCGCCATCAGGGGTTTTGGAAACATGCTCCGGCATGAATACGATGATATTCTTGATGAAACCACTTGGGCAATTGTCACACGGCACCTCCCGCCCCTCCTTTTCGAACTCGAAACCTTCCTCGCGCGCTACCCTGAAGATCAGGAAACGCTGTAGGAAGGCCGACATCATTCTTCCCGGGCATCGATCCCATCCGGATGATGCATTTGCCTGCGATGCGGTTGAAACGCTGATCATGCCTTGGTCCTCCGACATCGTACCTGATGACGACCAGGAGTTCGTGCCGTTGGCGACAACCTCCCTTCCCCGAGTCCCTCCCCTTGCCCGTCAGCTGAAATCGATTAAAACCGCGGCAAGGTTGTCTCCGTGGACAACTTGAAAAAGCCGGTTTCATCCTCATGTTGGGGTGATAGTTGCTTTTGAGAACAAAAGAAGAGAAAGCCAGCCTCCGTGACACCCCTGCCCGAGACGCCGCTGCTCGACACCGTCAAGCTTCCCGCCGACCTTCGCAAGATCGATGACCGCGACCTGCCGAAGCTTGCCCGCGAATTGCGTGACGAGATGATCGACGCCGTCTCCAGGACCGGCGGACATCTGGGTGCCGGCCTCGGCGTCACGGAACTGACGATCGCCATCCATAAGGTGTTCAACACGCCTGACGATCGGCTGATCTTCGATGTGGGACACCAGTGCTATCCCCACAAGATCCTGACCGGTCGCCGCGATCGCATCCGCACGCTGCGCCAGGAAGACGGTCTCTCGGGCTTCACGCGCCGGGCGGAAAGCGAATACGATCCGTTCGGTGCAGCGCATTCCTCGACCTCGATTTCGGCCGGCCTCGGCATGGCAGTGGGTTCGGATCTCGCCGGTTCGAAGCGCAATGTGATTGCCGTGATCGGTGACGGCGCGATGTCGGCCGGCATGGCCTATGAGGCGATGAACAATGCCGGTGCGCTCGACGCGCGGCTGATCGTCATCCTCAACGACAACGACATGTCGATCGCGCCGCCGACCGGCGCCATGAGCGCCTATCTCGCCCGCCTTGCTTCCGGCCGCACCTATATGGGCATGCGCGAAGTGGGCAAGAAGCTGACCGGCTATCTCGGCAAGAATATCGACCGGGCGATCACCCGTGCGGTCGAACACGCCCGCGGTTATGTGACCGGCGGCACTATGTTCGAGGAGATGGGTTTCTATCATATCGGCCCGATCGACGGTCATTCGTTCGAGCATCTTCTGCCGGTGCTGCGCAATGTGCGCGACAATGCCAAGGGCCCGGTGCTGATCCATGTCGTCACGCAGAAGGGCAAGGGTTATCCCCCCGCCGAAGCTGCGGCCGACAAGTATCACGGCGTCAACAAGTTCGACGTCATCACCGGCGCGCAGGCCAAGGCCAAGCCAAATGCGCCGTCCTATACCAGCGTGTTCGGCGACGCCCTCGTTCAGGAAGCCGGTTTTGACGACAAGATCGTCGGCGTGACTGCCGCGATGCCGAACGGTACGGGGCTGGACAAGCTGCAGCTTGCCTTCCCCAACCGCACATTCGATGTGGGCATTGCCGAACAGCATGCCGTTACCTTTGCGGCAGGCCTTGCGACGGAAGGCTTCAAGCCGTTCTGCGCGCTCTATTCCACCTTCCTGCAGCGCGGTTACGACCAGGTTGTCCACGACGTGGCGATCCAGGGTCTGCCGGTGCGCTTCCCGATCGACCGCGCCGGTTTCGTCGGTGCTGACGGGCCGACCCATGCCGGTTCGTTCGACACGACCTTCCTCGCCACGCTTCCCGGAATGGTCGTGATGGCCGCAAGCGACGAGGCTGAGCTGAAGCATATGGTGCGCACCGCCGCAGCCTATGACGAAGGCCCGATCTCGTTCCGCTATCCGCGCGGCGAAGGCGTCGGCATCGAGCTGCCGGAACGCGGCCAGATCCTGGAAATCGGCAAGGGCCGCGTCGTCAAGCAGGGTTCGAAAGTGGCGCTTCTGTCGTTCGGCACGCGCCTCAAGGACTGTCTGCTGGCGTCGGAAGATCTCGATGCCGCCGGTCTGTCGACAACGGTGGCCGATGCCAGGTTTGCCAAGCCGCTCGACCACGACCTGATCCGCCAGCTTGCCCGCCATCACGAAGTGCTTGTCACCATCGAGGAAGGCGCCGTCGGCGGCTTCGGCAGCCATGTGCTGCAATTCCTCAGCACCGAAGGCCTGCTCGATCACGGTGTGAAGGTTCGCTCGCTGGTGCTGCCCGATGTGTGGATGGAACAGGCAAGCCCCGACGTGATGTACGCCAAAGCCGGCCTCGACCGCGCCGGCATCGTCAAGACGGTGTTCAATGCGCTGGGCAAGACCCAGGTTGGTGTTGGCGCTGCGGGGTAAAGGCCTCAGCCTCGCTCTCATTGCCCGTCCGTCTCGTGACTCAGATGTCGTGCTAGCACTCGGCAGGGCGAGATGAAGACGTTCGTCCGGGCGAGTTTGTTCGTTACTCCCCCGCCGTCAGAAACAGAACATGCAGGTCCTTCTCCGGCGTGAAATCCTCGGCGGTCATCTCGAAGGTGGTCGGGCCGGTTTTCTTGATGTTGTTGCCGCAGAAGCTGACGTAATCCTTGGGGTTGCCCTTGTCGATTGTCAGACGGAACTTGCCGATGGGGCCGGACCAGTTGGCGCCGGTGGTCAGCACATAGGACAGCCATTGCTCGGCATAATGCGGGCCGCCCTTGCTGGCTGCGACTTGAAGCTTTGCGGCTGTCTTCATGAAGCTGTCGTCGATGCAGTAGCGTTCGACGTAGCGGGCGTGCTCATAGGCCGGCTTGCCGTTTTCGATGAAGGTCATGGCCACCGTGCCGCCGACGCTCGGTTTGTAGCGGTGGCTGACCTTGACCGGCTTTTGCGCGGGGAACGTCGTCTTCCACCAATAGGCGGAGCGGAGCGTCCATGCCGGCGTGATGTCCTCCTGCCAGCCTTTTCCGGCATCGTAGCGATCTATCCGGACCAAGCCCTTGGCAAGAAAGTCGGCCTTGACGTCATCGGGCAGGGTCTTGAGGGCCTCGGTGGTTCTGTCGCTATAGGGCAGAAGCGGTACCTTGTGGGCGACGAGGTCTTCGGTGCGGTCAATGCCGGTGGCAATGATGCGTTGCTGGAGCTGCGGCTTGATCTCGCGGCCGTCCTGCAGGACCGTGAAGCCGAGGAAGTTGTCGGCTTCCGGGTCGCCATAGGCTATGTCGCTCTGGGCGCCGCCAGTTATGTCCGGCATCGGGAAGGCGATGACGCTTTCGACATCCTTGTCGGTGTCGTTCCTGAAGATGTAGTCGACCCGGACTTCCTCTCGTGAGAGGTGAAGATGCTCTTCGGCCATCGTGATATCGGCGGTCTGGACATAGACGAGGCCGCCGGTCGTCAGTTCCGCCGTCGTATCATTGGCAAAAAGCGGCGGTGCAGCCAAAAGCAGGCCGGCCGTCAGCGTGGCCCCGAAGACGATTGTCCAGCGTCTCATCCATTCCCCTCCCGGTTGGCGCGGCAACAATAGGCAGAAGACGCGAACTATGAAAGGCCGGCTGAGGCTTGTCCGGCAGGTCGAAACGCGTTTTTGTCTTGCGTGCGGGGCTCGCCCGCGTCATGGGAAGGCATGTCATCCATTCAGCAAAGACTTGACCAGCTTCTGGTCACCCTCAACCTCGTCGACAGCCGCTCACGCGCGCGCGACGCGATTGCCCGCGGCACCGTCAAGGTCGACGGTCGCATCATTACCAAATCCGGACAGATCGTGTCCTCGACCGCGCAGATCGAGATGGACGATCCGGCGAGCGCCTATGTGTCGCGCGCGGCGCTGAAACTGGTTGCCGCACTCGATCACTTCAAGCTCGATCCGACCGGCTGCGAATGTCTTGACGTCGGCGCCTCGACCGGCGGGTTTACCGAAATCCTGCTCGCCCGCGGCGCAGCGCATGTGACCGCACTCGATGTCGGCCATGCGCAGATGCATCCGCGGATTGCCGATGATCCGCGCGTCAGCAATATCGAGGGGGTCAACGCCCGCTATCTCGAGGCCGACGATATCGACGACCGGCCGATCGATTTCGTCGTGTCGGACGTGTCCTTCATCTCCATCAAGCTGGCCCTGCCGCCGGCGCTGGAACTGGCGCTGCCGGGCAGCTATTGCGCGCTGCTGGTCAAGCCGCAGTTCGAGGCCGGCCGCGATGCGATCGGAAAGCGCGGCCTTTTGAAGGAGCCGGACACGGCGCCGGCGGTGGCAGCAGAACTGGAACGCTGGCTGGTGGAGGACATGGGCTGGGAAAGCCTTGGCCTGATCCCCTCGCCGATTGCCGGCGGTGATGGCAACGAAGAGTTTCTTCTGGCAGGACGGAAGCCGGAATGAGCACGGTTCACGTCACCATCAACCGTCTCGGCGGACAGGGCGACGGTGTCGCCAATGGCGAGGACGGGCCGGTCTATGTTCCCTATGCTCTTCCGGGCGAAACGCTGGCGATCGCCCGGAATGGCGACCACGGCACGGTCATGTCAACGGGCAACCTTTCGCCGGACCGGATCGAACCGGTCTGTCGCCACTTCGGACCCGATGGCGATGCCTGTGGCGGCTGTTCGCTGCAGCATCTCGCCAAGGGGCCGTATAATGACTTCAAGCGCCAGCTCGTCATCGACGCGCTGAAATCAAAGGGCCTGACGCCCGACGTCAAGGAGACGGTCGAGTGTCATCCGGGCGAGCGGCGGCGCACGGTGTTTTCCGCGCGCAAGACGGAGAAGGAGCTTCTGCTGGGCTACAACCGGGCAGAAACGAACCATATCATCTCCATCGTCGAATGTCCGATCGCCGCGCCCGGCATCGTGGCGCGGCTTGATGCGATCCGCGCGATCGGCATGGCGCTCGCAACCGGCTCGGAGACGTTCCGCATTTCGGTGCTGGAAAGCCTCTCCGGTCTCGATATCGCCGCCGAAGGATTGAAGCCGCTTTCGGACAAGCAGCGCCGCAAGGTGACCGAGACGGTTCTGGCGCTGAAGGGCATCGCCCGTGTTTCGGCCAATGGCGAAATCGTGCTGGAGCCGCAAAAGCCGGTGATCGATTTCGGTGGCGTCAAAGTTTCTCCTCCGCCCGGTAGCTTCACGCAGGCGACGAAAGAGGCAGAGGAAGCCATGGCGACGCTGGTGCATGGCCATATGGGCAAGGCCAAGCGGGTGCTGGACCTGTTTGCCGGCTCGGGCACATTTGCGCTGCAACTGGCGCGAACGGCACGCGTGCACGCGGTGGAAAGCGACGACAAGGCGCTGAAGGCGCTGGACCATGCGGCCCGCAACAGCCAGGGGCTGAAGCCCGTCAGCATCGAGAAGCGCGATCTCTTCCGCCGGCCGCTGATCCCGATGGACCTGAAGCACTTCGATGCGGTCGTCTTCGACCCGCCGCGGGCGGGTGCCGAAGTGCAGGTCAAGGAACTGGCGCGCTCGAACATCAAGACGATTGCTGCGGTCAGCTGCAATCCTCTGACGCTCGCACGCGACCTGAGGATCCTGGTCGATGCGGGATACCGGATTGTCTCAGTCACCCCGGTTGACCAGTTTCTCTGGTCGCCGCATGTCGAAGCCGTCGCTCTGCTCAGCAAAGTTTGACGCTAGTCTTGACAGAACGCAATTCGGTTGTGCAACCTTTGTTTACAACCTAGCCATAGAGGCGTAGCTTTCCCGTGTCGCATCCAAGGCGGCAAATGACTTGCCGCCAGTGCGATCTCCAAGGGGGGAAAGCATGGCACAGATCGCAATGCATGGGCATGGCGTGCGCGGCATGAAGCCGGAAACGCTGCATTCTTTCGACGGCATCGGTGATCCCGGGAAATTCGGGATCATGTTTCCCAATCTCTTACCGTTTTCGGCAAGCGACGATGCGCTTGCCGCCCTGGCCAAGTCTATGGCGGATAAACTGCTCGACGACGGCAATCCGGAACCGGGCAAGGACAACCCGAATATCCCGGCCGGCTACACCTATCTTGGCCAGTTCATCGACCATGATATCACGCTCGACACGACGCCTCTCGACCAGCAGCATGCCGACCCGAAGGCGACCACCAACTTCCGGACACCGGCGCTCGATCTCGATTCGCTCTACGGCGATGGGCCGGGTATCCATCCCTATCTTTACCAACGCGACGTCGAAACGCTGCAAACTTCCGGCAAACTGTTGATCGGACGGGCAGCGGCGTCATCGGATCAGCAAGGCGCTGCGATCCCCGATCTTCCCAACGACCTTCCACGCAACCAGGAGGGCCACGCGCTCATCTTCGACGAACGCAACGATGAGAACCTGCTGGTGGCACAGACGCATCTGCTGATGCTGAAGTTTCACAACAAGGTGTTCGACAAGGTCGCAGCGGAAAGGCCTGACCTCAAGGGTACCGCGCTCTTCAAAGAGGCTCGGCGGATCGTCACCTGGCACTACCAGTGGATTGTGCTGTTCGATTTCGTGGAACGTCTGACCGAGCCTGGCTTGATCCAGAAGATCAAGAAGGAGGGTCGGCGGTTCTACCGGTTCAAGCAGCGGCCCTATATGCCCGCCGAATTCGGCGCCGCGTGCTACCGGCTCGGCCATTCGATGGTGCGGGAAAGCTATAGCCACAACCGGGTGTTCAACCCTACAGCCGATAGTCTTGCGAACGCGACGCTCGACCTTCTGTTCCTGTTCACCGGAAAGTCCGGGAACATTACCGGCGAGCTCGCCAACGACCCGGGCGTCGGGTTTGCCGCGCTCCCGTCGAACTGGGTGGTCGACTGGCGGCGGTTCTACGATCTGGATACGCCCGAAGGCGAGAAGGAGACCAATTTCGCCATCAACCACAGCCGGCGACTGGACCCTTTCATCACACCCGCCCTGCACACCCTGCCCGGCGGACCTGGTGATGGCTCGGTTGCATCGCGGGAATTCGACCTTGCCTTCCGCAACCTGCGTCGCGGCGTACAGATCGGACTTCCCTCCGGGCAAGCAATCTGTCGCGCCATGGGTCTTCAGCCACTGACGCCCGAGCAGATTGCCACGGGTCCGGACGGCAAGGCGGCCAAGCAGCACAAGATGCTCGAGGAAACACCGCTGTGGTATTACGTTCTCAAGGAAGCGGAGGTCTTCAACAAGGGAAGACGGCTCGGGCCGATGGCATCCACCATCATCGCCGAGACATTCCTCGGCATGGTGCATGGCGACCACGAGTCGTTCCTGTGGCTGCGCTCCGACTGGAAGCCGGAACTGCCGAGCGACACGCCCGGCCACTTTACGATGGCCGATCTCGTCAAGTTCGTCGGTGACGTCAATCCTCTCGGTGCGGCTGTGCCGCAACCCGCAGAAGAGAAGGTCGACGGCTGACGGGTGGAGGACATGCTCTAGTCGTCGAGATCGAGCCTGCCGGTGCCTGTGACGCCGGAGCAGCGGCAGGTACCGCCGACCCGACCTTCATCGGCCCGGCAGACATAGGGACGGTCGCGGTCGTCGCTCTGGCGCGGCTGCACCACGCAGACATAGCGCTGACGGCGTCGGTCGCGCCGGTCCGTCTGCTCGGAAAGACTTTGCTGGCTCTGTATCAGGGTGATCGGCGCGTTCGCTGCATTGGCGGACGCGGCAAATGCCGGCCCAGCAGCGGCGGGCAGGCAGGAGAGGCCAAGAGTTGCAAGAGAAAGCAGGCCGGTCAGGGCTGTACGCATGATGTCCTCCTCGTTTGAGGAGTATCTAGCCACGCTTGCCTTGCGAATGAAGGCGCAGCGCGGCGTGGATGGAACTTTGATGCAACTCAGCGTTAACGTCGCATGAAGGCCTCGAAAGCGGCGCGAGCTTCGGCGCTTTTCAGCCGGGCGGAGAAATGCGTCAGTTCCTCGTCCATGCGGGCGAGCACGTCGTCGCGGGGGCCTCGCACCAGATCGCGGGCGATTTTTAAGGCCTGCGGTGGTTTTGCCGAAAGTTTAGCGGCGAGCGCCAGTGTTTCCGCCTCGACGGCCTGCGGCTCGACCACCTTCCACACAAGGCCGGCCTCGTGGGCGGCATCGGCAGAGAACCCCTCGCCGGCAACCAGCATCGCAAAGGCGCGCTGGTGGCCCATCACCCTTGGCGCCAGAAGGCTGGATGCCGCTTCCGGCACGAGGGCGAGATCGACGAAGGGTGTCTTGAACAGGCTGCGGGACGAGGCGATCGTCAGGTCGCAGTGAAGGTTGAGCGTGGTGCCGATACCGATCGCCAGGCCATCGACGCCTGATACCATCGGCTTTTCGGCGAGCGCCAGCGCCCGAATGAAGAGGGCCGCGGCCGGTGGTTCGTCCGTGCCTGAGACCGCGTGGGCCAGAAAATCCGCCATGTCATTGCCCGCGGAAAAGCAGCCTTCGGTGCCGAGAAAGGCGACCGTGCGGATCGTGTCGTCGGTATTGGCATCTGCAAGCGCCGCCGTCATGCGGTGATACATGGACGAGGTGATGGCGTTCTTCTTTTCCGGCCGGTTGAAGCGGATCGTGAGCACGCCCTCGTAGTCGGCAGGGCGTTCGATCAGGACGTGGTTGTCGATTGATAGAGGGGCGTGGCTCACGGCATTCTCCTCAGGCAAGCACGATGCGTGCGGATTCCAGGCTCTCGGCACCGGCGATCACGCGGTCCTTCAAGGCTGCGGTTTCCGACAGCATGTTTTCGGCCGCAAACCGGCAGAGCGACACGCGCTTCTCACCCGATCCGTCTTCCGATGCGACAAGCGCGCCCTTGGCGAGATAGGCACCGGTCAGAACGATGCCGAACAGGCGCTGATAGGGCGTCGCACCCGCAAGGGCTTCCGCGACGCGGCCAGAGGCCTGCGCCTCCAGCAGCCAGTCGGTCGATGCCTGGAGATCGTCGATCGATGCGTTGAGCCGTTCCGCCGTGCTGCCGAAGCCGGGGGCGTTGAGGCTTTCGACTCTCTGCGCGATGTCGCGCAGTTCACCGATGAAGGTCCGCACCTGCGCGCCCTTGGAAAGCGGCAGTTTGCGCAGCACGAGATCAATCGCCTGGATGCCGTTGGTGCCCTCATAGATCGGTGCGATGCGGGCATCGCGCAGATAGCGCGCGGCACCGGTTTCCTCGATATAGCCCATGCCGCCATGCACCTGGATGCCGAGCGAGGCGACATCGACGCCGCAATCGGTGGCGAAGGATTTGGCGATCGGCGTCAGGAGTGCTGCGCGCTCGACCCAATGGGTGGCCTGATCGCCTTCGAGGTGATGCGACATGTCGATCGCGTGGGCGCAGGCAAAGCAGATGGCGCGCGACCCTTGCGTCAGCGCCTTCATGGTCAAAAGGGTCCGGATGATATCGGGGTGCTGAATGATCGGGCTCATCTGCGGACCAGTCGACCCGGGCGCCCTGCCCTGGGTTCGATCGGACGCGTAGGCGACCGCCTTCTGGGTCGCAGCTTCCGCGATCGCGACACCCTGCATGCCGACGGCGAGACGTGCGTTGTTCATCATAGTGAACATGCAGGCGAGGCCCTGGTTTTCTTCCCCGATGAGATAGCCGATCGCGCCGGTGCCATCGCCGAACTTGCCGTCGCCATAGATCATCGTGCAGGTGGGCGAACCGTGGATACCGAGCTTGTGCTCGATCGAATGACAGATCACGTCGTTGCGCTCACCGAGCGATCCGTCGTCAGCGACCAGGAATTTCGGCACCAGAAACAGCGAAATCCCGCGGGTGCCGGCCGGCGCATCCGGGAGACGGGCGAGAACCAGGTGGATGATATTGTCGGCGGCGTCGTGTTCGCCCCAGGTGATATAGATCTTCTGCCCGAACACACGGTAGCTGCCATCGGTGTGGCGTTCGGCACGGCTCTTCAGCGCGCCGACATCGGAGCCCGCATGCGGCTCCGTCAGGTTCATCGTGCCGGTCCATTCGCCCGAGACCATCTTTTCGAGATAGATAGCTTTCAGATCGTCGCTGCCATGGGCAACCAGCGCCTCGATCGCACCCATCGTGAGGGTCGGCGCGAGCGCGAAGGCCATGGAGGCGGAATTCCACATTTCCAGCGTCGCGACGTTGAGCATATGCGGCAGTGCCTGACCGCCAAACGCTTCCGGCGCCGTCAGGCCATTCCAGCCGCCTTCGCGCCAGTGGCGATAGAGCTGCGGCCAGCCATCTGGCGTCTTCACCACGCCGTTCTCAAGCCGCGCGCCCTGGCGATCACCGATATCGCCGAGCGGCGCCATTTCGTCGCTGGCAAAGCGACCGGCTTCCGCCAGGATGGCATCGACGAGATCGGGGGAGAGGTCGCCGAACCGGCCGATCTCCAGCGCGTCTGAGAGACCCGCCACATGGTTCAAGGTGAAGGCAATCTCCTCCACGGGTGCCTTGTACATGTCGCTTCTCCCAAATTGACAATTCTTCCGGACGATGCCGCAGCGGCGGCCACCGAACTCCCTCTGGCTTTTTACGTAAACGTAAACGCGGTTGTCAATCGCTCCCTCCGGGTTGTTCGATCAGGATACGGATAAATCTGCGTTGCAACAGGTGTCACACATGGCGCCTAATGAGGAGCGTCATGTTTGCAGGTCTTAAGTCCATGCCTTCGATAAATTCTCCGCTGATTTCCGCCACGCCGGGGCTTGTCTGGGCCTATCATTTCCGGCCCGGCGAGGCTGGCACATGCTCAAAGCTTTCGCTGGAGGCGACACCGTCGGAGCTGGCGATCGACACCGGTTTCCTGTGGCTGCATCTCAACCTTGCAGACCTGCGGGTCGGCGCCTTTCTGGAGAATTTTCCCGGCCTTCCGGCGGCCGCAGCGGTCGCGCTGACCACCCATGAAACGCATGCGTCGATCACGCTGGACGAGCAGTCCGTCTATGGCACGCTGATCGATTTCCAGCGGGAGTTCGACAGCGACACGCGCGATATCGGCTGGCTGCATTTCTTCGCCTCCGACAAGGTGATCATCACGACCCGGCTGCAGCCGCTGCGTTCGGTCGACCGGGTGCGGGCCGCGATCGAGAAGAATGCCGGTCGCTACAAAAGGCCGCTCGACCTGTTCGAGACGCTGGTGGCCGAATTCCAGCGCACGATGATCGCGATGGTGATGGAATTTACCGAAGAGCTGAACCTGATCGAGGATTTCGTCTATGACAACGTGCCGCGCGACGAACGCCGGCGGCTTGCTCCCGTGCGACGTATGGTGGTGCGTCTCCACCGGCACCTGCGCACGACCCTTTCGCTGATGCGGCGTGCGGCGGCAGCCGACGATGAGGATATGCCGCCCGGGTTCGACGATATCGCCTCACGGCTGATCGGTCGGCTCGAAGCCGTCGACCACGACGTCTATGCGCTGCAGGAGCGGGCCCGGCTGCTGCACGAGGAAATCGATTCCAAACAGGCATCGGAGACCAACCGGCACCTCTACATACTCTCGATCATGACCGCCTTCCTGCTGCCGCCATCACTGGTCACCGGCTTTTTCGGCATGAACACGTCGTCGCTGCCGTTTGCCGAGGGACTGCACGGCACGGCCTTCGCGCTGGGTTTCATGGTACTTTCGGCGGCAATTGCCTGGTGGCTTCTGAAGCGGACGGGAATTTTCTGAAAGAATGGCAAAACGAAATCAGCCCGCCCGGGCATGCCGGACGGGCTGTCTTGTCGTGCACGGTTTCGCCGGATCAGGCGACGGCGTGGAGCTTCGCCTGATCGCCCTGGAGGCGATTGGTCATGAAGTTCGCGTACCATTCCACGAACTGCATGACGCCGCCTTCATGCGCTTCCGAATAGGGACCCGGCTCATAGGCCGGCGACCGGATGCCGAAGGCATTTTCCTCGACGATCTGGCGGTCCTGGTCGTTGGTCATGTTCCAGACGTGGGTCAGTTCCTCGACCGTATAGTCGACGCCTTCAACCGCATCCTTGTTGACGAGCCATGTGGTGGTGACGGCCGTTTCTTCCGGCCCGATCGGAATGACGCGGAAGGAGATCGCGTGATCGACCAGCATGTGGTTCCAGGTGGTTGGATAGTGGAACATCAGCATGGTGCCGATATGGGAGATCGTCACGTCTTCCGACAGCGCCTTGGCGACCGCCGGCCGGCCGTTCATCGTGTAGCTTTCGGCGTCCTCGATGAGCGGCATGCGGGCCACGCGGTACTGGCCATCCGTCGACATGTTGAACGTGCTCGGCAG
Organism: Rhizobium sp. Leaf321; assembly: GCF_001423215.1. Lineage (NCBI taxonomy): Bacteria > Pseudomonadati > Pseudomonadota > Alphaproteobacteria > Hyphomicrobiales > Rhizobiaceae > Rhizobium > Rhizobium sp. Leaf321. Next base: position 757,261 of record NZ_LMOF01000006.1, on the reverse strand, counting down.
GTTTGCCGCCTCGCAACGCTGCCAGTGCTCGGAAATGAACGGATCGTCGCCGGCGCCCTGCACACCAGTCGCCGTCGGCGCTTCGGGATAGGTGCGGCAGAGTTCCGGATGATTGGCGGCGCAGTGGTAGCACTCGCGATTGTTTTCCCAGACGAGCTTCCAGTTGCCCTTTTCGATGATCGTGTTCTTGGCTGCGACCTTCGTTTCGGCCAGCCGATGCGGCGCCATATAGGGTTGGATCGTCGCGCGGACGGGCGCGAAATCGGGCGCCTCGTTGGCAAGGCAGACGAAGATATAGCCAGCGACGGATTCGCAGTGAACAGGCTTCAGGCCGAACTGCTTCTTGTCGAAATCATCGCCCATATGGCGCGCCGACATCAGCGTGCCGTCGTGCTGGTAGGTCCACTGGTGATAGGGACAGACAAGACGGGTCGCAGAACCGCTATCCTTGGTGCAGACGCGGTGACCGCGGTGGCGACAGGTGTTGTGGAAGGCGCGGATCTCGCCTTCGCGGGTGCGCAGGACGAGGACCGGATAGTCGCCGATCTGCAGCGTCACGTAATTGCCGGCCTTCGGGATTTCGCAATCATGGCCGACGAAAAGCCAGTCGCGATACCAGATCATTTCCAGATCGAGCTTGTAATAGTCCGGATCGATGTAAAAGGGCTGTTCGAGGCTGAAGCCTTCGCGGCGATTGTTGAGCTGCCGTAGAACCTGGCTGTGAATGTCCATCGTGTCTTCCTCGTCAATTCCACTAGCGAAAGACTTGGGGGTCATGCGGACAGACCTCCTGCCCCCAATCCTACCCCGAACGTCCACCGCGATCGGTCGTCAATCACGTCCCCAGACTGGCACCGGATCGGCCGAGGGTTCTCGTCACGCCTGCCGGCTTCCCAATTTAACGCCGTCCCTAGCCGAGGCGACTCCATTAGTTTCGCCGATTTAAGCACTCGCGCTGCCTGTCGCACAGGCGACATTGCGACATCGGAAAACGCATTGACGACGATGGCTCACATGACGGCTTCGGTTTTCCGCTGACAAGTGGGGGGACAGGGTGCTTCTCGCGGTGCGTTGAGACGTAAACCGGCTGTTAAACCGCTCCGGCTAGACTTCTTCTTGCGCGAAGGGGCCAGCCGCATGCAGACGACCGGAAAGCTACGCTATTACGACGCGAACCGGCCAATTCCGCCGGTGCCGGTTTCGGCGCCAACGAGCGCGATCGGGCATTCCGAGTTCCTGCGCACAGGCCGTATCTCCAGGACACAACCGCTGTGGCTGCCCAAGGAGCGCCGTTATCTCACCTATGAGGAAGTCGCGGAGCGGACGGGGCTGAAGCTGGAGTCTGCCGGCGAACGCACGCATCAGCGGATCAACGGCTTCCATCACTCGATCCAGTTCCCGAAAATGGTGTTCCACCGCACGCTGGAGCAGACCCCGCATCTCGGCTATTGCCATGTTACCGCCGCAAGCACCCTGTTTTCGCCGAAGGCGAAGGTGAAATGGTCTTTCTACATCGCCAATTTCCTGGCCGAGATCGGCGATGAGGACGAGTTCTTCAAGAGGGTGAACACCCAGTATTCCCGCATGTATTTCGCGGTGGCGACCGAAAGCGACCCGGATCAGTCGATGAAGATCGACCGCAGCATCCGCAAGAACGGTCTTCTGTTTCGGACCACCGACCCGAAGGAAGCGCTGAAAAACGTTCTGATGCTGGGCGCGCCCGACCAGGCGGTGCGGGCGATCATCAAATCGCTTTAACGCGGTCTCAGTCCGCGCTATGCACAGCGGGACATGACGGCAGAGATCATCGACATCAGGACGGACAGGAACGACGCGCTTGACCAAGCGTGCGCCGTGCTGTCGCGAGGCTTCCCGGTCGCCATTCCGACGGAGACGGTGTACGGGCTTGCAGCCGACGCCACCAATCCATCCGCGATTACGCGCATCTATGAAACCAAGGGGCGGCCGCGCTTCAACCCGCTGATCTGCCATATGGCCGATGTCGCGATGGCGGAGCGGTATGCATCGTTCGATCCGATCTCGCGTCGGCTGGCGGAAGCCTTCTGGCCGGGGCCGCTGACGCTGATCCTGCCGCTCATTCCAGAAAGCGGTATCCATCCGCTCGCAACTGCAGGGCTCGATACGGTCGGCATCCGCCTGCCATTGGGCTTTGCCGCCGATCTCATCCGCGCCTTCGGCAAGCCGCTGGCAGCACCGAGCGCCAACACGTCCGGCAAGGTCAGCCCGACCAGTGCCGGCCATGTCGCTGGTGATCTCGGGAGCAAGCTGAAACTGATCCTCGATGGCGGCGCGTCGTCGGTCGGCGTCGAATCGACCATTGTCCGCGTCGAGGGCGAAACGGTCCGGCTGCTGCGTCCCGGCGGCGTTGCCGCTGAAGAGATCGAGGCGCTGATTGGTCGCGCGGTCATTCGTCCGGAAGGACCGGCAGCGATCATCGAAGCGCCCGGCATGCTCGCCTCGCATTATGCGCCATCGGCAGCCGTGCGGTTGAATGCGACCCATGTGGCGCCGGGCGAGGCGTTGATCCGGCTGGGATCGGATCCGATCGAGGGCATCGAGCAGGCGAAGGCAGTGTTTGACCTCAGCCCCTCCGGCGATCTTGCCGAGGCAGCCGCCAATCTGTTCGATTATCTGAAGAAAGCCGATGCGGTGGGGGCGACGCGCATTGCAGTCACAGCCATTCCCGATACCGGGCTTGGCGAAGCCATCAACGACCGGCTGGTCCGAGCGGCAGCCCCGCGGGAATAAAAATACGAGCCCAGGAGAAACGCCATGGACATGCCCCTCCCTTCCCCGGATCTACTTGCCCGGTTTACGGCGATCGTCGGCGCTGCGCACGCGGTCAGCGATCCGGTGGAGCTTGCGCCGCATCTCGTCGAAAACCGCGGGCTCTATAAGGGCGCGTCCCCTCTCCTTCTCAAGCCCGGTTCGACGCAGGAAGTTTCGGCGATCCTGAAGCTTGCCAGCGAGACCGGGACGGCCGTCGTGCCGCAGACTGGCAATACGGGTCTTGTCGGTGGCCAGACGCCACGCAGCGGCGGATCCGACATCATCATCTCGCTGGAACGGATGAACCGCATCCGCGAGATCGACCAGATGGCAAACGTGATCGTTGTCGATGGCGGCGTCATCCTTGCCGAGGTGCAGAAGGCGGCGGAGGAGGTCAACCGGCTGTTTCCGCTGTCGCTCGGGTCGGAAGGCTCATGCCGGATCGGCGGCAACCTTTCCACCAATGCCGGCGGCACGGCCGTGCTTGCCTATGGCAACATGCGCCAGCTATGCCTCGGGCTGGAAGTGGTGCTTCCGACCGGCGAGATCTGGGACGGCCTGCGCAAGCTGAAAAAGGACAATACCGGCTACGACCTGCGTGACCTGTTCATCGGCGCCGAAGGCACGCTCGGGATCATCACCGGCGCGGTGCTGAAACTCTATCCGCGGCCGGTCGGACACCAGGTGGCGCTTGCCGGGCTTGCCTCGCCGGCCGATGCGCTCTTGCTGTTTCAAAAGGCATCGAACCTCTGCGGCACGGCGCTGACCGGGTTCGAGCTGATGCCGCGGATCGGCATCGAGTTCACCACCCGGCATATCGACGGCGTGCGCGACCCGCTGTCTCAACCCTACCCATGGTATGCGCTGATCGACATCTCGACATCCGACGCCGCCGAAACCGCCGACACGATGGTGCAGGCGCTGCTGGAACAGGGGTTCGAGGCCGGACTGGTCATGGACGCGGTGATCGCCTCGTCGGTGGCGCAGCAAAAGGCGCTGTGGCACATGCGCGAAAGCATGTCGGATGCGCAGAAGCCCGAGGGCGGATCGATCAAGCACGACGTTTCGGTGCCGATCTCGAAGATCCCGCATTTCATGGCGGAAGCCGAGCAGGCGGTTCTCGCCGCCGTTCCCGGAGCCCGCATCTGCGCCTTCGGCCATCTCGGCGACGGCAATATCCACTACAACATCTCCCAGCCGCTCAGCAACGACATGGCCGGCAACAAGGCCGCCTTCATCGACCGCTGGCGGGAGGTGAATGCGATCGTCCACGGGATCGTGCTGGATGCCGGCGGCTCGATTTCCGCCGAACACGGGATCGGCCAGCTGAAGCGCGACGAGCTTGCGCATATCCGCCCGCCGATCGAGATGGAGCTGATGCGGCGCATCAAGCACGCCTTCGATCCGGCCGGTATCATGAACCCCGGCAAGGTCGTGGCATTGCCATGAGCAAGCCGGCACCGGACCGGCCGACCATGACGATCCGCGTCGATCTGGAAAACGGCGTCCGGCTGGGGCCCGGCAAGGCGCAGCTTCTGGAACTGATCGCCGAACATGGTTCGATCCGGGCCGGCGGCGCTGCGATCGGCATGTCCTACCGGCGTGCCTGGCTGCTGGCAGACGAGATCAACCGGATGTTTCTGGAGCCCTCGATCTCGACCCGGCATGGCGGCAAGTCTGGCGGCGGTGCGGGGCTGACCGAATTCGGCCAGCAGCTTCTTGGCCGCTACAGGGATATGGAAGCAAAAAGTCGGGCTGCAGTGCAACCCGACCTCGATTGGCTTGATAGTGTGACGGACCCGCAATTCCGGGCCGCCGGTAGCGACAAGGCCGACTGAGCGATCAGCCCGCCCGGCGCATCCGTTCACCCATGCCCTGCAGAGCGCCCGGCTGACGCCCGGTGCCGCTGACGCGGAAGCTGCGGATGAGGTTGAGCAGTTCTTCCGTATCGGCAGACAAAGCCTCGGCGGAGGCAGTCGTCTCTTCGGCCATCGCGGCATTGTGCTGGGTGGCCTGGTCGAGCATGTTAAGCGACGAGGAGATCGAGCGCAGCGTCGTATCCTGTTCGGCTGCCGAATGGGCGATGCGGCCGACGATGTCGCTTGCCGACTTCACCTGATCGGAAATCCGCTTCAGGGCCTGGCCGGCCTCGCCGACGAGGCGGACGCCGTTTGCGACCTGGCCGGACGAGCGGGAGATCTGTTCCTTGATCTCCTTGGCGGCGGCGGCCGAACGCTGGGCCAGTTCGCGCACTTCCTGGGCGACGACGGCAAAACCCTTGCCGCTTTCGCCGGCGCGGGCCGCTTCGACACCGGCATTGAGGGCCAGAAGGTTGGTCTGGAAGGCGATCTCGTCGATGACGCCGATGATCTTGGTGATTTCCGCCGAGGACTGTTCGATGCCGCTCATGGCGCCGATTGCTTCCTCGACGACGGCGTCGCTGCGACTGGCTTCGGTGCTGACAGCCGTGACGCGCTGGGCGGCGTCGCGTGCACCGTCGGCGGTCTGGCGAACAGCGACGGTCAGTTCGTCAAGTGCGGCGGATGTTTCCTCGAGGTTGGCCGCCTGGCGTTCGGTCCGCTGCGACAGTTCGTTGGAAGCACGGCGGATTTCTTCTTTCGAGCCGCCGATATCGATGCCCTTGTCGTTGACCTTGGACATCGCCGCTTCGAGATGGCCGAGCGCCTCGTCGAAGTTGTCGCGCAGGCCGGCGTAACGGGTGCCCAGATCGCCGCATCGAACCGTCAGATCACCCTTGGCGAGCTGTTCGAGCGCCGAGCCGATCGTCGAGACGACGCGGGCTTGAAGCGCTGCTTCGTCGCGCTGCATGTCGAGATTGTGCTGGCGTTCGCCGTCGAGCTCCTCCAGCTGGCGCTGCTGGCTTTCCTGCATGGCATGGCGCTCGCGCACCTTTTGCTGCAGCGCCTGGGTGGCGCGTGCCATCAGGCCGACTTCGTTTTTCATGTCCGTATGCGGGATCTGCATCGTCACGTCTTCGTCGGCCACGGCGTTCAGCGCCTGACGGATCGCACCGAGCGGACCGGAGATGTTGCGGATCACGACGAAGGCCAGCAGCGAGCCAAGGACCAGGATGACGAAGCCGAAGGACAGCGCCTTGAAGACTTCGCTGCGGATCTGCGCCTGGAGATCGTCGACGTAGACGCCGGTGACGAGAACCAGCTGCCAGGGCTCGAAGGCGAGCGCGTAGGAGCTCTTCAGGAAGGTATCGCCTTCCTGACCAGGCTTGGGACCGAGAAAATCGACGGTGCCGCCACCGGCGCGGCCGATCTTGACCAGTTCGTCACGGTACATGAAGCCCTGGCTGTCCGGCTTGCCCTTGAAACTCTGGCCGAGCCGCTTGGGATCCGGATGGACACGCATGTTCACATCGTAGTCATAGGCAAAGAGGTAGCCGTCCGGGGTGAAGGTCATGGCCGACACGGCTTCGAACGCCCGCTTCTGCGCCTCTTCGCGACCCATCGCACCGGAGGCCTCGAGAGCCTGGAAACGCTTGAAGATACCGATGCCAGATTCCACCTGCGTGCGCAGCATGCCGTAACGTTCGGCGTAGATCGCCTGGGTGGACGTGCGCAGCTGCATGTATGTGGCAGCGGCAAAGCCGGCGATCAGCAAAAGCACGAGCAGCAGCAGCTGGTGGGAGATTTTGAGGTTCTTCATGGTCCGCTCACCTGTGACCGGCAGCGACCGCGCAGGCCGCACCTTGGGAAAAATGATGTTTGTGGGAGGCGGCACATTCTGCACCATGTCGTCTGCAATGATTGCAGTGCAACGACCATATGAGCGATGCATAAATAATTATTTAATCACACAATAACGCAGAAAAACGTATGGCCGCACAGTAACTGCGCGGCCTTTTATTGACTGGCTGCAATGACTTGCTGACTGTTTATTCAGCCCGTTTCAGCCTGAGGCTGAAGTCTTCGAAAGTGATCGGTTTCGCCGAGGCTTCCGCAACTTGAGGGGCTGGCGCAACAGCGCTCGTGGTGGCCTCCAGATCGATGCCATCGCGCGGCGGTGGCGCATTCTCGATCATCTCTTCGAACGAGGTGGAGGTCGGCGCCGGCACGTTCGCAATGGTTTTTCCGGCATCCATCCAGGCCGGGACTTTTCCGACGAAGACGACAGGCGATCCGCCGAACCATGCTTCGGTGCGGACAAGACGCTTTTCGCCGTTGATTTCGATGATCTCGGTCTTCTGTGTGCCGGGCTCGAGGACCGGAACCTTGTAGTTGGACAGATCGGGCTTTGCGGCCGGAGGCTCGCAGTCGCTGCAATGCCACGATACGATGCTCGAGGATTTCTGACTGCCATTGGTTGCGGTGACGGACGACGCCTGGGCGCCGCCGGCCAGCAGTGCTGCGGCTACCGTTGCTGCCGTGATCAGAACGCGATGCATCGCCGGACTCCCGAGTTTGGTCCGACAACCTATAGCAATGCTTCGTTTCCAACCCGTCAGGAGAATTGGTAAATTTTGAACGAAACCGCGGCTGCTGAACCGTCTCTAACGGGTTTCGCGCTCGATGGCGCGCCAGCCGATGTCGCGACGGCAGAAGCCGTTTTCCCAGTCCACCGCGTCGACCAGCCGGTAGGCGTTTGCCTGGGCTTCCGCAACCGTTCTGCCTGTCGCGGTAACGTTGAGTACGCGGCCGCCGGTTGCGACCAGCGCGCCATACTGCATCGCCGTGCCGGCATGGAAGATCTTCTCGCCCTCGCCTGCTGATGGCAGCGAGGCGATCGGCGTTCCCTTGTCATAGGCGGCCGGATAACCTTTCGAGGCCATGACGACGGTGAGCGCCACATCGTCGCTCCATTCCGCCTTCACCTCGTCGAGCGTGCCGGTGGCGGCGGCGTAAAGGATCTCCAGCAGATCGCTTTTCAGCCGCATCATCAGAACCTGGGTTTCCGGATCGCCGAAGCGGACATTGTATTCGATCAGTTCCGGCCCCTTGGCCGTGATCATCAGGCCTGCGAAGAACACGCCGGTGAACGGATAGCCGCTTTCCGCCATGCCGCGAATGGTCGGCTCGATGATCTCCTTCATCGTCCGCTCGACCATATCTTGCGTCATCACCGGGGCCGGCGAATAGGCACCCATGCCGCCGGTGTTGGGGCCGGTATCGCCATCGCCGACGCGCTTGTGATCCTGCGCGGTTGCCAATGCCAGCGCCGTCTTGCCGTCGGAGAGGCAGAAGAAGCTTGCTTCCTCCCCATCGAGATAGGCTTCGACCACGACCTCGGCACCGGCGGCCCCGAAGGCGCCATCGAAACAGTCGTCGATCGCCGCCAGCGCTTCTTCCACGGTCATGGCGACGGTGACGCCCTTGCCGGCCGCCAGACCATCGGCCTTGACGACGATCGGAGCGCCCTGCGCCTCGACATAGGCTTTGGCAGCAGTGCCGTCCGTAAAGCGCTGGTAGGCGCCGGTCGGGATATTGTAGCGGGCGCAGATATCTTTGGTGAAGCCCTTGGACCCTTCGAGCTGGGCGGCGGCGGCGGACGGGCCGAAGACGGCGATGCCCGCCTGCCGGATGCGATCGGCAATGCCGGCGACCAGCGGCGCTTCCGGGCCGACGACCACGAAATCGATGGCCTCGCTGCGGCAAAATGCAAGGACCGCCGCATGGTCGTCGACATCGAGCGCGACCAGTTCGGCATTTTCGGCCATGCCGGGATTGCCGGGAGCGGCAAAGAGTTTCGTCAGTTTCGGTGATTGGGCAAGCTTCCATGCCAGCGCATGTTCGCGACCGCCCGTGCCGATAAGAAGAACCTTCATCTGCCGCCCTCGATTTATCATCTGTGCTGGCGGTTAAGGCGAGGGACGGAAAAGGTCAAGTCTCGCCGGCAAAAGCGGCATTCAAGACGGCCGGTCCGGTTGCTGACGAAAACTGTCGCTGCGCAATCTCAACGTTGCTCTGAAAATCACTTTGTTACGAAAGGCCAGAAATGGGACAGGCTCGTTGCGCCGCGCCGCGTCCTGCAGTTTTTCGTCGAGATAGATGATCGCCGCCTCCAGTTCTTCGGAGCCAACGGCATCGTCGGACGCCAGTATATGGGCTATTTTGCTAGGCATTCATACCTCCTTACACGCCAAATCATGTGGCAGGAGCAACTATAGGATTCTGGCACAATGCGAGAAGGTGTCATCTCTTTTTCCACCGGTTCGCGGTTACCGACCGGTAAATGACGCCCCATTCCGAGACGACTGCCTGGGTAACCTGTGAACCGTTCCGATGGTCGGTTGTCTTGCCGCAAAGTTTGACTATGGTCTCGCCTCCTATCCAACGAGGACTTGCATGGCCGTCGAAAACCGCCTTCTCGCCGCCGTGATCGCCGCGGAAATCAACGCCCGCCCGGACCAGGCCATTGCCGCAATCGGGCTTCTGGACGAAGGCGCAACCGTGCCCTTCATCGCGCGCTACCGAAAGGAAGTGACCGGCGGACTGGATGACACCCAGTTGCGCAACCTTGCCGAACGGCTGATCTATCTTCGCGAACTGGAAGCACGCCGCGCATCGATCGTCGATTCGATCAAAGGCCAGGACAAGCTGACCGACGAGCTTGCGGCCAAGATCGGCAAGGCGGTGACCAAGGCCGAACTCGAAGACCTCTATCTTCCCTTCAAGCCCAAACGCCGCACCCGCGCCGAAATCGCCCGCGAGCGCGGTCTTGGTCCGCTGGCCGATGCGATCTGGGCCGACCGCACGCTCGATCCGGCCAAGCTAGCCGAGACATTCGTCAAGGGTGAAGTGACCGACGTGAAGGTTGCGCTGGATGGCGCGCGCGATATCGTCGCCGAAGCATTCTCGGAAAATGCCGACCTGTTGAAGCGGCTGCGCCAGCACATGCGCGACGGTGCTGTGCTGAAAGCCCGCGTGGTTGCCGGCAAGCAGGAGGCCGGCGCCAAGTTCTCCGACTATTTCGAGCATACGGAGCGCTGGGCCACCACGCCGGGACACCGGGCGCTTGCCATGCTGCGCGGCTGGAACGAGGAATTCCTGACGCTGACGATCGAGGTGGATGCAGACGACACCTCGCCGATCAAGCCGGCGCAGCGGATCATCGCGCTTGCTTTCCATATCAGCGACAAGGGTGCCGCCGACCGCTGGCTGATGGAGGTCGCCGGCTGGACCTGGCGAGTGAAGCTCTCTGTCTCCCTCTCGCTCGACCTGATGCGGGAGATGCGTGAACGCGCCGAGCAAGAGGCGATCCATGTGTTTGCCCGCAATCTGAAGGATCTGCTGCTGGCCGCTCCCGCCGGTTCGCGCGCGACGATGGGCCTCGATCCGGGCATCCGCACCGGCGTCAAGGTGGCGATCGTCGATGCCACCGGCAAGCTTCTCGAAACCACCACCGTCTACCCCTTCCCGCCCCGCAACGATGTGCGCGGCACCCAGGCGGAACTCGCAAGCCTGATCGCCAAACACAGAATTGAGCTCATCTCGATCGGCAACGGCACCGGCAGCCGCGAGACGGAAAAGCTGGTGGCCGACATGCTGGCCAACCTGCCGGGAGCCAAACCGACCAAGGTGATCGTGTCGGAGGCCGGCGCTTCGATCTATTCGGCATCCCAGGCGGCAGCAGACGAGTTCCCCGGTCTCGACGTGTCGCTGCGCGGTGCCGTGTCGATTGCCCGAAGGCTGCAGGATCCGCTTGCCGAACTCGTTAAGATCGAGCCGAAATCGATCGGCGTTGGCCAGTACCAGCACGATGTCGATCAGAACAAGCTGTCGCGTTCGCTCGAAGCCGTTGTGGAAGATGCCGTGAATGCCGTCGGCGTCGATCTCAACATGGCATCGGCACCGCTTCTGTCGCGCGTGTCGGGCCTCAGCAAATCGATTGCAGAGGCGATCGTCGCCCATCGCGACCAGAACGGTGCCTTTACCACGCGCCGGGAGCTCTTGAAGGTCGCAAGGCTCGGCAACCGCACGTTCGAACAGGCGGCCGGGTTCCTGCGCATCGTCAACGGCAAAGAGCCGCTCGATGCGTCTTCCGTGCATCCGGAAGCCTATGGTGTCGCGAAGAAGATCGTCGCCGCCTGCGGCCGCGACCTGCGCTCTCTGATGGGTGACAGCGCAGCGCTCAAATCCGTCGATCCGCGCCAGTTCATCGACGAAACGTTCGGTCTGCCGACGATCAAGGACATTATCGCGGAACTGGAAAAGCCCGGTCGCGATCCGCGTCCGAGCTTCAAGACCGCGACCTTTGCCGACGGGATCGACGAGATCACCGACCTCAAGCCCGGCATGCAGCTGGAAGGCACCGTCACCAACGTGGCGGCGTTCGGCGCCTTCGTCGATATCGGCGTGCATCAGGACGGGCTGGTTCATGTCTCCCAGCTGGCGGACAAGTTCGTGAAGGACCCGCATGAGGTGGTGAAGGCCGGCGACGTGGTGAAGGTGCGCGTTGTCGAGGTGGATGTGAAGCGCAAACGCATCGCGCTCAGCATGCGCAAGGACGGCGGCGAAGCCCCGCCTCCGGGCCCCCGCGGCGGTGATCGCGACAAGCCCGTCAATCCGAAGTTTGCAAAGACCGACAGCAAGCCATCTCAGGGCGCGTTCGGTGCAGCGCTTGCCGAAGCTATGAAGCGCCGCTGAGCCTGCGACGCCTTGGATAACCTCGAAAGCACTCCGTTGAGCACTGGCTCGACGGAGCTACTTCCAGTTGCGTTTTTTTGCGCTTGCAGTTGAATTGAAAGACGGTAGATTTTGATGATCAGCAAGGCATCCATCGTGTTCAGGAAGTGGGTCCATGACCTTGTCCCTTCACAGACTGCTTTCCAAGATCATCAGAAATGGCACTCTCATCGTCCGCGGCTCGGGCGGGGAAACCTATTACGGCAGCGGCGGCGGACGGACCGTTGCAATCCGCTTTACCGATGAAGCGGCTGAAAAGGCGCTGGTTTCCGACCCGCAACTGCAGCTCGGCGAACTCTATATGGACGGCCGGATCATCGTCGAACAGGGCGACATTTACGAGTTCCTGGCGCTCATCAAGGACAACACGCTGAAGGAAGGACTGACCTTCCAGATCCTCATGCGCAGCCTTGGCAGAATAATCGCATCGCAGTTTCGCAATCGTGTGCCGATCAACCACAACCGCCGCAACGTCGCCCACCATTACGATCTCGACGAACGGTTGTTCGCGCTGTTTCTGGACGAGGACTGGCAATATTCCTGCGCCTATTTCAACCCGCCCGGTATTTCGCTGGATGAGGCCCAGATCGCCAAGAAGCGTCATATCGTGGCAAAGCTTCTGGCAGAACCCGGGCACAAAGCCCTGGAGATCGGCTCCGGATGGGGCGGCATGGCGATGTATCTGGCGGAATCGTCCGGCGTCGACGTAACCGGCATCACGCTTTCCACCGAACAGCTGAAGATTTCCAAAGAGCGTGCGGCACGACGCGGGCTTGCGGGCAGTGTACGCTTCGAGCTGCAGGACTATTATCACCTTCCCGCCGACCAGCGCTACGACCGGATCGTCTCGGTGGGCATGTTCGAGCATGTAGGACGGCTGAACTACCGAAAGTTCTTCAACAAGGTCACCGACGTGCTGTCCGACGACGGCGTGATGGTGCTGCACTCGATCGGCCAGCCCTACCCGGCGGTCTATAACAATCCCTGGATGGACAAATACATCTTTCCGGGTGGCTACATTCCCTCGCTTTCAGAAGTTCTGCCGGCGATCGAGAAAGCGGGACTTCTGGTTTCCGACATCGAGATCCTGCCGATGCACTACGCTTATACGCTGCGGCACTGGCGCGAGCGCTTCATGGCGAACCGGGACAAGGCAATCGCGCTCTATGACGAACGCTTCGCGAGAATGTGGGAGTTCTATCTGGCCGCGTCGGAAATGGCCTTCACCCATGAGGCCTTTCACATTTTCCAGATCCAGATCGTCAAGAAGCGGACGGCCGTACCGGACAATCGCGACTATATCTATGAGCGGGAGGCCGAGCTCTACGCATTCGAACAGGGCCGCATGCCGCTCGAGCAGATTGCAGGTTGAGGCTGGACGCGCTGAGCGGGGTCGATGGGGAAGATCATAGGCTGGCAAAGACGGCTCGCGGCGGGTCGCACCACCCTGTCCGGATCGTCCCGCTTGACGATTTCCACCACGGGGGGCATGACATCGGCCATGACCGAGAAACCAAATTCCGATGCTTTCGGCGGCCGCGTCTCAGACGCTCCATCCGACAATTTCGTCTATCAGGTGCTGCCGCGTGCCGCCTGGCCCTACGCGCAGCTGGCCCGCTGGGACCGGCCGATCGGCTGGCAGTTGCTGATGTGGCCGTGTTTCTGGTCGGCCGCGCTTGCCGCCAATGCGGCGATGGACGAGGGCATGTTCCAGCCCTGGCAGCTGATCTCGCATCTGGTGCTGTTCTTCATCGGCGCCGTGGCCATGCGCGGCGCCGGCTGCACCTATAACGACCTGATCGATCACGAGATCGATAATGAGGTGGCGCGCACCCGCTCGCGGCCGCTGCCCTCCGGCCGGGTGTCCCGCTTCGAGGCGAAGGTGTTTTTGGCGGTTCAGGCGCTGGTCGGGCTTATCGTGTTGTTGCAGTTCAATACGTTTTCCATCCTGCTCGGCATCGCGTCGCTTCTGGTCGTCGCGATCTATCCGTTTGCCAAGCGGTTCACCGACTGGCCGCAGTTCTTTCTGGGACTGGCGTTTTCCTGGGGTGCGCTGATGGGTTGGGCCGGCGTGTTCGGCAGTCTCTCCTGGGCACCGATCTGGCTTTATGCGGCAGCCGTTGCCTGGACGATCGGTTACGACACGATCTATGCCCATCAGGACAAGGAGGACGACGCTCTGGTCGGCGTGCGCTCCACGGCAAGACTGTTCGGGGACAACACCAAGGCCTGGCTGATCGGGCTTTACGGGCTGACGCTGGTGTTTCTGCTGTTTTCCTACATTGCCGGCGATGCGGGTTTCTTCGCTTATGTCGGATTGATCGCCGCGACCGTCATGCTCGCCTGGCAGATCCTGATCATCGATATCGACAATCCCGACCAGTGCCTCAAACTGTTCAAGTTCAATACACAAGTCGGCGCCGTTCTGTTCGGCGGACTGATTTTGGGCCTCATATTGTAAACATGGAAAAGCCCGGCTGTTCGGCCGGGCTTCGCATTTTCGCGGGCGGTGGTTCTTAAGAGAGTGTCTCCTAACGCCGCGCGATGATTTCCTTGCCTTCGATCTTCATGATAACACCGAGGCTGCCGGTTGCGCGGCGCACCAGGAAACGCGGGCGGCGCTCTGCGAAATAGGAATGGCGGCGGCGCGGCTTGGTCGTGGCGGTGCGAAGATCGCCGAGGTGGTTTTCCAGCGGACGGGCAATGCCATCGGCTTCGACCATCAGCATCGGAATGCGGAACGCATCCGACCAGCTGCGCCAGTCTGCAGCGATATCGCAGAGATCGTGGGCGACGAGAAGCGGGATGCAGAGATCCGGATCATCGTGATGCAGTTCAAGCGTGACAGTGACGTCGCCATCGCCATGATCGATGGCGCGGGCGGCCACACCCTTGAAGGCGCGGGCCGGGAGAGCGAAGGAAAGCGGCAGACCGCTTTCCGGCAGGATCTTGCGCAGAACAGCTCCGCGCTCGTCGATGGTGATTGTTACATCTCCTGACGTCTCGTTCATCGCATAGGTGACCTGCTGCGGAAAACGTGACGGATCGATCCTCAATGTCGACCCTGCCCAGACGGGCTTCAGAACGGTATTCGTCATCGGTTGTGCTACCCTTGTTTTACCTGAGAGCCGTTTCCGGTGTTTCCGGCTGCGTATCTCTGCGGGACTTATGTCCTCTGATAGGCTCACAATAAGCGGGCGCTGTTCGAGACTGCTTAAAAATCGCGGTTAAGGAAAACCTGCCGTTTTGAATGGTTAGCGAAACCGCATATGCTTTAAGTTTCCGAAGGATGAACGGGATCAAGTGTGTGCCCCATCGGGACGGATCAGACCCGCGCCGCGAGACGGTCGATCTCGGTATGGGGAAACACCTCTATTCCCGCGGAGATAAGCAGCGCCGCGGTGACGCCGTTGCCGGCGTGCTTTCTCCCGGAAAACGACCCGTCATAGATCAGGCCCGAGCCGCAGGACGGGCTGCCGTCGATCAGCAGCGCATGGGTGCAACCGTTTTGCCTGGCAAAGTCCAGCGCCCGGCGTGCACCGGCCACAAACTCCGCCGTCACGTCGCCGCCTGTGGTTTCCAGCACGCGGGCGCGACCGGCGAGCACGTCATCTCCCGTCATGCCATTCTCGATTTCGGCCGGCGGACGCGGCACGCTCATGCCGCCCGCAAGTTCGGGACAAATCGTCACCAGACGCCCCTCCTCCCGCCACCGCTCGATCGCCGGATGGACGAGCGGCTTGCCTGTGCCGTCGTAACGGACGGCATGGCCGAGAAGGCAGGCGCTGATGAGGATCATCGGCTGCTTCATGCGGATGGATCGAGATGGCGGAGGGCGTCGCTTTTTTCGTGCAGCATTGGGACGAAGTCTGCGAAGGGTTCGCCAAGGGTGATCTGCACGGGCTTGTTCATGGGCTTTGTCCTATCGGCTCCACGCTATGAAGATAGCACGGAGCCGATGGAGAACAAAGGTTAGGACACGATGCGGGAGAAGTCCGCAACCGTGGCCGTCGCCTCCCGGATCGCCTTGAGGAGAGCGAGGCGGTTGGCGCGGATTGCGGCATCCTCGTCATTGACGAGCACGTCTCCGAAGAACGTATCGACAGGAGCGCGCAGCTTCGACAGGGCTTCCATTGCCGAGCGGAAATCTTCCTTGGCAACCGCGTCGGAGGCTTCGTTCGAGGCTTGCGAAATCGCTGCCCAGAGCGCCTTTTCGGCATCGAGCGTCAGGAGAGCTTCCGAAACGCCATCGGCAACGACGGTGCCCTTCTTTTCTTCGGCGGCCAGCAACTGGGTGGCGCGCTTGGTGCCGGCCAGAAGGTTCTTGCCGTCCTCGGAGGTGATGAAGGCCGTCAGCGCTTCGGCACGACGGGCCACCAGCAGCAGATCGTCCGCGTCCGGCGTCAGCACCGCATCGATGATGTCATGACGGGCGCCGAGATCGCGGAGATAGACTTTGAGACGATCGTGGAAGAAGGAGAGGAGGTCTGCATCCTTGGTGACCGCAAGCAACGGCAACCGCACCTTCCGCTCGAGCAAAATCCGCACGACACCCAGCGCTGCACGGCGCAGCGCATAGGGGTCCTTGGAGCCTGTCGGCTTTTCGTCGATGGCCCAGAAGCCGACGAGCGTGTCGAGCTTGTCGGCGAGTGCGAGCGTCAGGCCGACCTTGTCTTCCGGCAGGCGGTCGGAGGGGCCGTTCGGCTTCCAGTGGTCTTCGATGGCGGCGGCAACCGATGCGTCTTCGCCCTGCAGCAGCGCATAGCGGCGGCCCATCAGGCCCTGCAGTTCCGGGAATTCGCCGACGGCTTCGGTGCGCAGGTCCGCCTTGGCGAGCACGGCGGCACGATCGACCAGAACCGGATCGGCGCCGGTGATCGGTGCCAGTTCCTTTGCCAGTGCGCGGATGCGGGTGACGCGTTCACCCTGGCTGCCGAGCTTGGCGTGGAAGGTGACGTTGAGCGCATCGAGCTTTGCCATGCGCTGGTCGAGCGGCTTCTTGAGATCGAGGCCGAATTTTTGGGCCGAGGCTTCGAGTGTCGCGAGATCCGGCAGGTCGCCCTGGTCGCGGGTCCAGAAATGGCGGGCGTCGGAGAGGCGCGCGCGCACGACCTTGCCGTTGCCGTGAACGATTTCCTTGCCGCCATCCTTGGCCTCGATATTCGAGATGAGGATGAAGTGGTTGGACAGGCTGCCATCGTCAGCACCCTGACGACGGGTGACGAAGCATTTCTGGTTTGTCTTGATGGTGAGACGGATGATCTCGGCCGGGATTTCCAGATAGTCTTGCTCGAACGTGCCGAGCAGAACATGCGGCCATTCGACGAGGCCGGAGACTTCCTCCAGCAGGCCTTCGTCCTCGACGAGGTCGAGACCGTTGGCGAAGGCGATGTCGCGGGCATCGTGCAGGATCATGTCCTTGCGGCGATCCGCATCGAGCATGACCTTCGCCTTTTCGAGGTTCGACACATAGTCGTCGAAGCGGCGCACGGTTATGGCCTCAGGCGCATGGAAGCGGTGGCCATAGGTGACATTGCCTGCGGTGATGCCGTCGATCTGGAACGGAATGACCTTGGTTTCTTCATGCTCGGTGCCGAACATGCAGACGATCGATTGCAGCGGGCGCACCCAGCGCAGGCTTTCAGACCCCTTGCCCTCGATACCGCCGAAGCTTGCGCCCTTCGGCATGGAGGCGGCACCCCAGCGCATGGATTTCGGCCAGGGGAAGGAGCGGATGATGCCGGGCATGACCGCTTCGATGATCTCTTCCGCCGCACGGCCGGGCTTGGAGACGACGGCCACGTAGAAATCGCCCTTTTTCGGGTCGCTGGCGACCTGGGCTTGCGAGATATCGGCAAGGCCTGCCTTGCGCAGGAAGCCGGCGATCGCCTGTTCCGGCGCCTTGGTGGATGGGCCCTTGATCTCCTCGCGCTGATCGGCCGAGCGCGCGTTGAGACCGCGGATATCCAGGGTGAGGCGCCGCGGCGTCCAGTATTCGCGAACGCCCTCATAGGTCAGGCCCGCATCCACCAGCGCATCGGTAACGAGTTTCCTCAGATCGCCGGCAGCCTTGCGCTGCATGCGGGCCGGAATTTCCTCGGAGCGGAGTTCTAGGAGCAGATCGGGCATGGTTTCATGTCTTTGCGCTGGAAAATAACGTCGCGGCGGACTTAGCAAGCCCGCCGGCAAAAGTCATCACTTGGGTTGGTGAAAGTCTGTCGATGCTTAGGCAGCACTCATGACGGGGATCGCCGCGATCTCATCCTTCTTTGCCGCAATCTCGATCTTCAGGTCGTAGCTGATCTGCAGGTTCATCCAGAATTCGGGCGTCGTATTGAAGAAGCGCGCGAGCCTGAGGGCCGTATCTGGCGTCACTGCCGTCTGCTCTGCGGCCAGTCGCTCAATCCGTGTGCGGGGAACGTTGAGTTTCTTAGACAGCGCACTGGCGCTCATCCGCAAGGGAACGAGATATTCCTCGCGGAGGATTTCACCCGGATGCACCGGTGGAAGGACACTTGCCATGACTGTTCTCCCTCAATGATAATCGACGATCTAGACCTGTTCGGCGCCGCCATCCGACCACGGAAAGCACACGCGCCACTGATCGTTGATGCGGATCGAATGCTGGCCCGAGCGATCTCCCCTCAAGGCTTCCAGGTGATTACCCGGTGGCGAGCGAAGGTCGATGAGTTCCACGGCGTTCTCGATCATGGTCAGCTTTCGAACAGCGCGCCGCAAAATATCTGACGGAAATCCTTTCGGCAGTTTGCCGTTGGCGACCGCTTCGGTCATCGCATTGCCGAAGGATCGTATCACGTCGCAGACCTTTCTGTATCATGCCATGATACAATCATCAACGGGTCGCGCTTACCAGCCGCCTCCCCCGCCTCCACCGCCGCCACCACCCGAGAAACCGCCGCCGGAGAAGCCTGATGATGAGGAGGATGTGGGTTGTGGCAGGGTCGAGGCGATGGTCGAGGCCATGGAGGAGGAGAAGCCGCCGATGCGGTCGCCGAAACTGTTGAAGCCGCCGCCGTGATACCAGGCGGCGGTGTAGGCGGCGCCGAGACCGGCGGCTGCGAGCCAGGTGTCGAATGCCTGGCTCCACGGCTTCTCGACGCCGAGCGCTACTGCATAGGGCAGAAGCTTTTCGAAATGCTGCGGCGACATTTCCGGTGCGCCGGCCATGTTCATGCGGTCCTTCTCGGCCACGGTGAGATAGAGGCGCAGGCCTTCGATCCCGGCCATCAGCTTGGCGCCGATCGGCGTCGGCGCCCCCATCAGGAAGAAGAACATGACGTTGGCGAGCACGATGCCGCCGACCGAGACGAGAAGCGGCCAGTGATCGGTACCGGTGAGTTCGGAAACGAGCGCCACCAGAACGGAGGTGACGATCGAGAGCGCGACGAGGCCGATAAAGCCGAGCACGACCACGGTCATGATGCGGCCAAACAGCGACGAGCCACGCCGCAGCTTCTTGCCGAAGCCGACCGCGATGAAGCCGAAGAAGACGGCCACGAAGACCGGCACGATCAGCACGGCGATCATGTCCGGTTCCAGATTGCCGAACACAAGCAGGGCTATGAGGAAGATGACGCTGAGGCCGATGCCGCCGAGCACATAGCCCCAGTTGGCGTTGTAATATTTGCCGCGATGTTCGCGTTCGATCGCCTGCCGGAAATTCTTGCCGACAGTCTGGACGGCGGTGCCGTTGTTCTTGTCGATGACGAAGCTTTCACCCTTGCCGCCGACTGCCGAGAGAATCACGGACTGACCGGCGGGCAGATCGCGGCCGCTGCTCTTATCGGTGCGCCTGATGACGATCTGCCTCGAGAGATCGTCGAGCACGACATAGCCCTTGACGGCGAGATCGATGGCGCTCGCGGCAAAGGCGGTCCAGCCGCCACCGGAAAAGCCCTTGTTGTCGATATAGTTGACCAGCGCCGGGGACAGGCCTTCCGGCGCATCCCAGCGCGGAACGACGATGCCGCGCGCCGGATCGCGGCCGACGCGTTTCCAGACGGCAAAATAGTAGGCCAGCACGATCAGGAGGCCGGCGCCGGCGATCAGCGTGCCCATATGGTCGCGTAGCCACCAGCTGCGTTCCTGATCCTTGGAGGGTACGGCCACGACGCCTTTCGGAAAGCCGGCAACAATCGTCAGCCCTTCCTGCGGGCCGAGCGGTCGCGTCGTCGAGAAGACAGCATTGTCACCGTTTGCCTGCATGCGGGCATTGCGGGCGGTCGAGCCGAGCGGGCCGGTAAAGGCCGCCGTCTGCTGCACCTGCCCGCCATCCGGCAGCGTGACCCTGGCCGAGGCCTGGGCGATGCGGAAATCCCAGCCGTTGCCGGTGACGTTCCAGTAGAGTTCGTCGTGATCGGCAAAGTAGCGGATCTGCCGGTCTGTTTTGTAGGTGAGCACGAATGTATGCTCGCCGTCGCGCAGAAAAACGTCCTGGTCTCCGGAATAGATGCGGATACCGCCGGCGATCGTCTCGGTGCGGTAGGGCTCATCGCGGCCATCGCGGGTGACGGAGACGATATCGAAGCCGACGCGAACCGTGCGTCCCTCGGCATCGACCATGGTCAGCGGAAAATCGCGGAAGATGCCGCGGCGAATGCGGTTGCCTTCCGACTTGGCGACAATCGTCTCGGTCACCTTAAGCTCGCCATCCGGTGCGATTGCGATTTCGGAATGGTAGCTGCGGATATACTCTTCGGCAGCGGCCGGAAGCCATGCCGCGCAGAAAAGCACAACAGCAAGAACAAGGCGCCGAACCATCAGCCGGCTCCGATCAGAATTTCACGGTGGGAACGGCGCGATCGGCTTCGTTGGTGATCTCGAAGTATTCGCGTTTGGAGAAGCCGAACTGGCCGGCAACAAGGTTGTTAGGAAAGGTTTCCACCTTGACGTTCAGTTCGCGCGCAGCACCGTTGTAATAGCGGCGCGACATCTGGATCTCGCTTTCGATGGTTTCGAGCGATGCCTGCAGTTCGGAGAAATTCTGGTTGGCCTTGAGATCCGGATAGGCTTCGGCCAGCGCAAACAGTTTTCCGAGCGCCTGGGAAAGCATGCCTTCGGCCTGGGCACGGCCCGCGACGTCGCCGGCCGGCACCGCCTGTGCCTGGTTGCGCAGCCGCACGACCTCTTCGAACGTGCCCTTTTCATGGGCGGCGTAGCCCTTGACGGTCTCGATCAGGTTAGGGATCAGGTCGGCGCGGCGCTTCAGCTGCACGTCGATGCCGGACCAGGCTTCCTCGGCCATCTGTCGCGCCTTGACGAGGCCGTTATAGATGACGACGAGATAGACAGCCACGAGGGCAAGAATGCCGAGCGCGATATACATGACGAGAACTCCCCCGGATAACAATAGCCGGGCGGAGACTAAGTCGGGTTCAGTGAATTGTCACTGGAAATCGGTGGGTTAGCCCGGAAACGCTCTAGGCAGCTTCCCGGCCGAGTTTGGCGCCGCCGGCATCCGTCAGCAGGAAGGCTTCGCCGCAGGCCTTGGCCAGTGTGCGCACCCGCAGGATATAGCTCTGGCGTTCGGTGACCGAAATCACGCCGCGGGCATCCAGCAGGTTGAACACGTGCGATGCCTTGATGCACTGGTCATAGGCCGGGAAGACGCATTTGTGCAGCATCTGGTTAGCCTGATCCCCCGGCGCGCCGAAAGCGAGCAGCGCCTGGCATTCCTTTTCGGCATCGATGAAGTGACGGTGCAGCATTTCGGTGTTGGCGAATTCGAAGTTGTGGCGGGAATATTCCTGCTCGGCCTGCAGGAAGACATCCCCATAGGAGATCTTCTCTTCGCCTTCGCGGCCGTTGAAGTTCAGATCATAGACGTTGTCGACGCCCTGGACATACATGGCCAGTCGTTCGAGACCATAGGTCAGTTCGCCGGCGACCGGCGAGCATTCGATGCCGCAGACCTGCTGGAAGTATGTGAACTGCGAGACTTCCATGCCGTCGCACCAGCATTCCCAGCCGAGACCCCAGGCACCGAGCGTCGGGCTTTCCCAGTCGTCCTCGACGAAGCGCACGTCATGCAGAAGCGGATCGAGACCGATCGCGGCAAGCGACCCCAGATAGAGTTCCTGCAGATTGGACGGGTTCGGCTTCAGGATGACCTGATACTGGTAATAGTGCTGCAACCGGTTGGGATTTTCGCCGTAGCGACCATCGGACGGGCGGCGCGACGGCTGCACATAGGCGGCCTTCCACGGCTTCGGCCCGAGCGCGCGCAACGTGGTGGCCGGATGGAACGTGCCGGCACCGACTTCCATGTCGTATGGCTGCAGGACCGCACAGCCCTTGTCAGCCCAATAGGCATGCAAGGTCAGGATCAGCGCCTGGAACGAGCGCTTCGGGTTCATGTGATCTGGCAGGGTCGTGGCGGTCATGGGACTGGTCGCTATTTGCTTATTTCCGGTGGCGTCAGGTGCCACGGGCGGGACTGGGGGTCAAGAGTTTTGCGGCATTCGCCCGGCTGCGGCCGCCGTTGCGAACCGCGACTCTGCCGGGCCAAACGTCACTTGATCAATCGCAATTCACGCAGGGGCAGGTCACCTATGGCTCAAAGCACCGTTCGGATAAATCTCTGATTTTATTGCCAAGTATAGAACCAGCCAGACCGGACCGGGCGTCGGAACGTTTCATTTTTCTTAAGTAAACTATGCTAAATTTCAACAAATCCGCACAATAGGACGATTGAAATGGTAACAATTCGTACCAAGATGATCTTTACGAGCCTTGCGATGTTCGTGCTTGCGGGCGGTGCTGCCGGAGCCGGGATTTGGGGTTCGACGACGCTGACGAACAATGTCGATACCGTCGCACGCACCGCCGAGATTTTGCGCAATCACATGCAGGCCGACATGATGCACGACGCCCTGCGCGCCGATGTTCTTTCGGCACTGATGGCACGCAATGCACAAGGCGAGATCTCCACCGCTGACGTCACCTCGGATCTGAAAGAGCATGTCGAGTCGTTCCGCAAGGCAATCGATGACAACAAGGCTCTGGTGACCGATCCCGAGATACAGGCTGTTCTTAAAAACCTGGATACGCCTCTGCGCGGTTACATCGACAATGCCAGCGCCATTGTCGCGCAGGCAGCGAGCAACCCGGATCAAGCACTGTTGTCGCTGCCTGCATTCCAGCAGCAATTCTCGATCCTCGAAACCGCCATGGAAAAAGCAGGCGATAGCATCTCGTCGCTGTCCGACGGCGTCAAGCTCAACAGCGACCGGCTGGCGGTTCTGATCGACACGATCCTCAAGACTGTGCTGGCCGCAACGGCCGTATCTGCGCTTGTCCTGCTGTTCGTATCGCGAAAGACCATCATTCAGCCGATCCGCTTTCTTGCAGGCGACATGCAGAAGCTGGTCGGAGGCAACACGGCGCTGTCCATCACGGGGATCAATCGCACCGACGAAATCGGCGAGATGGCGACGGCTGTCGAGGTGTTCCGGCAGGCAGCGATCACCAACAAGCGACTGGAAGCGGAGGCGATTGCCGCGCGTGAGCGCAACGAAGCCGATCGCATCCGGGTGACCAAGGAAGCAGAAGCGGCAGCCCGCGTGATGCTGCACGAGGCAACCTCCAGCCTGGCGGGCGGGCTGCGAAAGCTCGCGGCAGGCGATCTCAGCTTTCATCTCTCGGACGCTTTCGCACCTGATTTTGAAGCGCTGCGGCACGACCTGAACACAGCCGTACACCAGCTTGACCAGACGCTGACCACCGTCGCACAGGCGGCAGGCTCTATCGACACCGGCACCCGCGAAATCAGCATCAGTTCGGACGACCTGTCGAAACGCACGGAACAGCAGGCCGCCTCGCTTGAAGAAACCGCTGCGGCGCTCGACCAGATCACCATCAATGTCGCCAACGCCTCCAAGCGCGCCGACGAAGCCCGCGCGATCGCGATCCAGGCCAATGCCAGCGCCACCCAGTCCGGCATCGTCGTTGCCAGTGCGGTCGATGCGATGCAGCGGATTGAGGAGTCCTCGGGACAGATCTCCAGCATCATCGGCGTCATCGACGAGATCGCCTTTCAGACCAACCTTTTGGCGCTCAATGCGGGCGTCGAGGCCGCACGCGCCGGTGAGGCCGGCAAGGGCTTTGCGGTGGTCGCACAGGAAGTCCGCGAGCTGGCGCAGCGCTCTGCTCGGGCCGCCAAGGAGATCAAGGAACTGATCCGGAATTCGACGACAGAGGTCGAGAGCGGTGTGAAACTGGTGCGGGAAACCGGCGGCTCCCTGAAGGTGATCGGCGACTACATCATCACTATCAACCAGCATATGGACGCGATCGCAACGTCGTCGCGCGAGCAGTCGGTCGGTCTTGCCGAGGTCAATACAGCCGTCAACCAGATGGACCAGGTGACGCAGCGCAATGCAGCGATGGTGGAGGAAACCAGCGCCGCCAGCGCCTCATTGGCCACCGAAAGCCACCGTCTGCACGAGCTGATCTCACAGTTCACACTCGGCCGGCCCCCTGCCACAAAGCATGACAAGACACGCCGGGCTGCCTGATCATCGGAGCCAGGAACTACCAACGCAAAAGCAGCGCCCGGGAACGGACGCTGCTTTTTTTCTATGTGGAGCGCCAACCTCCCTCATTCCTGTGCTCGTCAGGGGATAGAGGGAGGCGTGGATGCCGGAATGAACGAAAGCGCGAGTAGAGGATGGAGCAACGTGGCAAGCGGGTGACGCGGCCATGAGCGCGATATCAAAGTCTATGTCTTCAAACCGTATCGACAGCGACTATCCGCCGGCAACAGCCTGATCAGACGTCGTCGTCGCGCTTGACCCGGTATTCGCCCGTCACCGGATCCTTTTCCAGCGTTCCCATGGCGCCGGTGCGTTGCTGCTCTTCCTCGCGGCGCGTGCGCGCCGTGAGCCGTTCCGCGTCCTTGATGAAGCGCTTGTAGAGCATCCATCCGCCGCCGATCAGCAGGGCCAGAAGTATGAGCTGAGCCATTTCCCGTCGAAACCTTGTAAGGCGGGCATATCAGAGCCCGAAGCGGCTCCACATTGCCCGTTCTTCCAGGCCTTCGGCAAGACCTGCCGTGGCGCCTGAGGCAATTTCCCCCAGATTGGCGGATCCTAGCGCAACGCCCGGCACCCGGCGACCGAACAGGGTCCGCGTGCCGCCGATCAGCTCCAGCTTGGCATCCTTGCCGAAACGGCGCTTGATCACATCGCGCATCTCGCCCAGCCCATCGATGAGGCCGAGTTCGAGGCCACGGGTGCCAGTCCAGAAGAGCCCGGAGAAAATCGTGCTATCTTCGCCGAGCCGTGACCCGCGGCGCGATTTCACCATGTCGATGAAGACCTGGTGGATCTCGAGCTGCAGCGTCTTCAGGTACTCGATGTCGCCTTCCTTTTCAGGCTGGAAAGGATCGAGAATCACCTTGTTCTCGCCGGCCGTATAGACGCGGCGTTCGACGCCGATCTTCTTCAGCATTTCCGGGAAGCCGAAACCACCAGACACGACGCCGATCGAGCCGACGATCGAGGTCGGATCGGCAAAGATTTCGTCGCCGGCAAGGGCAATCATGTAGCCGCCGGACGCTGCCACATCTTCCACGAAGATCAGAACCTTCTTTTCCTTTTCCTCGGCGAGAGCCCGGATGCGCTGGTAGATCAGGCGCGACTGGACAGGCGAGCCGCCCGGCGAATTGATGGAGATGGCAACGACCGGCGCATCCTTCTTTGCGAAGGCCTTTTCCAGCATCGGCGCCACGGTTGCGATGTTGAGCGTTTGCTTGAACTGGCTGCCGCCCGCCATGATCGTGCCATGCAGTCGGACCACCGGGATCGACAAACCGGTCTTGCGGAAACGTTTTGGCAGCAGGCGATTCAAGAAGCTCATCATCCATCCTGTTCAAGCATATATCGGAAGCCTGGATGTATGTTCTCGAAGGGCGAACACAATGGCTGAGCCTCTAAAAACGGGGTTTATCGCCGTCTTCGGTGATAGGCGGTGCGACCGTTGTTCAAATCATCCGCCTGCGACATGAAGGAATTGCCATCCGCTCCATGCACGATCAGCGGCGCGCGGAACACCAGCCGCGCTCTCGAGCCCTTGACCCCGGTTACCAGAATGCGGGTCGCATCCTCGCCCGGGCGGGGGTGGACCGGGGTTATTTCAAGCCCGCCGAAGCGCTTGCCGCAGGCCTCGATGATATCGACGATGGAATCCGGACGGGCGATCAGCGACAATTGCCCGCCGGGTTTCATGATGGCGGCGGCCGTGCGCAGCCAGTTTTCGAACAGGCCAGCGGTCATTGCATGCGCTTCGGCCTTCAAGGCATCCGGCGTTATGCGGTCGTCGGCGTGGTTGAAGGGCGGGTTCATGATCACATGGTCGTGCACGCCGTCGTGCAATCCCGCGTCGACCCGGGCCTTGCCCGTGAGCGTCACATCGGCGCCGAGAACCGTGATACGATCAGACAGGAAAGCATTTTCCTGCAAAGCCAGCGTTCGCCGCGCATACTCCGCCATCAACGGCAACTTCTCGACCAGAACGATGCGGGCGTTTTCGAGCCGGCTCGCGACCGCTAGTCCTGCGGCACCGGCGCCGGATCCGAGATCGGCAACCGAAACGGACCGTTCGTCCGCCACAAGCGAGGCGAGCAGCATCGCATCCACGCCGGACCTGTGGCCGCCGCCCTTCGGCTGCACCAGATGGAAGCGGCCGCGGTGAAACGCATCGATGGTGAAGTCCGACGAAAGATCCTGCGGGATGCCGGCGGACGTGGTCACGGTCGAAGCTCCGCCTCCAGGCCGGCATCGATCAGGATGCGGCGGGCTTCGTCTCCCCTCTCCTCCTCGACAAGGAAGCGTTTCGACAGCATGCCGAGCGAGCCTTCGAGCACGCTCATGGACTGGTCCGCAACCATGAAATGAATGCCGGCATCCTTCATCAGGCTGCTCGCAACCGAGAGAAGCACCGGGTCGTTGGCGCGAATGAGTTCCCGCATGCGGCAAAAATCCCCCTCAAAAACGGCAGGTCAGCGAATTGTCACTTGCCGCATCCTGCCACGCTTTCTATTGTCCAAGCCGGAACTTAATTTAGGAGTCCGGTCGTTGGGCGTCGTAATACCGCTTGAAGAAGGCAAAAACAAATCTGCTTCCGTGAAGCCCCTGGTGGACCTCACGAGAGGAGACATGGAGCGGGTCAACCAGCTGATCCTGTCGAAGGCAGGCTCCGACGTGCAAATGATCCCGGAAGTTGCCAACCACCTGATCTCGTCGGGCGGCAAGCGGCTTCGGCCGATGCTGACGCTCGCGTCTGCGGTGCTGTTCGGCTACAAGGGCGAAGGCCATGTGAAGCTCGCGACCAGCGTCGAATTCATGCATACGGCAACGCTGCTGCATGACGATGTGGTGGACGAAAGCGATCTGCGCCGCGGCAAATCCACCGCACGGATGATCTGGGGCAACCAGGCCAGTGTTCTCGTCGGCGACTTTCTGCTCGGCCAGTCCTTCAAGATGATGGTCGAAGTCGGATCGCTTGAAGCGCTGGACGTTCTGGCAACCGCGGCTTCCGTGATTGCGGAAGGCGAAGTGCTTCAGCTTTCCGTCGCCAAGAACATGGAAACCACCGAGGACGACTATCTCTCCGTCATTCGCGCCAAGACGGCGGCGTTGTTTGCGGCGGCGGCGGAAGTCGGGCCGATCATCGCCAATGCCGACAAGGCTGGGCGTTCCGCAATGCGCTCCTACGGCATGAACCTTGGCTACGCCTTCCAGCTGGTCGACGACGCGCTCGATTACGGCGGCACCGCTGCCGATCTCGGCAAGAATGTCGGCGACGATTTCCGCGAGGGAAAGATCACGCTTCCAGTCATCCTTGCCTACCGGCGTGGCACCGAAACGGAGCGGGCATTCTGGAAGACGGCGATCGAACAGGGCGAAAGCAGCGAGGAAAATCTTGAAAAGGCGCTGGGCTTGATCAAGAAATACGACGCGCTGAACGACACGATCGGTCGGGCCCTGCATTACGGCACGATTGCCCGCGATGCGCTGGCGCCGCTGCCGGCATCGCCGCTCAAATCCGCGATGCTCGAGGTGATCGACTTCTCCATCCAGCGCGTGAACTGACGCTCTCTCCGTCGCGTTGACGAAGGTGTGACCGTTCCTGCCCGGCATCCGCTCTCTGCGATGCCGGAGAATTCCTTGCGGACATGCTTCAAAAAAGCCATTCTGTCATGACTCAATTGGCGCGGGATGGTGGCGATTTGCCACCGTCAAAGCGTCGCCTGCTCAAGGCCCACCACGAAAGGCATTCTTTTTATGCGGCAGAAATACAGCCTCCGTCTGCTTTCCAGCGCAGCGCTCGCAGCCGTTCTCATGCTCGCCGGTGCAGCGCAAGCGGCGACGCCAGAGGCGAAGCCGACCGCCGCGGAGAGCGTGAAGTTTGATGCCAGCGACGCGCAGTCGTTTTCGGGCGCGTTCCTCGCTGCCCGCACCGCCGATGTCGACCATGATTACGCGAACGCGATTGCGCTCTATCGCAAGGCGCTTTCCTTTGATGCGGCCAACCTTGAAATCCGCGAACGCCTGATGATTTCGCTGTTTCTGAGCGGCGATTTCGAAGGCGGCTTGAGCGAAGCGGAGAGGCTGAAGGACGATGCCGGCGTCGAGCGCATCACCCGCATCGTGCGGGGGCTGGATGCGATCCGCGACAAGCGCTTCGATGCCGCCAAGAAGACGCTTGCCTATACCGGCCCGAACGATCTTGACCGGCTGACTCACCAGATGATGATGGCGTGGGCGGATGTCGGCGCAGGCCGCGGCCGTCAGGCGATCTCGACTATTGCCGGCCTCAAGGGGCCCGACTGGTTCAAGGTGTTTACGGACTATCATCTTGGCGCCATGGCGCTGGTTTCCGGCGACACGGCCAGTGCACGCAAATATCTGACCACCGCCATTACCAACCAGGAAGCGGTTGCGACAGCTCCCGATACGTTCATGCGCGCCATCATGGCGCTTGCCCGTCTTGAAGCCGCTGCCGGCAACAAGCAGAAGGCGCTCGACGCGATTTCGGTCGGCGACCAGATGATCAGCAACTATGCGCCCCTGAAGGCGCTTCGCCAGAGCATTGAAAAGGGCGAGAAGCCCGAGCAGCAGATCACCAATGCTGCCGAAGGCGCGGCCGGCGTGCTGTTTTCGATCGGCGGCGCGCTGAACCGCCAGGGCGCTGAGGATATGGTCGGTCTCTACCTGCAGATCTCCCATGCGATGGACCCGAAGAGCGCCGACACGCTGATCCTGCTCGGCGGCATTGCCGAGAAGATGGAACAGCCGCAACGCGCCATCGAGCTTTATGCAAAGGTGCCGGCCGACAGCCCGATGCGCCGGATCTCCGAATTGCAGCTGGGCATCACCCTGTCCGATACCGGCAAGGTCGACGAGGCAAAGAGCCATCTGAAGGCGCTGATCGATTCGGATCCGGCCGACATCCGCAGCTATATCGCATATGGCAGCGTGCTCTCCGAAGCCAAGGACTACAAGGCGATGGCCGCCAATTACGACAAGGCTGTCGAAATGATCGGCTCCGTGCCGAAGCCGGGCGACTGGACCGTGTTCTTCCAGCGCGGCATTTCCTATGAACGCCTGAAGCAGTTCGACAAGGCCGAGCCGAATTTCCGTCGGGCCCTGGAGCTCAACCCCGAGCAGCCGCAGGTTCTGAATTATCTCGGCTATTCGCTTGTCGACCTCAACCTCAACCTTGCCGAAGGCCTCGACATGATCCGCAAGGCAGTCGATGCGCGGCCGGACGATGGCTATATCGTCGATTCGCTGGGATGGGCCTATTTCCGCCTCGGCAAGTTCGACGAAGCCGTGACCGAACTGGAACGCGCAGTGCAGCTGCGCGCCGGCGATGCGACGATCAACGACCATCTGGGCGATGCCTACTGGCGTGTCGGCCGCAAGCTGGAAGCGGTCTACCAGTGGAACCGGACGCTGATCTCCGAAGGCGAGGACGTCAACAAGGAAATGGTCAAGGAAAAGATCGCCAACGGCCTGCCGCCGCTCGATCCGAACGCGACGACGGCCGATCGCGGCCAGGCAGCACCAGTGCCGCCTGCCCCGCCGGCACCTGCCAATCCCGACAAGAAATCCTGATAAAGCGGGCTTTCCAGCATGACCATATCCGATACGCAAGACGCCGCCGCAGAGGTGGCCCTGACGGAACTTGCGCCTGCGAAGATCAATCTTGGCCTGCATGTCGTGGGGCTTCGCTATGACGGGTTCCACCTGCTGGAAAGCGTCGTCACCTTCGCCGATCTGGGTGACGAGCTGACCTTCACGCTCTCGGAAGCGGATGAGTTTTCCGTTTCCGGCCGCTTTGCGTCCGAGCTTTCAAATGACGATGCGGGCCAGGCTGGCAATCTCGTGATCAAGGCGCGCGATCTCTTTCGCCAGCAGCTGGTTTCCAACGGCTTTCCGGCGCCTCCCGTTTCGATCCACCTCGAGAAGAAACTACCGATAGCGGCCGGGATCGGAGGCGGGTCGGCCGATGCGGCGGCCACGCTTCGCGGCCTGTTCCGGCTGTGGAATGCGGAGATACCGGAAGCAGCCCTTTTGGCGCTTGGCCTTTCGCTGGGGGCCGACGTGCCCATGTGCCTGACGGGGGCTGCCGTTCTGGCCGAGGGGATCGGCGAAAGGCTTGAACCGCTGCCGACCATGCCGTCCCTATCCCTCGTGCTCGCCAACCCGCTGATCAGCGTCTCGACCCCTGAGATTTTCAAGCTACTGGTGGACAAGGAAAACGAGGCCCTGCCGCCGACGCCGACCGACGCAGGCGGCTGGCTGCCTTACCTGAAAACGCTTCGCAACGACCTGGAGCCGCCAGCTCGCGCGCTCATCCCCGAGATCGAGGAACTCTCCGCGATGATCGCAGCGCAAGGTGCCGAGCTGGTGCGCATGTCCGGATCCGGAGCGACCTGTTTCGGTGTGTTCCCTTCGAAGACAGACGCGGAAGCCGCCGCGCAGGCGCTGACCGCCCTGAAGCCGGGCTGGTATTTCGAAGCGGTCGAAACCGTCGGAGCAAAGCCATGAGCAAGATCGTCGAAACGCGCGAGTTCATTCCTATTTCGATCGCGGTACTGACCGTGTCGGATACCCGGACTATGGTGGACGACAAATCCGGCGATACGCTGGTTGCCCGTATCGCGGAGGCCGGTCACAGGCTTGGGGCACGCGCCATCGTGCCCGACGACAAGGAGCGGATCGCCGGCCAGGTGCGCGAATGGACCCTCGACCCTGAGATCGACGTGGTCATCACCACCGGAGGAACCGGCTTTACCGGCCGCGACGTGACGCCGGAAGCGCTGGAGCCGCTGTTCGACAAGAAGATGGACGGGTTTTCCGAGGTGTTTCACCGGATTTCCTACGACAAGATCGGCACCTCGACGATCCAGTCGCGGGCAACCGGCGGCGTTGCCAATGCAACCTTCATCTTCGTGCTGCCGGGCTCTCCCGGTGCCTGCAAGGATGCCTGGGACGGCATCCTGAAAGCGCAGCTGGACTACCGCCACATGCCCTGCAACTTCATCGAGATCATGCCGCGGCTGGACGAGCATCTGCGGCGCGGATCGGGCAAGTAACGGTCTGATTTATCGCGCGGACGCGGCAACCCACGCTGGGATCATCTCGCTCACCAGTCTCGACGGCTTTGCGGCTGACGTCACAGCCTTGGCGACATCCACGAGACCCATGCCGGACTTTGCGAGCGCGACGGCTTCGCGCTTCGGCAGGATCAGCCCCTGCTCGAGCGGCGGGACTGAACGGACGATCCTTGTAAGGAACGGCTTGCGGTAGGTTCGCGAAGGCGAGAACCGCACGGGCTGACGGTTGAGCGCCAGATATTCCATCACCTCGTCGATCCAGCCGGCCTGGAGACGCGCTCCGGGCTCCAGCAGAAGCAGCCATTCGGCGCGCGCCTTGTGCAGGATATCGACGATGTCCCAAGCGCTGTGGAAACGGCAGCCGGCGGCATCCGCGACACGGGAGGACCCGTCGCGCGAGTTGTGATCGAGCACCACGACATCGCTGACCAACCCCTCCACCGCGGCGGAAACAAGGACGGACAACGTCTGCGCGAGCTCGGCTTCCTGATCCCGGCATTCCATTAAAACAGTCAGCATTTTCAACGTCTAGCGCATTGCGCAAGGGATTACCACATATGCTTTGCGAGTTTGTTCTTGCATTGTTCTCAATGTCGCGATAGGAATCTGTTCATTCGAGAACGGGAATTTTTCCCGTCAGGAGTGCCCCATGAACGAGCTGTCCCATTTGCGGCAGGACGCATTCGCGCCTGCTCATACGGCTGATATTGCCGATGCATTGGTGAAGACCTCCGGCCTCCGGATCGAGGGGGATCGCCGGCGCGGTCGTGGCGCCGGACTGAACCCTTCAGGACGTTTCGAGACGGAGCGTCGCGAGGCTTTCGACGACGGCTGGCAGACGATCGAGGAACTGGAACCGTTCCGGACCGAGGTGCAGGTGGAAAAGCCACGTACCGCGATTACCCGAAACGATTCTCCCGACATTCCCTTCGACCGCTCAATCAACCCGTACCGCGGCTGCGAGCATGGCTGCATCTACTGCTTCGCGCGGCCGAGCCACAGTTTCATGGGGCTTTCGCCGGGGCTGGACTTTGAATCGAAGCTGTTTGCCAAACCCGACGTGCCGAAACTTCTGGAGCGCGAACTGAGCAGGGCCGATTACAAGGTCCGGGCGATTGCGATCGGCACCAACACCGATCCCTACCAGCCGATTGAACGGGAATGGCGCGTCATGCGCCAGATCCTTGAAGTCCTGCAGAAGGCCAACCATCCCGTAACAATCGTCACCAAATCGTCGCTGGTCACCCGCGACATCGACATTCTTTCCGACATGGCGTCGAAGGGCCTCGCCAAGGTCGCGATATCGCTAACCACCCTCGACCGCAAGCTTGCCCGCAGCATGGAGCCGCGCGCGTCGACGCCCGCCAAACGGCTCGAGGCGATCAAAGCGCTCTCGGACGCTGGCATACCGACAGCTGTGTTCACCTCGCCGATCATTCCGGCGCTGAACGACCACGAGATCGAGCGGCTCCTGGAAGCGGGGCACGCTGCCGGCGCAACGGAGGCGAGTTACGTGCTCTTACGTCTGCCGCTGGAAGTGGCGCCGCTGTTCCGCGACTGGCTGCTGCAGCATTACCCGAACCGCTACCGGCATGTGATGTCGCTCGTTCGCTCGATGCGGGACGGCAAGGATTATGACGCGGAGTTCGGCAAGCGGATGAAGGGCACCGGTCCTTACGCCTGGCAGATCGGGCGACGCTTCGAGATGGCAACGAAGCGGCTCGGCATGACGCGTCGGGGCGTGCCGCTTAGGGACGATTTGTTTGTTCGTCCGAATGGCGCGGGCATTCAGCTTTCGCTGCTTTGAGTTTGGCCTGCAGGGGCATCCGTCGTCCCTGCGAAACGGCCTGATGACGTCGCGAGAGTTACAGCGACTTTCATTCAGGTCGATTAATTTCGAATTTCGGCACGGTTCCCGCATATCACCTGCCGAAAGACCCCCGGTTCCCACCATCATCCCGAAAGGGCGCCCCCGATGGTGGGCAACGACGCCGCACTCGTTGTCCGGGGGTTGCCGGAGGTCGGGCGGGCGTGCGAAACTGCCGCCATGTTGCTTCGCACGCCGCCCGATTCTCCGACATTGTTTGAAGAGACGCCATTCGTTCCAGATTTCAGCCTGGAGCTGATGGCGCGGGATGCCGGACATTGGCCGGTGGCTGGCACCGACGAAGCAGGCCGCGGTCCCTTGGCGGGTCCGGTTGTGGCAGCCGCCGTGATTCTCGATCCCGACAACATTCCACCCGGTCTCGACGATTCCAAGAAGCTCAGCCTGAAGCAGCGGGAAGCGCTGTTTGCGATGATCATGGCGACGGCGCATGTGTCGATTGCATCGTCTGGTCCGCGCCTCATCGACGAGCGCAACATCCTGCGCGCCAGTCTCGACGCCATGCGGCGTGCGGTGATCGGACTGAATATCAAGCCGGCCTATCTCCTCACCGATGGCCGCGACATGCCGCCTGGGCTCGCCTGCCCCGGCAAGGCCGTGATCAAGGGCGATAGCCGCTCTGTCTCCATCGCCGCGGCCTCGATCGTGGCGAAAGTCACCCGCGACCGGATGATGGGTCGCGCCTGCACCGTTTTTCCGGCCTATGGCTTTGCCAAGCATGTCGGATACGCCACCAAACAGCACCGCGACGGCATTACGAGCCACGGCCCCTGCCCGCTCCACCGGATGAGCTTTCGTCCGATGCGGAAAGATCCGCTGCCGGAAGACGATCTCGCCGATCTCCAGGACTCGGACATTACCCTCACCGCATAACGCAAAAGGCCGAGCTTTCGCCCGGCCTTTTCTTAATTCATGTCTCTGAAGCTTAGTTCAGGCGCGTTTGAACCGTACCGACGGCGTCCCTGAACAGGGCTTCCTGCGTTGCTGCATCGGCCTTGCGGGCGATGACGCTTTCGGCGGCGGCGATGGCGAGGTCGACGGCTGCGGCGCGAACGGCGCTCACGGCATCAGCTTCCGCCTGCTTGATCTTCTGCTCGGAGACCGCGTTGCGGCGGGCGACGAATTCTTCCGTCTTCTGGCGGGCTTCTTCCGTCAGGGCAGCGGCTTCGCGTTCGGCGGAAGCCACGATGCTGGCAGCGTCGGCTTCGGCCTGCTTGCGCTTCTTCTGGTATTCAGCCAGCAGCGCCTGGGCTTCTTCGCGAAGCTTCTTGGCTTCGTCGAGTTCGCTGCGGATGTTGGCGGCGCGTTCGTCGAGCGACTTTGCCATCATGCCCGGCACCTTGATGTAGATCAGGATGCCGAGGAAAATGACGAGACCAACGAGTGCGAAAAATGTTGCGTCGAATGCCATGCGATCAGGCCCCCGTCTTGGCGGCCGCGACGGCAGCCTTGATGTCATCGCCGCTTGCCTTGCCGCCGATCATGAGATCGACGATGGCGGATGCGGTATCTTCGGCGATCTGGCCGACTTCAGCAAAAGCCTTGTCCTTGATCTCGCCGATGCGGGTTTCTGCTGCACTGAGCTTTGCGGCCAGTTCGGCTTCGATGGCGCTACGGTCGGCAGCAGCCTTCGTCTTGGCGGCTTCGCGGGCCGCTTCGGCAATGCCGTGCGACTTGGCGCGGGCGGCGGCCAGTTCCTTTTCATAGGTCTCGACGGCAGCATCGGCTTCCGCCTTGGCGCGGCCGGCTTCTTCGAGATCCTTGGCGATACGATCGTGACGATCCTCGATGATTCCGCCAACGCGCGGAACGATCACCTTCTTCATGAGAAGGTAGAAGAGACCGAACGTGATGACGAGCCAGAGAAGCTGCGACGCGAAATGGGATGAGTCGAGCGGTGGAAACGCGCCACTGTGCTCAGTGTCGTGGGCGACACCGGTTTCGGTATGCACTTCGCCAGCCGGAGCAGCATGCGGTTCGGCCGCCGGTGCGGCGCCCGGTGCTGCAGGCGTTTCAGGAGCGGCCGGCGCGGTCTGCGCATATGCCGAAGTCACGAACATCATCACCTCCGGGTGAATTCCAAATGCGAAGGATCACGGTGCGCTTTGAAACGACCGTGATCCGAAGTCCAGGTCTGGTATTAGACCACGAACAGGAGAAGGAGAGCTACGAGCAGCGAAAAGATGCCCAGAGCTTCCGTAACGGCGAAACCGAATACCAGACGGCCGAACTGGCTGTCAGCGGCAGACGGGTTGCGCAGGGCGCCCGACAGGTAGCTGCCGAAGATGTTGCCGAGGCCGAGGGCCGTGCCGGCCATGCCAAAGCAAGCCAGACCTGCGCCGATGAACTTTGCTGCTTCCGCTTCCATGATGAACTCCTTGAATGGGTTTGCGGCTGATGACTGACGCCTCAGGACGCCAATTTGGTAGTTATTCTTAGTGCCCGCCGGGATGGACCGCGTCGTTCAGGTACATGCATGTGAGTACCGCGAAGACATAGGCCTGGAGGAAGGCAACGAGGAATTCGAGACCGGTCAGGGCGACCGTCATGGCGAGCGGCAGGATGGCGCCGCCGATGCCGAGTGCGCCGAGTGCTCCAAGCGAGCTGACAAAGCCCGCGAACACTTTCAGCGTGATGTGGCCGGCCAGCATGTTCGCGAAAAGACGAACGGAGAGCGAAATCGGCCGGGACAGGAAGGAGATGACTTCGATGACGACGACCAGCGGCAGAAGCGCGCCGGGTACACCGCTTGGCACGAACAGCTGAAGGAAGCCGAGGCCGTGCTTGTAGAAGCCGTAGACGATGACCGTGCCGACCACCAGCAGCGCCAGTGCGAAGGTGACGATGATCTGGCTGGTGACGGTAAAGAAGTACGGGAACATCCCGAGCAGGTTCGCGGTCAGGACGAACATGAACAGCGAGAAGACCAGCGGGAAGAACTTCATGCCATGGCTGCCGGCGCCTTCGCGCAGCATGTTGGCAATGAACTGGTAGGACATTTCCGCAACCGACTGTGCGCGGCCCGGGATCAGGCTGCGGGCGGACGATGCGAAATACAGGAAGCCGGCTGCGCAGGCGACCGTAGCAGTCATGAACAGCGATGCATTGGTAAAGGATAGGTCGATACCGCCGATCTCGATCGGGACGATCTTGCTGATCTGGAACTGATGGATCGGATCGTTTGCCACCGCTTACCCTCTTTCATATGCCGCCATGCCGGCGGCTCAATTCGTGTTGCGAAACCGAGCCTGTTAGTGCCCTGCCCCGTCCCCGCTGCCTTTTTTCCGCAAGGGCGGCGGCTCGGCCACCTTGCCCACGGATCGAAGCACGTTCAAAACACCGGCGCAGAAACCAAGAAGGAGAAGAATGATCATCCCCCACGGCGACGTGCCGGCATAGTAATCCAGTCCATAGCCCAGAATGGCGCCCACTGCGACAGCCGAGATGAATTCGGAGGAAATCTTGAAGCCGAGGGCCATGCCCTTTCGACTTTCTTCAGATTGCGCTTCCCGCTTCGCCTCTACCGCGTCACCAGCCTTCCGATCCGCCAATTGTGCGGACAGACGCTTTCGGCGTTCTTCCAGACCATCCTCGCGGTTGTCCATCCTCACGTCCTCCCATCCGCCCTTGTTCGGAGCGGACCAACCGCAACAGCAGCCAGCGGGGTTTCGCGCCTTCCGGCCCGCTTCTAAGTCGCGCGCAACATAGTTTTGAGAGGACTTATAGTCAAGGCGGTGCCGGGCCTTGATTCAGGGGAAATTAACGCTTCGATTTCAAGCGGTTATCGCTGAATTCCCGGCAACATGGCAAAACCTTCGCGGGAATATTCACAGATCGGCCGGGTTTATCAGCTCCAACCACCACCATAGGTACGGTAAAACACGTGCAGACCGATGCGTCCGACCTTTTTCATGGTCTTTGCCCAGTTCGGACGGACATAGACCGCGTGGTAGTGAGTGGCCGAGCCGACTTCCGGCAACCAGATCTTGCCGGCGGTCACCGCCATCGCAACTTCCTGGGCTGTTTCGAAATGATCCGGCGCGCGGATTCGGTCTGGAATGTTGTCGCAGGCGAAGGAGAACTGGCAGCGGTTGCGCCAGTCTTCGTTCTGATAGACGACGTCGCAGATGCTTTTCGGATAGTGCGGATTGCGGACGCGGTTGAGAATGACCTGTGCGACCGCGGCTTGGCCACGCACTTCTTCCCCGCGCGCTTCAAAATAGATGCCGGCGGCCAGGCATTGCTGCTGCTTGGGCGAAAACGATTCTTCCGGCAGCGCTGTTGCTGCCCAGGCGTGGTCTTCCGGGCCGATCGGCGGAATGAAGCGGCCGGTTTCGGGCTTTGCGCCGAGGATCGCATCGAAGGGTGACTTGCGCGAGAAGTCGGGCTTGGCCGGTGCATAGGCGGTTGCCAGCACATCTGCCTTCTCGTTGGTGATGAGGTCGGCGAGCATCGAAGGAAGACCGGGCTCCCTTACCTCGTCCTTGCGGAAATAGAATTCGGCGAGCTCGACCGGCTGGTCGTCGGCTTCGGCTTTGACGAAGGCGGTCATTTCATCGCTGGCATCCACAGGCGTGGTCAGCGAGCTGGAACGCTCGAGGATCGACCCGGCCGAAAAGGCCTTCGGCGGCTGCATCTGTTCGACGGCTACGATCCGGCTCTTCTTTTCAGCGCGGTTGACGCGGTCTTCGTCCGGCGTGTCCTCACCTGACTTCTCGTTGCCGGTGAATGCAACGCGGCGACCGTCGGGCAGCGTCATGCCGGCATCGCCGCCGAGCACGGAACCGCCACCCGGAAAGGCAAGCGATGCGTTATGAATAGAACCGGCCGGCGAGTTGGTCATGACCATGCGCCACTGGTCGCGGCCGCGGTCGATGCCGGAGAGGAGATCGGTGAGATCGCCTTGTGCGGGAACGGCTGGAAACACCAGCCAGGCAGCAAGTCCAAGGACGCCAGGCGCCAGCCAGATATCGCGGCGCGACAGGGCGCGGTGCAAAAGAGACTTCGTCCGAGCCGCCGGCATGGCCACTTTAGAGGACTTTCGACGCTGTACGGTCTTCGAACGCAAAACCGGCTACTCCACAAGGCAGGTCAACCAGGGACCTCAATGACTGATCGATGGGTCAAACATCAATCATTAACCTTGATGAGCAGTTAACGCTTATAGACAGAATCCCTTGTAACGCTGGTATTCGGGCATTTTCACTTAAACGTCAGAGGCTCGTGTCCGAAATGCCACGCGGGTTTTGGGCGACCTCTCCGTCACCCTTTCCGTCAGATGATGACGTGCGAACCCAGTTCGACGACGCGGTTGGCCGGCAGGTGGAAATAGTCGGACGGATCGGTTGCGGCATT
Organism: Rhizobium sp. Leaf321; assembly: GCF_001423215.1. Classification (NCBI taxonomy): domain Bacteria; kingdom Pseudomonadati; phylum Pseudomonadota; class Alphaproteobacteria; order Hyphomicrobiales; family Rhizobiaceae; genus Rhizobium; species Rhizobium sp. Leaf321. The sequence goes on along the minus strand of NZ_LMOF01000006.1, from coordinate 718,932 downwards.
GGCGAGTGCGATAAACAACCGGTCCTGCCACATGGGCATACCGGAAGCTGCGTCCGGTACCAGCTTGCGTCGGCCGAGATAGAACGACGTCGACATGATATCGAACTTGAAGCCGGTCTTTCTCAGATAGGCAAGCGACTGCGAGACATTGTGCGATTGCATGAAGCCGAACCGCAGTTCGATGACCGTGAACCGATCCGACAGCTTCTCGACCCGGTAGCGATCCTCGATCGATACGCGCGGCTTGTTGACCGTGATGATGGTCAGGATGACGTTCTTCGCATGCAGGACGTGATTGTGCTTGATGTTGTGCAGCAAGGCCGCCGGTGCTGTCTGCGGATCACCGGTCAGGAAGATGGCGACGCCTGGCACGGACACCGGAGCATGATCGCTTTTCTTTTCCACCATGGGAATAAAGGTCTGCAGCGGCACATCGATGCGGCGGGTCTTTTCAAACAGGATCGCAGCACCCCGCTTCCAGGTCCACATGACGACGGTAAAGCCGATCGCCATCATGACCGGCACCCAGCCGCCATCATGAATCTTCAAAAGATTGGCGCCCAGGAAAACGAATTCGAGCAGCAGAAGCGGCGCGAGCACAAGGGTTGCCAGCACACGCGGCCAGCGCCATCTCAGCCGAACGAACTCGAACGCCATCAGCGTCGTCACCACCATGGCGCCGGTCACCGAGATGCCGTAGGCGGTGGCCAGAGCATCGGAGCTCTCGAAACCAAGAACCAGCGCGATGACACCGACCAGAAGCAGCGTGTTGACGGCGGGCAGAAAGATCTGGCCGGTATTGGTTTCCGAGGTGAACAGGATCTGCATGCGCGGCAGATAGCCGAGATGGATCGCCTGGCGCACCAGCGAGAAGGCGCCGGTAATGACAGCCTGGCTTGCGATGATGGTGGCGCAGGTGGCGAGAATGATGACCGGAACGAGCGCCCATTGCGGGAACATCAGATAGAACGGATCGCTCATCGCTTCGGGATGTCTCAGCACCATGGCGCCCTGACCGAGATAATTCAGCGTCAGCGCCGGAAAGACCAAAACGAACCAAGCCCACTGGATGGGACGGCGACCGAAATGGCCGAGATCAGCATAAAGCGCTTCCGCGCCGGTCACGGTCAGAAAGACGGCGCCGAGAACGACGACGCCGGCAAAGCCTTCTTCGCTCATGAACTGGAAGGCATGCAATGGATTGAAGGCGGCCAGAATGCTGAGGTCGTCGAAAATATGCACCAGGCCGATGCCGCCCATCACGAGAAACCAGATGGCGGTGATCGGTCCGAAGAACTTCGCCACCATGCCGGTGCCCTTCGACTGGATGGCAAACAGCGCAACCAGGATGGCAATCGAAATCGGCAGAACGGCGCTTTCGAAATGCGGTGATACGTATTTCAGGCCTTCCACCGCAGACAGGACCGACAGCGCCGGCGTGATCATCGCATCGCCTAGAAACAGCGCGGCGCCGATCAGCCCGAGCAGCATCAGGACAGCCCGATGGCCGCACGCTCCTTTGGTCATGAGCGCCAGAAGCGACAGCGTGCCACCCTCTCCATCGTTATCGGCGCGCAGCAGGAAGAGAACGTATTTGAAGGTGACAATGATGGTCAGCGTCCAGATCATCAGCGAGATGAGGCTGATGATTTCCATCTGCGTGACGCCGTCATGGGCGACGGGCTTCAACGCCTCGCGAAAGGCATAGAGCGGGCTCGTGCCGATATCGCCATAGACGACACCGACAGAGCCGAGCGCAAGCGCGAACAGCCCATGTCCTTTGGTTTTCTCGGCGGCACTATGTTCTGCTGGGTGGCCCATTCGGCATCTGGCGTTCGAGCCAGCCTTTCAACGGAAAAATGCGGATACTTCGCTCCGCCCGCGAAGAGCAAGGAAGCGCCCTCCGGCGGGAGGCGCCTATAAAGACAGCAATTGCACAAGGCAAGGGCTGCAACTGCATGCTTTCACTATCGCCGCAGACGTCTAGCGGCGATGTTTAACAATTTCGAAACGAAAAGAGAGGCGATTTCAGAGTATTGACCGCCACTGACCGTGTATTCCTGCCCGGGAGACCGTCCAAACTCGAATAGGTTCTATTCGAAAACGATGGCAGGCGCATTGCGCAGCGGCTTGCCCTTAATCTCTGCCCAGGCCTTGGATGCAATCTCCCGATAAACGGCGGCGGATGCACTGTCCGGGTCGGAAACGACGACCGGCGTGCCCGCGTCGGAGCGTTCGCGGATGTCCATCGTCAAAGGGATTTCGCCGAGGAAGGGAACGCCGATGCGCTCGGCTTCCGACTTTGCGCCACCATGGCCGAAGATGTCGTAGCGGGTGCCCGTATCGGGAGCGAGGAAGTAGCTCATGTTCTCGATGATGCCGAGGATTGGTATCTCGACCTTGCCGAACATGGCGATGGCCTTGCGGGCGTCGATCAGGGCGAGATCCTGCGGGGTCGAGACGATCACGGCACCGGCGAGTGGCACCTGCTGGGCGAGCGTGAGCTGCACGTCGCCAGTTCCAGGCGGCATGTCGATCACGAGAATATCGAGCTCGCCCCAGCCGACTTCGCGCAGCATCTGCAGCAGTGCCGACTGGATCATCGGGCCGCGCCAGATCATCGCGGTGCCCTCCTCGACCAAGAAGCCGATCGACATCGCCTTCAGACCATAGTTCTGCATCGGGGCGATCTTCCGGTCTTCAAGCTGCTGCGGCTTGCCGGAGATGTTGAGGAGACGCGGGATGGACGGGCCGTAGATATCCGCATCGAGAATGCCGACCTTGAGACCGTTGGCTTGGAAACCCAGCGCCAGATTGACTGCTGTCGTCGATTTGCCAACGCCACCCTTGCCGGACGCCACCGCGATAATGGCACCCACGCCCGGAACGCCGGCTTTCGGTGCGGGCTGTCTCGGCCCGGGTGTGGCGGGGGGGTGCGGATGCGCGTGACCGGCGGCAGGCGCTTGCGGCTTTGGCGGAGGTGCCGTCTTGGCAGGTGCCGTTCCAGCTCTGCGATCGGCCGTCAGCGTAACCAGCGCGCCGTTGACGCCCTGCATCGCGGCGACCGTCCGTTCGGCGGCCATGCGCAGCGGCTCGAGTTCGGTTGCGCGATCGGCCGGCACCGTAATCGAGAAATAGACCTTCTTGTCGGAGATAAAGACGTCGGAGACCATTCCGCGAGAGACGATATCACCCTCGAGGTCGGGTCCGCGAACCTTCGCGAGAACCGCCAGAATCTGTTCCTTGGTGACGTCGGACATTGCCTGCTCCTGATAGCGATCTCGACACAAACTGCCCGCGCCGGATCCAAGGCTTATATAGGAAGTGTCACCGGTCTCGAGCAAGACGCTTCGTTGAAACGCCCCACGTCAGAAAAAAGAAAGCCGCTACCCGGATGGCAGCCAGACGGCGCCCCGGATAGCGGCTTGTTTTTATCGCGCCTCTTGGGACGCTTTCAGCCCCCTCTGGACCTGCCCGTAAACAAGCACGAACCATGCCAGACCGTAATGCGGATGTTTACGTAGTCGAAACAGGGTGTTAGGGACAGGCAACTCGAGAGCGTTGGGAATTTGCCCAGTGAACGATCAATTGACCGCGTAGAAAACAGAGGCGTTGATCAAATAATGATCGCCCGCATCGTTACTTGATGATGCCGGATCGCAACGCCTTGGCAACCGCCTGGGTGCGGTTGACGGTATCGAGCTTGCGGGCCGTGCGGTTGAGATAATGGTTTACGGTGTGCTCGGAGAGTCCAAGGATTTCGGCAATTTCCGCGCTGGTCTTACCCGCAGCCGTCCAGTTCAGGCAATCGACTTCGCGTTCGGTCAGGACATCGTTGGTCTTGACGTCGAGGCTGCGGATCTGCGCCAGCTGTTCATAGACGTGAACCGAGAGATAATGCAGTTCCATCATCTGCTGCTGGTCAAATGTCTTGCCCGTACCGCCGAAGCAAACGGCGCCGCGATTGCCGAGCCGGTCATGGACGGGGAAACAGGCGCCGCGCTGGATGCCGAACCCGGAAAAGATCTGCGTGACCTCGTCGCTCGAATTGATCACGCCGCGATCGCTCGAGAGATCGAAGACGAAGGGCGTCGTGAACTTGCGCAGATGTGCAAGGCCGGAGCTGGTCTGCATCAGACCGCTTTTGTCGAACTGCGACATCAGCTCCGCCGGCCAATTGGTAACGACGGTATTTTCGGACAGTTCGCGAGACGTGATCGACGGAAGGTTGAGAACCATGAAGGTGCGACAGTTATAATACTGCGTCACTCGCTTCAGGAACCGGATGACATCGAACTGGGTCTGCAGGGTGGCGATTTCGGCGACACTGCCGTCGAGAAAGGACATCTCTTCGGCTTTTTCGGTCTTAGACATGTACTGCTTCTTGCTCCGACCAGACCTTACGCACGCAAACGTCACCAGGTGATGGTGATAGGTTCTCGCATTTGCGAATCTTGTCGCATGGTTTCAGGAATTTGTCAGGGAAAATCTGATGACGCGGCTAGCCATCGCGGCGGTTCGCGTTAATTCTGCAACGAACAGAAGCTTCTGCGGAGGATGCCCGTGACCACAGCCGATTTTGTCTCTCACCCGTTCCAGGGTAGCGTATTGTCCTCGACGCCTTGTGAACTTGGCGAAGGAGCCAGCTTCGATGCGGATACCGGGACGATCTGGTGGTTCAGCATTCTCGAAAAGCAGCTTCGCTCGCTCGACATCAACACCGGCAAAGAATCTGTGCAGATCCTCCCCATAATGGGAAGCGTTCTCGTGCCGGTCGACGCCGAGCGGCAGCTGATCGCCTCCGATCAAGGGCTCTTCATACGGGATCGCGCCACCGGCGAACTGACCCTGCACTGCGACCTCGAGAAGGACAAGCCGGACAACCGCTCCAACGACGGCCGGCTGCACCCTTCCGGCGCGCTGTGGATCGGCACGATGGGGCGCACCGCTGCGGAAGGCGCGGGTGCGATCTATCATGTCGTGGGCGGCAAGGTCACGACGCTGTTTGACAAGATGAGCATTCCGAATGCGATCTGCTTTTCGCCTGACGGAAGCATCGGCTATTATGTCGACACGCGCATCAACCACCTCATGCGTGTCGACCTTGATCCATCGACCGGGCTCCCGACGTCAAAACCCACCCTCTTCATCGATGGCAGCGGCAGCCCCGGCGGAATGGATGGCGCGGTCTGCGATCAGGACGGCACGATCTGGAACGCCCGCTGGGGTGAAGGTGCGGTCGACCATTATGGTCTGGACGGTGTCCTTCTCGCGCGTTTCGAAGTGCCCGCCAAGAGAACGACCTGCCCTGTCGTGATCGGAAATGGGCGCTTGGCTGTCACATCAGCCTGGGAGGGAATGGACCAGGACGCCCGTACCTCCGATCCGCTGGCGGGAGCGTTGTTCGAACTCGCCGTTCCAGTCACGCTTGGTCGGGAACCCCGATACTCGGCCTGACTTTAAGGATCTATATTCTCGCTGATAAAGCCCCAAACCCGCCAAGTGCTGAAACGTTCCGCAGTTTCTGCCTAATAAAACGGCATGGAAATGCGGAACCAAACCGGCGTTTCGGCCATTTCCCTACCGAAGCCAAGCAGAACGAATGCGTCCTTCTTGGTCGAGACGGCCCTTCAATCCGAGAAGCCGTCCTTCATGACGAATGGAAAAGGTAGGAACACGATGAAAAAGACTCTCAGCACGATCGCCGCAGCAGCCGTTCTCATGGCGTCCACCACACTTGCACCGGCTTTTGCCCAGACGGCACAGCCTGCTCCGGCGACACCGGCAGCACCTTCGGCACCGGCCGATACCACGACAACCACCCCGGCTGCACCAGCAGGTGGCATGGCTACCACTGCAGACGGCAATTACCTGACCGAACAGGCGACCACCCAGGTCAGCGCCAACGATTATATCGGCAAGTCGATCTACAATTCGGCTAACGAAAGCATTGGTGACGTCAACGACCTCCTTTTTGAAGAAAACGGCGGACTCGTTGCAGCAGTTGTCGGCGTCGGCGGCTTCCTCGGCATCGGCGAAAAGGATGTAGCTCTTCCGATCAGCAAGCTGACGCTTACCCGCGACGCGCAGAACAACAACGAAGTGCGTCTGTCGACCACCGAAACGGCCGAGGCGCTGAAGTCAGCGCCAGAGTTCAAGACACTGGACGACAAGCAGGCAGCATCCGACACATCGACCACGTCGTCCACGATGAACCCGGCTCCGGGCACTCCGGCAGCACCGGCTGAAAATGGCGCCACAACTCCGTCGACGGCTCCTAAGAACTAATTTTAGGGACCTGGAACGGGCTACACGCCACGTGACAGACGATTGAATGGAAGAGGCGGCATTGATAATGCCGCCTTTTTCGTGCGCCGTTTACAGAAGCGAGCAGTATCGCAGCGCATCGTAGATCGCTGCATGGACATTGCGGCTTGCCACAGCGTCGCCGATCCTCACGAGATCGAAAGCCGCGCCGGGGTTCTTCGGCAGCAGCGGCGCTTTTCTGTTAATCAGCATCGCGTAGTCCACGGCGCCAAGATTGCGCGAGAGCGGCTTCAACTCGAAATAGAGATCCGCGTTCGCGGCCGTGCCATGCTCGACCACGACCTGTGCGACACGCCTTTCCTCGACCACATCCTTTGCGTAATCGCATCCGAGGCTTGCCACCAATGCATTGCCGTCACGCCGCACCGACTTCAACCGCGTGTTGATCGTCACGCGGACACCCTTCTCGGCAAAAATCCGTGCGTAGGGGACATGGTTCATGCCCCCCATCTCAGGTGCGAAGAAGCGTTCGGGGGAGACAAGCTCGAGATCCGCGCCTGATGTGGCGATGACTTCGGCGGCACTCATACCCGGATGGCCGCCATTGTCATCGAACAGCAGAACCGGGCCTGCGGGTTTGGCAGATCCGGCGAGAATATCCCAGCTGGAGGTCAGAAGCTCTTCGCCCGCCTCAAGTTGCGGCGACTGCGGTATGCCGCCGGTCGCGACGACGACGAGATCTGGCTCGAGTTCGAGGACATCGTCGGCGCCGGCAAACACGTCGTAGCGGATCTCGACACCCAACCGCTCAAGCTCCGCCAGCCGCCAGTCGATGATGCCGATCATTTCGCGGCGGCGCGGATTGCGAACCAGAAGATTGATCTGACCACCCGCCTTCCCCGTTGCCTCGAGCACGGTGACTGCGTGGCCGCGCTCTGCCAGCACGCGGGCCGCCTCGAGCCCGGCAGGACCGGCACCGATCACGACGGCCCTTCGGACAGCTGCTGCCTTTTCGATCACATGCGGCAGCAAGGCTTCGCGCCCCGTCGCCGCATTGTGGATACAGAGAGCCTCTCCTCCCTCGTAGATGCGATCCAGACAGTAGGTCGCACCGACGCAGGGGCGAATGGTCGCCTCCTTGCCACTTGCTACCTTGTTCGCGATATGCGGATCGGCAATGTGGGCACGGGTCATGCCGACCATGTCGAGCTTGCCTTCGGCGACCGCATGCCGGGCCGTTGCAACATCGGCGATTCGGGCTGCATGAAAGACCGGGAATTTCGTCGCCTTCCTGACATCGCCGACAAAGTCGAGATGCGGCGAGGATCGCATGCCCTGGATCGGGATAACCTCGTTCAGATCCGCATCGTGATCGATATGGCCGCGGATGACGTTCAGGAAGTCGATGCCGCCCGACGCCACCAGCCGGCGGGAGATCTCGATCCCCTCTTCGCGGGAAAACCCCTTGTCCCAGTTCTCGTCGGCAACCAGGCGGATGCCGACGATGAAATCCGGACCGACGGATTTTCGCACCGCATCGATCACCATGGTCGAGAACCGCATGCGGTTTTCGAGCGATCCGCCGAACGCATCGTCGCGGTGGTTGGTGGCGGGCGACCAGAACTGGTCGATCAGGTGGCCGTAGGCTTCGATCTCGATGCCATCGAGACCCGCCGCCTGCATGCGGCTGGCGGCATCGGCATAGTCTGCGACGATGCGCTCGATATCCCAGTCCTCGATTTCCTTGGGGAAGGCGCGGTGGGCGGGTTCGCGAATGGGAGATGGCGCCAGCACAGGAAGCCAGGCGCCCTTGTTCCATCCGGTCCGGCGCCCGAGATGGGTGAGCTGGATCATCACCGCCGTGCCGTATTCATGACAGTCATCGGTGAGCGTCTTCAGCCACGGCACGATATCGTCGCGATAGGCGTGCAGGTTGCCGAATGCGGGTGGACTGTCCTGCGAGACGATCGCGGAACCTGCGGTCATGGTGAGCGCGATGCCGCCCTTTGCCTTTTCGAGATGGTAGAGCCTGTAACGATCCTTCGGCATGCCGTCTTCGGAATAGGCCGGTTCGTGAGCCGTCGACATGAAGCGGTTCTTGAGGGTGAGATGCTTCAGCTGAAACGGCTGCAGAAGGGGATCGTTCGAAACGGACATGGTGATCTCGCAATGCGGCTTGCAAAACCACATCATCGCGCAGCGGACAGCCCCGTGCGAGCATCAGACGCGGCGCGGACTGTCCACTCCGCGCCCTCTCCTCAACGGTGGTGGAGGCGGAAGATCAGTCCCGTTCGGGGGTCATGAAGTCGCGGTGATGGGTGCTCAGATACCGCAGCGTCGAGGCCGTATCGGCGGGTCTGCCGTGGTAATAGCCCTGCCCCATGGCACAGCCCAGCGATCGCAGCATTTCCGCTTCTTCCGGCTGCTCGATGCCCTCGGCGACCACTTCCAGTTCCAGACCGTCGCACATGGCGATGATCGCCCTGACGATGTGGCCAGAGGCACGGTCCGAGGTGATGCGGGAGACGAAGGCGCGATCGATCTTGACCTTGTCGAAGGTGAAGTCGCGCAGACGTCCGAGACTGGACTGACCGGTGCCGAAATCATCGAGCGAGATGCGCGCGCCTGCCTTGCGAAGATCCGTGATGATGCGCTCTGCCGTATCGGCCGAGGTCATCACGGCGGTTTCGGTGATCTCGAATTCCAGCCGATGCGGATCGAGCCCGACGCGGGCGAGCGTCGAAAGGATGCTTTCCGTGGTCGTCGGGTCCATCAGCTGGGCGGAGGACAGATTGAAGGACAGGAACAGATCCCGCGGCCAGGACAGTGCTGCCTCGGCCGCCTTGCGCAGCAGGGTTTCCGACAGCGCATCGATGAATCCGCGCTCTTCGGCAAGCGGCACGAAGACGGCGGGCGATACGAAACCGAGATCCTTGTCGTTCCATCTCGCGAGTGCCTCGAACCCGACGACCGATCCATCGTCCAGGCGCACGATAGGCTGGAAATGGACATCCACGGCATCGCTGATGATCGCATGGCGCAGCGCCTGTTCAAGCTGCGTCGCGCGCATCATCTCCTGCGCGATTTCCTGGGAATAGACCGTGATCTGACCGCGACCGCGGCGTTTGGACCGGTAAAGCGCGGTTTCGGCGCTCTTCAGCAGTTCCTCGAAATGCTCGCCGGCGAAGGGGTAGATGGCAAAGCCGAAGGACGCCGAGAGACGCACATTGCGATCCCCCAGATCATAGGGTGCGGAAAGAACATCCCGGATCATCTGGCCGATCCGTTCGGCGCCGGTGCGCTCGAAGACGAGCGGCAGCACGAAGGCAAACTCGTCGCCGTCGTGACGGGTGACCGTTGCGCCATCCGGAATGCAGGCCTTGAGGCGATGCGCCACCTGGCAGAGGATCTCGTCGCCTGCTTCCATGCCGAACAGGTCGTTGATCGGCTTGAAACCATCGAGATTGGCAATGCAAACAGTAAACGGGGCGGGATCGGCTGCACGCTCTGCGGCGAGAAGGTGAACCTTGTCGCGCATACGGTGTCGGTTTCCAAGACCCGTAAGCGGGTCGCTATAAGCCTTGGCCTGCAGCTCATGCTGACGGAGCTGCGGCAACGGGTTTTCCGCCAACGTCATAAGTTTATCCGCTTGCACCACATTTGATAGGCGACGATGCGGGACAAAGCTTAACATTTCATAGCGGAACCGTAGCGTTTCGGGATAGCCGCCCGCGCTTCCGATCCATGCTCAAGACAGCATCTGCTGCGAACCGGCAACGACGAGAAATTTCGCGAACAGGGTTTCCAGCACATCGGGACTGATCGGCTTCAGGATCACGTCGTCCATTCCCGATGCAAAGCATTCCTCGCGGTCGCGGTCGAATGCCTGGGCGAGGACGCCGACGATCGGTGTCGACGCCTGCCCTTCTTCCTCGAGCGTGCGGATCGCCCGCGCTGCCTCGAAGCCGTTCAGGGTCGGCAGAGTGACATCCATCAGCACCAGCGAAGGACGAAGCTCGTGCCACATCCTGACCACCTCTTCTCCATCGACCGCAATCGCATAGCGGTACCCGAGGCTTTCGAGGATCTGCGAGAACACGATCTGGTTCACCTCGTTATCTTCAGCAACAAGGATATCGACGCAGGGCTGAGGGTCATCGGGCAGGATCTGCCAGTTGTCTTCTTCGTCCTGTTCGACAGGTCCACGCAACTTGGTCAGTTCGCGGCTGAGGGTCGGAACGAGATGCTCTTCGAGAGCCGCAGCATCGAAGGCCACGACCTGTTTGTCGTAATTTGAGCCGATGGCGCGGCAGGCGGACGCCAGATCGCGATCCGCGACGATGAGATCGACCCTGACCGCGGCGTTGGACACGAGTTCGAGGCAAAGCGCCAGTTCGTGTTCATCAACGACCGAGGATGCCTCGACCTGAAAATCCGCAAGGATCGCCTTCGCGGTTCCAGTGAAAAGCGGGTCGCTCGAGACGATCAGGATCTGGCTGCCGGCGATATCGGGATCCGCGCCCTGCAAAGCGTCCCGCATCTTGCTCTTGCGATGCAGCTTGGCGGAAAACAGATTGGGGTCGTCGAACAGGCGGATAAAGCCACGCCCGTCCTCTTCCACTTCTACCATTCGGGAAATGTCCTGCATGGCGGTGACGAGATAGTACCGGCCCGGTTTGCCGATCCGGTACTTGTTGGCGACGATCACCATCTGCGAGCCATCCGGACGCGTCAGACGCTCCGGCAGCTGGATCTCCTCGCCGTCTTCCACCACCCGGCGGTTGATGCCGTCGAGCCGCTGGGCCAAGGCCGGAGCGTGGATGTCGGTCCCCGTGCAGCCGAGCAGCGCTTCGGCGGGGAGATCGTGAAAGCGGCAGGCGGCCTTGTTGACGGCGACGAAGGCGAGATTGGTGTCCTTGACCATGACCGGGAACGGCAGGTTGTCGAGGATATCCTCGGTCAACTGCACGCGCTCCATGTCGGCGCGCCACTGCTCTTCGCGCTTGCGCTGTTCGGACACGTCCCGGAGGATGCAGACGCCGTAGCCCGACGGCAGGCGCCGTTTGGCAAGACTGATCCAGCGATCGGCACCACGGCGCATCAGCGCCTCGTGCCGCTCCTTCCAGAGCGTGGCAATATTGTCGGAAATCCAGTCGTCGCGGCTGAGCAATCGTTTTGTGCCGCCGGTCTCGGACATGAACCGTCCGCCGCCGTCATAGATTGCACCAAGGAGATCGCGCAGCCGTGTACCGGGTGCAAGGACGCTGTCAGGAATGCCGAGAAGGATGGTCAGTTGTTGACCGGCAAAGATCAACAGGTCGTTCTTGTCGTAGACGACAAGGCCGCCTGAGTGCCCACCCGAAATCGCCTCGGAAATCACTTCCATCATCGCAGTCTGAATGTCCGCGTCCGCCGACGCCAAATCATTCATGTGACAAAACCCCCTGTGTGTTCACAGACTCGGCCAATCGCCGGCACCATGCGGTGCAATCCGTCTCAATTAATCAAGTCGGGTAAGACACATGCTGGCTTCAAGTCCTCGAACAAAGGGCCGATCCTCGTGTACGGGTGCCCAGCCGGCCCATACATCGGTTCCTCTGCGGAGAGCTGGCGCTCTCCCGGGTTCATCCTGTTCAACTCAGATTGAATATCGGTTTTCGGTTAAGGCCGAATTAAGATAGGCTTGCTGCAGGGCTTGCAGGGGACAAACCATCCGGCAGCCTTTCCTTCCCGCCGGAAATCCTTGAAAATAGCGCCATGTTCATCAAGCAGCTTTCCGAAACGCTCATCAACCAGATCGCTGCCGGCGAGGTCATCGAGCGACCCGCGAGTGCTGTCAAGGAACTGGTCGAAAACGCCATCGATGCGGGTGCGACGCGCATCGAGATCGCCACGGCGGGCGGTGGCAAGTCTCTTCTGCGCGTCACGGACAATGGATCGGGCATGGAGCCCGCCGATCTCAACCTCGCGATCCGCCGCCACTGCACCTCGAAGATCGCGACGACGCTCGACGATATCAGAACGCTCGGCTTTCGCGGCGAGGCACTGCCGTCGATCGGGTCGGTCGCGAAACTCACGATCACCAGCCGGCGCCAAGGGAGCGACAGCGGCTCGCAGGTGTCGGTGACCGGTGGCAAGACGACCGCGGCGCGGCCGGCACCGGCCAATCCGGGCACGGTGGTGGAAGTTCGCGACATCTTCTTTGCAACGCCGGCACGCCTGAAATTCCTGAAGACCGAACGGGCGGAAGCCGGTGCGATCACCGAGATCGTCAAACGGATGGCGATCGCCTTTCCGCATGTGCGTTTCGTGCTGTCGGGTTCCGATCGCACGACGCTGGACCTGCCGGCGACCGGCGAAGACCATCTGGCGCGCATGGCCCAGGTTCTCGGGGCCGAGTTTCGCGACAACGCGATCGAGATCGACGCGATGCGCGAGGATGTGGGGCTGACCGGTTTCGTCGGCCTGCCGACATTCCACCGGGGCAATTCGGGGCACCAATATGCTTTCGTCAACGGACGGCCGGTGCAGGACAAGCTGATCCTGTCGGCCATCCGCGGCGCCTATGCGGAGCGGATGCCCTCCGGTCGCTATCCGGTGGCGGTGCTTTCGATCACGCTCGATCCGGCGCTGGTGGATGTCAATGTGCACCCGGCCAAGGCCGATGTGAGGTTTCGCGATCCGGGGCTGGTACGCGGGCTGATTGTCGGCGCTATCCGCGAGGCGTTGCACCGCGAGGGCGACCGGGCGAACACGACCGGCGCATCCGGCATGATGCAGGCGTTCAGGCCGGGGTTTTCATCCGGCCCCGCCTATCGGCCACCGACGCCAGCGCCCTGGAGCCCGGCAGCATCACCGTCGCGGCCGCTGCAGGCACCGTTCGGCTTCGGGGAACGGGCGCAGCAGGATTTCGACGGTCTAACCATGCCGGCGGCCCGCACGGACGATTCTATATCGGAAACGGTGCACGTCTCGGAAGACAGGCAGCGCCACCGGCTGGGTGCGGCCCGCGCGCAGGTGCACGAGAACTATATCGTCGCCCAGACGGAAAACGGCCTTGTCATCGTCGACCAGCATGCGGCCCATGAAAGGCTGGTCTACGAGGCACTGCGTCAGGCTTTGAACGACAAGCGGCTGGCGTCGCAGGTTCTGCTCATTCCGGAGATCGTCGACCTGCCGGAAGAAGATTGCGACCGGCTGATGATGCATGCGCAAGAACTCGACCGGCTGGGGCTGGCAGTCGAGCGGTTCGGTCCCGGCGCGGTTGCGGTGCGCGAGACGCCCGCCATGCTGGGCGAAGTGGATGCATCCTCGCTGATCCGCGACCTCGCCGACGAAGTGGCTGAATGGGGCACGGCCGGTGCCCTGCGCGGCAAGCTGGAATATGTCGCGGCCACCATGGCCTGCCATGGCTCGGTGCGCTCAGGGCGCAGGCTTCGCCCTGACGAGATGAATGCGCTTTTGCGCCAGATGGAAGCGACGCCTGGATCCGGCACCTGCAACCATGGCCGCCCAACCTATATCGAACTCAAGTTATCCGACATCGAACGCTTGTTCGGGCGGACTTGAAGGCGCGCCATGCGCGGTGTAGGGAATGAGGGCCAAAGGCGCGAGCAATCCGATGTTTTTTCGCAGGAGACGCAGACAGATGAACCGGTTCGAAGGCGGCAGCTTCCGCGAAGCGAAAATCCGGTACCTGGATGGCGACTACCAGATCGTCAGCAGCGGTTCATACGTGATCTGCGCGATGACGGGTGCTCAAATCCCCGTCGACGAGCTGAAATACTGGAGCGTAGCGCGGCAGGAAGCCTATGCCGATTGCGCGTCCTCGCTGGAAGCCGACAAGCGTGCCGGCCTGCTGCCGAACCAGAGCCGGGCTTAAGCACAATCAACCGACGCGCGATTGCGACCTGATCAGGGTTTAACGCCGTTCTTCAATCGACGTCCGCGAAAACGGGCGAGTGCTGCGTCGATGATCTGGCCGGGCGCCTTCGGATTGTCGAAGATCATCTCCACGTCCACCACCTGTACCCGGTTGAGCAATTTTTCAGCGGGACCGTGATGACCGACGAGACGCACCGCGTCCTTTGCCGTCGTCACGAGATGGAGACCGTTCCTGTCGGCATCCTCCAGCAGGCTTTCGATTTCATCCGCCAAGAAGAAATGATGGTCCGGGAACGACCGGCGCTCTGAAATCAGCCCGCCGACGCTGTTGACGGTGCGGTAGAATTTCTCCGGATCGGCAATCCCGGTAAAGGCGAGAAGATTTGTGCCCGCCAGCGACTGGCCGGGGCTTGGATCGAGTGTCGCGACGTGGACCTGCTTGCCGGCGCGCGATGCCTGACGCACGATCCTGTCGGCCGCGTCGCCGGTGCCGACCTTGAGGATGGCTGAGGCCTGGCGCATCTGCTCGGCCAGCGGTGCCCGCACGGGACCGCCCGGCACGAGATGGCCATTGCCAATGCCGCGAACGGAATCGATCACGACAAGCGCGAAATCGATCGAGAGACGGGCGCTCTGGAACCCGTCATCCATGATGATGAGATCGGCGCCGTTTTGCGCCAGCATTCTCGCACCGTCCACGCGGCGGCGGGAAATGACGGTCATCGCTTCGCGCTCGAGAAGCAACGCTTCGTCACCGACGGCTTCGGCCCTGTGTTTGGAGCGATCGACCATTGTCGTGACGTCGAGCGATCCACCATAGCCGCGGGTGAGGAAACCGGGCGTGAGGCCTTTCTCCTTGGCAGCGCGGGCAAGCGTGATCGCCGTCGGTGTCTTGCCGGCACCGCCGACGGTGAAGTTTCCGACGCAGATGACCGGCAGCGGCGCCTGCGCCCGCTTCGACTTCGCCATGCGGCGGCCGGAGACGGCACCATAGAGAAAGGAAACCGGCGACAGCGCCCAGACGCGCCAGTCGGCCTTGGTCCACCAGAAGGGCGGTGCTTCGGAAACCACCGCTCAGCCCGCCGCAGCCGGTGCTGAGACCGGCAGGAGGGCGGCAAAGGCGGAGATATCGTCGAGGCAGAGATCGGCGGCAGTCGACAGCGTCTGGCGCGAACCGGTCCCGGTCAAAACCGCGACCTTGATGCCGGCGCCTGCCGCCTCGCCCATGTGCATATCGTGATTGTTGTCGCCGACCATCGCCACCTGCGCGGGGTCGAGACCGACGACCTCGCAGAATTTCAGAAACATGCCGGGTTTGGGCTTCACACCAAAACCGCTGTCATAGCCGCAGATGAAATCGACATGATCGAGAAAGCCGAAGCGGATCGCCGTCTGGCGGATCGCTTCCTCGTTGTCGCTGGAAGCAATGCCGAGCTTGAGGCCGCGTGCCTTCAGCGCGCCGAAGAAGGCGGCGAGATCGGTGACCGGAACGGAATATTCGGCAGAGCGAACGAAGAGTGCATCGAGCTGACGGGTGAGATCTGCCACATCCATGGGGGCGCCTGCGGACACGAAACCTGCGGCGATCTCGGCGGCATTGCCGGCCGCAAGCAGGCTGTCTGCGCGGGTGTGACCGGATACGGGATCCATGCCGCCGGCTTGCAGGAGGCGCGTTTCGAGATCGGCATCGCCGCCCGACGCGATGCGGGCCGCTTCCCGGTTCACCGGGCCCCAGCTCGCATCATAGTGCAAAAGCGTGCCGTCCTTGTCGAACAGGATCCCGGCGATATGCGAGAAATCCCTATCCACCACGTCGCCTGTCCCCCCGGCCATCAGCGTGCAGCACCGGCGGCGGCTGTCTTCGGCTGAAGTCTGGCGCTGACGGTGAGCGGATTGACGTAAGGTTCGAGCGCCTTGACGGTCTTGGCCAACGCGCCGCGCATTTCGTCCATCGCGTCATGGCCGGCTTCGACCATCTTGCGGCGGGCAAGGTCGTTGATCATCAGGTAATGTACGGCTTTCGCGAGCATCTCGACATCGCGGACCATCCGGGCGCCGCCCTTCTTGACCAGATGCTGGTAGGCGTCGCGGAAATTGTCGATGTTCGGGCCCGACAGGACGGCGGAACCGAGCATTGCCGGCTCCAGCGGGTTCTGGCCGCCCTCGTTGGTCAGCGATTTGCCGACGAAGGAGATCTCGGTCAGCCGCAGATAGAGGCCCATTTCGCCGATGGAATCGCCGAGGAAGATATCGGTTTCCGGCGTGATCGCGTCGTTGCGCGAGCGGCGGGCAACGGTGAGCCCCTCCGCCTTCAGCATCTCCTCGATCGCATCGGCGCGATCCGGGTGACGGGGCACGAGGATCGTCAGCTGGCTGTTCTTCGGCTTCAGCGCCCGATGCACGGTGGCGGCTGCCTTTTCCTCGCCGTCGAAGGTGGAGATCGCAGCCCAGGTCTTGCGATCGCCGATTTCGGCCTTGTAGCGGGCCAGAAGCTCCTCGTCGCATGGCGGCGGGTCGGTATCGGTCTTGAGGTTGCCGGACACGATCACCGGCCAGGCGCCGAGATCACGGAAACGCTCCGCATCGAGATCGGACTGGGCCACCACGAGGGCCAGCTTTTCGAACAGCGCTTCGGCGATGGTATTGTGATTGTGCCAGCGCGTGAACGAGCGATCCGACAGCCGGGCATTGACGCGGATCTGCGGGATCCGGCGGCGTGCCAGTTCGGCGACCGTCGTCGGCCAGATTTCGGACTCGGCCGTAATGCACGCATCCGGCTTCCAGTAGGAGACAAAGCGCTTGATGGAGAATTTTAGATCGAACGGCACATATTGATGAATGACTTCATCGCCGAGCCTGGCATCGACCAGTGCTGCGGATGTAACGGTCCCTGTCGTCAGCAGGACATGGATCTCGCGACGGCGAAGTTCGCGGATCAGCGGCATGATCGACATGGTTTCGCCGACGCTTGCGGCATGAACCCAGACCAGCGGTCCGCGCGGGCGCGGCAGGCTGGCATAGCCGAGCCTTTCGAGACGGCGCGAGGAATCTTCCTTGCCCTTCATCGACCTGTACGTGAGGTACGGCCCGGCAAAGGGATAAAGCGCGATGCCGGCCAGGCGGTATCCCGCCAGGGCCATGCGAGCCATACTGCCGCTCATCGCTTTTGCCCCCACTGCATGATGGCCGTCATCAATCCCGGTCGTCCTTCTGATATCGTATCAGTCGCCGAATTTCTGTCATGCACAAATGCGTCAAAAAGGGGTCCCGGACCCTATGTTCCAGACCTTGGCATTTCGAAACCTGGCAGATCAGGCTTGCTTCAGCGTTACTTGGGGCCTGGCTCGAGCAGGCGATGCATGTGAACGATGAAATAGCGCATCTGGGCGTTGTCGACCGTCTGCTGTGCCTTGCTGCGCCAGGCCGTCAGGGCCGTTGCATAATCGGGATAGATGCCGACGATATCCAGCGCCGCAAGATCCTTGAACTGAACCTCTTCGAGGCTCGAAAGTTCGCCACCGAAAACCAGATGCAGAAGCTGTTTCTTGTCAGTCGTCGCGGTCATGTCCATCCTGTCCCGTTTATCCTCTCCGCCCGATCCTCATCTGCGGCATTACGCCACAAAGGTCAAGCGGCCGGAAATCGCTGGATCTGCGGCAATAGCCGTTCCAGTGCATGCTCTGCGCCAGCCACCAGCATCTCGTGGCGGACCTGCCGCCGGTTGTAGGTGAGCGGGCTTCCCGCAAGGTCGGTCAACCGGCCGCCTGCGCATTCCAGGATAAGGTCGGCGGCGGCGAGATCCCAGTCATGCGAGTTGCGCTTGACGACGGTGCCATCGAGGCGTCCGTCCGCGACCATCGCCAGCCGGTAGGCGAGCGACGGGATATGCCGATGGCGTTCGACATGGCTGCGGAACGGCAGATCAAATTTCTTCACAAGGTTTTCATCGGCAGCGATCACAAGCTTATCATGATCATCCTTGGTAACAGAGATCGGCGCACCGTTGCGGATCGCCTGACCGCCCTTGACGGCAAAGAACTCCTCGCCGAGCGCCGGCGCGACCAGAACACCCGCCACGGGTCGGCCGTGATGGACGACGGCGACCGAGACGCACCAGGTCTTTTCGCCATTGATGAAGGCGCGGGTGCCGTCGATCGGATCCACCACGAACAGCGTGTCGAGTGAAAGCCTGGCGTCGTCGTCATCCGTTTCTTCGGACAGCCAGCCGTAATTGGGACGGGCGGTCAGAAGCAGGCTCTGGAGAATGTCGTTTGCCGCAAAGTCTGCGGCACTGACGGGCGACGAGCCCTCGTTTTTCCACCAGACTTCCGGCGACTGGCCGAAATAGCCATGCGCGATCTCGCCGGCCTGACGGGCGGCATCGCGGATCAGGTCCAGATCTTCAAGCCATTGCCCTTCCGCGCCAGCCATCGGTCAGCGTCCCGCCAGCGTCATGCCTTCGATGGCGATCGTCGGAGAGGCAGTGCCGAACTTGCGGTCGATGTCGTTGGCCGGCGTCATCCGCATGAACATGTCCTTCAGATTGGAGGCGATCGTGACTTCGGAGACCGGATAGGCAAGCTCGCCATTCTCGATCCAGAAGCCGGTCGCGCCGCGCGAATACTCGCCGGTGATCATGTTGACGCCCTGGCCGATCAGTTCGGTGATGTAGAAACCGGTGCCGATCTGGCGGATCAGGTCTTCAGGCGAAATGTTGCCCGGTTCCAGCGCGAGGTTCGTGGAGGCCGGGGTGACGGACGTGCCGCCGCGCACGCCGCGGCCATTGGTCGGGAACCCGATCTCGCGTCCTGTCGAGGTGGAGAGGAACCAGTGGTTCAGCACGCCGTCCTCGATCATCACCAGACGCTCGCCCTTCACACCCTCGCCATCGAAGGGGCGCGAGGAGGAACCGCGCACGATCAAAGGATCGTCGGTGATATTGAGGCCTGGTTTCAGCACCTGCTGGCCCATCTTGTCGCGCAGGAAGGATGTCTTGCGGGCAACCGATCCGCCGTTGATGGCGCCGGCGATATGGCTGACAAAGCCGCGCGCGATGCGCGGATCGAAGACCACGGTGACATTGCTGCCGGTATCGACCTGGCGCGGATTGATGCGCTTGACCACCCGCTCGCCGGCACGCCGGCCGATCAGCTTCGGATCGTCGAGATCGGCTGCAAACAGACGGCTGTCGAAATCGTAGTCGCGCTCCATCTTCGTGCCCTCGCCGGCGATGACGCTGACGGAGCGGCCGAAGCGGCTGGCCATATAGGCGCCGGAAAATCCGTGCGAAGTAACGAGAACCATTCCGCCCATGCCGGCAGAGGCGCCGGATCCCGACGAATTGGTGACGCCTGCGACATCGAGGGCCGCCTGTTCCATCTCGAGCGCCACGTCGCGCATCGTATCGGCGGAGACTTCGGTCGGATCGAACAGGTCGAGATCGGGGTAATCTCTCGCAAGGTCCTTTTCATCCGCGAGGCAGGCGAAGGGATCCTCGGGCGAGACCTTTGCCATGGCGACTGCGCGTTCGGCCAGCACCTTCAGATCGAAACCCGGATTGGCGGAAACGCTTGCAACCTTGTTGCCGACGAAGACACGCAGCGAGAAATCGTCGCTTTCCGAGGATTCGGTTCCTTCCACCTTTCCGAGCCGGACGCTGACCGAACTGGAGCGGGAGCGGACGACCACCGCATCCGCCTTGTCGGCGCCCGCCGCCTTGGCCAGATCGATCAGTTCGCCGGCACGCGCCAGAAGGGAGGCGGAATCGATTTGCGAGGTCATGTTTGCAAGCCTTTCGTTTGCACCCCATTTATTGTGCACCGACCAAAGCATCAAGGGCAGCGCTCCGATTCCCCGGTTGACCTTCCGCATTCCCGACCCGAAAGTGCCCCATGACTGCAAACGGCTCCCACTTTACCGAAATGTTGATGCTGCTTGCCGGTGCGGTGATCGCCGCCCCGCTGTTTCGCAGGCTCGGTCTTGGCACCGTGCTTGGATATCTCGCGGCCGGCATCCTGATCGGTCCGGTGCTGCAACAGGTGACCGATACGCAGGAAGTGCTGCATGTCGCCGAATTCGGCGTCGTGTTCCTGCTCTTCGTCATCGGGCTGGAGCTGAAACCCTCGCGTCTGTGGCAGATGCGGGCCGATGTGTTCGGGCTTGGGCCGGCGCAGGTGGCGATATCGGGTGGCATCCTGAGCGGTTTCGCCTACCTGTCGGCGATGGCGGACTGGCGCGGCAGCCTGATGATCGGCTTCGGGCTTGCCCTGTCGTCCACCGCCTTTGCGCTGCAGATCCTCAATGACACAGGTGAGATGAACAGCCGCTACGGCCAGCGCTCCTTCTCCGTTCTCTTGTTCCAGGATCTCGCGATCGTGCCGCTTCTGGCGTTGATCACAATCCTGGCACCCGGCACGAGCGAGGCTGCCGCCACCCCGATGCTGGACTTTGCAATCGCTGTCGCTGCCGTGGGCGCCATGGTGATTGCCGGCAAGTACCTGCTGACACCGATGTTCCAGATCATTGCCAGCAGCGGTGCCCGCGAGGTGATGATTGCCGCCGCCCTTCTCGTCGTGCTCGGTTCGGCGGCTGCGATGCAGGCCGTCGGTCTGTCGATGGCGATGGGTGCTTTCCTCTCCGGCGTCATGCTGGCGGAATCCTCCTATCGGCACGAGCTGGAAGCGGATATCGAACCCTTCCGCGGCCTGCTTCTGGCGCTGTTCTTCGTCGCTGTCGGGCTTTCGCTCGAAGTCCAGGTGATCTTCGAAAACCTTGCCTTCCTGATCCCGGCCGTTGCCGTGTTCATGGGCGTGAAGGCGGCCGTGGTCTACGCTCTCTCGCGTCTGTGGGGTTCGCCGCCCAATGACGCGCTGAAGATCGCGTTCCTGTTGCCGCAGGGTGGCGAGTTCGGCTTCGTGCTGTTTACCACCGCGACCGCGGCGGGCCTCCTCTCTTCCGCCACCGCTTCGCTTCTGATTGCCGGCGTGACGCTGTCGATGGCGCTGACGCCGCTTGGCTCTGCGCTTGCTAGGCGCCTGCAGAAGAGCGAGACGCGCGAACATCTGGAGGAGGATTTCGAAGGCGCCGGAGCCGATGTGCTGATGATCGGCTTTTCCCGTTTCGGCCAGATCGCGGCGCAGATCCTGCTTGCCGGCGGCAGTTCCGTGACTGTCATCGACGACAGTCCGGAGCGTATCCGGCAGGCGGCCAATTTCGGCTTCCGGATCTATTTCGGCGACGGTGCCCGCAAGGACGTTCTGATCGCGTCCGGTATCGAGAAGACGAAGATCGTCGTCGTAGCAACCCAGAAACGGGAAACGACGGACCGGATCGTCGACCTGATTGCGTCGGAATTTCCCGATGTGCGCCTGTTCGTGCGGTCCTACGACCGGGTTCATTCGCTGGCGCTGCGCGAAAAGAACGTCGAATACGAGTTGCGCGAAACGCTGGAGTCCGGGCTGCTGTTTGGGCGACGGACGCTGGAAGCGCTCGGCATGAGCGAGGCTGCCGCCTCCGAGATCGGCGACGATATCCGCCGTCGCGACGAGGAACGGCTGCAGGTCCAGGCCGTGCAGGGTTTGGGCGCCGGCCGCGAGATGCTCTTCAACAGTCCCGTTCGCCCCGAGCCGCTGATCAAGCCGAAACGCACCGGCAAAAGCCCGGAGGAAAAGGCTTCCGGTGTTTCGATCGGCAAGTGGTGATCAGGCAGCCCTTTCAAGAGCCTCGATCGCACGCTTCAGCTCGTCTCTTGTGCCTTCTGAGGCTTCGAGGATGTCGCGCGCCTTGTAGAAATCCATTACGCCGAAGCGATTAACGCTGGGACGCAGGAAGATGTGCGGCGGGTTGAGTTTCAGCTTGAGGGCAATGCTGGCCTGCATGGTGAGCTGGCTTGCGCCGAACAGGCTGTCGAAGCGGTTTGGCGGATGCAGGCCATCGCCTTCCGGCGCGCCGACCACATCGATGCCGATCACCACGTCGGCGAGATCCATCAACTGCTCGTAAGGGACGGGATTGAAGACGCCGCCGTCGATCATGATGCGGTTGTTGACCCTGACCGGCATGAACAGGCCGGGAATGGCGGCAGAGGCGGCAATCGCCTTGCGCAGATTGCCCGTCTCGAGGATCACCTCCGCCTGACCATAGTAATCGGTGGCGGAGATCTTCAAGGGTATGACGAGATCGGCGAAATCCTGGGGAATCTGGTTCGGCAGGAAAGCCTCGAGGATCGGCTCCAGATTGAAGTGACCGAACCGGAAGCCGCCGAGCGCATCGCGCATCGTCGACGGGCCGAGGCCCCAGAGCCGGTTCAGCAGCGAGCCGCGGTTGCCGACCGTCTCGACCGTATACTCACGGATCTCGCGGCCGGTCATGCCCGACGCCATCGCAGCACCCATGATCGCGCCGATCGAGGAACCGGAAATCGCTACCGGGCGGATGCCGAGTTCGTCCAGCGCTTCGATGACATGGATATGGGAAATGCCGCGGGCGCCGCCGCCGCCAAAAGCGATGGCATAGCGCAGATCGCCCTTCTTGCGGGCAAGGCGATCCGCAGTCTCATGATCAGCAAGGGTCAGCCTCGTGTTCATGGATCGCCTCCCCGCCTTTGCTCAGGCCGGTTCGTAGCGGAAGAAATCCATCCGCGTATCGCCGAAGGTCCGGCTTTCGAGCAGCTTGTAGGCCGGATCGACGGCAACCGTCACATCGGCGCGTTCTTCCAGGATCGCGAGCGCGCCGGGCACCAGCCAGCCGCCGACATGGGCGGCAAACAGAGCCCCCTCACCCAGCTTCTGACCATAAGGTGGATCGGCGAAGAGGAAGTTGTAGGGTTCCAGCGTACCGACCGGGCCGAGCTTGGTCGCATCGCGGCGCAGAATGCGCGCGCGACCATGCAGGCCGAAAGCGTCGATGTTCTCCCACAGGAGACCGCGACCTTCGACACCGTTTTCGACGAACAGCGCATGACGGCAGCCGCGCGAGACGGCTTCCAGTCCGACGGCACCCGTGCCGGCGAAAAGATCGATCACGCGCGTGCCATCCAGCGCCTGCGGATAGACATGGCCGATGATGTTGAACAGGCTTTCGCGCGTCCGGTCGATGGTCGGCCGGATCGCGCTGGTTTTCGGCGTGGCAAGCGTGCGGCCGCGGAATTCACCCCCTACGATGCGCACGGATCAGCCTCTCGGGGTCCGCGGTTTTCCACCTGGGCCGCCTGAGCGTGCGCCAGCCGGACGTCCACCGGGCTTTCCGCCCGAAGGACGGCCACCCGAAGGCTTTCCACCGGACGGCTTACCGCCAAAGCTTGGCTTACCACCGCTCGGCTTGCCACCGAAGGATTTGCCGGCAGGCCGTGCACCTCTGGGCTTATCGCCGAACGCGGGCTTGTCACCGAACGGACGATCCGAGCGCGGACGATCGGAACGGCCCTCGCCGGCGTTGAAAGCACGGGCGGGACGGTCGCCATCCTGACGTGGGCGACGGTCGCCGGTCGGGCGGTCACCTGTCGGGCGGTCACCACGGGAAGGACGATCCCCAAACGAACGCTCGCCGCGGGGCTTGTCGCCATAGGCACGATCGCCGCTTTCGCGCGGCTTGCGGTCGCCGAAGGAGCGCTCGCCTCTCGGGCTGTCACCGCGGGGGCTATCGCTGCGGGGTCTGTCGCTTCTCGGCTTGTCGCCGCGGGGTTTGTCGCCGCGCGGCTTGTCACCGAAGGAACGCTTGGCGCCGAATTCGCCCTTTTCCGGTTCCGGCGGAGAATCCGCACGGATCCAGTCGGCGTCGTCATCGGCGCGCTTCACGATCACGCGGCGGTCATTTTCCGGAACCTGTTTCCTGAACAGCTGCTCTGCCTGCGCACGAGCGGAAACCGCCCGGACGCTACCATCGGCGTTTGGACGCGCACCCGGCGCCATCCAGACATTGGCGGTGCGGCTGGTGCCCATCGGCGGACGCTTCTTCGGCTTTTCGTCGCCGAGATCACGGTCATTGGACTTGAAGCCCGGCGTTGCACCGAACTTCCCCTCGGGCTTGCCGGCGAATTTGCCGGCCGGCTTTTCGGAGAACTTGCGTTCGGTCGCCTTGGTATCGAGACGGCCGAGCGAGCGTTCGCGCCTGTCCTCGTCGCGAGGACGTGCCGGGCGATCCGCCGGGCTCGACCATTCGGAGCGGGAGGAACGTGCCGGCTTCTCGTCTTCAGCAGCGGCAGGCGTTTCGTTGTAGATCGGCGCGTCGAAATTCGCCTTCGCTTCTTCGATCAGGCGCGGACCGAGCTGGTCGCGCAGCGTGCGGCCGCGCACTTCCATGACCTCGCCTTCCGGCAGGTCACCGAGCTGGAACGGGCCGTAGGAGATACGGATCAGGCGGTTAACTTCAAGGCCGAGCGCGCCGAGGACGTTCTTGATCTCGCGGTTCTTGCCTTCGCGAAGACCCATGGTGATCCAGACGTTGCGGCCCTGCGAACGGTCGAGCGTGGCTTCGATCGAGCCATAGAGAACGCCATCGACGGCAATGCCGTCCTTCAGCTTGTCGAGCGATTCCTGATCCACCTCGCCATGGGCGCGGACGCGATAGCGGCGCAGCCAGCCGGTGGTCGGAAGTTCCAGCACGCGCGACAGACCGCCATCGTTGGTGAGAAGCAGCAGGCCTTCAGTATTGATGTCGAGGCGACCGATGGAGAGCACCCGCGGCAGTTCGCCGGGCAGGTTTTCAAACACGGTCTGACGTCCTTCCGGATCGGAATTCGTCGTCACCAGGCCGCCGGGCTTATGGTAGAGCCACAGGCGCGTGCGCTCGACACCGCGGATCGGCACGCCATCCACCTCGATCGCATCGTCGAAGGTGACGTTGACGACAGGCGTATCGAGAACCTTGCCGTTGAGCGACACACGGCCATCCATGATCATCCGCTCGATATCGCGGCGGGACGCCACGCCGACGCGGGCGAGGATCTTGGAAATGCGCTCGGGCTTGCCATCCGACGCTGCCGTTTCGGCAGAGGCTGCCTGACGGCGCATCGGCTTTGCCGGCTTGTCGGCGGCAGCGTTTTCGCCACGGGGCTTTTCAGCGCGCGGCGCAACGGAGCGCGGACGTTCTGAGCGGGGCGCGTCGGAACCGGGCTTTGCGGGCGCCCGTTTCTTGAAGCCCGTCCCCGTCTTTGTCTTGCCGGCTGCAGCATCTGCAGATTTCGGCTTGATCTCGCGGATGAAGGTTTTGGCTTCGCCGCGCTTCGGCTTGTCTTTTGAAGTCATTTGTTGTTTGCCTGAAGCATGATGTCTACGGAAACGAACCGGACATTCGTGTTCGTGGATGGTGATGAAACACGCGCACAGCGCGCTTCGTGTTGAATGCTTCCTACCAGTTCATGCGAGCCGGGTTAAGAGGAAATCGCGGAAATGCCCAAGAGCGACGGTTTCATGGATGCCGCACTCACAGAAGCCAGGCTTGCAGCGGCACAGGGCGAAGTTCCCGTGGGTGCCGTGCTGGTCATGGACGGCCAGATTATCGCCAGATCCGGCAACCTGACCCGCACCAAGAACGACGTGACGGCGCATGCCGAGATTGCGGTTATCCGGGCTGGGGCCGGGGTTCTCGGCCAGGAACGGCTTAGTGGTGCCGATCTTTACGTGACGCTGGAACCATGCACCATGTGTGCGGCGGCGATTTCGTTCGCGCGAATTCGCCGGCTGTATTACGGCGCGGGAGATCCGAAGGGGGGCGCTGTGGAAAATGGCGTGCGTTTCTTTGCACAACCGAGCTGCCATCACGCGCCGGACGTCTATTCCGGGCTCGGAGAGCGGGAAGCCGCCGACATTCTGACAGGCTTCTTTCGCTCACGCCGGGATTAGGCAAGACAAGGTCTTACTGGAAGGGCTTCCACCAGCTGCTGTTCGACGCCTGGGTTGCGCTCTGCGCTTCCTTCTTGCGACGGCGCTCCTTCTCGTTCTCGGGTTCTCCGAGATCCTGAAGCGTTGCGGCATCGGCGGCACGGAATTCAGCCGGCGGCTCGGACAGGGAACGGCGGCGCGAGCCCATGTTGACCGTTTCGACATCCTGCTTGGCCTTGCGGAAGGCTTCCCATTTTTCCGTTTCGGTCATCTGACCGCCCTGGCCACGACCGGCCATCAGCGGCGAACGGTAATTGTTGTTGCCTTCGTTTTCCTTGGCTTCCAGACGCAGGCGCGCACGGGTCTCTTCCGGAGATTCAACCCAGTTCGGGTTGCTTTCGCGGTTGGCGAGCGACTGCTGGGGCGCCGGCAGGCTGGCCTGCCCCTTGCCGGCAACGACCAGCGTCGGGCGGGGATTGTAGCGCAGCTTTTCTTTTTCTTCATCGCGGGCGCTGCCGAGAGCCACGGCTGCTCCAAGATCGTCGCCGAGCTGGGCCATTGCCGTCTTGTCGGTGCCATAGGTCGGGCCGCCCATGCAGCCGGAAAGAGACACGGTTGCAGCCAGCATGCCAACCGCACCGATCGCGGCACGAAACGCATAAGTCGTTTTCATCAAACCCCTACCATCGGCGCCCGTCCTGACGCCTTCAAAACCGGAAGTCATCTCGTGCCGGAACATTCCGGCCAATTTCAGGCAGGAATACCGGATGACGCGGGCAAGCGCAATCATCCGGTAATCTGCAAGCCATCAAAGCCGGCCAAGCTTGGCCAGTTCAGTCAGTGCCGCCGCATCGCGGGCCGAAACATCCGGCCAGGCGGGATCGGACCCGACATCCGTCGTGACGCGCCACGAGCGGGCGCATTTGACGCCGTCCGCGGGCTTCGGCTCGACCGATACGCCAGACACTTCCGACAGACGGAACGCTGTCTGCGGGCCTTCGTCTGCCACGATCGTGATCGCGGACGTGATGCAGGTCTCTTCGAAATCCAGCCCGTCCAGCGCCTTCAAAAGCTCGGCATCGGCGACATGGACAACGGGTGCGGCTTCCAGCGACGAACCGATGCGCTTGTCCTTGCGCTCGATTTCCAGCGCGCCTGTGACGACCGAGCGAACCTTGCGGATCTTTGCCCATTTCTCGGCAACCGCATCGTTCTTCCACTCGGCAGGCACATCCGGGAACTGTTCCAGATGCACGGAGACGGCATCGGGCTTCAGGGACAGCCATGCCTCTTCCGTGGTGAAGGGCAGCATGGGTGCGAGCCAGGTGACCGTGCATTCGAAGATCTTGCGGATGACCGCAAGCGAGGCGCGACGGCGCAGCGACGACGGGGCGTCGCAATAAAGCGCATCCTTGCGGATGTCGAAGTAGAAGGCCGACAGTTCGATATTGCTAAAATCGATCAGCGCGCGGGCGATCTTCTTGAATTCGAACGCATCGTAGCCTTCACGCACCAGCTTATCCAGTTCGGACAGGCGGTGCAGCATCAGCTTTTCGAGCTCCGGCAGCTCGGCATAAGCGATCTCTTCGCCATCGTCGTGGGCCAGCGTGCCGAGCATCCAGCGGATGGTGTTGCGCAGCTTGCGATAGGCATCGACATTGGTCTGGATGATCGTCTTGCCGAGGCGCTGGTCTTCCCAGTAATCGGTGGTCATGACCCAGAGGCGCAGGATATCGGCGCCAGCATCCTTCATGACATCCTGAGGCGCCACGACATTGCCGAGCGACTTCGACATTTTCTGGCCCTTTTCATCCATGGTGAAGCCATGGGTGACGACCGTGTCATAGGGCGCGCGGCCGCGGGTGGCAGCCGATTCCAGAAGCGAGGAATGGAACCAGCCGCGATGCTGGTCGGAGCCTTCGAGATAGACGTCGGCCGGCCATTTCAGGTCCGGACGATCTTCGAGGGTGAACGTGTGGGTCGAGCCTGAATCGAACCAGACGTCGAGGATATCCATGACTTGGCGCCACTTGGCGCCGTCATGGGCATTGCCGAGGAAGCGTTCCTTGGCCCCTTCGGCAAACCAGGCATCGGCACCTTCTGCATCGAAGGCTTCCAGGATGCGGGCATTGACCTCTTCATCCTGCAGGACATTGCCTTCCTCATCGGCAAACACGCAGATCGGGACGCCCCAGGCGCGCTGGCGGGAAAGAACCCAGTCCGGGCGCTGCTCGATCATGGCGCGCAGGCGGTTCTGGCCGGCGGCGGGCACGAAGCGGGTATCGTCGATGGCGGTCAGCGCACGGGTGCGAAGCGTCGTTCCGTCCGCGAGGTCCTTGTCCATATAGACGAACCACTGCGGCGTATTGCGGAAGATGATCGGCTTCTTGGAGCGCCACGAATGCGGATAGGAGTGCTTCAGGCGGCCACGGGCAAACAGCGCGTTGCGTTCGATCAGCGCCTTGATGACGCGGTCGTTGGCATCGCCCTTCTTGCCGTTGTCATCCATGACGCGAGCGCCCTCGAAACCGGGGGCGTCGGTGGTGTAGGTGCCACTGTCATCGACCGGGAACGGGATGCGCGGATCGATGCCGCGGGCTTCGAGTTCCTTGACGCTGGACATCCAGGCCTCGAAATCCTCGCGGCCGTGGGACGGGGCGGTGTGGACGAAACCGGTACCGGCATCGTCGGTGACGTGGTCACCGGCGAGGAGTGGGACGGTGAAGTCGTAGCCGAGGTCCTTGAGGGGATGAGAAAGCGATATTGACGGGAACAGTTTTGTTCCCGGACCAAGTGCCAAGATATGCTCAAGTTCAACCTTCGCTTTCTTGGCTGCATCATCAGCTAAGCTCTGAGCAAGGATGACCTTCTCGCCCGGCTGTGGACCGAATGAGTTTTCGGCAGCTACAACTTTATAAACGCTGTAAGCGACGCGCGGAGAGTAGGCGACGGCCCTGTTGCCCGGGATGGTCCAAGGAGTAGTAGTCCATATGATAATGGACGCGTCTTCTAACTTTGCAACGATCGCCTGATCGACATTGCTCATTTCACGAAGTGCAGAAACGTCGACCGGGAACTTCACCCAGATCGTGTCGCTCTCGTAGTCGTGGTATTCGACCTCGGCTTCCGCCAGCGCCGTGCGCTCGACAACCGACCACATGATGGGCTTCGAGCCGCGATAGAGCTGGCCGCTCATGGCGATCTTCAGGAGCTCGCCGGCGATGCGGCTTTCCGAGTGGAAATCCATGGTCAGGTAGGGTTTGTCGAAATCGCCGACGATGCCGAGGCGCTTGAATTCTTCGGCCTGGATCGCGATCCACTTCTGCGCATAGGCGCGGCATTCCTTGCGGAATTCGATCATCGCGTCCGGCTGTTTCAGGTCGGGCTTGGCCTTGCCCTTGGCGCGGTAATTCTCTTCCTCGATCTTCCACTCGATCGGCAGACCGTGGCAATCCCAGCCGGGAACGTAGTTCGCATCATAGCCGCGCATCTGGAACGAGCGGGTGATGACGTCCTTGAGGATCTTGTTCAGCGCATGGCCGATATGGATGTTGCCGTTGGCGTAAGGAGGGCCATCGTGCAGCACGAATTTTTCGCGACCGGCGGCGGAGGTGCGCAGCTTCTTGTATAGGTCCATCTCGCGCCAGCGGGCAACGGTTTCCGGCTCTTTCTGCGGCAGGCCTGCCCGCATCGGAAACTCGGTCTCGGGCAGATAGAGGGTCTTCGAGTAATCGAGCTTTTCAGTCACTGTATCGGTCATATTGGCTATCGTCTCTGGCGCCGGGACAGGGGCGCATGCGGATGAATTCGGTGGCAGAAGCGCTCCTAGAAGCGCCGAAAACCCGGACCCTCCGGCCGACTGTTCAAGCCGCGCGGAAGGCCGGGCCGATAATTCGTATGATCATCGCGGCCATGATCCTGGCCCGCCGGAAATCTGTCATGGGGGCGGTTATTACGGTGTTTTTCGGGTGAAAGGAAGGGGCAAAACCGAGATGGTTCGTGGACTCCCTGCCCGCCCTTGGATTACAACTGACTATCTGACCAGTTGGAGGATGATATGCCGGAAAGACGTCAGGAAAACATCTGGAAGCTCGAAGATGCCAAGGCACGGTTTTCCGAGGTCGTGCGGCGCGCCCGCAACGAAGGCCCGCAGCACGTGACGGTGCGCGGCAAAGACAGCGTCGTGGTGATCAGCAGCGAAGAACTGGAACGGTTGAGCAGGCCGGCGCCCAAGACATCGCTGATCGATTTCATGGAAGGGTTGGGGCTGGAAGATCTCAATCTCGACCGCGGTGCCGACCGCGAACGGGACGTGGAGCTGTGATCGGCTGGCTTCTGGACACCAACGTCATTTCCGCCCTGATCAACCCGAACGGCGCGCCTTCCGTCAAGCGCTGGGCGGCAGACCAGGATGAAGATCGGCTGTTCATCAGCGTTCTGACGCTCGCCGAGTACGACAAGGGAATTGCGAACCTTCCCGAAAACGATGCCAATCGCTACCGCTACAAGGCCGCCACCGATGCACTGGCAGCGCGGTTCAGTGGCCGTATCCTGTCCGCGACCGATCCTGTCGTGCGCCGGTGGGGCGAGATCTCGGGACGCGTGAAGCGTGCCACCGGTCACGCGCCACCCGTTATCGACACCCTCTTCGCGGCGACCGCAATCGAGCACGATCTCTACCTAATCACCCGCAACGTCAAGGACGTCACCATCTCGGGCGCAGCGATCTTCGATCCCTGGCGGGACGATGTTGCGCAGTTTCCGTTGAGTGGCCGCTAAACCTTCGGGTTGGCTTTCATCACCGCCACCAAGGCATCGTTGATGCGATCCTGCCAGCCGGGGCCGTCGTCCTGGAAATATTCGATGACGGCGCTGTCGAGCTTCAGGGACACGAGTTCCTTTGCCTGAGGAGCAGCGCGTCGTTCCACTGCCGGAGCAGCGGGTTTCTTGACCGGCTTGAACAGCGCTTCGGCCGCTTCCATCGGGTTTACGGGCCTGCGGGGTGGGGTTGCCATGCGCTTATCCTCCGTTGTCGACATTCGATTCGAACGCGATCTTCATGTCCAGCTCGCCGAGCGGCTTTACGCCTGACAGCAGTGCCCTCGCCTCTGCCTCGTCGTTTTTCATCTGGGCGACCAGGGGGTCGAGGCCGTCGAATTTGAGTTCGGGGCGCAGGTAGCCGAAGAAGGAGACCGAGCTGATCTCGCCGTAGAGGTTTCCGGAGAAATCGAACAGATAGGTTTCGAGAAGCGGTGCGCCGTCGTCCGTCACCGTCGGGCGGCGGCCGTAGCTTGCGACGCCGTCATTCAGCGTGCCGTCGGCTCGTCTGAAGCGCACGGCGTAGATGCCGGGCTTGAGTTCCGTTTCAGGGGCAAGCTTCATGTTCGCGGTGGGATAGCCGAGCTGTCGGCCAAGCTGTTCGCCGCCGATCACTTCCGCCTCGACCGTGTAGCGATAGCCGAGCAGGCCTGCGGCAGCCACAACGTCTCCTTCGGCGATCAGATCGCGGATGCGGCTCGACGAGACAACCTCTGCGTTTTCGTCGCGAAAGGCATCCACCAGCGACACCGTAAAGCCGTAACGATCACCGGAGCCCATCAGGAAAGCCGGTCCGCCCTCACGGCCCTTGCCGAAATGGAAGTCGAAACCGGTAACGACGGCGCTTGCGCCCAGCCAGTCGATCAGGATTGTCTTCACGAAATCTTCGGCCGAACGGGTCGCGAAGTCGCGGTCGAACGGATATTCGATCACCGAGCGAAAACCCATCGCTTCCAGCAGCCGTGCCTTGAGAGGCGCCGGTGTCAGCCGGAAGACGGGCTGGTCGGGCTTGAAGACGGTGCGCGGATGCGGCTCGAAGGTCAGAACGAGTGCTGGCACGCCGCGGCTGGCGGCAAGCTCCAGCGCACGATCGAGCACGCTGCGATGGCCGCGATGGACGCCATCGAAATTGCCGATCGCGACGACGCCGCCCTTGAGGCTTTCGGGCAGCGGCTCCTTCATTTCGTTGCGGTGAAATACGGTCATGACAGGTTCCGGATCAGGCGAGGCGCGGCATCCAGAATTTCGGCGCCGCGTTCTCGCTTTTCAGCCATTCCTGCATGATCGCCTCATCGGTTTCGCCATCGACAGAATATTCCGCGATGTGAATGCCGGCACTGATATAAAGCAGGTCGAGGCCTTGCGAAAGCGCGCCACGAACATCGGTCGGCATGCCGTCGCCGATCGCGAGAACCCTCGCCTTGTCGACATCGCCGCGCTCCTGGCGGGCAATCGAGAGCGCCTCGTCGTAGATCGGCTTGTGCGGCTTGCCGGCGACGCGGACCTGGCCACCGAGCTGCTCGTAATAGGCGGCGACCGCACCGGCGCAGGGAATGATCCGGTGACCGCGCTCGACCACGAGATCCGGGTTGGCGCAGATCATCGGCACGTCGCGCGCAATGAAGGTGGTCAGCATCTGGGTATAGTCTTCGGGCACTTCCCTCTCGTCGTCGAAGAAGCCGGTGCAGACGACGCAATCGGCGTCGGCTTCAGAAACGATCTCGATACCCAGTCCGTCGAAGAAATTGAGGTCGCGTTCAGGCCCCAGCAGAAACACCTTCTTCGGACCTTCGGCGACCAGATGCCGGGTGACATCGCCAGACGTGACGATCCGGTCGTAGCTTTCGTCCGGCACGCCGAGCTGCTTCATCTGTTCGATGACGCCGGGTGCGGGACGCGGCGAGTTGGTGATCAGGACGACAGTGGCGCCGGCTTTTCTAGCGGCGGCCAAGGCTGTGCAGGAATGCTGGAAGGCTTCGACGCCGTTATGGACCACGCCCCAGACATCCGAAAGCACGACATCATAGCCGTCGATTACGTCGTTCAAATTCTGGATGCGCTTTGCCATGTCAAAAGTTCCTGCCGGTTTTGCCTGCTCGATTAGGAGGCTGACATCGCAAACCGTTGGCGAGATTACAAGGGACAAGGCGGTGAAAGGCGCCGCTGCGAGGCAGAACCTGGGAAAACTTCATATTTTTGCAATGGTCCGATCTTCACTGGATCAGGACGATTTGGGCGAGGAAACCGGCCGCCGCGCTGATGGCTAGCACCGGCACCATGCCGAGCTTCAGGACGAACAGCATGACGGAGGAGGCTGCGAAAAGCACGAGCGCGATGGGATCGAGGCTGGACCAGACCGGGACGGAAAGGCCAAATCCTGCTAGCGCAAAGAGATCGACGTGGCGAACCTCTCTGAACAGAACATGCAGGCCGAACCAGATCGCGAGGTTGAGGATGACGCCGACGACCGCGGCGGTGATGGCCGACAGCGCGCCCGATAAAAGGGCGTTGCCGCGCAGGCGCTCGATCAGGGGCGCGCCCGCAAAGATGAAGACGAAGCTCGGCACGAAGGTTGCCCAGGCAACAAGCAGGCCGCCGATTATTCCGCCTGTGACGGGGCCGAGACCGGACGCTTCCCGGAAGCCGACGAGGAAGCCGACGAAGGACAGAACCAGCACGAGCGGGCCCGGTGTGGTTTCGGCAAGCGCCAGTCCATCCAGCATTTCCCCCGGCTTAAGCCAGCCGTAATCGGCGACTGCGACCTGCGCCACATAGGCCAAAACCGCATAGGCGCCGCCGAAGGTGACCAGTGCCATCTTGGAGAAAAACGCGAACAGGCTGGACAAGCTTTCCGGTGCTCCGAAGGCCCAGAGCGCCAGGACAGGCGACTGCCAGACGAGGATCCAGAATACAAGCGTCGCGATCGTGCGGGCGACACCAGGTGTTTTCGCGCCGGGAGGGCCGTCTCCTTTGGCGACGCCGTCTTGAGTTTGCTGCCCCCCTGCCCGCGTCATCAGATAGCCTGCGAGACCGGCCGCAAACACGACGAGCGGAAACGGCAGGCTGAAGAAGAACAGGGCTATGAAGGCAACGGCCGCGACCCCGCGCAGGAAGGTAGTCTTCAACGTTCGGCGTCCGAGGCGGATCACTGCCTCCACCACGATTGCAAGGACCGCCGCCTTCAGGCCGAAGAACAGGCCGGCAAGCCATGTCGCATCCTGATAGAGGACGTAGGCTGCCGAAAGTCCCAGAATGATGGCAAGGCCGGGAAGCACGAAAAGAAGGCCGGAGACGATACCGCCGCGCACGCCAAACAGCAGCCAGCCGATATAGGTTGCCAGTTGCTGCGCTTCCGGGCCGGGCAGCAGCATGCAGTAGTTGAGGGCGTGCAGAAACCGCTCTTCCGAGAGCCAGCGTCTTTCTTCCACCAAAGTCTTGTGCATCATGCCGATCTGTCCGGCAGGCCCGCCGAAACTGAGGGCACCGATCCGGGCAAACACGGCCACGAGCTCACGAAAGCTCGGCGCTGCGCCCGGGTTTTGGTCGTTAAGCGTATTCTGCATGGCCGCTCCTTGAGCCCTGAATTTTTCAAGCCCGTTCTTGACTCAGCCCGCAGCCATCCTTATCTCGGGTCTCGTTAGCACTCTCGATAGATGAGTGCTAAACGTCACTCCGCGGGTCCTTGAGACCCGTCCATGTCATTTGATCGAGGGATTAGACAATGACAAGCACCAATTTTCGCCCCCTGCACGACCGCGTTGTAGTCAAGCGCGTCGAGTCTGAAGAAAAGACCAAGGGCGGCATCATCATTCCCGATACCGCCAAGGAAAAGCCAGCTGAGGGCGAAATCATCGCCGTTGGTCCTGGCGCCCGCGACGAAAGCGGCAAGCAGGTTGCACTCGACGTCAAGGTCGGCGACCGCGTTCTGTTCGGCAAGTGGTCGGGCACCGAAGTCAAGCTCGATGGCGTCGACCTTCTGATCATGAAGGAAGCCGACATCATGGGCATCATCGGCTGATTTTAGCCGACTGCTCTTCTTCCAATATTTGCTGACACCCCTTTTCAGGAGTTCCCAACATGGCAGCTAAAGAAATCAAGTTTGGCCGCACCGCGCGCGAAAAGATGCTTCACGGCGTCGATATCCTCGCTGACGCAGTGAAGGTCACGCTCGGCCCAAAGGGTCGTAACGTCATCATCGACAAGTCCTTCGGCGCTCCGCGCATCACCAAGGACGGTGTTTCGGTCGCCAAGGAAATCGAACTTGAAGACAAGTTCGAAAACATGGGCGCCCAGATGGTCCGCGAAGTTGCTTCGAAGACCAACGACATCGCCGGCGACGGCACAACGACTGCTACCGTTCTTGCACAGGCCATCGTTCGCGAAGGCAACAAGGCAGTGGCCGCCGGCATGAACCCGATGGACCTGAAGCGCGGCATCGATCTCGCCGTTGCAGAAGTCGTCAAGGATCTCCAGGCCAACGCCAAGAAGATCTCGACTTCGGAAGAAGTTGCACAGGTCGGCACGATTTCGGCAAACGGCGACGCACAGGTCGGCCGTGACATTGCTGAAGCCATGCAGAAGGTCGGCAACGAAGGTGTTATCACCGTCGAAGAAGCCAAGACCGCTGAAACCGAACTCGAAGTCGTCGAAGGCATGCAGTTCGACCGCGGCTACCTGTCGCCTTACTTCGTGACCAACCCGGAAAAGATGGTCGCCGATCTCGACGACGCTTACATCCTTCTGCACGAAAAGAAGCTTTCGAACCTTCAGGCCATGCTGCCTGTTCTCGAAGCTGTCGTTCAGACCGGCAAACCGCTCCTGATCATCGCTGAAGACGTCGAAGGCGAAGCTCTTGCAACGCTCGTCGTCAACAAGCTGCGTGGCGGCCTGAAGATTGCTGCCGTCAAGGCTCCTGGCTTCGGCGACCGCCGCAAGGCCATGCTGGAAGACATCGCCATCCTGACGGGCGGCACTGTCATCTCCGAAGACCTCGGCATCAAGCTCGAAACCGTAACGCTCGACATGCTCGGCCGTTCGAAGAAGGTTTCGATCACCAAGGAAAATACGACGATCGTCGACGGCGCCGGTCAGAAGACCGACATCGAAGGCCGCGTTGCACAGATCAAGGCACAGATCGAAGAAACTTCTTCGGACTATGACCGCGAAAAGCTGCAGGAACGTCTTGCCAAGCTCGCTGGCGGCGTTGCCGTCATCCGCGTCGGCGGCTCCACGGAGATCGAAGTCAAGGAACGCAAGGACCGCATCGACGACGCGCTCAACGCGACGCGCGCTGCCGTTCAGGAAGGCATCGTCCCAGGCGGCGGTACCGCACTCCTGCGCGCTTCGACCAAGATCACGTCCAAGGGCGCGAACGACGACCAGGAAGCCGGCATCAACATCGTCCGCAAGGCGCTGCAGTCGCTGGTTCGCCAGATCGCAACCAACGCTGGTGACGAAGCTTCGATCGTTGTCGGCAAGATCCTCGACGGCGACAGCGACAACTTCGGCTACAACGCCCAGACGTCGGAATATGGCGACATGATCGCCATGGGTATCGTCGACCCGGTCAAGGTCGTTCGCACGGCTCTGCAGAACGCAGCTTCGGTTGCTTCGCTGCTGATCACCACCGAAGCCATGATTGCCGAACTTCCTAAGAAGGAATCGGCTGGCGGCGGCATGGGCGGCGGCGGCATGGGCGGCATGGGCGGAATGGACATGATGTGATCAGGCCGTAAGGTCTGCACATCTGATCCTTCAGGTTCAGTGTTTCGGAAAGGGCGTCGGGCAACCGGCGCCCTTTCTGCTATTGAGGCATACGGCATGCATAGCATTTCCCCCTCTGAACTTACCGAACGACAAGGACTGATAATTTTTATTCGTATAAAATAGTAATTCGGCAGTGACGCTCTTCTAAGCAACTTCACATTAACTGCGCTTAATCAAACACCAACGCGCAGGTTGCCATGAAGCACGTATCTTTGATCGGTAAATTTCTGACGCTCATGTCGTTCTTCGGCATATTCGTCGTCGCAACTGCCTTCTACAGCAGCAACAGCATTCGAACGCTGGATAGCGAGTATGGCGGGCTTCTCCAGCAGGAAAGTCTGGCAACTTTGGCAATTGCACGCGCCAATCGCTACATGCAGACCGGGCACGCTGCCGTTGGCGACCTGCTTGTGTCGCGCACTGACGCAGAGAACGCGAGCAATCTTGCGGCGTTTGAAAAAGCCAAATCCTCTTTTGGTGGCTGGATGGACAAGGCGATGGCGGCCCTTCCCGCTAATGCCAAGCTGGCGCCGATCAAGGCGGAAGGTTTGAGCGTTCTCAATGACGCTTGCGGCCCTGTGGTTCAGGCCGCAGCTCAGGCCACGGACGAGGCTGCCGTGCTGGCGTCTCAGGAAGCCTTCATGAGGGACTGCAAGCCGAAGTTTGCGGCCGTTACCGAAAAACTCACGGTGGTGACCGACGAAGTGATGACAGCTGCAAATCAGGAAAGCGAAAATCTCAGCGCCAGTGCGAAGACAACCATCTACGCCACTTTCGGGGCCGTTATCGGAGGTCTCGCCCTCGTGCTCGTCGCAGGCTTCTTCCTGATCCGTGCCTGGCTTGCACGACCCATCCAGCACTTGCAGCGCACGATGCTGACCCTTGCAAACGGGGATCTGTCGGCGCTGGTGGCCGGCGCGGACCGCCGCGACGAGGTCGGCAGCATGGCCAAGGCCTTGCAGGTGTTCAAGGACAATGCTCTGCGCAGCAAGGAAATGGAGCATGAAGCCGAGCTGAACCGTACGACCCAGGAAGCGGACCGTGTCCGCAACGCGGAGAGCGAACGCCAACGCAGCGAGGCGATGGCCGAGGCGACCAATGGTCTGGCGGAAGGCCTCAAGCGGCTCTCGGCCGGAGACCTGACCTTCCAATTGGACCGGGCTTTCGCCGCAGACTTCGAAGGCTTGCGAGCGGATTTCAACGACTCGGTCGCCAAGCTGCGCGACACGCTCCACTCCGTCGCCAACGCCACCAACGCGATCGACGGCGGATCCCGCGAACTCAGCCAGAGCGCCGGCGACCTGTCGAAACGTACCGAACAGCAGGCCGCCTCGCTCGAAGAGACAGCTGCAGCGCTCGACCAGATCACGGCCAATGTCAGCACCTCCACCAGCCGCACGGAAGAAGCCCGGTCGATGGCGATCGAAGCCAATCAATCGGCTGCCCAGTCCGGCGCCGTCGTTGCAAAAGCGGTCGATGCGATGCAGCGGATCGAACAGTCGTCCTCGCAGATCTCCAACATCATCGGCGTGATCGACGAAATCGCCTTCCAGACCAACCTTCTCGCCCTCAATGCGGGCGTTGAGGCGGCGCGCGCCGGTGAAGCCGGCAAGGGCTTTGCGGTGGTTGCCCAGGAAGTGCGCGAGCTCGCGCAGCGCTCAGCGCAGGCGGCAAAGGAGATCAAGGACCTGATCCGGAACTCGGCGTCCGAAGTCAAGAATGGCGTCGAACTGGTGAGCGCCACAGGCACTGCGCTTCAGGTGATCCAGAATCATGTCGTGGCGATCAACTCGCAGCTCGATGCGATTGCCACGTCCGCAAAGGAACAGTCGGTCGGCCTGTCGGAAGTCAATGTTGCCGTCAACCAGATGGACCAGGTAACCCAGCAGAACGCCGCGATGGTGGAAGAAGCAACGGCGGCAAGCGCTGCGCTTGCCCAGGAAGCCCAGCGACTGCGCGAGCTCGTCGGTCGGTTCAACACCGAAGGCGACCGCGGGATGTCCGCATCGGTGCGCGTTGCCGATCACGCAACCGCCCGCGCCACCCCCTCGCCGGCACGCACCCTCGCCAAGAAGGTTGCGTCGGCCTTCGGTTCGCTAGCGCCAGCCGCCTCCAACTGGGAAGAGTTCTGATTGACCACATTGACGAACCGAAAGGGCGGTCTCCGGGCCGCCCTTTTTTCGTTTCGCGCCCATAAAGAAACCGCCCGGCAGAGCCGGACGGTCAAAGGTCATTTCAAGTGCCGCTCGGCTTAGTACATCGTGCGGCCGTTGTTGTTCTTGCGGTAGATGTTGCGCGACGCGTTGTTCTGGCGGCGCTCGATCTCGCGGCGCTCGCGCGGGGTGATTACGCCATCGCGGGCTGCGCGGTTCTGGGCGCGATCGATGCGGTTCTGCTGGCGAGCGATGTTGCGAAGCTCCTGCGGCGTCAGTTTGCCGGTGACGGCACCGCGGTAGATCCGGTTTTCCTGCCGGTTTTCGCGGCTTTCGCTGCGGTATGTCTGCGCAAAGCTCGGCACTGCAAATGCAGACGCCATGACGAGTGCGAGCGTGGTGATGGCGATCTTCTTCATATCTTCCTCCTAGTTCGAGGTCGAACTCAATGTGAGAACGACCCGATGGTAGGTGCCAAACGGTGAACCCCGGCTGAAGGTTGCGTTCACCTTCGCTCGCATATGCGATTTTTTGCACATTCTAAAATGGCCTTGATCGTTCACTTTTATGAGACAAACAGTCTCCGATCGTTCATCTTTCGCGTTTGGCAGAAAGGGGTAATGTCCGGTTCAAGAATTCACACGCGGCGGGGAGAAAGATCCAGCGCCGCAACCCGGAGACTTCCCATGTCCAGCACCAACAACATCATCATCCTTGTCGCGCGTATCCTTTTGTCGTTCATGTTCATCTTTGCCGGCTTCGGTAAGCTGGCCGATCCTGCAGGCACTGCCGGCATGATCGCAGGCGCCGGCATGCCGGCTGCAACCGCCCTTGCCTATCTCGCCGGCCTGTTCGAATTCGTTGCCGGTCTTGCCGTTCTCGTCGGCTTCCAGACCAAGATCGCCGGCTGGGCCATCGCCCTGTTCTGCATCTTTACCGGCGTGATGTTCCATTCGGGCACCGTTGCCGTTCCCGGCTGGCCGGATGCCGCTCTTGGCTGGATCAACACGCTCAACGGCATCATGCTGATGAAGAACGTGACGCTGGCCGGCGCCTACATCCTGCTCGCCACCTACGGCCCAGGTCTCTACTCGGTCGATGCACGCCGCGGTAAGGTCGCAATCGCTGCCTAACCTTTGAGCGTTCCCTGCCATGAAGGCCCGCCAGTCAACTGACTGGTGGGCTTTTTTTATTCTTGAATTGCTATGATGTCCGGCGGCGGATGTTCTTTGCCAGCCAGACGGTTGCGCCACCGCATTGCGGATCCTGGGCGACGCTTGCCAGCACCTCGAAGCCGTTTTTTGTAAGAAGCGCTTCGTATTCCTCCGGTGACAGGCTGGCGTGGTAAAGCGGTTCACCGCCGAACTCCCCCATCGCCTCTCCTTCGAAATGGCCGGCGGTAAACATCAGCGCCGCACCGGGGCCAGCGAGTGCTGCAAAGCGCGGGAACATGGCGCGCTGGTCCTGCGGGTTGAGGTGGAAGAAGCTGTGCCAGGCGATGATGCCATCGAACTTGGTCGGCTGGTAGAACTTGCGCATGTCGGCAACGATCCAGGCGCGGCCCGGAAACCGTTCGCGGGCAAGCCCGATCAGCGTTTCCGACGTATCGACGCCGGTGAGGCGAAGATTGCGGCGGATCAGATCTGCCGCAATCGGTTCCGCTGCACCGCAGCCGAGATCGAGCACGTGACCGCGCGGCGGCATGGTGGCCGCAAACCTGTCGAGCCACGGCCTCTCGAACAGGGTCTTGCCGCGCAGCTTGTCGAAGGCAGCTGCGTGGCGTTCGTAGAGCCCGATGATATTGGCGTCTTCGCCGGCCATCAGAGCGCGTTGCGCACGGCGTCGACGATATGCGCGATGCGCGGATCGCTCTCATGCGCGGATTTGCGCGCTCTCACCAAGCAGGCCTGCGACTTCAGGATGACGCCATCCGACAGGATCTTCAGGTGGTTGGCGCGCAGTGTCGAGCCGGTCGAGGTGATATCGACGATGATATCGGCCTGGCCTGCCGCCGGTGCGCCTTCCGTGGCGCCGAGGCTTTCGACGATGCGGTAAAGCTGAATGCCGTGCTGCGACGAGAAATGCTGCTGGGTGAGCCGCCAGTATTTCGTGGCGATCTGCAACCGCCGACCGTGACGCGCGCGAAAATCGGCGGCGACATCGCCGAGATCGGCCATGGTATCGACGTCGAGCCAGATTTCCGGAACGGCGACGACCACATCCGCATGGCCGAAACCGAGGCGGGCGACGATCTCGACCTGCCGGTCCGCATCGACCAGTCCCTCGCGCACGAGATCCTCGCCGGTGACGCCGAAATCGACGGCGCCGGCGCCCAGTTCACGGGCGATCTCGGAGGCCGAGAGAAAGGCGATCTCGATATCCTCATGGCCTTCGACGCGACCGCGATAGGAGCGGTCATTGCCGACGGCGACGATGGGAAGGCCGGCGCGCTCGAAGATCGCCGAGGCGTCGTCCTTCATGCGGCCCTTGGAGGGCAAAGCGATGGTAATGGTCATCAGCGCGCCCTCGCCTGTTCGATCCGGTCGAGCCACAGCGAAAAGCCGACGGCCGGAATATCGTCGACGGCGCCGAGCAGCGTCAGCAGCCGATCGAAGCGACCGCCGCCGACCAGAACCGCATCCGACCCCTTTTGCGTGACCTCGAAAACGAGGCCAGTGTAATAATCGAGCGGACGACCGAAGGCGGCACGGTATGTGATGCGCGACGGGTCCATGCCGAGATCCTGAAGCGCTGCAACGCGGGCTTCGAATTCGCCAAGCGCATGGCCGAAGGACAGGCCTGCGGCATCGGCAAAACCGGCAAGAGCGGCGGCTGCCTCCGAAAGTGGCAGTTCCAGCGACAGGAACTCGCTTAAGAGAAGAAGTGCTGCGCCATCCAGCCGGGTTTCGGCGAGCGCCAGCTTTTCCGTCAACCGTGCGGCAATCTCGCGCGGCGAGCGGCTGGCATTGGTGGAATAGCCGGTGTCTTGCATGGTCCGGTCAATATGGTCGATCAGCGCCGCCTCGTCCTTGCGCAGGAGATCGGCAAGTTCTAGCGACAGGCCGGCGACCGGCTGCGGGGTCGCAAGCGTCAGCAGCAGTTGTTTCAGAAGCGCGGTATTGCCAAACGCCTGGATCAGCCGCTTCTGCCAGCCGAGCGGCAGGCCGAGCGAGCGCACGACCGCTTCGAACACGGTCTGATCGCCGAGCGTGATCGTGAGAGCGCGACCGGGAAGCAGGCTTGCGATGATTTCGACCGCATCGGTGACGGCCCGGGCATCGGCGCTTGCGACGTTCTTTTCGCCGAGATCCTCGATGCCGGCCTGATAGAACTCGTTGTCGCCGTCACGCCGCTGGCGAAACACTTCGCCGAGATAGCAATAGCGCCGCGGCGTGCCGGTGGCGGTCTCGATATGGCGCAGGCAGACGGGAATGGTGAATTCCGGCCGCAGACACAGGCTTTCGCCGCGCTCGCTTTCGGTGAGGAAGATGCGGCGGCGAAGATCCTCGCCGGCCATGTCGAGAAAGGGTGCTGCCGGCTGGATCACCGGCGTATCGATGCGGGCCGCACCGCGACCGGCAAATTCATCGAGCAGGCGGCCGGAGAATTCGGGCATGTTGATCAGCGGCATGGGACGGCTCCTGCGGTAGGGGAGAAAGTCCCCCTCTGGGCTGCCGCCCATCTCCCCCACGGGGGGGGAGAAGACCCGCGGCAATCGCCGATCTCACCAGCGAGGCGCAGCAGGAGATCCGACGCTGGCGTCACGCACCAACGCGCTCCCTCCCCCTTGTGGGGAGGGTTGGGGAGGGGAAAAGCCACCGGCACAGACATCATTCGCCCTTCGCCCGCCTGCGATCTTCGGCCTGGGCTGCCAGGATTTCCTGCACCTTGGCGACGAGATCGGCTTCTGCGACCGTATCCTGCGCGACGCGGGCTTCGCGCCATTCGGCATTGTCGGTGATCTCGCCGGAGAGGCGCTTGCCCTCGAACAGGTCCTTCAGCTGCACGACACCCTCGGCGCGCTCGTCGCCGCCCTGGATGATGGCGATCGGGCAGCCTCTGCGGTCGGCATATTTCAGCTGGTTGCCGAATTTCTTCCAGTTGCCCTGGTACATTTCAGCGCGAATGCCGGCTTGGCGGAGATCCTGCGTGAATTTCTGGTAGCGTCCCATGCTCTCGACATCACCATCCATGACGGTGACGAGGACGGGTGCGACCACCTCATCCTGGCCGAGCTTGCCAAGGTTCTTCAGCGCCGTCAGCAGCCGCGAGACGCCGATGGAGAAACCGGTGGCCGGCACCGGCTGGCCCATGAAGCGCGACACGAGACCATCGTAACGACCACCGCCGCCCACGGACCCGAACACGACCTTTTCGCCTTTATCATTTGTGACGTCGAAGGTGAGTTCGGCTTCGAAGACCGGGCCGGTGTAGTATTCGAGGCCGCGGACGACGGAGGGGTCGATCTTGATACGATCGGGGCCGTAACCGGCACCTGTTGCCAGCGCGCCGATGATGTTCAGTTCCTCAACGCCCTCGCTGCCCCTGGCTGTTCCAGCAACCAGTTCGCCGAGTTCAGCCGCGCTTTCCGCGTAATCCTTGATGCCAACGAAGAAGAGAACCTTTTCGATCTGTTCCTCGCCAAGTCCCGCACCCTTGGTGAAGTCGCCACTCTCATCCTTGCGGCCGGCACCCAGCAACAGAGCAACGCCCTCAGGGCCGAACTTGTCGAGCTTATCGATGGCGCGCAGCACGTTCAGCCGCTGGCCGGCCTTGTCGTCGCCACCGAGGCCGATCGCCTCCATGACGCCATCCAGAACCTTGCGGTTGTTTACCCGGATCACGTAATCGCCGCGCTTGATGCCCAGCGCTTCCATCGTGTCGGCCATCATCATGCACATTTCGGCATCGGCCTGGACGCCGGGTGCGCCGACCGTATCGGCGTCGAACTGCATGAACTGGCGGAAGCGGCCGGGGCCTGGCTTTTCATTGCGGAAGACGTAGCCGGCGCGGTAGGTGCGGAAAGGCAGCTGGATCTCGTTGAAGTTTTCCGCGACGTGGCGGGCGAGCGGCGCGGTCAGATCGTAGCGCAGCGACATCCACTGTTCGTCGTCGTCCTGCAGCGAGAAGACGCCCTCGTTGGGGCGGTCGCTGTCGGGCAGGAACTTGCCGAGCGCATCGGTATATTCGAACAGCGGCGTCTCGAGCGGATCGAAACCGTAGCGCTCGTAGACTTCGCGGATTTTTCCGACCATTTCGTTGGTGGCGTGGATATCGGCGCTCGAACGATCGACAAAGCCGCGCGGCAGGCGGGCCTTCAGTTTCTGGGGCTTCTTTTGTTTGTCGCTCATGATCGATATTCCATTGCCTTCGGGCCTTCGGGAAAGGCCGGATTAGTGTGCGGTTTCTTAGAGGATGACAGCCGGAGCGGCAAGGGCGGCCGCTGGCGAACAGGCCAGAGCGGTGGTATATATTGCGCCACCACAAGGGTTACGGCCATGAACAAGCGCGTCACGATCGAAATGCCGGATGAAATGCTGAAGCTTGTCGAAGACTACGCCGCAGAGGCCGGCTCCGCGCCGGACGTCTATATGCGAGATGTCATCGAGCAGCATCTCGAGAATATGTACGATATCGCGGCCGGGGAAGCGGCCATGGAACGTC
The DNA here is from genome assembly GCF_001423215.1 of Rhizobium sp. Leaf321. Classification (NCBI taxonomy): domain Bacteria; kingdom Pseudomonadati; phylum Pseudomonadota; class Alphaproteobacteria; order Hyphomicrobiales; family Rhizobiaceae; genus Rhizobium; species Rhizobium sp. Leaf321. The sequence goes on along the minus strand of NZ_LMOF01000006.1, from coordinate 674,561 downwards.
TCCAAGCCGGTGAGAAAACCTACACCTGGGACGAGATGGAGCGCGAGCTTGGCCTGGAAAATTGACTTTCAGGCAACCGCAATCAAACAGCTCAGCAAGATGGGCTCTACAGAGTCCTCCCGCATACGGGAATTTCTCCACACGCGGGTCAAGCCGCTGGATAACCCACGCAAGCTTGGCGAAGCCCTGCAGGGGTCAAGGTTCAAGCACCTTTGGCGATACAAGGTCGGTGACTACCGCATCATCTGTGATATTCAGGACCAGAAACTCGTCGTGCTCGTGATGGAAGTCGGCCATCGCCGGAAAGTCTATCGCTAAGCCATGATCCTCGAAGCGCTTCACTACACCGCGACCTTGCCGGTCACGCCAGCTGAATTCCGGCCGTTTATCCGGTCCTCGGTCAATCTATGGTCGCGGGCCAATCGATGCGCCGATGCCTGGGCGCCGCATGAGGAAAATTGCAAGGCTTTCATTCGTGAAACGATTGTCGGGATGAAGCAGCGGCGGACCGTCGTCGTGCTTGGCTCGGGGCTGTTGCGCGACGTGCCGATCGAGGATCTGGCGAAGGCGTTCGATACGGTCGTGCTGGTCGATCTGGTGCATCTCGCCTCCGTGCGGCTGCGGATGCTTGCGGGCAGATACCGGAATGTGCGGCTGATTTCGCGCAATCTCTCGGGTCTCGACGCGGCACTTGCGGGCGACGTGCCGGAGCCTTTGGCGTTTCTGCGGCAGGTGCCGTATCTCGATCTGGTCGTGTCGGCCAATATCCTGTCTCAGATCGGCGTCGGCGCACGGCGGCAGCTCGAGAAGACCGGGCATGCGGAACCGGATGCCATCGTCGCCAAGCTCGTAAACGCGCATCTGGACGGCATCTCCGCCCTGCCCTGCCGGCAGATCCTTTTGACCGATACCGCCTACAGGATTGTCGATCGGCAGGGAGAGGTTCTGGAGACAACGGATCTTCTGGCCGGCCTTACGCCGCCGCAGGCGGTCCGAGCCTGGTGCTGGCCGGTCGCGCCCTATGGCGAACTTGGCCGTGAGTATCAGGCTGTCCATGATGTGATCGCGCGGTAGCTTGATTTGCGCGAAGCTGCGTTTTAGCTTTGGTGCATGATGACACGCACGCTCCCCATCGCCGCCGCCGTTCTTGCCCTTTCCTTCAGCCTGGCCGTTGCGCAGGACATGAAGGGGCATGACCATTCCTCGACAAAGCCGCAGGGACAGACGGACACAAGCCCGTCTACGAAGGCCTACAAGGATGCGGCTGCAAAAATGCACAGCGACATGTCGCTGAACTATTCCGGCGATGCAGATGTCGATTTCGCGCGCGGCATGATCGCTCACCACCAAGGCGCGATCGATATGGCCAAGGTCGAGCTGGAACACGGCAAGGACCCTGACCTGCGCAAGCTGGCTGAAGAGATCATCAAGGCGCAGGAAAAGGAAATTGCCGAGATGCAGGCATGGCTGAAGGCGAAGGGACAGTAAGCTTCGAAGCTTGTCCAACGTCGCATCCTTCCGTATCTTGACGGTCTGGAGGCTGGTGACATGCGCCCGATTACCGCAATCGGTTTTGATGCCGACGACACGCTCTGGCAGAACGAACAATACTACCGCCTGACGGAACGGCACTTCCAAAAGCTGCTTGGTGATTTTGGCGATGGCGCCGATATTTCCGCGCGACTGCTGGAGGCCGAGAAGCGCAATCTCGGATATTATGGTTTCGGCATAAAGGGCTTTACCCTGTCGATGATCGAAACCGCGATCGAAGTGACGGACGGCAACGTACCATCCCGCACCATCGGCGAAATCCTCGATATCGGCCGGGAGCTGCTGCGCCACCCGGTCGAGGCGCTGCCGCATGTGGAAGAAACGCTAAGATCGCTGAACGGCCATTATCTGCTGGTGCTGATTACCAAGGGCGACCTGTTCGACCAGGAACGCAAGCTGGCGCAATCGGGCCTCGGCGATTTCTTCGATGCGGTGGAGATCGTTTCGGACAAGACGGCCACCACCTATCGGCGCATTTTCCAAAAACTGGCCGACGGGCCGGAACGGGCGATGATGGTGGGCAACTCGCTGAAGTCAGATATCGTGCCGGCCATCGCCGCGGGATCCTGGGGCGTTTACGTGCCGCATGCCCTGACCTGGGTCCTGGAACATGTGGACGCGCCGACCGAAGCGCCGCGTTTCCGCAAGATCGAGAACCTTGGCGAGTTGCAGCGGGTCCTTACCGAAGTCATGGCCGTTTGAAATTCAGCCGTGCCTGCGCGACCTCCGGCTGGCAGAAACAGCCCTCGAAATGATCGTTGACGAGGCCCATGGCCTGCATGAAGGCATAGACGGTTGTCGGGCCAACGAAGGTCCAGCCGCGCTTCTTGAGCACCTTGGACAGTGTGACGGAGACTGGCGTCGTGGGGTTGGCGCACAGCGTGGCGAGATCCATGATCGCGGGTCGGTCTTCCTCGCGAGGTTCGAAACTCCAGAAGAATTTGGCGAGGGTGCCAAACTCATCGCGCATCTCGACGGCGCGCTTGGCATTGTTGATGGTGGACACGATCTTGCCGCGATGGCGGATGATGCCCGCATCGAGCACCAGTCGTTCGACATCGTCTGGACCGAACTGCGCCACGGTGTCGAAATCGAAGCCTGCGAAGGCTGCGCGGAAATTCTCGCGCTTGCGCAGGATCGTCAGCCACGAGAGACCGGACTGGAAGCCTTCGAGGCAGATCTTTTCGAACAGCCTGATATCGTCGGCCATCGGCCGGCCCCATTCCTCGTCATGATAGCGGCGGTAGTCTTCGAGACCGCCGTGCCAGAAGCAGCGGCCCTTCCCATCTTCGCTCGTGATGATGCCGGCCACTTGCTTCTCCCAAACCATGACAATCCAATCCTTAACGTCAGTCTGACAGGTCTTCAGCTTGCGGCAACCATGTTTACACACGGGCCGGTAACCCTGCCTAAAGCTTTATGCGAATTCCAGCGCCGAACACCCCACCCGTTTACCAAACGCTTTGACGTGCCATTCACCATGGCCGCCAGATCCGTAAACGAGTGGACGTGGAACCGATGACGACGAAGACCCTGCTTCTGGCCCTAGGCCTGACGACCGCGCTTTGCAACACAGCTTTGGCAAACGACCGCTACGGCGACCGCCCGCCGGTCATCGTCAGCCCGGATCTTGCCGCCCCGTGGGTGATGCAGCTTGCCGGACCGAATGGACGATCGGCAGCAACCGTGCGCCAATATCGCCAGCCGCAGAACGACCGGCAGCAGACCGCACAGCCGCGGGTGATATACCGCGAGCAGGCCCAGCCGCGGCCGGTGCGCCGTGGCATATTCGATCGCGGTCAGCCGAGAGCGCAACAGGTCGCCATGAGGCCCAACGCGCCGGTCCGCAGCCGCATCGATCCGCAGTTCCTGCCGCAGATGGTGGCCTATGACACCAAGGAAAAGCCGGGCACGCTCGTCATCGATACGAACAGCCGCTTCCTCTATCTCGTGATGGCGGACGGCCAGGCCCGGCGCTACGGCGTCGGCGTCGGCAAGCCGGGCTTCGAATGGGCCGGCGAACACAAGGTGACCCGCAAGGCCGAATGGCCGAGCTGGATCCCGCCGCAGGAAATGATCAGCCGCGAGGCCGCCAAGGGCCACTACCTTCCCGCCCGCATGGATGGCGGACCGGAAAACCCGCTCGGCGCCCGCGCCATGTATCTCGGCTCGACGCTCTACCGTATCCACGGCACGAATGCGCCCTGGACGATCGGCAGCGCCGTCTCCTCCGGCTGTATCCGCATGCGCAACGAGGACGTGACAGACCTCTACGGTCGTGTTGATGTCGGCACCAAAGTCATCGTGATGTAAGCGCCATCGCGGCTGCTGTGGCCATATGGCCACGGTGGCTTCGGCGATCGTTGAGCGCCCGTGTATATTCACCTCGTCTCATCTTGCCGCGGGCGATGGGTCGGGACATGTTTTCCTGCAGTTCAAGACGAAAATACCAGGGGGTAAGGATGAAATCGGGTAAAATGCTGTTTGCCGTGGCCGGCATGATGGTTTCGATTCTGGCAGTGGATGCTTCGACCCACGCAGCCTCAGCGCAGAGCTCCAGTTCGGCGCGGCCGCAGACGACCGCCAGCGACGTGGCGCCTTCGGTGCGCAACCGCACGGTGCCGGAGAAATTCCAGCGCCGGAAGGTTCGGTTCGCCACCAATGAAGCGCCGGGCACGATCATCGTCGATACGAACAACAAGTTTCTCTACTACGTCGAGGGCAACAACCGCGCTACCCGCTACGGGATCGGCGTCGGTCGCGAAGGCTTCGGCTGGTCGGGCGTGGTTTCGATCGGCCGCAAGTCGGAATGGCCGACCTGGACGCCCCCTGCCGAAATGCGCGCCCGTGAGGCCCGCCGCGGCATCAAGCTGCCCGTCGTCATGCAGGGCGGCCCGGAAAACCCGCTCGGCGCCCGCGCCATGTACCTCTACAAGGGCGGCCGTGATACGATCTTTCGCATCCACGGCACCAACCAGCCCTGGACGATCGGCCTCAACCTCTCGTCCGGCTGCATCCGCATGATGAACAAGGATGTCGAGCATCTTTACGCGCGCGCTGCTGTCGGCTCCAAGGTGGTCGTCATCGGCCCCGGCAGCAAGCCGGGCGACGTCGCCTTCGAAGACCGCGGCCTCGACATTTTCCGCACCATCTTCGGCGGCTGATTGTTAGGCATCTCTTCTCGCATTCCTGTGCGCGTCACAGGAATGCGGTCGGTCTAGGTTAACGGACCGAAGAGACTCTTCCGCATCGCGGACGCGACGCTGCTCACTCCCTGTGACAAGCACAGGGATGAGGGTGGAGAGTGGGCGGTGCCGGCGGCAATCAGACGACGATGTCGCCTTTTAGGGTAAGATCGGCCGGCCTCGCCTAGACGAGTGCCTTTGCCTTTCTCGCGAGCTTTGCCGGTTCGGGCCCGCCATAGGCCCAGTCCAGCAGCTCCACCGTATGGACGATCGGGATGGCTGTTCCAGACGCGATCTGGGTGATGCAGCCGATATTGCCTGTGGCGATCACATCCGGCTTGGTCGCCTCGATATTCCTGACCTTGCGGGCTTTCAGCTGGCCTGAAATCTCCGGCTGCAGAATATTGTAGGTGCCGGCAGACCCGCAGCAGAGATGGCCTTCGGCGGGATCGCGGACGGTAAAGCCCGCTGCCTTCAGAAGCTGCTTCGGGGCTGCGACGATCTTCTGGCCGTGCTGCATTGAACAGGCGGAATGATAGGTGACGGTGAGCTTTTTCGGCTCCAGCTTGGCAAGATCAAGCGTGAACAGGTATTCGGTGATGTCCTTTGCGAGCGCCGAGACTGTTGCTGCCTTCTCCGCATAGGCCGGGTCCAGCCGCAGCATGTGGCCGTAATCCTTGATCGTGGTGCCGCAGCCGGAGGTGGTGATGATGATCGCATCGAGACCGCCCTTCTCGATTTCGCGGGTCCAGACATCGACATTACCGCGGGCGAAATCCAGCGCCTGTTCCTCGCGCCCCATGTGATGCACAAGAGCGCCGCAGCAGCCTTCGCCTTGCGGGCTGACGACCTCGACGCCGAGGCGCGACAGCAGCCGGTGTGTCGCGGCATTGATGCCGGGATCGAGCACCGGCTGGGCGCAACCCGACAGGATCGCCACCCGCCCGGGGCGTTGCGCTTGGGGCATTTGCGATATCGCGGGGGCTGATCCGGCCGGTGGGGCGGCTCTCGGCGCAAGTTCCAGCATGGCTGCGAGGGGCCGTAGCGGCTTGATGCGCTTCAACAGCGGGCCGAAGGGCCGGCCGAGCCTTGCCAGCGACAATGCCGTCCTGAACCGTGCCGGATAGGGAAGAACCGCGGCCAGCAGGCTGCGGATCAGCCGGTCGGCAAGCGGCCGGCGGTAGGTGTTTTCAATATGGATGCGGGCGTGATCGACCAGATGCATGTAGTCGACGCCGGAGGGACAGGTGGTGACGCAGGAGAGGCAGGACAGACAGCGATCGATATGGGTGACGACCTGCTCATCGGCTGCCCGATCGTTTTCCAGCATGTCCTTGATGAGATAGATGCGGCCGCGCGGGCTGTCGAGCTCATCGCCCAGCGTCACATAGGTGGGACAGGTGGCGGTGCAAAAGCCGCAATGAACGCAGCGGCGCAGGATCTTTTCGGACTCCGCCACATGCGGGTCGAGCAGTTGTTCGGGGGTGAAGGAGGTCTGCATCAGTGCGCTTCTTCCCTGTCAACTTGGCCCCGCCTGCCGCAGGCGGCGCAGGACCTCGATACCGATGATGGTCTCATGATCACCACCCCATCTTGCCCGGCGAGAAGATCCCGGCCGGGTCGAGTTTCTGTTTGACCCGGGCCGAGAGTGCGGCCACGGCATCCGGCACCGGCTCGAATGACGGGGTCGCGGCTCTTGCGGATTTCGAGGCGCGGATGAGCGTGGCATGGCCTCCGCCGAGTGCGCGAATATAGCCGCGCAGGAAGTCGGCTTCGGGATCTGCCTCCATCTGCATCCAGACCAGTCCGCCCTGCCAGTCGTAATAGGCATCGACGCCCGCCTCCATGCGAAGAGCGGCGACAAGCTGGCAGCCGGCCATCGGCGCCATCGAGACGCGCCAGAGGGGCCGACCGGCACCGTTAGCATAGGGATGAACGTCGCGGATCTCGCGCCAGAGCGACAGGCTGTCTTCCATGCCGAGTCGGATGACGGGACCAAAGGCCTGCATCACGGCGACCAGCTTTTCGGCACGCACCGCGACGGATGCGGCGAGACCTTCGAGACGCAGGACGGTTGCTTCGTTTTCCGGCAAGGCGCCATCGATAAACCGGGCTCGCACGGTCTGGGGCAGATGGGCGGCACCGGACACCTCCACCGGCAGCGCCATGGCGGCCGCCATCGCCTTGGCGGCGGTCTCGTCGTCGAGGCCGGAGATGACGATGGTTTCCACCGTCTGCGGCACCGGAAGGACGCGAAACGTCACTTCCGTCAGAAAACCCAGCGTGCCGTGCGAACCGGCCAGAAGCTTGACCAGATCGAGGCCGGTGACGTTCTTCATCACCCGCCCGCCGGCGCGCAGCAATTCGCCGCTGCCGTTGACGAACCGGATGCCGAGAAGACTGTCCCTCGCCGCCCCTGCCACGAAGCGTCGCGGACCCGACGCGTTGGCGGCAAACACGCCGCCGATCGTGGGCTCTCCTGACGTGCCCATGATGCCGCGGTGATCCATCGGCTCGAACGCCATCATCTGGCGGTTTGCGGCAAGGGCCGCTTCCACCTCGGCGACGGGTGTGCCGGCCTTGACGGTCATCACCATTTCGGCCGGGTCGTAATCGACGATGCCGGTGAGGCCGCGCGACGACAGGGGCTCTGCGCCCTCGGTGGCATTGCCGAAGCCGGAGCGGGTGTTGCCGCCGCAGAGCGCGAACTTACGGCCATCGGCCACGGCGCTGCGGATGACATAGGCGGCATCGGTTTCGGAATGGGGTATCAGCAAAGGAAACCCACTTCAGGAATGGTGTTGGTGGGCATGAAATTCACCTGCGCCCCTCGAGCGGAAACACCTTGGACGGGTTCAGTATCCATTGCTCGTCGAAGGCTGAGCGGATTGCCATCTGCTGGTCGAGTTCGGCTTGCGTGAACTGATGCCGCATCAGGTCGCGCTTCTCGATGCCGACACCATGCTCGCCGGTGAGACAGCCGCCGGCATCGACGCAGAGCTTCAGGATCTCGTTGCCGGCTTCCTCCGCCTTCATCGCTTCTTCGGGATCGTTGGCATTGAACAGGATCAGCGGATGCATGTTGCCGTCGCCCGCGTGAAAGACGTTCGCCACGCGCAGGTCGAAGCGTTCGACGATTTCGGCGGTCTTTTCCAGCACGTAGGAGAGTTTGCCGAGCGGCACCGTGCCGTCCATGCAGATATAGTCGGCGATGCGGCCGGTGGCGCCGAAGGCCGATTTGCGGCCTTTCCAGATCAGCGCCGCCTCGGTGGCAGACTGGCATTCGCGCACGGTCTTCACCTGATGCCTTCGGGCGATTTCGACGATGTCTTTGAGCGTTGCGTCCATCTCGGCTTCCGATCCCTCCACCTCGACGATCAGGAGCGCTGCGACATCGAGCGGATAGCCGGCCTTGGCGAACGCTTCGCAGATCTCGATCGCCGGCTTGTCCATGAACTCGATCGCCACCGGAATGATGCCGGAGCCGATGATATCGGCGACGCAGGCCCCTGCCTCTTCCGAGCTATCGAACCCGAACAGGACCGGCCGCGCGCCCTCCGGTTTGGCAATCAGGCGCACCGTCGCCTCGGTGACGATGCCGAGCTGGCCTTCCGAGCCGCAGACGAGGCCGAGAAGATCGTAACCTGCGGCATCCAGATGCTTGCCGCCAAGCTCGATCACCGTGCCATCGACAAGCACCATCCGGACGCCGAGCAGGTTGTTGGTGGTGACGCCGTATTTCAGGCAGTGGGCGCCGCCGGAATTCATGCCGATATTGCCGCCGATCGTGCAGGCGAGCTGCGAACTCGGGTCCGGCGCATAGAAAAACCCATCGATGCCGACCGTCTCCGAAATGCTGAGATTGGTGACGCCGGCCTGCACGGTGGCGGTGCGATTGCTGTAGTCCACTTCCAGCACCCGCGACATCTTGGAAAGGCCCAGAACGACCGCATCCTCCTGCGGAATGGCCCCACCCGAAAGCGAGGTTCCCGCCCCCCTTGCAACGACCGGAATGGCGTGGCGATGGCAGTATTTCATCACAGCCGCAACCTGCGCCGTGGTGCGTGGAAGGACGACGGCAAGCGGGACGCGCCGATAGGAGATGAAGGCGTCGGTCTCGAACGGTGCGAGTTCGCGTTCTTCGTGGATGAGACAGTCCGCCGGTACGAGACGGGCAAGATCGGTCACGATGTTATCCCGCCGCGACAGGACGGACGCGCGTGGCGGCAGGAATGCGATTGCCTCGGCCATGGCCTCCTCCTCAGAACGCGTGGCTTTCTCTATCTCGTTACAGCGTATGCCATGACGGTGTCGCACATCAACTCGAATGCGGGTTGCTCACGCATAAACCACAGATCCGCTCTCGACATTATCAGCGTACAAAGCGCGGTCCGCGCAAAATAGACGTTGACGCAACAGTAGCCGGCTTCAGAATGGAGAATGCGCCTTTAGAGATGATTCTCCTAAAATAATCCTCTTTTGCTCGTTAAGCCCGGCGCAAGCATTATATTAGCAACATACATTTTTTGGAGGCGTTTCGAAATTGGGCTTGATGGACCGACTGACCGGCAATCTTCGTTTGATGCTGCAGCGCCCTGCGCGACAGCAGTATGCCGCGTTGTGCTATCGCCTGACGAAGAAGCGGACGCAGCTGGAAGTTCTGGTCGCCACAAGCCGCGATACGGGGCGTTGGGTCATTCCCAAGGGATGGCCGATGAAGGACAAGAAGGCGCATCAGGTAGCCGAACGCGAGGCTTACGAGGAAGTGGGCGTCAAGGGTAAGGTCGAGAAGGACGCGCTTGGCTTTTTCCACTACCGCAAGACCCTCGACAGCGGCCTGAAAGTGCTGGTGCGCGTGCAGGTTCACGCACTGGAAGTTGCCGATTGCCTGAAGAATTTTCCGGAAAAAGGATCCCGGAAGCTGGAATGGGTCTCCTGCGAGGAAGCGGCCAACCGCGTCAACGAGCCGGAACTGAAAATTCTCTTCCTGCGGTTTGCCGAAAAAATGGATCCGCTTCGTTCAACGGTGCCGATCAAGGCCGCAGGCTGACAGTCCGCTCGACCAACCAAAATCGTATACTGGAATAAATGATGGGCCAAACGCGGCCGCGTCTGGCCAAGCCGACGCTCGACAAGGATCTCGAAAAGCTCTCCTCGGTGGAAGACGCCGCGCGCCAGACGTCGCGCGGGCTTGCAGCACCCGGTGCAGCGCTGCTGTTCATCGTGCTGGTGGCAATCTTTGCCGCTTCCTATGTGACCGGACATCCGGGTGCTGTGGTGGTGATCGCGGCCTCCGCGCTTGCGGCCTACATGGCGATGAATATCGGCGCCAACGACGTTACCAACAATATCGGCGCGGCGGTCGGCGCGCGCGCGATGACGATGGCGTTCGGCCTGGCGCTGGCGGCAGTGTTCGAAATCGCCGGCGCGGTGATTGCCGGCGGCAGCGTTGCCGGTACGATCGCCAACAACATCATGCGTGCCGGCGTAATCACCGATCCGAACGTGATGATCTGGGCGATGATGGCGGCACTGCTTTCCGCAGCCGTGCTGATCAACGTCGCGACATGGCTCGGCGCGCCGATCTCCACCACCCATTCTATCGTCGGCAGCGTGATGGGTGCAGGCATCGCGGCGGCCGGTTTTTCGGCCATCAACTGGGCGACCGTCGGCGGTATTACCGCAAGCTGGGTCCTGTCGCCGCTGCTTGGCGCCACGATTGCTGCCGGCCTGCTGTTCCTGATCAAGGAAACGATCATCTACCGCGAGGACAAGATCGCTTCTGCCCGGACATGGGTGCCGATCCTGATCGGCCTGATGGCGGGCGCCTTTGCGGGCTACCTCTCGCTTGTCGGTCTTGGGCAGTTGATAACGGTGTCAAAACTGACCGCGACCGCCATCACGCTGATCACGGGTCTTGCCGTCTGGCGACTGGTCATCCCTGTCATCGCCAGACAGTCGCGCGGACTGGAGAACCGCAACCAGTCGCTGCGCAAGCTGTTTCGCATTCCGCTGGTGTTTGCCGCGGCGCTGATGTCGTTCGCGCATGGGGCGAATGACGTGTCGAACGCGATTGGTCCGCTGGCAGCGATCGTCGCGGCAGCGCAACGCGGCGGCGTGTCCGCACCTGTCGGCATACCGCTGTGGGAGCTGGTGATCGGCGGGCTTGGTATCTCGCTCGGCCTTTTGCTGTACGGACCGAAACTGGTGCGGCTGGTGGGTGCCGAAATCACCAAGCTCAATCCGATGCGCGCCTATTGCGTCTCGTCTTCGACGGCGCTGACGGTGATCGTCGCGTCCTGGGTCGGTCTGCCGGTATCTTCCACGCATATTGCTGTTGGCGCCGTGTTCGGCGTCGGGTTTTTCCGCGAATGGTACACGCGCCATTCACGCCGCCGTTACGAGTATATGCGGGTCAGGGCCGGCAAGGATCCGGATGTCGGTCAGGAGCACGAGCACGACGAGAACGAGGTGAAACGCCGTTTTCTGGTGCGCCGCTCGCATTTCCTGTCGATCATCGCCGCCTGGATGATTACGCTGCCGGCATCGGCTGCGCTTGCAGCGCTGGTCGCGACGGTTATCTTCGCGCTGTTCGTCTGAGGTTTGAGAGTTTTCCCATGCGTGCCAATTTCCGGATACAGCGCCTGTTCATCGACGCACCTCTTGCGAAGGCCGAGCACCAGGAGGTGGGAGCGGAGCATTTCAACTATCTCGCCAACGTTTTGCGCCTGACTGAAGGTGCCGAGATCCTGGCGTTCAATGGACGCGACGGCGAATGGCTGGCGAAACTCATCTTTCCGAGCCGCAAGAAGATCGCACTCGAGCCGGTCGAGCAGGTGCGCCCGCAGCCGCTAGCACCGGACCTGCATTACCTGTTTGCGCCGCTGAAGGTGGGGCGGCTGGACTATCTGGTGCAAAAGGCGGTCGAAATGGGCGCCGGCACGCTTCAACCCGTCATGACGCAGCATGTACAGGGCAAGATCACCAGCATGGATCGGCTACAGGCGAACGTGATCGAAGCTGCCGAACAGTGCGGCATATTGTCAGTCCCGCAGGTCCTTTCGCCAAAGAAACTTGCCGATGTCCTCGACCACTGGCCGTCCGACCGGCGTATCATTTTCTGCGACGAGGGCGATGAGGGACAGAACCCGCTGACGATCCTCGCAAAGATCGAGGAGACCAAGCTGGCGCTGCTGGTCGGCCCGGAAGGCGGGTTTTCCGAAGAAGAACGGGCACGTCTGCGGTCGCTGCCATTCGTCAGTGCCATTCCGCTCGGACCGCGTATCCTGAGGGCCGATACCGCAGCGGTTGCAGCACTTGCCGTGGTCCAGGCTTCGATCGGCGACTGGCGTTAAACATGCTCCCAACCGGCGCGACAGATTTGACACACAGCTGCCTGTTTTTCTAAACCAGCGTTGAAAGAAATTCACTTGCACCGCAGATCATTCCGGTCCACTCAGCCGGACGTTCGCTCTCTAAATACGGCACTCCGAACAAGGTAGTTTTCATGGCCCGCGACACCACCGACCAGACCCCGCTTTCTTCGGTGGCCGAGCTTTCCAGCTACATGGCCGAGGGACCGCGACCGAAGGAAAAATTCCGGATCGGGACCGAGCACGAAAAGTTCGTCTTCTTCAAAGCCGACCATTCGCCCGTGCCCTATGCCGGCGACGCCAGCATTTCCGCGCTGCTGCATGGCATGCAGGAACGGCTGGGCTGGGAGCCGATCACCGATGGCGGCAATATCATCGGGCTTGGCGAACAATCCGGCATGGGTGCGATCTCGATCGAGCCCGGCGGCCAGTTCGAGCTTTCCGGCGCGCCTCTGGAAACGCTGCATGAAGTGGCGAAAGAGGCCGAGGAGCATATCGCCCTCGTCAAGGAGATAGCCGAGCCGATGGGCATCGGCTTCCTCGGCATCGGCGGCAGCCCCAAATGGACGCGCGAAGAAACGCCGCGCATGCCGAAATCCCGTTACGACATCATGACCCGCTTCATGCCGAAGGTCGGCAGCAAGGGTCTGGACATGATGTACCGCACCTGCACGATCCAGGTGAACCTCGACTTCTCGTCCGAGGAAGACATGGCCGCGAAGATGCGGGTGTCGATGAAGCTGCAGTCGATCGCAACAGCGCTGTTTGCGGCATCGCCGTTTACCGAGGGAAAGCCGAACGGCCTTTCCTCCTGGCGCGGCGACATCTGGCGCGACACCGACAACAGCCGCTCCGGCGTGCTTCCCTTCGTGTTCAACTCCGATTTCGGCTATGCCGATTACGCAGAGTGGGCGCTCGACGTGCCGATGTATTTCATCGTGCGCAACGGCAAGTATCACGACTGTACCAACATCACCTTCCGGCAGTTCATGGACGGCGCGCTGAAGGGCAGCGTCGACGACTGGCAGCCAACGATGGGCGACTGGATCAACCATCTTTCCACGCTGTTCCCGGATGTGCGGCTGAAGAAGTTCCTGGAAATGCGCGGTGCCGACGGCGGTCCGCTCGATCGCATCGCTGCCCTGCCCGCCTTCTGGGTGGGCCTGCTCTATGACGACACGGCGCTTGCGGATGCGCAGGAACTGACGAAGGACTGGACGTTCGAAGATGTCGTGCAGATGCGCGATACCGTTCCATCAAAGGGTCTTTCAGCCGAGATCCGTGGCGTGTCGGTTCTCGACATTGCCCGCGAGAGCGTGCTGATCTCCAAGGCCGGCCTCAAGGCCCGCGCGCGCAAGAATGCCGAGGGTGACGACGAGACGATCTATCTTCGGCCGCTCGAGGAAATCCTGGTCAAGAAGGCAACGCTTGCCGATGAGATGCTGGCGCTGTTCAACGGCCGCTGGGAAGGCTCGGTCGAGCCGGCGTTCAAGGACTACGCTTACTGAGCAGGAGCATTCGCTGCTCCATAATCCGCTTTCAGGCTTTGCCTTTCCGGCTATAGTGGGTGTGTCACCCATGCCGGAAAGGATGCCCATGCTGCCATTGTTCGAGATGATGATGAAGGCCGGAGGGGGCCAGGGCGGCGGCGCATCCATGGAGGCCTTCGCCAAGCAGTTCAATCTTGCCCAGGAACAGGTTTCTGAAGCAATGGCGGCGTTGATGCCCGCCTTTTCCTCCGGCTTCAAGCGCAAGGCTGCAAACCCTTACGACCTCTCGGAGCTGATGAGCACCGTGTTTTCCGGCGCCTATGGCAAATATTTCGAGGATATGGGCAAGGCTTTCACGCCGCAGGGCACAGCCGACGGCAATGCCGTTCTGGAGAAGGTGTTCGGCTCAAAAGAGGTGTCCCGTGCAGTCGCCGCGCAGGTGGAGCAGTTTACCGGCATCGGCCAGGACATCATCGAGAAGATGATGCCTGGCATGGCCAATACGCTGATGGGCGGCTTCTTCAAACAGTTTACCGGGCAGATGGGCGCGCCTTTCGCGACCCAGTTTCCGGCCGGCGGCGATACGTTCGGCCCGGCGCTGGAGACGATGCAGAAGCAGTGGATGACCGCGATGGGTTTTGACAAGGCGGCACCGAATCCGGACGCGACGAGCAATCCCTTGGACAATCCCTTTGCACAGGCGATGCGGGCGATGTGGGGCCTGGAAAAGCCAGAGCAGCCGCAGCCTTCCGCCACCGCTCCGGGCGCTGCCCAAACCTATGCGGATCTCGTCAACCGGATGTTCGACAGCGGCGTCGAGGCGAATAAAGGCTACCAGAAGAGCCTGGAGACGATGTTCGACGGTTACTTCGGCACTGGAAAAGCGGCCAAGCCCTGAACGAAAAAGTCACTTGAACGAAAAAGCCCGGCGCGGATAAACCGGCCGGGCAAAGGCAGGGCTATTGGCAATCGCCCTGCGGGGAAACTTGAGGCTCGCTAGAGCCGCTTGAAGCGGTTGCGCGCATGCTCGCGGGCGGCACGCGTCAGAAGCCGCGACGGGTCATCCAGAACGCCCGAACGATCGAGCGCCTTCACCACATCGTGGCGGGTAATGCCGATATCTTCGAGCTGGTAATCATCGAGGTCGTGAAGGGAATTGGCCTCGAAGCGATTTCGAAGAGCGCGCCATACGGATTTCGTTCGAAGCATGATCTGCGCTGCAAAGCGGGTCTTCGCTGCTGCAGGGTAAAGCTTCAGTTCGGTTCCGTAGTTGGTCGTGCTCATCGGATCATCCTTTCGTAAGGCACGGAGAGGCTCACCCCTTCCACAACGGCTTTGCGGAAAGGTTGCCCTTTGTGAAGGCATCCGGGAGGAGGCCTTCGCTGGTTCTGATTTTGCATCGTGTTTATGCGGGAAAATCTATTGATCAGTCCAACGAATGTTTCTAATGATATGCATCAATCGCTCTTATGAATGACGTTCATCTGGAGGCCTGCATGTCCGCACCGCTCGACATCGATCAGCTACACACGTTCATCGCCATCATCGACACCGGCAGTTTCACCAAGGCGGCCGATCGGGTGTTCAAGACCCAGTCGGCGGTGTCCATGCAGATGCGCCGGCTGGAAGAACGGATCGGCAAGCAGCTGTTTGCCAAGGACGGGCGCGGCAACCGGGTGACGGCCGAGGGCGAAAAGCTGATGAATTACGCAAGGCGCATCATCAGACTCAATAACGAGGCGATCGCCGCCTTCGACGACAACCGCCTGGAAGGTTCGATCCGGATCGGCACGCCGGACGATTACGCGGACCGCTACATGCCCGAGATCATCGGACGGTTTGCGAAGACGCATCCCAATGTGGAGCTCTACATCGTCTGCGAACCCTCGGTCAGCCTTGCCGAGAAGATGGCGCGCGGAGAGCTGGATATCGCGCTCGTCACGCACAACCCGCGGCAGCGGATCTCCGACGTGGTTCGCACCGAGCCTTTGTGCTGGGTGGGTTCGGCCAACCACACGCTGAAGGACGACGCGCCGGTGCCGCTTGCGGTCGGTCGGCGTGACTGCCTCTGGCGGCAGCTTTCCTGTTCGGCACTTGATGCGTCGGGGCGCGAATATCAGGTTCTGTTTACCAGCTGGTCTTCGACCGTGGTTGCGGCGGCCGTGCTTGCCGGGATGGCTGTCTCCGTGCTGCCGGAATCGGCGCTCAGGCCCGGCATGAAGGTTCTGACGGCTGCCGACGGTTTTCCGCCGCTGCCACCCGTCCAGATCGGCCTGATGAAGCGGCCGGGCGTCTCACCGTCGCTGATGAACGCCATTACCGACCACATCACCGCCTGCCTCGACAATATCTCACCGGCCGTGGTGCCTGACGATCTCGATGCCGACACCAAGGCGTTTCCGCGCATGGTGCGGTCGCGCGGTTCGGTGATGCCCGGCTGGTGATGCAGAGGAAAAGCACCCCTCCCCTCAGTTGAGGGCAAGCCACACGGCCTGCCAGACCCAGAGCGCGCCCAGCGTGAAAAAGCCGAGCATAAACAGCGGCCGGCGGTAGCGCAGGCGGTTGCTGGTCACATGCACATAGGCATGGGCAAAGCGGGAGGCGACGAAGAGCCAGGAGAGCGCCACCGTGCCCCAGTTGTCTGCGGTTGACGCATAAAGCACCAGGCAGACGATGTGAAACAGCACCGGCAGTTCGAACTGGTTCTTGATGTTGTTGTGAACCAGCAGGCTTTCTGCCGGTTCCTGCAGGTTCTCGCGAAACTGCGCTACCTCGACGCGGCCCGACCTTACGGCGGCAACGCGTTTCTTCGACAGCATCCAGTAGAGACAGAAGACGAGCGCGACATGCGCGATCATCGGCCAGAGCGTTGCATTGGTGGAAAGCATTGATCCTCCTGTCGTCATAAGAATGCATAGACGAAGCAAAGGCCGCCGACAACGGGCCGACGGCCTTCGTGAGACAGACTTGGATTATCGGGGCGTCAGGGTTTCGGTGCCGGATCCGTCCTGGCCGGAAATTGTCCAGGCACCTTCCAGCACGCCATCATCGCGCACCTCATAGACGACGAGGCCGACTTCGCCATCCAGCACGTAGCCTGCGGCAAAAGCGTTCTCATAGAGCATGCAGATGCCGTTCGACGTGGCCTTCTTGCCCGAACCCGTCTTCCAGACGATGGCACAGGTCGTCTCGCTGGTCAGCTTGATGGTGGCGGTGCCGTCATAGGCGGATCCGTCGAGATTGGTGCCCTCAACTGTGTACGCGCCGGCCTTGACGGTCTGCGCCTGGGCAGGCGCAATGAAAGCGGCGCCCAGAAGCACCGCAGCAAGAACTGTTCTCTTCACGAAAGTCTCCCCTTAAGTCGATCTCTATCGACGACGAGAAGATATCAAAATTTGTGCTGGCGGATACTGGGGGCACGAAATAAAAAGGGCCGGGCTACTATGCCCAGCCCTGTTGTTTTGGACGTCGCTACATTCAGGCGCCGGAGCCCGGATAGTTCGGGCTTTCGCGGGTGATCGTCACGTCATGCGGATGGCTTTCGCGCAGGCCAGCACCGGAGATGCGAACGAAGGTCGCCTTCTCCTGGAAGTCCTTGATGTCCTTGCCGCCGACATAGCCCATGGCAGCTTTCAGGCCGCCTGCGAGCTGATGGATGACGCCGGAAACCGGACCCTTGTAGGGCACCTGGCCTTCGATGCCTTCCGGCACCAGCTTCAGGGTGTCGCGGACTTCAGCCTGGAAGTAACGGTCGGCGGAACCGCGGGCCATGGCACCGACGGAACCCATGCCGCGATAGGCTTTGAACGAGCGGCCCTGGTAGAGATAGACTTCGCCCGGGCTTTCATCGGTGCCGGCGAGCAGCGAGCCGATCATCACGGCAGACGCGCCGGATGCGATCGCCTTGGCGACGTCGCCGGAGAACTTGATGCCGCCATCGGCAATGACCGGAATGTCCTGCGCCTGTGCTGCTTCGACCGCCGACATGATGGCGGCAAGCTGGGGCACGCCGACGCCCGCAACGATACGGGTGGTGCAGATCGAGCCCGGGCCGATACCGACCTTGACGGCGTCTGCGCCCGCATCGATCAGCGCCTTGGTGCCGCTTGCGGTGGCAACGTTGCCGGCCATGACGCGGACATGGTTGGACAGTTTCTTGACGCGGGTGACGGCTTCGAGAACGCGGGCCGAATGGCCATGCGCGGTATCCACGACCAGAAGATCGACGCCCGCTTCGATCAGCCGCTCGGCACGCTCGAAACCATCTTCACCGACGCCGATCGCGGCAGCGGCGCGCAGGCGGCCCTGCATGTCCTTGGAGGCGTTCGGGTTGAGCTGCGACTTTTCGATGTCCTTGACGGTGATCAGACCAACGCAGCGGCCTTCGCCATCGATAACCAGCAGCTTTTCGATGCGGTTGGTATGCAGCAGGCGCTTGGCCTCCTGCTGATCGACGTTTTCCTTGACGGTGATGAGACCCTGATGGGTCATCAGCTCGTGGATCTTCTGGGCCGGATCCGAGGCAAAGCGCACATCGCGGTTGGTCAGGATGCCGACCAGACGGCCCGAGGCTTCGACAACAGGAATGCCGGAAATGTGAAACGTCTTCATCAGGGCCAGCGCATCGGCGAGCGTCGCGTCGGGGCCGATCGTGACCGGATTGACGACCATGCCGCTTTCGAACTTCTTGACCTGGCGGACCTGTTCAGCCTGCTCGACCGGGGTCAGGTTCTTGTGGATGACGCCAAGACCACCGGCCTGCGCCATCGCGATGGCGAGACGGCTTTCGGTGACGGTGTCCATGGCCGACGAGATGATCGGAATGTTCAGCTCGAAATCAGTGGCAATGCGCGTGGCGACGCTGGTCTGGCCCGGCAGGACTTCGGAATGCCCCGGCTGCAGCAGGACGTCATCGAATGTGAGGGCGTCGAGACCGGTCGGCGTTTCTATAATACGAGCCATTGCCAATTCCTTCGATCTTAAAAATGCGGGACCGCTCAGGACCGTGAATACGTCCCGACGTTCCGGCAACAATTGCTTGGAAGTTGGCGAGGGCTGGTAACACGATAATGACAGGAAGGGAACATTTAAAACCCGGAGGCAGGCCCTCCGGGTTTGCATAGCTGTGAATTTCCCGCGTCAATATTCGTCAGATATCGAACTGGTAGCTCTTCGGCACGAAGCGGTAGCCGGTTTCCTGCTTTTCGGCGTAGCCGACGGCGGGGAACGGCATGTGGTAGCCGAGGAAGGCGACCTTGTCGGTGGCGATCATGTCGAACACGCGCTTGCGGGTTGCGGCCGCCTTTGCCTTGTCCATGTCGAACTTGACCTCCCAGTCCGGGCGCTGCAGCGACAGGACGAAGTGGTTGGCGGTATCGGCCGTGAGGATCAGGCGCTTGCCCTGCGATTCCACGTTGAAGATCATCATGCCGGGCGTATGGCCGGGCGCGAGCATGCCGGTGATGCCGGGTGCGACGTCGTCGCCCTCTCCGATGAAGGTCATCTTGTCTGCCAGAGGCTTCACATTGGCGAGCACGGACTTCTGATTGCCTTCAGCGGGCGTTCCGGCGCGGGCGCCGTCGACCCAGAAATCATATTCCGTCTGACCGGTGATATAGGTCGCCTTGGGGAAGGCCGGCTTGCCGTCTTCCATCAGGCCGCCGATATGGTCGCCGTGGAGATGGGTCAGGACCACTTTCGTGACATCGCCCGGCATATAGCCGGCAGACGCCATGCCTTCGACCAGACGGCCGGCACCCATGGCATGACCCGACTGGCCGAAGCCCGTATCGAACAGGATGACGTCGCTGCCGGTATCAATGAGCGTTGGGGAAAAGCCGTTGACGAACTGATCGGTCGGCAGAAAGTTGTCTGCGAGAAGCGCGCTGACGGTCTCGGCCGACTGGTTGGTTCCAAACGTCTCGTTCGGAGTGCCAGAGGCGCGGGAGCCATCCTTCACCACGAGAACATCGAAGCTACCGAGCTTGAATTTGTGAATGTCGGGAGGGGTTACGCGATCGATTGCCAATTTCTTCTCCTGTGCCAGCGCTTTGCTGCTCATCAGCGCCTGGCCACTCCATATAGCCGGCGCCGCGAGGACGGCCAGTCCGGCACTTCCCAGCAGCGTGCGGCGTTCCATGCCCTTTGGTTCGTCCTTGAACGTCATGATCTCATCCCTCCGTTTGAAAGCTTTCGGGGGTGCACCGAAAATGCCCAAGCCCCGCACACGAATAGATAACAGGCGACAGGCAAAGGGAAACAAGCCTCACGCAGACGTGACACGGTCTCCCGGAAATTGACATTGTGCAATTGGCTTCATGCCGGAACAGGTCTAGAGCGGGGACGTTGAAGTGCGTCGCGTATCGCAGGCCCTCCCCATGAACCGCATCATTCCGCTTATTCTGGCCGTCGCTCTGTTCATGGAGCAGATGGATTCGACCGTCATCGCCACCGCACTTCCCACCATCGCCGCCGATCTCGGCGTCAGTCCGATCACGCTGAAACTGGCGCTGACATCCTACATGGTGGCGCTTGCCATGTTCATTCCGCTAAGTGGCTGGATGTCCGACAAATTCGGGGCAAAGAAGATTTTTCGCCTGGCGATCTGCGTCTTCATCGTCGGTTCGATCCTCTGCGCAATCTCGGATTCACTGCTGCAGTTCGTGATGTCGCGCTTCATGCAGGGCATGGGCGGGGCAATGATGACGCCGGTCGGCCGTCTGGTGCTACTGCGAACGACGAAGCGCAGCGAACTTGTTTCCGCCATGGCGCTTCTGACGATCCCGGCGCTGGTCGGGCCTTTGACCGGGCCGCCGATCGGCGGTTTCATCACCACCTATTTTTCCTGGCACTGGATCTTCATCATCAACGTGCCGATCGGCATCGCCGGCGTGATCCTGACCGGCATCTACCTGCCGCACGTGCCGCCGGTGGAGACGCCTCGAATGGACTGGTTCGGCTTTCTGCTGACCTCGGTCGCGGCCTCCGGTGTCGTCTTCGGCCTGTCGGTGATCGGCCTGCCGGCGCTGCCGCCGGTCGTCGGCATCACGGCTACGTTTGCCGGCTTTGCCGCCTGCATTCTCTATTATTTCCATGCCAAGCGGCATCCGTTTCCGGTGCTGAACCTCACGATCTTCAACGACCGGGCTTTCCGTGCCTCCACCACCGGCGGCACGATGTTTCGCATCGCGACCGGGGCGATCCCCTTCCTGATGCCGCTGATGCTGCAGCTGGGTTTCGGCCTCAATCCGTTTCAGTCCGGCCTCATCACCTTCGCCGGTGCGATCGGTGCGCTGACGGTTAAGTTCCTTGCAAGGCGGGTGTTTGCGATGACAGGCTTTCGAACCGCGCTGATCTTTGCCGGCATCCTTGGCGCAGCATCGACGGCGGTCAACGGGTTCTTCACGCCGGACACACCCCATATCGTGATCATCGGCGCGCTGCTCGCGGCAGGATTATTCCGCTCCCTGTTTTTCACAGGTGCCAATGCGCTCGGCTATTCGGAGATTACGGACCAGCAGGCGAGCCAGGCGACGTCCATGGCCTCATTCCTGCAACAGGTGAGCCTGGCACTCGGCGTCGCGTTTGCAGCCTTCATTCTGGAGATGTCGTCGACATTTTCCGGCAGCCAGCTGGCGCTCGCGGATTTCCATCTCGCGTTCTTTATCGTCGCCGCTGTTTCGGTGTTTGCGGTGATCCCGATCCTCAAGCTCGACCCGATGACCGGCGCCGACGTATCGGGACACCGGCGCGGAGTGCGCGTCGGACAGGTAGAGCCGACACCGGGAGCCGGCGAGTAAACTCAGTCCCGGCCGAAACCCTCGTCGCCCGCCTGTTCCCGCGGATCATCCTGTGCTTCGTCCGCTGCATCATCGCCGGGATGGTCGCCGGCCGCTTCGTTGGCGAGCCTGTGGGCCTGGCCTTTGAAGTGTTTTGCAAGCAGGAACATTTCCACCGATTCCTGGCGCGACGAGCCGGGCTTGATGTGGATGACCTGCTTGAAATTCTTCTTCAGCATATCGAGAAGATCCTTCTCGGTGCCGCCCTGGAAGGTCTTCGCCAGGAAATGTCCGCCCTCGCCCAGAACCGAGACGGCAAAATGCGCGGCGACTTCACACAGATGCATGGTGCGCAGATGGTCTGTACGGTGGTGACCGGTGGTCGGTGCCGCCATATCGGACAGGACGACATCCGGCGTGCCGCCGATCGCTTCCATCAGCTGGCGCGGAGCATCGTCATCCAGAAAGTCGAGCTGCAGGATCTTGACGCCGGCAAGCGGCGCCATTTCAAGAAAATCGATCGCCGCGACGCGCATATCGTCATCGCTGGATTCGGTGACCTTGGCGGCGATCTGCGACCAGCTGCCGGGGGCTGCACCCAGATCGATGATGCGGCGCGCGCCCTTGAGCAACTGGTGCTTCTCGTCGATCTCCAGAAGCTTGAACGCCGCCCGAGCGCGATAACCCTCGAGTTTGGCGCGCTGGACATAGGGATCGTTGATATGGCGCTCCAGCCAGCGGCGTGAAGACGCCTTCAGCTTGCCCTTCTTGACCTTCTGGCCAAGCTTGCGACCGGTGCGGTTGCCGCCAACGGATGGTTTCGTCATTGCTTGCGTCCCGTTTCCTGCGTCTGCCCGTGGCCTGAATTATTCGTCTGATGGTGGCCCTGGCCTGAACCGCTGCCTGACCCCTGGCCGAACCTTCGTCCCCTGCCGCGGCGCCAGACACCGTCATCAGCCATCATATCCGTCAAAAGACCTTCGCGCAGCCCGCGATCGGCAACCCGCATGCGCTGGCTCGGCCAGCGGCGGCGGATCGCTTCGAGGATGGCGCAGCCGGCAAGAACCAGATCGGCCCTGTCAGGACCGATGCAGGCATTGGCGGCGCGGCCGGCGAAATCCCATGACAGGAGCTTTGCCTGCATGGCGGAAACCTCGGAATCCGACAGCCAGAGACCATCGACCTTGCGGCGATCGTAGCGTGGCAGATCGAGATGGACGCCGGCAAGCGTGGTGACCGTGCCGGATGTGCCGATCAGATGAAAGTCCTCGGCACCCTGCTGGTGCGGGGAACCGATCGGCGGGCAATCGAACTTCGACAGCATGCCCTCGACCTCATCGACCATGCCGGCAAAGACGGCCGGCGTGACATCACGGCCGCCATGGCGTTCCGACAGCGTCACGACGCCGACCGGCAGCGAGGTCCAGTGGGTAATGTGGTTGGCGAGCCGCGACGAGCGGCTGTCGCCGATGCGGATGACCGCGATTTCAGACGAACCGCCGCCGATATCAAACAGCACGACGGAGCGGGCCTCGCGACCGACCAGCGACGAGCAGCCGGACACGGCAAGCCGCGCCTCGGTTTCGCGATCGATGATTTCGAGCTCGAGCCCGGTTTCCTCAGTGACCCGCGCCAGAAATGCCTCGCCGTTTTCGGCAGCGCGGCAGGCTTCGGTGGCAATCAGCCGCATGCGGCGGATCGGCCGGTGCGCAAGTTTCGACGCGCACACGCGCAAGGCATCGACGGCGCGATCCATCGCTTCCGTCGACAGGCGACCGCTTGCAGCCAGCCCCTCGCCCAGACGGACAATGCGCGAAAACGCGTCGATGACCCGGAACTGGCCCGGCCGCGTCGGCTGGGCGATCAGGAGACGGCAATTGTTGGTGCCGAGATCAAGGGCTGCATAGAGTTCGTCGCGGAAGCCTGCGAACTTGTCGGCGCCGGGAGAACCATGGCTTTCATGCCCGAGCGCCGCATAACCGGCATGGCCTGCGGCCGAAACCGTCTTGGCGGTGACCAGCGGTCCCTGCTTGGCCTGCGTCAGCGGCCGACCCTGCGGGCCCCGACCGGCACGCTTCTTCTTGCGGCTCTGATTGCGATCCTGCTGCGGGCCCTGCTGGCGCGGCTGCTTTCCGGCCGGCTTCGCGTCACCGCGCAAGCCTTCGCCCGCCGGCGCATCGGCGCCAGATAGGCGATCGCCACCATCCACGGATGGGTTTGGCGCATGTGCAGAATTCTCCGTGACCGCGGGGCGCGAACGGGAGCGACGGCGCTTGCGCTTGCGCGGATGCGGTGAGCCCGGCTCTGGCCGCCCGCCGTCGGACGTGCCACCATCCGGTTTCATGCCGTGCGGGCGTCCGGGCTGGCCGGCCTTTTCAGCCGGGTTTGCGTGCGCCATCGACGCCGCGTCACGGTCTTTGCCGTTTCGCTTCGCCTTGCGGCGCCGGGAGTTCTTGACATCCCTGCGCAGTTCCGCCGACGCCCCGCCTTCCGGCGGCTTTCCGCCGCTATCGGGGTTCATCACTTTATAAGTCCATCTCGCCGCGCAACACTTTGAAGCATGCAGCTGGCGTCTGATCGTTTCGTTGACCTGAAGATAACAGCCTCAGGCGCATTCGCCAACGGCTTTTTAGGGCGCGGCAAACACGACCAAAAATGATGTGGTTTTTTTTCACAAAGGGTATTTGCAAGCGCCAAGTGTTTGGTTATAAGCGCCGCACACCGATGAGCCACAAGGCTAATCCTGCTGGGGAATAGTTCAACGGTAGAACGACGGACTCTGACTCCGTTAATCTTGGTTCGAATCCAGGTTCCCCAGCCAATCTCCCTTCTCTCCATTCCGGGTTAGTACCTTACGCCCGATAGCGCCGTGACTTCAGCGACTTGGACGCCTGCCGGGATCCCAGAGACGGCCTCTAGCACGTATCTGGCGCTATCTTGAGGCCTCAGTCTCTGAGAGGCTTTTCCAGACTGACAGGTTGAGAAGACCGCATCTGCTCCTGATCACACGTGGAATTTGGAAGTGATCTGCGCTTAGAGAGCGCCGACGATTTGGCGCTGAGCGTGCCAGTCGGATGGCATCGGATTTCCAGAGAGCCATTTCGTGGTGAGGCCCATTGGCTGATCGCCTGTCACAACGGAATGAACGATCGCCGGTGCCAGGAAGGCGAGATCGATGATCTGCATCACCCGACGCGTCGAGAGGCCTTCAGACTTGGCGATGTCTTCGAAGCTCTGCCCCTGTTTGATCGCATCGTAGAATTGCTGGGCCTTGGCAATGTTGCGGGTCAGAACCTCGTCACGGGATGTAGTGGCAGAGGCGCCGATGATCAGTTTGGTCTCGACGCCGCGTTTGCGATGCTGGAAGCTGGTGCTGAAGGCAAGAATCGAAGGGTTGATAGAGTCCAGCGAAACCGAGATCAGCTCTGCAACGCACTGATCAATGAGCACCAGATCGATCTGCCCCTGCATGATGGTCGCTTGATCCAGGCACTTCAGGATCAGGGTGAGATGCTTGTCGGTCTCGGCGGCCAGCGCTTCCAGCCGATGGTGGACTTGGGCGATCTCTGTAACCGACTTGGTGAGCAATAGGTCGATCGGCAGTCGCTCGTTGAGATGCCGCACGATGGCGTGGGCGATCTGGCTTTCCAGCATTTTCGCCGGAAGCCTCCAGCCTCGATCCATCGTGGTCTTGTCCACCTGCTTCTTGCTGATCACCCGGTTGGAGACATAGTAGCTAAGGCGGACACCATTCTTCTTCGTATGGCTCGGCGTGAAGTAGTCACCGATGTTGTCATAGATCTTTCCAGCCAATGGCGCGAACTTGGCAATGTTGCTGACGCCACGCTGGCGCGAGGCAAACTCTGTCAGCTTTTCTTGGACCAGATCCCAGACTACAGGCTCGATGATCGCCGGGTGATTGCCATCATGGATCTGCGCCCGATGGCGGATGCGTCCGGCATAAACTGGGTTGGTCAGGATGTAGTAGATATTGGTCACCCCGAACGGCGCCGGCCCGATGACGCTGGCTGGGATGGCGTCAATGTTAGAACCGCGTTTTCTACTACGGAGCGATTCGACGCTGGGCTTTCCAGCGCCGTCTTGGCGAGCGTGCTTGTACTTCTTGGCCCCCGGCCGGGCGCGACCTTTGGTGCGCAGGCCCAGATCGTACGCGGCTACTCTGACTTCGTAGATCGATCCCAACTCGAGATAGAGCTGGTAGATCTTTCTGACTGTCTCGGTGTCTTCCTCGACGATCTTAAGAGACCTACCATCCGCCTCATAGCCGAGAGGCACCCGGCCTCCCATCCACAGCCCCTTTCGCTTAGAGGCGGCAATCTTGTCGCGAATACGTTCGGCCGTCACTTCCCGCTCGAACTGTGCGAAGGAGAGCAGAACGTTCAAGGTCAGCCGCCCCATGCTTGTGGCTGTGTTGAACGACTGCGTCACCGAGACGAAGGAGGCATTCGCCTTATCAAGACGTTCGACCAGTTTGGCGAAGTCTGCCAGCGACCGCGTCAACCGATCGATCTTGTAGACGACGATCTGATCGACCAGACCTGCTTCGATATCCTTCATCAGCCGCTTTAGTGCCGCCCGCTCCAGGGTGCCGCCAGAGATGCCGCCGTCATCATAGTACGCGGGAATGAGCACCCAGCCCTCATGCTTCTGACTGGCGATATAGGATGCGCAGGCCTCCCGCTGCGCATCGAGTGAGTTAAACTCCTGACCTAAGCCTTCTTCCGAGGATTTGCGGGTGTAGATGGCGCAGCGGACAGACTTCATGTCCGAGCCAATCCGAAGAAGCGAGGGCCGGACCAGGGCGTCCCGGTGATTTGGCGAGCAATGGCGCTCAGCGAACCAAAATGCTTGCCATCCATCTGGAAGCCGTCCGCCGTGACCTCAACCTGATAGATCCTTCCGTTCCACTCCCGGACCAGATGGGCTCCCGGTCGCAGAGTTGCAGGAGAAGGCACCGCTGTGGCACCGGCCTTTGGTTTCCCACCTCGCTCGGTCTCCTTCAAATGCGCTTTGAGGACGTTGCGAACGGCCTTTGAATGGCCTCCGAAGGCGGCTACTTGCGCCTCATAGGCAAACACCTTGCGCATGAATTCGACCGAGACGTAGCGCGGTGGATCGTGATCAAATTGTTTTCGCCAGCGTTTGAGGCAGGCCTCGCGGTCAAGAGCTTCGAACGACGCCACACTTGGCGCCACACCAGGCGACGTCTGGATTCTTGCGGCTATGTTCATGCTGCGTCTCCCTCAGGCAAGGTGACGGCCGCCTGCTCGACGGGCTCGGTCGGCACGGCAGGCTCCGTCGGCTTCACAACTTGGTAGACCGCCTCCCCCGTCTTCGGCACCTTGGTGGCAAGGATCTGATGCCCCTGCTTACGCAGTCCCGACAGCGCAGCCCTGACCGTATGCGTCTGCCACCCAAGGCGCTCGCTTAGCACCGAGATCCTTGTGCCGCCCGGCTTTGTGACCAGAGCGAGCAGTTGGTCTTTCTTAGGTTTGTGAGCTTTAGGCCGAGGACTTGCGGACAGTGCGGTCACTGTTTGGGGAAGGCTTTCACTTGTTGCCGATGCCATTCTCGTCTCCACTCTGTTCAGGTCGGGGATATCCCGCCTTGCACTGAGTGAAGCCCGAGGTTAGATCGGGCTCAGGTGTCTGCCAATCGGAGGCTTCGCCTGAGACGGAGTACTGCTTCCTTTGCGCGGCAAGTCCAGCGGGAAAAGCGGCGAGACCCGCTCGATGAAGTAAGCGCAGAGACTCTCTTTTGCGGCGTATTCGGCGAACCAGTTTCTACTTCGGCGAGACGCAGACCCTCTCTGAGAATCGGTCAAGGTGAACGTCGGATTTGGGGCCGGAAGCGGTCATTGGCTCGCTACTTTACCTTGGTCTTCATGGGCACATTGCGATCAAATATCAATGTGAAGGCCCTTGGTCTTCATTGGCGAGACGGTCGCCTCCTTGCATCCGAGGTTTATGATAGCCAGGGGCATGTCGCTGG
This sequence comes from Rhizobium sp. Leaf321, assembly GCF_001423215.1. NCBI lineage: Bacteria > Pseudomonadati > Pseudomonadota > Alphaproteobacteria > Hyphomicrobiales > Rhizobiaceae > Rhizobium > Rhizobium sp. Leaf321. Next base: position 647,172 of record NZ_LMOF01000006.1, on the reverse strand, counting down.
CGTGCGTCCCCTTGGCGGCACTGTAGAGTTTGGTGAAACGTCTGAAATGACTTTAAAACGAGAGTTCATCGAAGAGCTTGGTATGAAAGTAGAGCCTTTGTCGGGACCGTTGATCATTGAAAACATTTACACTTTCGAAGGCGAGGAAGGCCACGAGATAATATTCGTGTTCGAAATACATTTTGTTCCGACGAGTACCTGCGTCATGAAACGATGACTTTCCACGAGAGTGACGGAACATCTGGCATTGCACGGTGGTATGACCCGGAGGACCTTGATCAGCCCGGCGGCGTGAGCCTTTATCCCAGAGGGTTAAAAGCGCTGATAACAAAAAGGCCATGAACGATGACCGCATTGAAGGCGCAATGCGGAGATTATTTCCGCTACGGGGCCGGAAGAGGAATGTCCGATATTGGGGTGCCGCAAGGCGTAAGAAACATTCGCGCATTAGGTACAGTTGTCCGAGTTTGGCCCAAACCGGACGCCGGCCTCATCTCGAGCTGCACACTCCAGGCACTAATGGACGGTAGCGACTGGCGCTACTTATTAGGTACCCTCAGGCCTGCGCCGAGCAGGCCGCAAAACACTTGCAACCCGACCATCATTGTGTGAGCAGGGTAGTTCAATTTATTGGGGGTGGGAATGAACGAAAGCGGGTTTCGCGAGTGGCTGGAGGCGAACTACCGCCCCAATACCGTCAACACAAAACTCTTCGAAGCCCGGAAACTGGCCGCAGCCTACGGTGACTTGGATAATGCGTTCGACGCGGATCGCCTTGAGGCGGTTATGAGGACGCTGACGTACTCGTCGAAGGACAGCGCACAAGGCAAACCAGACCCCTCCAAGCTGCAGCTTAGCTCTCCGAACATCTATCGCGATTTGAGCAACTTTAGGACCACGATAAGCTACTACCGCAACTATCGCGACGGCACCCCGCGCCGCCCAAAGCTCACAACGCTCACCCGTGAAGCCGTTGAGAAAGCAATGGACGAATACGACGCGCTAGGTTTCGAAGAATTCATGTCGGCGTACAATTTCGGCACGTCGTTGTCCCATTGGGCTATAAGTGGGAATAGACGTTATCCGTCGAAAGCCATCGTCGGAGTAGCGCACCAATACCTGTCCAGCGGAGCCCCACTCGACAACGAGCAATTTCGCGGTTCAGACGCTAGGCGGGAACTGCAACGCCTTGGATATTTAGTCGAAGCCACATCGAATGAAGCGATGACACCAAATCGCCGATTTTGGATCGAGAAGACGATCGTTAGCGAACGGCGAGATCGGGAAAGTGGTGAGCACGGACTGGGCCGAGCTTTATGGTCACCACAACGTTCCAAGAGCGGTGGCGACATCTACGCCTCCATGCGTGAAGTGCAGCCCGGCGATGTCGTGTTCCACCTGACCGACAACACCGCTATCACGGGATTGTCGATAGTCGATGCCGCTGTAGATGACACGTTTAGAGGAATTGGAGGCACTGCATGGGAGGGTGACGCTTACAGAATCGCCCTGAAAGACTTCGAGGAGCTCGCCCCCCCGCTCGAAAGGAACGCTTTCCTCGCAACGGAGCCTTTTGCGACGGAGCTGTCTGAGTTGGTTCGTGCTGGTGCGAGCCGACTGTTCTACAATAGAAAGCTAGAACTCAATCAGGGCGCATACCTAACGGAGGCCACGCCGACACTGCTTTCGATCCTCAATCGGGCATATGACGCCTTCTCAGGCAAGCAGTTGCCTTACTTCGAAATCGAGACCGGCAATGGCGCGAATGGCGAGGCCGCGCCATTCGCCAACGAATACTCGCTGGACGACGCGCTTGAGGAGCTCTTCATCGACAGGTCAGAGGCCGAGGAGATCATGCTGGTCTGGCAAGCGAAGCAGAACGTCGTACTTCAGGGACCGCCCGGCGTCGGGAAGTCCTTCGCCGCCCATCGACTGGCGTTCGCCATGCTGGGCGCGAAGGATCGGGATCGATTGGGCTTTGTGCAGTTCCACCAGTCCTACTCATACGAGGACTTCGTTGAGGGCTATCGCCCAACACCTGACGGCTTCGAGTTACGCCCCGGCAAGTTCGTTGAGTTCTGTCGTCGCGCAGAGGCAGACCCCGACCGCAACTACGTATTTGTGATTGATGAGATCAACCGCGGTAACCTCAGCAAGATCCTCGGCGAGCTGATGCTGCTTATCGAGGCCGACAAGCGTTTCCCGGATTGGGCGATTGCACTGGCCTCAGGCAAAGTTCCGTTCCATGTTCCGCGCAACGTATACCTGTTAGGACTGATGAATACGGCCGATCGATCGTTGGCCGTTGTTGACTATGCCCTCCGCCGACGCTTCGCCTTTATCAATCTAGTACCGAAGCTTTCTTCTCCCAAGCTGAGAGCACAGCTAACCGCGGCCGGCGTCTCCACATCAATCGCATCCATGCTTATCCAGAGAATCGAAGCGCTCAATACCGAAATCGTTGCCGATGCCACTACGCTAGGTCCGGGGTTCGAGATCGGCCATAGCTATTTTTGCTCCTCCCCATCTGACCGCGAGGACGCTTGGTCCTGGTATGAACGGATCATCCGAACGGAGATCCTGCATCTGCTACGCGAGTATTGGTTCGACGCTCCGACAAAGGTCGCTCAGTGGGAGAGCGAACTCTTAGCGCCACCGTGATCCAACCAATCGCACAGATCCCGATAGAGAACATCTACTACTTGTTCTGCTATGCCTGGGACCGATTTGAGGAGGCCCAGACTGCCGAGGTAGGCCGCAGCGCCAGCCCGGACCTGCCGTCGCTTCTCGCCAAGGTGCTGCTTCGCGGCACTCGAACCCTTCTTCGACGTGGATTAGATCGGGGATACCTGCCGCATGACGAAGACCTTGCCACCGTGCGGGGGCAGATCGATTTAGGTCAGACTATTCGATTGCGGTCGCGCCAGACCCGTCGGCTCCATTGCCACTTCGACGAACTGAGCCACGACGTTCTTCACAATCAGATACTGAAAGCATCCCTATTAAGGCTTGCGCGAGCGAGCGGCCTGGAACCATCAATTAGGCACGAGCTGACGCAAGCAGCGCAGCAGCTCTCGGACGTCTCGCACATTCGATTGGAAGCGGCGGTATTCTCGAGAGTTTACCTGCACAGGAACATCTCAGGGTATCGACTGCTAATGCGGGTAGCGGAGCTCGCGTTTCATTCGCTACTGCCCACGGAGGGCGGGACCGGCTTCAAGTTCTATGACGTCCTGCGCGACGAGCGGAAGATGGCGGTCATCTTTGAGGCATTCGTCCGCAACTTTTATCGACACAATCAGCGTACATTTGCTGTGGAGCCCCTCACCTTAAACTGGAACGCCGAGCAGCTATCGAATGTTGGTGACGGCCAACTGCCCACGATGCGCGTCGATGTCTTTCTGCGATCGGCTGAGCGGCGAATTATCGTCGACACCAAGTACTATGTGGACGCCCTGCAAAGCTATAGAGGGGGACAAACCTTTCATTCTGGGCATCTTTACCAGCTGTTTGCGTATCTCAGAAATGCTCAAGGGACTGGGGGCTCCGACCGGTACGATGGCATGCTGCTTTACCCGGAAGCCAGGACCCGTCCCGACGCGAGCTATCGCATTCACGGCCATTCAATCTGCATCGCGACTATCAACCTAGCTCAGCCGTGGGCACTCATCGAACGACGTTTGTTGGAGCTAATCGAGCCCCACACTGCTGTCGTGGGAGCTTGAACGATCGAGACCGCTTCTGGCGCAGAGGCGACGTGGCGCCGCCATAGAGCTATGTTCGCTCTCGGGCATGAACGATGACGACCTTTGCGACCGAAATGAGTGCGCATACCCGCCGGGGCAGTCGTTAGCTCCTAATCGAGGATGAAGGCAGGCGCGCGAACCTACCCGTCGTGTGGTGCGCCTCTATTTTTCTCCCTTAGGCGACTTCAGCATCATGTAGATATCGGCATTGTCCTGCCGCTCCCGCAGTCCCTTGTACGAGGCGTGCCGGAGCTTGCCATCACCTGTCCAGGCACGGTACTCGATCTCGGCGATGAGCGTCGGGCTGGTCAGCACCAGGTTCTTTCCCGGCACCTTGACCGGCGGCAGCCGCGTATTGAGCTTGTCGAGTGTCTCCGTAAGTGAGCGCTCCCCGTCGTGCTTGAACCCAGTTCCGACGTTGCCGACGTAGACAAAGCCGTCACAGTACCGGGCAGCGAGCAGCAGGCTCGCTATGGCACCTGGAACGGCTGTCGACGGCTCGTAACCAATGACAACGAAGGCATCGCTTTGGATGCACTTGCTCTTGATCCAGTCGCCGGTGCGGCCGGAACGATACGGCCGGTCGCGGTGCTTGGCGATGATACCCTCAAGCCCGTATTGGCAAGCGTGCCTCATCATGGCATCCGGATCTGCGTCGAATTCTTCCGACACCCGAATGGCGCCACCCTTACGCTTCAGAGCATCCTCTAACAGATGCCGGCGCACGCGATATTCCGTCCGCCTCAGGTCATGGCCGTCCAGGTAAAGGATGTCGAAGGTGTAGAGGATGGAGTTTCGAGACGGAAGTTTGCCAGCCGCCTTGCCTGTAGCGCCAAGCGAACGTTGCAGAAGGCCGAAGTCGGACCGACCTTGCTCGTCGAGAACCACCGCCTCACCATCTAGGATCATGGTGGCAGGACCAAGCTGACGTGCAGCATCGGCAATGGCTGGAAAGCGGTGTGTCCAGTCGTGCCAGCCGCAGGTGATGATGCGCACTTGGTTCGGCTCGATGTGCAGAGTGATCCTGTATCCGTCCCACTTGATCTCGTAAGATCACTCATCGCCGTGCGGCGGCTTGGCTTTGAGGAGAGCCAAGCATGGCTCTACACGCTCAGGCATCGGATCGAAAGGAAGCCGCGGCTGCTCCGGATCACGCTTGCGGACCGGACGGCTGCGCAGCGGCGGTGGTTCGTCCTTTAGAAGCGGTTTTGTAGTCGGCTTGCTGGCGGCTTGGCCATGCCGCATTGCATCAGACAAACCTTAAAAAGATTCGCCGTTGACTCCATCAAGCGTGAGAACATAATAAGAACACCTAGCCGAGATGACCGCGGCCACACCAGATCATGCAGCGAAACTTGAAGACGCGTTTCGGCGCGAAGGTAGCCTATGTCCCCAGATCCCATCTCCCATGAGACGCCTGATGACGCCGCTCTTGAGTTGGCCGAGATCCTCCAGGACCACGGCGGCGACGCCATTGCTGCCGTGAAGACACTGCTCGCCGATTGCCGGCATCTGCGCGACGAGATGCTGACGCTGGATATGTGCAGGAGCCAAGGCTACGCCCGCGGCTGGAAGCCGAAGTTCGTGCGCTGATCCCGTGCCGTCCGTCATCTACAAAGGAAAGGCGCATCCCTACCGCGAGAACCAGAGCCCGACGCTTGAGGACGCTGCGAGCAAAGGACAGTTCGTGAGGGTCAGATGCACGCTCTGCAAAATCACCAGGTATTTTCGGCCGATCGACATCGAGAGGCTCTTGCAGGAGAACCTGCATGTGCTCAACTTGCAGCGCAAGTTCAGTGCGACCGGTGCGGTAGCAGAGACCACATGGTCGTTGAGTTCAGGACGCTGGTAGCTGCCGAGATGGTCGGCCTGGTGTCCGCGAACTGGTCGACGTGAAGACCGTCCGCCGTCCGGTGTGACGCGACAGGAGGATGTGAGGCATGTGCAATCTCTACAACATCACGACCAATCACGAAGCCATTCGCGTGCTGACGAAGGCGCTGGACCGGCTGGGTAACCTACAGCCGTCGCTGGACGTCTATCCGGATCGGCCAGGTCCTGTGGTCCGCAATACGGCTGACGGTCGTGAGATGGCGATGCTCACATGGGGCATGCCAAGCCCACCGGCTTTCCTGCAGGGCAAGCCCGACAACGGCGTGACCAACATCCGCAACATTGCCTCGCCGCACTGGCGGCGCTGGCTGGGGCCGGACAACCGTTGCATTGTCCCTTGGACGACCTTCTGCGAATACGAAGACACCAAGCCGAAGAAGACCAAGCGATGGTTCGCAGTCGACGAGGGCCGGCCCCTCGCCTTCTTCGCCGGAATCTGGACGAGCTGGAACGGAGTGCGCGGTTCGATGAAGACGCCGCGCGACGGATGGCACGACCTCTATGCCTTCCTCACCTGCGAGCCGAACTCGATCGTTGGCCCGATCCACCCGAAAGCGATGCCGGTCATCCTAACAACCGAGGAAGAGATCGAGGTCTGGATGAATGCACCGTGGCACGAAGCCAGGGTCCTGCAGCGTCCGTTGCCAGACGAGAAGCTTATCCTTCTCCCGTACGAGGAAGCGCAAGGGGCGCTCCTGTGACATCGAGGGCTACAGCAGCCAGCCGGAAGCCAGCGTCCATGAGAATAACTATTGCGAAGACCCAAACTGTAAGCGCTGCGGCTGCTATGGTTTCGAGCAAGACAGGATGACAGAGAACTGGTTCTGCCGAGAGCATCAGCCAAAGACGTATCGCGGTCTGCCGAAACACGGGACAGAGCGATGTACCTCATTCCAAACTGGGCTTGGGTGGTTGTAATTGCCGCTCTGATCGCTTTGCAGCTGGCAACGATGGTGCTTCATTGGCTTTAGCGAATATGATGAAGCGATTTAAGGTCGGGCTCGCCATCGCGCTGATTAGTCAGCCCGTCTACGCTATCGACATCTGCTCGGGCGGCAACCGCGCGGCGCGCAAAGTGACGTGCGTCGTCGACGGCGATACGATCTGGCAAGACGGTGTGAAGATGAGACTGCTCGACATTGATACGCCAGAGACGTTCCAAGCACAGTGCGACTGGGAGCGAACTCTGGGGAACCAAGCGAAGCTTCGGCTGCAGGCACTTATGTCGCGCGGGTACCGAATCGCAGACAGCGGCGACAAGGATCGAACATCGGATCGCCGCGGGTTGGTGCGCGTTATACTTCCCGACGGTCGAGATGCTGGGCAGGAGCTGCTCCGAGAAGGCTTTGCTCAGCCTTGGCCGAACAAAGGTAACAGGTGGTGTGCAGGACGACAGGGGAGCCGTCGCTGACGTTGCCATGACGCTGCCAGTAGTTGCGAAGCAGATCACGCTCGCAACGTCGCAGTGCACAAGCCTTCGCCTTGATGGGATCCGAACCGATGCCCCGGTCATTTACATCGAGCTAACAGGCTGAAGTTGCTGGTCCGCAGAGGTATACCGCTCTTCAACGTAACGACGAAATAACGCCCACCACAGAATCCTGCGTCTGCTGACCGGCAAGAGGCACCATGATGACCGCTGAATATGGCAACCCTCGGAACTATCGTCGCTCCACAAATCCTTTTCGGGCTCGGTTTCGTGCCGGCTTCACTCTCGGCTCGGACGGCAATGCGTTGAGTTCGCTTTCGTCCATAATCGTTCCTCATATCCCGACCCGCTTCTTCCGACAGAGCGTCCTCGAATGCAATGCGTCCCGCCGCCCAACTACACCGGTGTGCGTTCTCCGACCTACTATCCTCAGTTGACTTTTACCATATTATCGGTCGAAGGTGTCGGAGGCGAAATCATACCAATTCCGAGCGAAAATTTGGTCAATACTATCGATCCACACCGTTTCAAGGCGGGTGTCAAGCAGCGGATTATAACTCAAGAATATATCATGAATAGCATGCCGCAGCTTTATGATCGCGCCACGAAGCGAGATTCATACACGCTGAGCGCAATGCTCCATTACTCAGGCGCCCGGGAAACTGATTTCTCGAACCTCGATAAGTTCCTGTTTTTTAAATATATAGATTTTTCGTTTTCATACCGAAAATACCAGGACAAACTGAATTTCCTCCGCGTCGTCGAGAACAGGTACAACCATGAACTCTACGAATGCATATCGTATGGTGGCACGTTCCTAGATGCGTCCTCGGAGAATAGGAACAAGCTCCAGATAGCGGACTACTCCCTCTTCTGCCGAGTACCGAACACGCCCTTGTCCTATCAGCTAGCCAAGAGCATGCGAGGTTGTTTTGCGAAATTCTTCGTGCGCAGAAAACTATCGTCAAAATCCCTGACGGCAGTCATCAATTCCTACGAGGCCATTCGCAATCACAATGACGAAGTCGACACCGTCGACGACATCTCGATATCACTGCTGCGGTCTTCGCTTCGTAGGTTCACACGCGAGCTGTGGCCCCTCACTGGCGCCTTCGTGCTGCATGCACTGAACCGCTTAAGCGACCCAGAAGACGATCTCGCGCCAGAGGCCTACGAACTGGTCGAGCGCGAAGCCTATGCGACTTTGCTTGACAAGGCGTTCTATGCACTGGTGCTGATCCGATATCTAAACGACTACAAGCCCGCGTCGGATTTCTACGACCTCAATCGAGACCGGGTTAACCGGCACATTAACAAGAAGCTTCTCAAGAAGATCCATCTCTACAAGTCCAGAAACTACATCGAGGCGCTCAACCTGTCATTTTCAAGAGGTGATCGCTTCTTGAAAATCTGCAATTCGATACTCAATATATATTGCATGGTCGCCATCCAATATCCACGGGCAGCGGTGTTCGACGAAATCGACCGCCTATATAGGCTGGATAAAATCGCGACGCATTTCCTCAACTGGGGCCTGATGGCGCAATACATCCAGCGCAATCGAGGTGGTCACGATCCCGGCTCGATTCTCATCTCCATACTATTGACGGACCCAGTAATCAGTCGCCGTTTTCCGATAAAAATCGGCTTGGCGTTTGGAAGCGGTAGAGCGAACTGGCAAATCTTCGAAATGGCAACCAATCTCGTCCAGCAAAGCAAGGCAAGGCAAGTCTCGTCTTTCCTGCGCCGCTTCATGTCCCTGCAAGGAAACTCCAGGGACACCGTATTCAGGTACCTTGCGGATAAGAGCATATCCGACCGGCTCCACTCAATCTTCAAAACAGAAACTTCATCCCTGCAGACCGGTTACGACAACAACAGCATGGACACCGAGAAAAAGGTCTCGGAGATGAGGATAGATATTCTCAAGTTCATCCGTGACATAAGCTTCAGCGACAGGGTCCATATCCAAAAATTGATCAGCGAGGAAAGTGCCTTGCTTCGATCTTTCAGGTTCAGGGAGATTTACGGTGGCGGCCGGATTTCCCTGCAGGACGTCGACTTGCTCTTCGAAATCGAGACAATCCTACTCAAGGAGTTCAATGTCAAGAGCTTGACCCAGGGCGACCAATTGGCGGGGATCGGATCCGATGCGTTTCGCGACCACTTTGCCAAGATCGTGGCTGACAGGGTCGTGGAGCATGCTGTCTTCAGTTCCGATTTTTCAATCGACTCTGTCCTGAGCAACAATCTCAGGCACGGCGTGATCGAACCTCGAATATTGAATGCCCTCGAGACGTCCGTAAGAACGGAGCTTGACGGCGAACTGGTGGCGAACTTGCGAGCGGCTATCGGAGCCAGTACGAAAAGGTTCATGGACGAATGGCTGACGGTGACACCCGCTGGTCCGACGGTAGTGCGTCTCCACGAACAGCTTGCCCGCCGTATCCTTGAGATTGTCTCGAACTATTCCGATGTGGACGAGATGACGTTGGCCGAGGCCGCGGTAGACGAAATTTCGAACTTGATCTCGGTGATTTCCAAAGACGCAACAAGATCTTTCGACGAGGGCTTTCACAGCGAAGTCCACACTATCACGAAGGAGTTTTTTCTTGAAAACAACGTCGCGATCGACTTGCGTGAGCGCATTGATACGGTCATTTCCGGGGCGTTCGCAGACGTGAGGAGTTGGCTGGCCGTATCGAGCCTCCAAGGTAAGATCGAAAGCTTTTCGGTGCTCGATCTCGCCCATTTCGAGATCGGCCTGCACCGACCGATGAAGCACACCGCATCTTCAGATGCCGTCTTGGTGGAAACTCGTTCCACGAGAGGGACATTTAGGTCCACCAACTATAACATCAAATTTCGCGGTGAGTATTTCGAACCGATCTTCACCATCATCCACAATTTAGTCTCGAACGCATACAAGCATTCTGGGCTTGCGTCGAAGACAAGCATGATGCTTAGGATCCGCATCGACGGCCACGACCTAGTTTTCCAGACGGAGAACAATTTCGATACGAAGAACGACGCAACTTCGGCACAAGACTTGGTCCGAAGCGCCATGACGGCGCTTTCGGACAAGGACGTCAAGAATACGTTCAAGGAGGGCCGGAGTGGTTTTAAGAAAATCAAGCGCCTTTGCCGCCGTGCTTTTGCCGACTGCCAGATTAACATTCCGTGGCCGAGCACGAAGGGAGACAAGGTGATCATTTCGGTTCGGCTCGTCGATGCGATCAGAAAATACGAGGTCATCGATTGAGAATACTGATCGTGGAAGACAATGAAGACAAAGCGACGCAGATTAAGGAGGTCTGTTTGGACCTCCTGCAGGCGAGGCCTGACCATGTGCGCGGCTTGCGGGGAGCGTACCCCGCACTCGCCTCGAGGGTTCCTTGGGACTTGATTATCTTGGACATGACGCTCCACGCAGCGGAAGGGCAGCTATCAGCCATCAGCAAGGAGAGCCTTGCTGGTATCGAGATCCTACAGGCCCTTAATGCTGGCGGTTTGGCCATACCCGTCCTGGTCGCAACGCAGCATGACGTCTTTCGCCAGGAAAACATATCTTTCAAGGACATTCCGAGCCTCGACGAGGCGTTGTCCGACGCCTTCCCGGGAATTTACTTCGGAATCGTGCGCGTTCGGCTTGGCGATGACGAGTGGAAGCTCGACATGCGCCGGAAAATCAAAAACATCTTCGCGGGATTTTGATGAAGAGCAAGTTAGACATTCTGTACGTCGAGGACAGCGATCCGAAATACGACCGCGTCGTCGACTTGATCTTCGGAGGCCGCGATGGGGTCGAAGTCAATTCACTGGATCGCGCCACTGATTATACGAACGCAGTCGCCATCCTGTCCAAGGGAAAGCACTACGACCTGGTTCTATTGGACATCAAAATCCCGATTCGTTTTGGGGGAACCGCAAAAAGCGACCTGGCATCCGACCTGGTGAACTTCATCACGGGCGGCGAAGCCTCCAACCCAAGCTACATCATTGGGCTCACAGAGTTCCCCGATGCGCTGGAAAGCGAAGGAGGATTTCCCTTGGAGTATTTTGCGATTGAACGCTACAGTTCGACCGAAACAGCATGGGCAAGTCGTCTCAAACGACATATCGCATATATAACTCGCTCCAAGATGGCAGGCGTAAATGCTCATCTTAGTGGCTTCGACTACGATGTACTTATTGTCGTCGCGCGGGCTGACAATGAATACGTCCCAATCCTCGAGGCAATGCAGTTCGAGGAAGGAACACTGGTTGAAGAAAATCGATTCTTGCCAGCGAAAGCTTCGACCGGAACCTGGATCACGCACCGGTCCTTCACCTACAAGACGGCAATCGTGTGCATTCAACGGGCTGGGCTGGCAAGCGCAGCAGCAGTGTGCGGGTCGGCCATCGCTTATTTCAGGCCTAGAATCGTGACGATGCTTGGGATGTGCTGTGGTCTAAATCGGCCGGGCGCGTCGGAGCGCCAGAACCTGGGTGACGTCCTTATAATGTCCGAAACGCATTGCTGGGATGAAGGGCGCTACAGCGAACTGATTGACGACGGTGAAACCTTGGCCGCGCCCGAAGCCGACAAGGACGACGTCACGTTCTTTGAAGCACGTCCCGCCTCTGGCCTCATATCCCCAAAATTGCGACGGATCGCGGATGCAATAACTGAAGGCGACCGGATAAAACTGACAGAACGGCTCGCAGCCGTTTATGCGCGGCACGAGAGTGCCAATATAATTCTCAAGGCTGGCAAAAAGGTGCCCGACTTCCCCAAGGTGCGCGTTGGCCCCAACGTCTCTGGCTCGAGCGTCGTCGCCGCAAAGGCGCAAACAGCCGAGATTATGAAGCGATACTCCCCGGTCTTTGGCTTGGAGATGGAAGCTCATGCCATATATTGGGCGACCTACATGAGCATTGGCGAGCGGCCCGAAGCAATCTGCATCAAGGGCATCGCCGATTTCGGCGACGGTAGCAAGAGCAAGGAATACCAGAAGATCGCAAGTCTTGGATCACTCCTAGTGTTCGAACAAATCCTAGACACTTATCGGATTAATAACGGTGGAGTGCTCAGCTAGACTTCTGAACCCTATGGTTTTTCTCCCCGCCCTTCGCGTGGCAGGTACTGAATCGGCTCCTCAAGGGGTTTTACAAGACCAGCTCATATAAAGCTGCGGCTGTAGCTTTCTGGCGAAAGTGTGGCGAGGTAACTTACTCCATTGCTTCTTCAACGCGGGCGTTTCCCGGTGTACGAGGAGATTGGCAACCCGCCTCTAAATTGTACGCAGAACGCTTTGATGGGACCGAGTATGGCATCACAAGAGATCATCGGAACAGCCGTGTACGCTGGCGGAAGGTGGTACATTCGCCTCTTGGATGGGGGGGGCACACTCGTTCCCCTTGAGGCAAACGATGCATTGCTTGCGGATCTTGATAACGATCAGCTCTATCAGGTTGCCGGTACACTCGTGCGACGGGGCGACAATCAGATTATTTCCTGCCACGCGGATAGCGTGCGTCCGTTAGGTAACGCGTCGTCATCCGCCAAAGCTCCTGATCAACACGCGGCTCTTCGAAAGGTGATTGCCGACGAATTGAAAAAACCGGAACCTGACTGGCGGATAATTGAGGCCGCTGGTCGCGGAATGGTTGATCAGGATCCAGACAGTGTGCGGTTCTCGGTCGATGCGGCGCACATCCAGCGTCTGGGTGAGCAGCTCGTCGGTAAGCAGGAAACCGCGCTGTCTGAATTGATCAAAAACGCTTATGATGCGGACGCCACCAGTGTGACGCTGACCTTTGCGGATCACGCCCGAAAGGGCGGCAGCCTAACCCTCACAGACGACGGCACAGGAATGACTGAAGAGACAATCCGGTCGTCATGGATGAGGATCTCGACAAATGCGAAGGAAGCCGAGCCGACATCGCCAGTTTATAGGCGCGTGCGGGCTGGTCGGAAAGGCATCGGGCGTTTTTCCGTCCAGCGACTCGGAAAGCAGCTGACGTTCGTCACCAAACCTGCAGGTAGCACCATCGGCTACCGCGTGGTGTTCGACTGGGATACTAACTTCACGTCTGGAAGGGCCCTTCACGACGTATTCAATTCCATTGAGCGCTTTGAAAAGCAGCCACAGGAGCACGGAACCGAGCTGCACATTTCGGAACTACGTGACGCCTGGAGCATGGCGGACATCGAGAGGGTTTGGCGCGCCGTCGTTCTCCTGCAGCCGCCGTTCCCCGTGAGCCACAAGCAGCTCTCCGCTCTTCACAAGGAGGTTGAGGTCAGTGGCGATCCCGGTTTCAAAGTTACGATCAACGGCGTGTCCCAAGCGCGACAAACCGAGCTTTTCTCAATCGAGAAGTCGTTTCTCTCGCAATCCCTTGCGACAGTTACGGCATCGGTCGACGAAAATGGCCATGCGTTCGTGAAATTGAAGTCGGTCAAACTGGATCTTGATGAGACTATCAGATCTGATCGCATCTACCTTCTCACAGGACCGGTTGAACTCGACGCGCGGTACTTCATCTACGACAACCAGAACTTGTCTGGAATGTCGGCCGGTACCGCCGCGAAGATGGGTCGTGAGTTCGGCGGTGTCCGTATCTACCGGAATGGCTTCAGGGTTCAGCCTTACGGGGAGCCCACTGATGATTGGCTAGGGCTCGCCGCGGATACGGCGCGGCGCGCGCTTCTCGTTCCCGGCTCCAATATCAATTTCTTTGGTCAGGTCACCATACCGCCATCCGAAGAGACGCTTTTCGAAGAAACGAGTAGCCGAGAAGGTCTGTTGGAGAACGAGGCTTTTATCGAGTTGCGAACCTTCGCGCGTTGGGCGCTGGAGGCCGCCGCCCTGCGGATTGCCTCGACCCGTAAACGCAAGACCCGCGCCGGGGAAAGGAATTTTACGTCCCTCGTCCGGAAGCCTTCGGAGTTGTTCAAGGAGTATTTCGACAGACACGGCGCTGGGGAGGCCCCGCCCCCACAGGACGATCCTGGCGACGGACTTTCCAGCCTCCAGCAGGCCGTCATCGATTTCGAAAAAATGGTCGAGGAGGAAAGGGCGGCTTCGATAGAATATAACGAGATGCTCCGAATTCTCGCCTCGCTGGGCCTTTCGATCAGCGTGTTTGGTCACGAGGTCAAAGGCTCGCAAGGAGCTATGCTGGCGAACATCATGATGCTGGGTGAGCTACTTAGTGAGGTCGAAGAGCCCTCTTTGAAAGAAGCCCTTCAAGATCAGCATGGAGAGCTTGAAAAAGCAGCTAGCCGCGTTTTCGACATCGGCGGTTATATCGCTGGCCTAATGTCCAAGACCGAAAGTAGGGAGCTTCAGGAGCTCTCGGTGAAGGGCATCGTCGATCGGTTCGTTGATCAGTTTAGTGATTACATGAAGAAGCAGGGTGTGGACTTCCAGATCGATGTGCATCCGACTTCGCTTCGCACTGGACCGATGCACGCCACGGAATTCGAGTCGGTTTTGTTGAACTTCCTGACCAATTCAATCAAGGCGATGAAGGCCGCGAACGTTCATCCGAGAAAGGTAAGAATTTCTGGTCGGTTGATCGAAAAACATGCCGTTATCGCTTTCGAGGACAACGGCATTGGTATCCCGGACGATATTCGGGACCGTGTTTTCGACCCTTTCTTCACCACGACTGTCGGGGCCGACGACGATGGAGTCGCGGGGCCGGGGACGGGCCTTGGGCTGAAGATAGTCTCGGACATAGCCGAAAGTTATGGCGGCAATGCGGTCGTCTCCAATCCGACCAATGGGTACAATTGCCGAATTGAGTTTAGCGTCCGGGCAGCGAAATAAGGATCTGAAGCATGCGCAAGGGAATTTTCGTCGACGACGAGGATAAGGTTTTCGCTCGTTTGATGAGCACTAAGGGCGAGCTTCAGTTTGATTATCGCGACGTTTTCCCACTTCCCGAGCAAGCGCTTTATATACGCGAGCAAGCCCCCATCATCGTGGCGCTTGATTATCGCCTGGATGAGGATGTGAAGAACGTAGCGGCGGGCCATACCTACAAGGGCAGCGGGCTGGCGCAATTGCTTCGGGACGAGGCCATTGCAAATCCTCTAAGGGATTTCAGCCTGGTGCTTGTTTCCAACGAGATGAAACTGAAAAGTCTTTATGTGCCCG
Organism: Rhizobium sp. Leaf321; assembly: GCF_001423215.1. Lineage (NCBI taxonomy): Bacteria > Pseudomonadati > Pseudomonadota > Alphaproteobacteria > Hyphomicrobiales > Rhizobiaceae > Rhizobium > Rhizobium sp. Leaf321. Next base: position 631,957 of record NZ_LMOF01000006.1, on the reverse strand, counting down.
ATAAGACGGCGCATGACCTCTTCGACATGGTCTACTCCAAAGAAGAGGTAAGGACGGACCGGGTAAGGGTAAAGCAAGAATTGCTCGCACTTGCCCAAGCGTACGAAGCGTTGCGTCAAATGGACGCCCGCTACCCATTGAGGGATGTATTGCACGCGAACGACGGCGACGAGGAATGGCTGATTAGTCAGGAGCTGCGGCTTGGCTTCGAGCAGGCTAAGGCGCCGCATCTCGTTGTACGCGTCGTTCTTCGAAACCTGATTGAGCGTCCGGGACTTCTGATTGACGACAATGGTGTCTGCGCACGCTTTGGAATCGATTTGAGCGACTTCGGTGTACTCAGACCATGGCTCTCCAAGGCGGGGCTCGCCTACCGAGGCATCTTGGCTGATGGCTGGTCGCGGTGGTGGACACACAGGATAGAGCGCTTCGCCGAGGATATATTTGGCGCTCACTTCTCTGAGCTTACCTCCGGGGTCAGGGCAGCCATGCTCTCTGAAAAAATGGCAACTTCTGTTAAAGCCAGTAAATCACCATGGAATGGCAAAGAATCGGAACGTCCAACCTTTGCTTGCTCTTCGTGCGGCCGCCCAACTGAAATGCGCCATTCCTTAGCGGCATTTGATCCGAACCGTCCACGATATGCGATGAAGAGGCGGATCTGCTGGGATTGCATCCAGACCGGCAAGTACAGCTCCGGCAATTCACCCCTACTCGTCGATGAAACGGATGAGGATCTCGTTGAGAACATCATCAAAGCCGCCCGCGACTAGTGAATAGGAAGACACGGAATGAAATTCGTCACGGCTGAAGAGGCCGGCAAGGCTTTAGCTGTTATTGGGACTAAGCTTGAAGAGGCCGGAATACTGACACCAGAAGGCCGAGGGGCCCTTCAAAAAGAGTCAACTCGAATAAAGGGCGGGAAACGTTCGCATTCCTGGCGAGCGAATATTAAGCGTGGTCAACCCATCTCTTTCGCCCGCGGAGCAAAAGATAAAAATGGAAACGATTTGCAGATCAACTTGATCTGCGATTTGACGGTCGCGCAGGTAGACGACGACCATCCACCATTCACGTCGCTCGACATCGCGGTGGAAATGCATGACCTAGCCGGCAAGCCGGTTGGTCGCTGGCATGTCGATCGCGCCAATGAGCTTCAAGGCGGTCCCCTCTACCATCTTCAATTCGGTGGTCACGTTCCTGGCTATCGGGATGAAGACTTTGTCGTGAAAGAGCCCCGATGGTCCCATCCACCGATGGAGCTGGCGCTTTTCTGTGAAGTCATTTCGGCAAACTTCTATGAGCCTAAATGGAGGAAGCACCTAAGGGACGACCCGTCGTGGTGCAATTCGATTCAGCTATTTCAGCGCCTCTGCTTCAGCGCCTATGCGCAAATGCTGCAGAACTGCTTGAACGTAAGTCGCTCGACAGCACTTACTCAAATGTGGGGTGATCAGTGGAAGCCGACTGAGAGGAAGAAGAATTAGATCGATTAGGTGTGCGCCGCCTGCGCATGTTGTCAAGAACGATGCCTAAAGCCTCGCTTTCACTGTTGAGCTTTGGGATATCGCACGCTTCAGCGATGAACCTATCAGCCGCACTACGGGCCGCGTCATTTTTTCCCTCCCGTAGGAGAAGATCTATTTTCTCAAAGACGACCCTCGTGTGCTCTTCGCCAGTAGCTGGCATCAACAGCCTTATCTTTTCCGCATCACGCGGTTCGTGTTTGAGGACGCCAGAACCGTAACGGCGACCCATGAGTTCAGCTGAAATCTGCGAGAATGACGTCAGAAAACTGATGGCGGCGACCATCCTTTTCGTTTCCGATATGTCAGAGCTGAAAAAAACTCTATGGACCGTGTTTGTGCAGGTGCAGCCCAGGGTGTTGATCACAAGGCGCGGCCCGGTATGATGCATGACTGGGAAGAACGCGTCCGGTATGTTTCCGTCGCAGGTCTGCGACCATAAAGTCCGTTTTTTGAACGTGCTAACACTTGATTTTCGCTTTTCGTCGAACGTTGCAAGATATTCGGAGATCGGTACTGAAGTTGCGGCTAATTTTGACGTCACGAGGAAGATTTTACCTTTCTCGTCTGCGTAGGCGTCGAGGTCTCCTTCACGAAGCGCGGCACCACGCGCAGCGCGAAATTTGGAAAGCACGAGGTCGCAGTCGTCCTCGGTCAAACCGGCCTGAGTTAGCTGCGCGCGGTTGAGAACGAAAAAATCGTTAGCTCCTGTCACGATGCCTATCCTGACCCGAGCTATCTCCCCAAAATGCATGCAATCCGCGTGTCGTTCTAGGAACTCGTACGTCAAAAGCGACTTCTCGGTCATGCTTAGCTTTGCTGGAGATGCGCCGCTGATATCACCTGACCAAGTCTGGGACTGCCAGCGGTCCATAATGGCAGCGAGTTCGACCAGTGATTTGACTTCTCCGACTTCGATCGCACCCTGACGATCAGTTGCGCGATGGCGTTCCGCCAGCAAAACGACAGTCTCTTCGTCGGTACCCTCGTCCAGGAAGAGGCGATCCCTCACGATTATCGCGACTGTTCTGTCAAATCGTCGAGATAAGTAGTCCTTGATGGGACGCGCGTAGTCGGCCTGGAGAAAAGCTCCGGGCAGCACCCAGGCCATTCGGCCTCCGATGCTGAGCATATCGATAGCCTGACAAAGGAAGTACGCCCAAAGGCTGCTTCGGCCACCCACGCCGGGCACCAGCCAGTCCCGACCCGATAGATCTCGCACTCGCTCTCGCCCGATTCTGTGATGCGGAATATAGGGCGGGTTCGCCAGAACCACCGAGAACTTTTCCGGCCAATTCTCGATCCCGGCACAGTCCATGAAGTCGCTGAACACAAAGCCGGAGACGTCCTCGTCTTTAGAAAAAACCGTTTCGAGGTAGGTGAAGGCCTGAGTATCGATGTCACAACCGTACATTTGTGACGCAGGCCGGTTAGCACCGCGTAGTTCGAGCACGTCCCTGGCTGCCGTCACAAACCCGCATCCTCCGAAGCTCGGCTCGAGCACAACATCTTCGGCTGAGCGAATCGCCCAGTTAGCCAGTAGTCTGCTGAGACGGTCAGGGGTGTAGTAAGCGCCTAGTTTGCGCCGTTCGCCGACGTCCCGGACAGTCGGAAGCTTCGTAGATTCCTCAAGGCGAGTTGTTTCAACATGCAAGTTCATAGTTTTCCTGTCTAGCAATACTGCGGCCAATTTCAACACTTCTCCGCCGCCGTCGACGAGCATGTCCCCAGTCGCGTGCATAGTGCGCTCGCCCGATAATCAGTGTGAGTTGAAGGTAAATCATGTACAAGCATTTTTTGGGGTGAGCATGAGTGTCCTATAGCACCCCCCACGCCCGAAACCCCTCCCCTTCATCTCGTGCAGGCCGAGCTCCAAAACGATCCGCCGCGCCGCCTGCGGCGTGACGTCTAGCGTCTTGGCCACCATCCCGGCCGACACGAGCGGACGCGCCATGACCAGCTCAACAAGCTCCGGCAATTTTGACGATGTCCGGCGCCCCTGGAGTTTCTGGTTCATCATCGTCTTCGCAAGCGTCAGGGACGCCTCGTCAATTCCGAGCGACGCGATCTCCGATGTCTGACGAAGGATGAGAATGCTTTCCGGCGACAGTGCCCAATCGGGCAACTGGCCAGAAATCCGCCTGCGGGTTCGCAAAACGTCGCGGGCGATGGTGAGTTCGTGGGTCGGGGAGCGGGTGTCGCGAAAGGCGTCGTGGAGGACGAGGTCTTCAAGATGGACGAGTTCGCCGTCGATCCAGAGGGACGCGTAGGCGTCGCCAAAATTTTGCCGCTCTAGGAAGCCGCTTCCAACCGTCGAACGGGCAATACGCTCGTCGAGACGGGTGAGCGCAATGCCGGCGTCAAAAGCGGGCCGCACCAGGGCCGTCATGCTGATTTCAGTGACATCGTAAGGCATTGCTTTCATGATAAACGATTTTCTAAAGTAATTCTATTGGGTTGATTCGGTTCCTCACACCATATGACTGCTAGCTGATGCAATCACCATCGATAAGTACATCTTATTGCAACTTTAATACTTTGGAATCTAAATATATTTACCGCCTTTCCAACTTATATGCGCCCACCATTCAGTCCCGCGGTATACGCCGATCGACCTCGATGGAGGTGGCAGAGTTTCGTCTATCGGTCCTCCGACCTTACGTAGACTCGTGAGGCTGTGAATCCCGCAGATGTGTAACCGCGCCCGCGATCGCATTTCGCGCAGCCGGGTCAATCATCTTGCATCCCCAGCCGGCCACCATTTTCGTCGCTCGGTCGAAACCGAATTGGTAGCCCCGAACGTAGTCGGACTGGCTGGTCGAGACGGCGACCATCTGCTCCCGGACCTCCTCATCCAACGCTGCGATTCCGATTGCCCTTATTTGCCTAAGCGGCACCGATAGGCCGTCTGCTGCGGCCAATACCGCAGACCGGCTGGAACAGCCTCCAAGAACGGTCTGCGCATGCAGCACTACGGCACGCTGGACGTCTCTCAGTGCTCGGCGATAGCCTCTAAGAAATGGGGGCATTTGTGACATGATAGACCTAGCAACGCAGCTTCCTCAAAGCATGTCCTAAACCATTGCGTCAGACTGCGTCGACATTGGGTCCTTCGACCGGCCATACGAGTAAAGTGAGTGGCCGATCGAGGAATAAGGGCGTAACATACGAGTGCCTGATCATCCGATCGGTTCAGAACCACTCATCCGCTGCAGTTTGATGGCAATCGCCTCCACAGACAGTTTGCAGCTTTTTACCTCGGGATAAAGGGTGATCATCGCAGGGAGGACCCGCTCCAATGTCGAGATCAAGGTTTCGACCGGGGGAAGCCGCCAACCTCTCGGCTTTGGCTTGCCAAGCGCTGCCCACTGCTGATGGCTACGTTTCAGCAGTTCTCGCTTCGTCACCCCCTTGTACTGCATCAAGTCCAATGCAATTTGCAGGTCCGTTTTTTGGAAACGCTTCGGCAGGGCGTTGTTCAAGACCTGTGCGACCAAGAGTGCAGAGGCATCTGCAGGATGGTTCGATAGCTCCTGGCCAATCCCAGGTGTTAAAGGTCCGAGCCGCTTCTCCAATGCCGCCTGCAGAATCGCAGCATCTCGCCTGTCGCAGTCCCTTTTCACCCTGCGCAGTTCCATCTCATCGATTGGACCGATCAAGGTGTAACCTAGCCCCTCCTCGACGACGATGTCGTCGGGATGCGGAAGCACGGTATCGAGATCCTGGTCGCACTTACGAGCCGCGTCCAGAAGATGCTGCTGATGGGTCTTGAACTGATGTCCGAAGGCCACATCCTCGTCGGCCTTCTTTTGTCTAAGCCGCTGCGCCATGTTGATTTGGTAGATGGCATTGCTAATCGAATGCTGCCCGCCATTGGCGGCCATTTGCATCATTTTGCGGGTGACGACTTCGTCCATGCGGACTGTGTCTGAGCGACCATTCGAAGAGATAGTGATTTCGCGCGCAGCTTCCTTTAACAAGGCCTCCTGCATGGGGGTGAGCTTGTCCCAATCACCTGCGCCTTCGTGACGACCACCGCGCTGGCGGGATTTATTCCGCTTGATAGCCATTATGCCGGTCCCTTCATTGCGTTGGACTTCTTCCGGCCTGCCGCATCGGCGTTTCTGCCAACATCGAGGCTGTCGCCTGACCGCTCGCCACTGATCTGCGAGAAGGTCGATCCACAGCCCTGTAGGCGGGCAGGTTCCCCGGTCACCCGTTCGTACCGGCGGATGATCGTGTCGCAGTAGAGAGGATCGAGTTCGAGCAGCCTGGCAACGCGACCACATTGATCGGCCGCGATCAAAGTCGATCCAGAGCCGCCAAAGATGTCGAGCACGCTATCGCCACGGTTTGTGCAGTCGCGGATCGCGTCCGCCACCAGCGCCACGGGTTTGACGGTGGGGTGCATAGCGAGCTCTTCGTTGCGTGCGGCTCCAAGAGAGCTGATGCCAGGGTAGTCCCATACATTGGTGCGGTAGCGTCCCGTATCGCCAAGCCCAAAATTGTTGATGTGCGGCGCGTTACCTTTCTTGAAGACAAAGACCAGCTCGTGCTTGGACCGGTAAAATGACCCCATTCCGCCATTGGTCTTGTTCCAGACGCACAGGTTTTTGAATTCATCGAAGACAGCGCGACCGGCCTGCAGCAGTTCGCCCATATGCCGCCAGTCCATGCACACGAAAGCGATGGCACCATCCTTCAGCTGGCTTGCCGACACGCTAAGCGTGTCGCGAAGAAAGGCAATGAACGCTTCCTCGTCCATCTCGCCCGATGCGACCGCGAACTCTCGGTGCTTGACCTGACCAAGACCGCTGACATGGCCAGCGATCCGAACGTTGTAGGGTGGATCGGTGAAGAGCAGTCCCACGGGGGTACCTTGGCAAAGCCTGGACACGTCTTCGCTCGATCGTGCATCGCCGCAGAGGAGCCGATGCGGTCCAAGCTGCCAAAGGTCCCCTGCCCGATTGACAGGTGGTCCAGGTGCCAGTGGCTCGACCGTGTCCAGCGGGTCGTCCTTGGCAGATGCAGGTTTCTGCTCTCCCTCGATCGTAAAGTCGATCTCCGTGGTGGAAAAGCCGAGCAGTCCGAGATCGAAGTCGAGGTCGATAAGCCCCTGCATTTCGATGGCCAGGACATCGCGATCCCAGCCGGCGTTCTCGGCGAGCTTGTTGTCGGCAAGAATGTAGGCGCGCACTTCGTCGCGCGAGAGATGCGAGAGCTTTCGGACGGGGACCTCGGACATGCCCAAAAGTTTGGCTGCTTGAACACGGCCGTGGCCTGCGATGATGGTGTCGTCCTCAGCGATGAGCACTGGATTGCAAAAGCCGAAGCGTTTGATGCTTTCGGCAATCTGGTTGATCTGCTTCTTCGAATGCGTACGTGCATTGTTGGCGTAGGGAACAAGCCTGTCGATCGGGTACGACAGTTCGTTTGGCGGATGCATATGCATTCTCCATGAGGGTTGGACTGGGTATCTGTGAATGTCGGTGCGGCGCCGCTGAAGAGAGGTTAACCGCCCACACCTACCCGCCGCAACCGGCCTGAATGAGAAAGCAAAACTGTTCCTGGTCGTTACGATGCCGTAACGAACGTCTTCAACTGACCTTCGAGATGTCTTTGAAACGACGTTGAAGGCTTTGAACCGGGTCAGAAATGGGGTTCTTTTCGAAGAGGCTTCGAAGACCCAGATTTGTAGAATATTTTTCTATAATCAAACTGCTATCAGCTTAAAACAACGAACCCCGTTACAGTCGAGCTGTCGAATCGGGTCGGTCCCTCCCAATCGAAGAACTCGGTCTTCAATAATTATACGTGAGGTGTGATGGGCTCAGTACTATTTGAGGCTTATAGACAGGAGATGGTCGGGCTCCCCCTGTCATCAATTTGGCAGGGACACGGATCAGCGATCTTCCTCGAACTTGGCCAGCTTCACCCGCTACGACGAAGAGACGGGGCGGATGGCAGGTTGGTTGGCGATTTCACCGTCATGATGGAGTGGAGTTGGCGGATCGAGGATCGATCGTCAATTCTTGGTGGCAGCTGGAGTGATGAGGCTCAATGGACATCCCTCTTCGGCTCGCTGTTGGGCCGGACCGTGCAAGACGTCACCTTGTTCGGTCGCCTACCTGAGCTGTCTGTCACTCTGAGTGACGACAGATACGTGCTGTCCTTCATGACGGCCGATAGCCAGCCAGCTTGGAGCTTGTTCAAGCGTTCTGAAGCACCGGTACCATACATATCAGTTGCCGACGGAGAGGTCCTTGCGCAACTTTAGTTAAGTACTAGGGAGTGCGCCTTGGCCGAAGTCAACATAATGCGAGTACCTTCTTTGACTAGCATGACGTGACTACCAATCATCCTGGGTCGCGAGATGCCGAGTACGCTTGATGCAACAGTTGATATTGGAGGGGCCGTGATGCTATCGTAAGCTATCGTCACATATGCGGCACACGGTGCCTGCTTTCCTCATGGCAATTGATTTTAGTTTTCGAGCTGGTCCGCGTAGCGGCCTCAGCTTTAGTTTCATTCCTTGCGATCACGACTTGTTCAGTCAATCCGAATTCGACCTCTCAAATACGGGCGTATTCAGCATTCGAGAAGAGGCGTTCTTGTTAGTTGAAGGATTGATAGCCCGTTCCTTCCCTGACTGGTCGGCTACCTATCGGCACTGGGGTACGACGTGGATAGGACGAGCGACTTGGCTTGAAATCTTCGCTCGGTTCGACGAACTTCGGCGTGACGTCACGGGGAATATGCCTTGGAGGGCAATAGTCACCAAGTACGTCCTCTACGTCGAATTGATGCCCCGCAAAAACAAACTTCATCGAAAGGCTTTGCTTACGTTCCTTGACCGGCTTGAGAAACGGGTACGCTCATTGATCCGACTCCATTCTTACGTGCTGATAAGTGGCATTTAAACTCTTGCATGCTTGATTGACGTAACAAACCAACGTGGATCCCCTGAGGCAGCCTGTGAGTGCTTCAGGTCGGCGCAGACGTCGGCCGCCGATAAATACTCTAACACTCAATAAGCATTCTCTGAACGTTAATGGCCCGATGGCGTGAGCTGGAGAGGATCGATGATTGAAGTGAACATACAGCTGCACTGGGGTCCGAGGGCTGAGGAGCTTGATGCGCTCGTCCAGAAGTCAGTTGAGTACCTCGCTGTGGTGACAGGGCTCGGGCCCTCGTTCGACACTTGGGTCCAGCCTGGTAAATCCAGGAAGAGTACACTCGCAAGCCCGGTTATCGACCCTACCGATTCTGAGGAAATTCGAAAGCTCTTGTTGAAGGGGCGGAATTGGACAGATCTTGCGCCGAAGACCGTAATCCCAGAGCTCGGGTATCACTTCAGGCTTTGGAACCGAACTGCCGGGAACGTGGATTCAACGCTCTCGATACGGTGCGGGGCCTACTCCGAGTTCTTGTCTCGGGACGCGCAGAACCTGCTGAATTTCAGTGGCAGAGTAACTGCAGGCGGAAAGCTCCTGTTGAATGATGGTGCTATCGAGCAAGCTTTTCTTGGCTCGGTAGCGATATGGGCCCCACAGGGCGGACGGGCGTGGACACGCCGGGGCGACGCTGAATACACTATCGCCGCGATATAGAACGGCGAACTGGCACTTAATTACCGATCAACTCACCGACGGTCGCAGGTTCCGGGTGCTGACGGTCGTCGACGATTGCACCAGGGAATGCCTGGCACTCGTCGCCGATACATCACTTTCCGGTCTGCGGGTTGCCCGCGAGCTTGACCGGATCACAGAGGGGCGTGGCAAGCCAAAGATGATCGTCAGCGACAATGGCAGCGAGTTCACCAGCAATGCGATCCTGCAATGGACGGATCGGACCAGGGTGGAATGGCACTACATCGCGCCTGGCAAGCCGATCCAGAACGCCTTCATCGAAAGCTTCAATGGGCGGCTGCGAGACGAGTTCTTGAATGAAACTCTCTTCTCGTCACTGACCCAAGCTCGATCAGCGCTTTCAAACTGGCGCAGCGATTACAACGATCACCGACCGCATTCCGGCCTCGGCTGGATGACACCTGCCGAGTTCGCTCAGACTATCAACCCGCGACGTGATGCGGTGCTGCGCAGCCGAAATGGCTCCGCACCGCAACCCGCCGCTACCGCCCCGAATACAGCAACCCAAAACCGTTGAAGCGAAATCAAAACTGGATAAAACTTGGGGGCAAGGTCACTCCTCCTGCGGAACCGGAGTCATTAGATGAAGTTGTTTCTGGAGCTGCCTTACGATGCCTCTGGATATGGTGACTTCGGCGTCTCGTACATTGGCACCGAGGCTACGATCCACTTCCAATACCGAAGTGATGAAGCTGAACACGTTGGAGAGCTTCGGTTCGGCTGGTGCCTTTCGATCAACGTAAACGGGCAATTAGATAAGCAGATCTCGCTACCCTATGATCGCGTGATGGTACTCGAAGAGCAGATCGGTTTTGATAAGAAGTTCCTGCGGTTCATGGTGATGTTCAGTGGGAGCGACTTCCAGTTCGATGTCTGCGCGAAAGAGTGTCGCTTTAATCCTGACGCTAGTAAGTCCGATCTCATTCCTGAATTAGGATGATTGCAAAGATGGGGTTAGCCCCCTTTCAACGGCCGCTTCGGGCCGGAATGCGTCGCGAATTTCCATACTTAACTTTTAGGACGATCTAGTGAAAAGTGGATTCGGCGATTACGAACTTCTATTGCGGACACTAAGCGACGCCCTGATCGAAATTAGGGCGTGCGATAATCTACGTGAAGCGCAAACCCTGGCAGACGTATTCCACAACGTGCCCGCTGGGGTAGCATCTGGATTACCAGCGGACGAGATACGGAAAGGGCTGGACGATACCGCCCAGCGGCTTGGGTTTCAACGCTATATCGACTCACTCTTTGACGATGCTTTGCAAAACATGAGGCAGTGACGCTCGTGTAACGACGTCCGCTTCGGGCCGACAGGCGTCATCACGGCGACGCAGCCGTTGCGATACCTTAGTTGACTACGTAACTTGCCTCATTAGACGAAGGAATGGCTGTCATGGGATCATCTGACCAGGTCGAAGTAGTCACTATCCACGTTCGCCTTCTCGATGAGCTAATTCCTGTATGGCGGCCGGTCAAGGCCGAAGCACTGGGCAACGGGTGCTTCGTCATCCTAGCCCAGGAGGTTCCGGAATTTGAAGAGTGGGAGTTTACCCCAGGAGAAACAGTCACTGTTGAAGCTCATGTGGACAGGTCAGGTAACTACCTCAAAGCCATAACTCGCTCTTAGTGGCTGGAAGTCAGCTTTGGGCCGAAAGGCGACCTCGGCAACTTCGCGTTGAAATCGGATCTGCTGAACGTCAACGGAAGTAAGGGAGGTTGATCCCTTGTTCTGAACAGACCCGCTCATAGGTTTTCTGGATTGCCAATAGATCGTGGAGCAGCACTTCGATCTCGTCACCGAGTTCAGCCAAATCTTGCTTGGCAAGAAGCATCTGCATTTGAGCAACCCGCGTCGTCATGCTGTGCAGCGTATCGCCTTGAAAGACGACTCCCGGATAATGCCTGTCAGGCATTTGTACGACAGCGAAGTTGGACGGCAGTGTTAACATTGTCGCGTGAGAGGTCATAGTTGGTCCTTGATTTCTATAACAGTGCACCACAACCAAGCATGACCGCAATGGGCCGAAAGGCGTCTGCTGCTTTGCGCCACAAGCGGTCATTGAAGCGATCTGATCCTCAGGCTACTGAGGCAAG
>NZ_LMOF01000006.1:611834-620633 GCF_001423215.1 Rhizobium sp. Leaf321 | reverse complement strand
CTCACTCGATGCGGGCTATCTCGGAGAGCGGCTGGGCATTTGTTACGAGCAGCTAGGCGACCTTCACGCGGCGAAATACTGGTACGGGCGTGCGGTCGAGGAAAATTCAGAGGTAAGGCTTGAAGCAGCGCAAGCCTACGAACGCTTGAGCAGTGTCGGCATCGACCATCTGCTGTAAGTCCGCTTCGGGCCGAAAGAAGACATTGATTGCTTTGCGTTATTGCGGAAGTGGAACGTATTCAAGCTTGATCCAATATCAGCGCAAGCGGTCCGTCCTTCGCCGCCATCAGGCTCCATCCTGGCTTCGAACCAGGACGCAGCCGTCCGAAGAGTTCACCATTGATATGGACGTGAGCGGTTGGAACAAGTGGCTCAGACGCATTCCAAGTCACAGATATATCCGAGGGAGCCTCCGGGAAATCGAAAGATAGGTCGTGGCGAATGAACTCCGAGGGATTTGCGAATGGCATCAGATTACGGTCATGCCACTCGGGTTCAACAGACATTCCTACGCGATTATAAAGCCACACATCTGCGACTATATAGGCATCGGGGGTAAGAAGATACGCGTAGGCAACCCTACCATCGTCCTCGAAAACTACGCTGAAACCGGAATTCGGGTCGCCATAGGATGCGGTCATACTGTCGCGGCGAAAATCCATGAGTTGGGCCTGCGTTATTTGGCTCTGACATTCTAGGGAAATTGTATTCGACTGCAATGGGCTGAAATCTAACTCGGCAGCTTTGCGCCAACAGCGGTCCCCGCATAGAAGCGCTCATCCGAAGGTTTTGTAGGTTGCTATCTCGCACTGCCGAATTTTTACATAAACTAGTATCTGCAAGCCTCCAGTGATGTAGCCGTCCCGCCTTGTTGCCCTGTCACACTGCAGAGCGAAATCAGAATCTTGCGTGATGACCATCGGGACCAAGATAATGCTGCTCCCCGCCGGAAAGGAGCGCGTGGTTCCAACGAACTGAAGTTCTCCGCCAGGTGAATCAGTTATCGTCACTACAAATACGCAGAGACCTAACGCCATGGCCGCGCTGTAAGACAGACCCAACCCGACTATAGCGCCGCCGAGCAACATCAAGGGCCTCTTGAATATCGACATCTGGTCTCCCACCGATCCTCGCATCATGCATATCCATAGATCAGGCGGTGCCTCGCAGGAAGAGGTCAGAGTTTGACGGCCAAAATTAGCCGACGGCCGTCATGGCTCAAAAGCGCCAAATGCGGTCATTGAAGCGATCGGATCCTCAGGCTACTGAGGCAAAGCCTTCGAATCGCCAATGGGAATGAGATGCCTCATTATGACTTCAATCACCACAAGACCAAGGACAGATATCTAGGCTTCGTTCAGATTCCGCGATCCGTGTTTGGCTGCGGCTTCAGACGATCTAATGCGCGGCGTAACCATGCGATATTTTCCAATCGTGATATCCGAACTTCTGCGCCGCAGCGTTTACGATGAGAGTTGTTTCCTCGTCCCATTCTTCGAACCTGAGGCCGAATGGGTCTGTGAGCTGGTTCTGCATCTTGAGGATGTCCACGAAGACGTGACGGACGGAACTGCGGCAGCTATCTTCCAGGTCGCAAAGCACATCGATGAGATAGCGTCCCAATTCGCGGTCTTCGAACCCCGAGAAATATTCTTTCGCCAAATTTATCGCCGCCATCCGGCGATAGCCTTCGTCATCCTTCATCTGCATCCATTCACGTAATAGGGGGCGATATCGATCAGTCAACCGAAGGTAACGACACAACGCCTTCAAAGAATATTCTACATACACGTTGTTGTCGTCGCCATGCAGAAATGCTTCCAGAAGCGGCGCATCCACTGTTTCGCCACATAGGCCGACCACGATGACGGCTCCCGGAATGTCTCCGGTACGGCTGCGAAGAATGCTTCGAGCAAATTCGACTTCCTCCGGGGTGACCACGCCCGGCTCCAAACCTTTTGCTCGAAGGCAGATATCCTGAACGTCGAATGTGGCAGACTTGATGGGCAACATAGCGATCTTGATAAATAGTCTTTGCGGCGCTGCGTGAGGTCGTCGGTCAGAATGGCGTCATGTTCGGATTTGTCAACAGAACCAAGTGTGCGCTATAACCGCTTAGGGCCGATTGCAGCCATTCGTTAAATAGTTAGTATTCTGGGTTGCCACCATGCATCTAGTCGCCATGAAAGTTGTGGGCACTGTATTTCGAGTTGATGGGACCCCTTGGGACTACCATAACAATTCGAGGCCTTCGGCCTCGGGGGCCGCCGGGTTCGCGATCTGCGAGGTGGTGCTGGCTGATCCAGAGGGCTTAATCACGACAATGCCTCAAAAAGCCGAACTACACTTTCTTCGAGTCGTTCAGCTGGAGGATGGGGCCGAAGAAATTGATCTCTATGACGGCCCCAAGCTGATCATGAAATTCCGACCGGTGGCTCTTGCAGAACTCCAGGCCGTTAGTGCCATCCTATGATTGTCAATGACCTTCAAATCGTGTTGAAACGTGCTCCCGCTAAGCGCCAGAAGTGATCAGAGCGATCAATATTGTTGACCGATGATCTGATACCCCAAAAAACAGCTCTCCATCGAGGCAGGATATACGGATGCAAGAACTGGAGTTCGTCCAACTCAATGACGACTGGAGCGCAGAGCCTAATGCACCGTTGGTCGCAGTAGTCTTCGAAGGCAACGCAGCAAACTTGAGCTTCTTGCTAAATCCGTGGCAGCGGAAGGCCGACTTTAGGGAGGAGGCAACGGTTCGCTTCAGCAATTGCAGTCGCTGGAACTGGGATGCGACCAATGACCATGCGTGGTTTGCTGGGGAGGGTCGTTACGCTAAGCAAGCTCCCAAGTGGGGCGAATTCTACGAGGTGGTGGGAGAAGACATTCTAGGTGGCAACATCGACTGGGAGATCATCGCAGCCGACACTGTAAATGCCCGACATTTCCTATTTTACTTTCGCGCTGAAACGCTCGAATTCATCGCTTCCGGCTGGTCGATGAGTACCAAAACAATTCATTGAAAACACGACCGCTTTGGGGCAAAAGCCGACCTCGGCAGCTTTGCGCCAGAGGCGGTCGTTGCCTTCATTCAACCCCCATGGTTTCATGGGTGGTGCGATACCAGGGTCGATAACGAAGCCGCGTCGCTACGGAGAACAAGCATGCGTTTCCCAGAAGAGACACTTTGGGACCACATCAACGATGGGTGGAGCCGCATGTCATTTAAGCAGCGAAACCTATGGGATGCAATCAAGCGATCGGCTGAAGAGTGGACTTGAAAGTCGCCCACAGACTTCGATAGCAGACGTATATGCTTCCCTCTATTTCACATTATGGTGTCGTAAGAAGATGCGAGTAGAGAACGCTGTGAAGCTCTTAGACATCTACATCGCGAATGCGTGGAGCATCTTCCATGCTGGTTTCGGATGTGATCGGGCGGAAAGTGCGATGTTTTCAGCCATCGATCTGTTGCGGGAGGAAGACGGGCTTAGAGCGGAATTTCTTGTCCGCGCGCAAACGACTATGTCAACGGTCGATGGCTGGGGTACAGAAGCTGGAGCTACGCCCTTGGAGTTGATCGAACTCGCAATCCACGAATTACGTTGGCCAGAGTTCAATCCGTTGATCGAAACTCGCCGTTCACTCTTTCCACTGGATATCAGGCACCTAGATCTTTTGGCTGCATTTGATCGGGATTGGACGGATCGCGAGTATTATCGACGCTACCGCAGTCACCGTGAAGAAGGTCGTTGTGTCCGCTAAGGGCCAAGAGCTGACTTGGGCAGCTTTGCGCCGATAGTGTTGAAAAACTCGTCGTTGTCGTCGCGGACTTAATTCTGCTATTTCTTCGCTACTCTGAGGGAATAATATGTTACCGCAGCGCCTCAACGACAGGTATAGCACCTACGTTTTGCAGCCAGACCGAGAGATAAGCGATGCCGAGTTGGTCGCTCTCATGTCTGAACACGGCGTGCGCGGTGTTGTTTTTCAGATTTTGAGGCATATACCGGAACAAGGTGAGGACCTTTATACGGTGCTGGTGGACGACAGTTTGGTTGTTGAATTCGAGGTTCCGCGAACGACAAGGATGACTGCTGTTTCCGAATTCTCCATCTTTTCGCTCGCTATTTATCGACATGAACTGGGTCAAGGGAAGAGCCGCATCCGCCTCGATCAAGCAACGGCAAATGCACGCAAGCTTTTAAGTGCGTGAATAAATGATCTCGCTTGTCCACCATGTGGAAACTCTTTGTTGCTGCAGGATTCTCGCCGTGATTCAATCTCCGTATTGATTTGCGGAGGATTGAGCGATGATGGGATGTCAGGTAGCTCCGGCGCAGCTTTTTTATGACTTCTGCATTGATGATCACGTCCCCACCGAGCACCTGTTGCGCGGCATAGACCGTCATCTCGAACTCGATAGCGTCGAGAGCAGTTGAAGCCCTTCTATAGCAGCAGCGATGAAAACAGGGCGGCAAGGGGGAGCGAATAAATGTCAGGTGTCTGTTGTCATCGCGACAGTATCGCGACTGGTGGACTCATCAATAACAGCCTGAATATTCTGTATAATTACTGATTTTACGTCCGTTGGCACGACAGCCCAACCGATTGCAGCCATCATGCATACAGCGGTCAACAAGTATCCAACTTCAGTCATTATGTTTAGCCAGCCTAGTGCCAGCGGAACTAAACATACGAGCAAAGCTTGTACAACAGACAGTCCTAGGTAATGGAGCGATATAAACATTATCACTGCAACGACTATGGGCTTCAACATGCGCGAGACGATGTACATTCGCATATCCTAAATATGAAATTTATTTTCTGTTAATAAAATCACAAATATTTGTGGATAAGTAAAGCGTATCGTTATCATTTGGTAAATTTTACTACCGTCAAGCATTGTAATTTTATGATTCAAAAAATTGATTCGAACCGATTGCAGTTTTGACCGGCATATCGACCGGTTACTGTAGCTCCTGCGGCATACCTGCATTTGATGCCAAGTTGCCAGCTTTGTCAGGGGGGAAGCCGCTTAGCGGACGTGTGACTCCTAACTTTTCAGCACGCTGCTCCATCTTCTCAGCAGCCTTCATACGCGCATCTTCGAAAGTCAGGTCATAGCTGGCAGGGCAGGACCAACGGCGCTCTATGTCCACTCAAACAAGCGAGGCGAGCTGAATGGTAGTGCTGGAAGTACTGGCAGTCACGGAACAGGCCGTTGACCAGTGCACTGCCAGTCGCGCTGATGGCCGAAGCGCCGTTGAACGCCAAGTTCAAAATGCTCAGCGTGTACGTTACCCCCCCGAATTGACGAGGGTCGAAATCGGCGATCAGAGACAAATCGTGGTGAAAACCAAACTGAAGCCAAACCCTCACGAGAAAAGGAACCTTCCCATGATCATCATCGATAAGATCGCAGCCATCTACTCGACGGGACGCTTGAAAGACTACGAGGCATCATCAGCGACACGTCTTCGTGGTGTCATTTAAAGACGAGCTATATGCGTCATGACGGGGAGATCGGATTAAATCCCACAGAATATTTCGCTTCACCAACTAGATCCTTGATCGACTGCTTCGTGTCGGCGGGTGTAGCCAACCACGCCATTGTGATTGCCACCGTCAGTGCAGCGATTGTTCCGCGCAGATGTTTGTATAACGCAAGCCACCCGAGCAGCGCAAAAAGCAGGGCTGTGACAAATGATACAACGATAGGTGCACCGATGGCCCAGAGGCATACGAACATCAAGGCAGACGGAACGTACTTGGTGAGCAGAAGCCAACGTTCTTCGAAATCCAGATCGTCTCGGTACATAATCGGTACTCCTGAACTCTCCGCCCATAAAGTCTAAAAACTTGTGCAGGGCAGCGTAACTTTGGCATCTGGCTTGTGCAACGCACAAATGGCGTATGAGTTCCCGCGAGACTGCAGGATTAGCAGCGGGTTTAATTGCCGTAACATCGCAGTAATTTCGGCCATTCACGAAGAGCTTGGCTTGGCGTGTAGGATTAGTGTTCTAGGCACCACCATCGGCGCGCCCTTGATAGTTTGAGAAGCCAAAGCCGCCGCTGCTTACATCAGGTGATGCAACACCAATCGACGTAGAGCGTCGTTGGTCGGCTCAGAGCAGTTCCGATTTTGTCGCTGATCTAAGCGGCTTCTGCAAGATTTGCGCCCTTCAACAGGCATGGAACCACGCTTCGCATTTTTCTGTTCCGAGGTGCCAGCATCGCATTGCCAAAACGGCCGAATATGGACGATTTCTGAGCGAGTACTCAAATTACCGCTATAAAGAAAAGTCGAACCGAATAGCTGTGTTGACATTTAGCTTGCTAGAGTTTGACAGTTCTGGGAGCAGCGTGGAGACGAGAGTGAGCGACATTTTAAACAGTCTGAGAAATATCGATGTTAAATCCAGGGAGACCTTGCAGACACTACGAGCTGACATCGATGTTTTTTTGAGAACCGGTGCGAGTCAGGCAGACCTCAACGAGGTTCGGGCCTATCTTCTCCTAGTACAAGGGCGTAGCGACGATGGTTTTCTTGCGCTACTAAAAGTTGCTCATCGATATCCGGATCGTACTTCGTTTGCGTTGAAGTCTGCACGAAAGGCCGGGTTTAGCGGGGGTGATCGCGCGGAAGCCGTCGCGCTCATCCGTGCTTTGGCGACCCATCACATAGACAACGGCGATTACATCGACCTGTTATTTTCGCTTCTTCCAGATGAATCCGTATCCATCGCAAAGTCTCTGAATGCTTCGCCCTCCACCATTTCTGAACTTCGCGCCCTGCAGATTGAGAAAGCTACGATCCATTTGCATTTGAACGGTGGGTTTCGTGAAGCTGTAAACCTTTGGAAGATTATACCACGCGACATATCTTTTAGAGAGAAAGGTCGCATTCAAGAAGCAGTTTTAGAAGCGATCGTTGCAGTAGAGCAGGTGCACTTTGTGCTCTCTAATGGCCACTCGGAAGCAAAGAAAGCCTTAGGTCTCCGCCTCTCGAACTATCTTAGATCAAATAAAAAGAATGTTGAACTGGTAGAAATTCTGACAGCGCCGGACCGTCTTAATTTGTGCCGAGCTCGAGGGCTATTGAACGCTGTCTTTGAAGATGACGAGATGTTGAAAGCTGCAGGAGCGGAAGTTATATTTTCGCTTGCTTCAGAGGCGACTGGCACACGTAGAGACAATCTGACATCCTCATTTTTGAACCAGTGCGCCAAGCTCGCGGGATTCTGGACGAATGATGAGTTTCGTAGCGAAGCAACATCAAGAGCTCTTGGCTTGATACGAGATCGGCCACAAACTTATGTCACAGAGCTAATCCGAGCCAGGGTGGATTTTACAACGGGCAGTTTGTCCCAGTATGAAAGCCATATTGATGCGTTGCGCTCTCTATCCTCTGCAGAAGGGAAGCCTTCAGGCGCATCCACTTACATGCTCGATTCAGATCGCAAGCAGGCGCCGTTGGTTTTGAGCGAGATTATTTCCCTCGTGTCCCGCAATACGGCCGTTGATGAACCTGTGACCGTCGCATGCGCTGATATTCGGTTCTTTCGTATATATGGCCCTCGTTTTGCTGAAAGTTTGGCTGAGCTTTCAGGTGAGAACCCGGTTCACCTGCACATCATTTGTGACGAGAGTGATGTAGACGAAGTTTTAGAGTTTTCGAAGGCGCACAGCAATGTCAGCTTGTCCTACGAAAAACTATCGATTAACTCCCCCTTCTATTTTGCAACGTGCCGTTTTGCGCAACTTGACCGCTTGGCCGAGCTGCTCGATCGCGACATCGTAGTGATTGATATCGATGTCCAAGTAACAACGTCGCCCCAGATCTCTGTAGCTAAGGCTGGACGTCCAGGGGTCATGTTCCGATGCAATGACAGTATCCGGAAATTTGATCATCAACGCTCGGGTATGCTGTCTTATGATTATCCACGCCTAGATCCATGGGCAACTATTCCAGCAAACTATATTTACATATCGAGAACAGAGCATGGTGTGCAAGCCGCGAAGATAATTTCCGATGTCGCCTTAAACGCACTTGAAGCCTTTGGGTCGAACACCGGAAATTGGCTCATCGACCAGAACGTTCTGTTTAAAGCGTGGAACTTCATTCGGTGGGAAACAGACATCACAGTTGAAAACGTGGCGGAGTATGGACTGCCATATCGCTGGCATCGACCTGAGAGTCCGGAGTTGCGCACTGGAGTCGGAATTCATCCAGTTGCGCGTCAACTGGCAATGAAAGCGTAGCGACGGAAGCGAGCTTTTGTCGCAGCCTGGCGCGATTCAGCTCCAAAAGGTCATCGCTTTCAAGTGTTCGTATTTGATACTCTTGCTAGCTGAGGCTGTTAGGGTCTCCTTTCAGTGGGACGTGACATCGTTCTCAGCGGCCTTTACTTAAAGGCGTTGCACCGCATGTCGCTGCCTCACATCTTGGGAGAGAGGCGGTTTTTGCATCCCTCTTCGCACCTCAAGGCTTTGATGAAGCACCTCGCAAGCCGCTAGCTGGTTCGCACTGCCAGTGTCCTAGTTTCATACACAGCACCGAAGACCGTGGACAAGGAGTATGGGTTCATTAACTCCTCTCTCACCCCGTAGGGGCCGTTAATTAATTAGAAATCTCTTACGTGAGACCTTTCTAAAATTAACGGAGGAGAGACTATTATGGCAAAGATCACCACTGGCGAGAATGTAACCGTTCGTCCTAACGATTTCTGGGTCGTGAACGCGGCAGCAGCGCTCAACGAGCAATTCACAGGTCAGCAATCGGTCTCGGGAAACCTT
>NZ_LMOF01000006.1:611296-611760 GCF_001423215.1 Rhizobium sp. Leaf321 | reverse complement strand
CGCCCCCCTTTCAGTGGACTTCGGGTCTGAAAGCGGTATCGACCTTCTGGGGCTTGGTTTATCTGGTTTGACCAACCCACTGCTCGCTGCCGTTCTCGGAGGGGAACCAACGACGTCTCTTGACAATCTACACCTGGCCGTCGACCCGGATCTTCCTGAGGAAGCCGGCATCGATCCTAGTGTAACGATCGTCAACGGCAGCGCGAGTGGAGACGATATGACGGGAACCGCCGGGAGTGACCTGATCCATGGTCAGGCCGGCAACGACGTTATATTTGGGCTAGCGGGCAACGATACCATCTTCGGAGACGCCGGTAACGACACGCTGAACGGTGGCGCCGGTCAGGACAAGCTAGATGGTGGCACCGGGATCGATACCCTTGATTACGCCGGGTCGAATGCTGGTGTAACGATCGACCTCCAGCTCGGTACGGCTTCGGGGGGCCATGCGCAAGGAGACCAGG
>NZ_LMOF01000006.1:513830-611168 GCF_001423215.1 Rhizobium sp. Leaf321 | reverse complement strand
TAACTTTATCGGCGGCTCTTCGTTTCACAAGGTCGAAGGTGAGTTGCGATACCAGGTGAATGGCACTGAAACGTTCGTCTATGGCGATGTGAATGGCGATGGCAAAGCCGATTTTGGTATCCATCTTGACGGGGCAATCTCTTTGACCGGCGATAACTTTCTACTCTGAAGGCTCGACCATGGCTCAGGGTCTTTCCCGCACCCAACTGCGGGAAAGACCCAATATGAGTACTTCGAGGCGGGTTCGATCCTGCGATACAGCTAGGACCTGCCTCACGAAGCCGCCCCGCTATACGGCAACGTGCCTATGAGGTTGCCATCTCGCTTTCGTCCCACAGTCAGGGTGCTGGCATCCATGCTATACCTGAGAACATTTCCCCCGTTATGCGCCGTTGAGCCCGGCTGCCTTCTCCATTACCAGTGTTGCATGGACTCACTTACCAAAACTTTGATCCGGATGGCGCTTATGGTCCGGCGCCGGCCATCGAGGCAACGGGTCTACATAATTGTCATCGTTTTGATTTTTGCTTTCATGATAGTCGCGGTGGAACGAGCCGGGCTCTGGCCCGACTGGATGCGTGCTGAGCCCGTGAAGAACAGGGGAGTATCTCGTTGAGCATTGCGGGAACGAAGCAAAGCTATAGGCCGGACTCCAATAATTTCTAGAAACTGCTTCAGCCGGGCCACCCCCTTAGCGAGCCGAGCATCTTCCTCAGCAATCCTGCGCTCTCGTTCGCTTTAGTTTCTCTGCTGCAAAGAGCGTTGGCTAAGTACAGCCCATCCGGCATCATCTTCTTTGATGGGGTGCGCCGGATAGGATCGTAGAGCTCAACGAGTCCATATCCCATCGCGTGGAATTTCAGAAATTCGAGCAGAAAGGGAGTGAAGGCTCCCTTGTTCATCTCGCCTGATGCAACCGCAAGCTCCGATGGTTGACCTCACCAAGGCCGGTGACGTGGCAGGCGATCAGTACGTTGTAAGGTAGATCGGTGACGAGCAGTACCACGGCGGTCCTTTGCAAAGCTTGGAAACGTCCTTGCTCGAGCGCGCATCCCTGGAGAGAAGCCGATGCGGTCCAAGCTGCCAAAGGTCCCCTGCCCGACTGAAAGTTTGCCGGTTGAGCAGGGCAAGGAGTGCCGGGTAACTGCAATCAGAGCCCGGCTAACTGCAATCGAGATCCGCGAGACGACAATCTCTCACCGCGTAACTGCGATTTACGTTCGCTTTTAATCACAAGACGATTAGAGATCCGCGCGACGAAGGCGGATTCGGCCATGCGAATGCTGCTTAAATTGACATGTTTGCCGTGCGCCATCTGCGAGCTTGAACTCTACCCTTCTGAAATTTCTCAATATTTACTCGGACACCATGCCGATTTTCCGTAACCGGACGGCAAGGGACACACGCGAAAAAATAAATGCACAGCCAATTCTCCCCGACAACAATCGCGGTCGTTGCAAAACTCTCAGCGCCAATGGTGTCGCGTTTGGTTGCGCGTCATTTCTCGGTATTACTTCGCAGCTTCAGCTCGTCCACGCGACGATTGCCCGAGAGACCGTCCGGCAATCGGGAACAATGTCCTAGCGCAACTTCGAAAAGAGCCTATCGCCAGCACACTTCGTGAGCAGTTCAACCGGTCATGACCCGAGCGGATCTCACTGTCGATAAGCCGAACTTGCCGCGCATGGAACAAGCCAAACATGTACGGGTATCTACGTACCAAATCGAGACGATTTGAGTGTTTGATATAGCGCTTTTCTTAATAGGCAGATGCTAATTCAGAAGGTCTGAATCTAGGGTACAGCATTGCCGTTCGTCCACCTTATCCGTCAAGAGACTTCGAGACTGCGTGTGTTTGCAGGAACACTGCTTGGCACAGCTCTTTGCGTTGTCGCCGCAGTATTGGCAGACTCGTTTAATTTCGCGGAGATGTCGCAGGATCATTTTCGTCGCGCACTCGCGACAGACATCCTGCTCCCGACCCTGATCGGCGGGCCTTTCTTTTACTTTCTGCTGGAGAAGATCCGGCAACTCGCCGTCGCCAAGGTGGAGCTGCAACGGCTTGCTTCGACAGACAGTCTTACCGCCGTGCTTAGCCGCGGTGCATTCGAAATGCTGGTCGAAGCCTATCTGGAAAGAGCGCGGGCGGGATCGCTTCCGCAAACGGGATCGTTTCTGATCGTTGATGCGGATCATTTCAAGGCAATCAATGACGGTCACGGGCATCAGGCGGGTGACCAGGCCCTGAAGTTGATTGCTGGGGCTATCAAGGAAACTCTGTCGCCGGCAGATCTTGTCGGACGCGTCGGCGGCGAAGAGTTCGCCGTCTTCCTGCCGGCTGTTGTCGATGACACGGCGTCGCGCACGGCCGAGCTGATAAGACAGAGGATCCGCGCACTGCCCTTCCCCAGGGACGTTGGCGAAGGGCTTCTGTCGGTCAGCATCGGCGGGGCCACCTTCCGCGAAAACACCAGTTACGAAGAACTGTTCAAGACGGCAGATCGCCGTCTGTACGAGGCAAAGGCGTCAGGCCGCAACCTTGTGAGAATGTCAATTTAAACGCCGTCCCAACTTTATCCCGAAAAGACATTACGACTGAGATATTACATGAAAACCAATGAGGAAATCCGTCTCGCCGCTCTGCACTCCCTGAAATTGCTCGATACGCCAGCAAGTGAGAGCTTCGACCGTATCACGCGCATGGCGAGCCAGATATTCGACCTGCCGATCGCGGCCATATCGCTAACCGATTCCGACAGGCAGTGGTTCAAGGCGCGTGTCGGGGTGGAGCACCAGTCTATTCCACGAGACAAGGCGCCCTGTGCGGCAGTGGCCGAGAGTACCGAACTTCTCGTCGTTCCGGACCTGTCCAAGGATGCGCACTACCACGACAGTGTCCTTGCAAAGACAGGCGTGCGTTTTTACGCGGGAGCACCGCTCACGACGCGCGAGGGGCATTGTCTCGGCGCCTTGTGTGTCCTTGGAGCCGAGCCGCGTGAGACCACCGAGAACGAGATTGCCAGTCTCCAGGACCTTGCCGCAATGGTGATGGCCCAGATCGAACTGCAACATGCGTATGGCAGGATCGAACCGGTCAGCGGGCTTCCCAATCGTACCCAGTTTTCCGAGGACGTGAGCGACCTTCTCAGAGGACCGGCCTGGCGGACGGCCTATACCGGTGTCCTGATCGACCTTGCCGAGACGCGGCAGCTTGACGACCTTTCCCGCGTGATGGGAACAGCCGAAATCGATGCGAAAGTGCGCGATGCCGCACAGCGGCTCAGAGCGATCGTTGGCGGCAAAACAACACTTTATCACGTCTCCACGACGCAGTTTGCGTTCATAAGGGACAGAAATATCGCAGGCCTCGACTGCATGGTTTACCTCAGACAGCTGCTGGGTGACCTGGACGACGAGTCGGACCTCAGATTTCTGATGACGCCGGCAATCGGCGTCGCGCCGCTCAAACCCGACACCACGCCGTCGGATTTCCTGCGTGCCATGAGCAGCGCAGCGCAGGACGCTCGTCTGACAGCGACACATGTCGCGGTCTTTTCACAGGCCAGTGACGATCGCTACCAGCGGAGTTTCCGTCTGCTGCAGGATTTCGACAACGCCCTTCAAGGCAGCGATCAGCTATCGATCGTGTTCCAGCCGCGTGTCAGTTTGCCGGATGGCCATTGCGTCGGAGCAGAAGTCCTCCTGCGCTGGCTCCATCCGGAACTGGGAGCCATCTCCCCCGGCGAATTCGCTCCCATCATCGAGCAGTCTCCACATATAGGCAAGATGACCGCGTGGGTTCTGGATGCCGCTCTGCGCGAAGCCGGCAACCTGAAATCCAGGGGGGTAATCGTTCCGGTATCGGTCAATATCTCGGCGGCAAACCTCGATGAACCGGACTTTGTCCAACGGGTGCAACTGTCCCTCTTGAGACATGGTATCCGGCCGGCGATGCTGGAGCTGGAGGTCACCGAAAGCGCGATCATGAAGGACGCGGCAAACGCGCTGGCGAAGTTGCAGGCGCTTTCCGATGGCGGGGTCCGACTATCGATCGACGACTTCGGCACGGGCTACAGCAGCCTGTCCTATCTCCAGACCTTGCCGACCACCGTGGTCAAGATCGATCAATCCTTTATCCGCAGCATGGATGATGGCTTTCGCGAAACCAATCTCGTCAGATCGATGATCCAGCTGTCGCACGACCTGGGCTACCAGGTCGTGGCGGAAGGGGTGGAGACGACCGAGGCGGCCGAGGCTTTGAGCAAGATGGGTTGTGATGAAGCGCAGGGGTATCTTTTTGCAAAGCCGCTGTCGCCAGCCGCATTCGAAGAATGGTTCTTCGAGAGAAAAATAGAACACCAGATCGCATGCTGATCCGATAGGCTGCCGGCACGAGAAACAGACGATGTCGAATTTCCAACGCGCATCGTGTTTCAAGCGTGTCGGCTCTGCCGGAAGCTAGATCAAGGTCGATGATTTCAAGACGCTGAAGCTGTTGTCATGGTGCAATGCTATGACGCCTTCATGTTCCAGGGCGTAGAGCGCGTTCAGAAGTTCGTTTCTTGAATATCCGGTAGTCGCGGGCGTGTTCGCGATCGTCCCGAACTTGACCTGCGATGGCGGCCTGACCCGCAACCGTCTTAAAACATCCGTCACGGCATTGACGACTTCGATACGTGATTTCACGATAGCGGGCCTCCGGAGAACGGTCATCCCATAATCCGTTCTGTCTTCAACAACACCGGAGGGCTGACTTTGATCCGTCAAAAAGACATATCGTGAGCATGCGCCCTCTCCCGCATGCGCCTGGTCTACGCGTTCAAGCGGGCATAGCGCCGACGCTATCAACGTCCGCAGTCAGTCCTGGAATGGATGACACGGACGAATTCGTGCGGATACGCAACCCGCCGCTCCAACCCTGTGAGGGAAGCCGTAACCGGCCGGAGCACAGGCAAAACGGGACAGACTTGAGAGCAATATCAACAACGCTGTCTTTGACATCCTTGCCGGTCAATGGAAGTTTCTCGACTTGACCTTGAGCGTGTCGATGTGGAGATCCGGGATATAGATGTCGCGCGTCGGGATGACAGGCTTCGGATTGTCGCGGGGATCAGGCCCGCTGCCATGTTTGGCTCCGTCGCCACGGCCGTACGGCAAGGGGAAGTCGCCGCCAAGCTCGCCGAGACTGGAGAGATCACCGGAAAAGTCGAACAGGCGCTGGGCGACCAGATGCACGACCTCGCCTTCGCGCTGTATCCTGCCATGGATCGCCATCATCGAAGCCGACATGACGATCCGGCGCTGTTTCTCAAATAGCGAGGGCCAGACGACGGCATTGACGACGCCCGTCTCATCTTCGAGCGTCAGGAACATCACGCCTTTGGCGCTACCAGGCTTCTGACGCACGAGGACGAGGCCCGCCGCCCAGAGCCAGCGGCCGTCGCGCTCACCCATCGCTTCGGCGCAGGTGACGATCCGCTTTTTCTTCAGTTCCGGACGCAGGAAAGACACAGGATGCGACCTCAAGCTGAGGCCCGTATGGGAATAGTCCTCAACGACTTCCCTGCCCTCTTTCATCGACTTGAGCGACACGTCGGGTTCCTGCATCTCGGCAACGACCCTTGCTTCACGCTTTGCGGCTGCCGCCCATAGTTCCAGCGGCTCGTCGCGCAGCGCCTTGATGTCCCAGAGCGCTTGACGCCGTTCCAGCTTCAACGACGGTAGGAAGGCATCGGCCTCTGCCAGCTTGACCAGCGACGCTGTCGGCACGCCGGATCGCCGCCACATGTCGTCGGCACTCTCGAAAGGCTGGTCAACACGGGCAAGAACAATTCTGGCAGCATTATTCAGCGGCAGCCCCTTTACCATGCGCATACCGAGACGAACCGCAAAGCGGCCGGGCCTTCCGGTCTCCTCCATCGTGCAGTCCCAGCGAGACCGATTGACACAGACGGGCCGGACCTCCACCCCGTGGTTGCGGGCATCGGTGACGATCTGGGCAACGCTATAGAACCCCATGGGCTGGGAGTTGAGGAGAGCGGCGCAGAAGATATCCGGATGATGGCACTTCATCCAGGAACTGGCATAGGCGATGAGGGCGAACGAAGCTGCATGGCTTTCCGGAAAGCCATAGGAGCCGAAGCCTTCCAGCTGGCTGAACGTCCGCTCCGCGAAGTCTTGAGAGTAGCCGTTCTTGACCATGCCGTTGACGAGCTTCTCCTTGAACCTCGACACGCCGCCCGTAAACTTGAAAGTCGCCATGGCCCGACGCAGCTGGTCCGCCTCGCCTGCACTGAAACCCGCACAGACCATGGCAACCTTCATGGCGCTCTCCTGGAAGAGCGGTACGCCGAGCGTCTTGCCAAGCACCGCCTCGAGCTCCGGCGTCGGATACTCCACCTTCTCCTTGCCCTCCCGCCGACGCAGATAGGGATGCACCATGTCGCCCTGGATCGGGCCAGGGCGGACGATGGCGACCTGAACCACGAGATCATAGAAGGTGCGTGGCTTGAGCCTTGGCAGCATCGCCATCTGGGCGCGGCTTTCGATCTGGAAGGTACCAAGCGTATCCGCCTTGCGGATCATCGCGTAGGTCTTCGGATCCTCCTGCGGAACGTCTGCCAGACCCATCGCTTCGTTCTTGTACTCCGCCAGCAGCTCAAAGGAGCGGGCCATGCAGGACAGCATGCCAAGCGCCAGCACATCCACCTTCATGAACTTCAACGCGTCGATATCGTCCTTGTCCCATTCCACCACCTGGCGGTCATCCATGGCGGCGGGCTCTATGGGGACAAGATCATCCAGCCTGTCCTGCGTCAGCACGAAGCCGCCGGGATGCTGTCCCAAATGGCGCGGCGCTCCCATGAGTTGCGAGGCAAGGTCGAGCGCCAGACGCAGCCGGTAGTCGGACGCGTTCATGTTGTTTTCCCTGAGCTGCTTTTCGCCGATGCCATCCTTCGACCAGCCCCAGACGCCGGAGGTCAGTTGACCGATCAGGTCTTCGGGCAGGCCGAGCGCCTTGCCCACATCGCGCAGCGCACCCTTGGTTCGGTAGCGGGTGACGGTGGAGCAGAGGGCGGAGCGCGAGCGACCATAGGTCTCGTATATCCACTGGATGACCTCCTCGCGCCGGTTGTGCTCGAAGTCGACGTCGATATCCGGCGGCTCGTTGCGCTCCATGGAAACGAAGCGCTCGAACAGGAGGTCTCCTGTTTCCGGGTTGATGCTGGTGATCCCGAGGCAATAGCAGACGGCGGAGTTGGCGGCCGACCCCCTGCCCTGACAGAGGATGTTCCTGGAGCGGGCAAAGCGGACGATGGAAAAGACGGTGAGGAAGTACGGGGCGTAGTTCATCTTCCGGATGAGGTCGAGTTCGTGCAGGATCGCCTTGCGGACCTTGTCGGGAATGCCTTCCGGGTAGCGTGCCGCCGCACCTTCCCAGGCGAACTTGGCCAGCGACTGCTGGGCGTCGAGCCCTGGCACAATCGCCTCTTCAGGATACTGGTACTGCAGCTCGCTCATGTCGAAACGGCAACGCTCGACGATCTCGCGGCTTCTTGCGAGAGCCTCGGGATAGTCGACAAACAAGCGGTGCATCTCCTCCGGCGCCTTGAGGAAGCGGTCAGCATGCCGCTCCCGGTCAAAGCCGACGCTGTCGATGGTGGTGCGGTTGCGGATGCAGGTGACGATGTCCTGAAGCTGTCGGCGGCCGGGCTCGTGGAAGAGCACATCGTTGGTCACCACCGTCTTCACCTTGTGACGCTGCGCCAAGTTCGACAGATCATGCAACCGCAGCCGGTCGTTCGGACGCCGCCGCAGGCAGAGCGAGACATAGGCGCGGTCACCAAAGACTGCGGCCACCTTGCGGAGCTGACCCGCATAGACATCGTCCGCCTCATCCGGAATGAGGATCGCGATGAGGCCCTCGCTATAGGCCTCGACATCAGCAAGGTCGAGAACGCACTTGGCCTTGCCGCCCCGACTTTTGCCAAGCGTCAGCAGCCGGGTGAGCCTGGAATAGGCGAGCCGGTCGGTCGGGTAGACGAGCAGCGACATGCCATCCGTGAGATCGAGATGGCAGCCCACCACCAGGCGCACCCCGGTTGTCTTCGCCGCTTCCCAAGCCCGGACAATGCCGGCAAGCGAGTTGCGGTCGACGACACCAAGGGCGTCGATGCCCAGTGCGGCCGCCGTGGCAAACAGTTCTTCCGCGGAGCTTGCACCGCGCAGGAACGAGAAATGCGTGGTCACCTGGAGTTCGGCATAGCGCATAGTTCAAGCCTCACCCGAAGATGCCGTGGAGGAACCATTTGTGTGACCCCGTGCCTGCATCGACGCCGTCGCCGGCGCGGAAGACCCACAGCCGATCGCCGTGCTCGTCCTCGACCACGAAGTAATCGCGCACCGCCTGCATTTCGCGCGGCCGGAGCCACCATTCGCCGAAGATGCGCTCGGGCCCATCGGCACGAACGATGCGGCGGCGCTTGCCGCGCCAAGTGACGACGACTGGCGGCTGGTCGGGCAGGACAGCCATGGTTTCGATTTCTTCGGGATAAGCCAGCAGCCGTGACGGCCGCGGCCACCTGGCTGCCCACTCGGCACCCGTCTCGACGGCCGTCGGTCCGATCCGCCGGAGAGATCGTTCCGGAACGTCGGAGGCCACCGGCGTGATGCGGTAAAGGCGCTGGCCCCGGTTGCCGAGAATATCGACAAGCGGCGTCACATCCACCACCGCCTCTTCTACCAGCGCGTTTGCGACCTGCTTTATTTCCAGCGGCTCGGCCATGACCGCCACCAGCACCATCCGCTCGATGCCGAAGCCCGGGTCGATCTTTTCGATACGGTCACAGAGAAGCTTTGTCAGGCGGGCAGGATCACGCACGGGCTTGGCAAGTCCTGCTCGAAGACACTGGCGTGTGTTGTCGACGCGATGGATGATCAGATCGGAGCGCCGGACGCCCAGCCCCCGCTCCTCCAGCTTTGCCGTCAGTTGCGCCACCAGCCGGCGGACGTATTTTGCAATCGTATCGGGCGCACCGATGGGCTCCTGGAAATTGCGCGCCACCTCGACCAGATCCGGCGTGCGCAACGGATCGATGGGTTCTGCAAGACGGCCGAAGAGCTGATCGAGACGGCGTCCGACCTCCGGACCAAATCGCAGTGTCAACGGCGCACGCGGCAGTGCCGACAGCTCTCCTACCGTGTCGATACCCAGGATGCGCAATGCCTGGATCGTATCTGCCGCAAGCCGCAGACAGTGGATTGGAAGTCCGATCACGGCCTTGGTGACATCACCGCGCGGCACCACCGTCGTTTCGTTCGTCGTCAGTCGCGCCAGTGCATGCGCCGCACCCCAGGTATCGGCGACAGCGGCACGTGCCGTCAGGCCCTTGCCGCGGAGACCGTTGACAACGCCGGAGATCAGCAGCTCTTCACCACCCTGAAGGTGATCGGCACCTTCGGTATCCATGACGATGCCATCCGTTCCATCCACGGCAACGACGGGGCTGTATTGACGAAGCGCCCATAGCGCCAGGCGCTCGACGGCTGCGGCGTCGGCAACGGGATCGGCATCCACCATATGAAGGTTGCCAATCATCGCCTGTGCCTTGCTGGCAGCCATGCCGACTTTGAGGCCCAGCTTGCGGGAAGCCGTATCGGCTGCCGATATCCAGCGTTTCGAGCCGCTGCGCGAGACCACGACCAGCGGCTGGTCAACCGACACGGCTTCCTCGCCATGTCGACGTATCCGATCCGTTGCTAGATAGGGGAAGTAAACAGACACGACCCTCGGCATCGCAGGCTCCTAACTCAAACTCGGCACATTGCCCCGCCTTTACCCGCATCAATTCCGCCAGCCACCTAGCCCGTCCCACGCCGGCGACAGGAAGCGGCTCGGACGGCAGGGTGCTGATCCTCCAGCGTGTTGTGGACGCCGTCGGCTGACCGTAGTCGGAGGCCTCCGTCTGCCGTCGCCAGCGCCGGACGACCAGGCCGAGCGTCCCCGTCTTCTCGGCAGCCAGTTGAAGACGCCGCGACGCGGTCATCGGCAGCCTCACCAGTTCCCCGACGACGGCCGCCAATCCCCCGAAGGACAGCCCCTCTTCCATCGAGGCAAGCACGTCCTCCTCCTTATCGGCTTCGCAATAGATGACGCGATCGGGGTGAAGCCCGGCCTGCGACAGCGCCGGCGCAAAGAGATCCGGCCGGGTCAGGCACCAGAGAACCTTTCCCTTGGCTCGCGCCGCAATACCTGCCGCAAACAGGGCGGCCGCGGCACCGTCGATTGTACCCGCCCCGCCACCTGCAATTTCATGCAATGCGCCATAGGCAAGCCCCCCGCCCGGCAATCGCTCGTCGACGTCAGGCACCCCGAAGGGCAGCACAAGCGCCTTGCGCGACACGCTGCCTTCCAGATGCGCAATCCGGTCTCTCAGTTCCTCGACAAGCCTTGAGGCAGGGGCATGCGACATCGTTCACGGCCCTCCTCAAGGTTCGCGTTGCACAGGACTTCATGTCCCAAAGAATGTTGGTGTTCTGTTTCTGTTCCGCCGCGACAGAAGAGTCAAGCGGGGTCAGAACGGGATAGCTCTCGGCATTTTAGCGCCGGTGAAGATTCATCGTTCTGAATCAGCTTTGTAGGCGGCTTGAGAGGCTCGATGGAGTGCTTGAGATTTTTTGCATGTTCTTGATCTTAGCTGGGGCGACACGAAAACCGTGAGAACTTTCCGTTCTCAAATCGCCAATCTGCATATCAAGAATGTAACAGAGTGGCTCGGCGATGTGTGGCAGAGCCAAAGGGGATGAACACTCGCGCTCATGCGGGACTATGGCCGTCTGCGGCCATCCGCCCACGAGCCGCCGCCCTTTGGCTCTTTCCCATTCCCGCAGACACCAAGGAGCACAACGCTACCATCTGCGCCATCGCCGAGGAACTCGACGTTGGATTTGCAGGCGTTCAATGTCAGACGTTTTGTATAGGAGACCAGTGAAGGCTTGCCGCATGAGGTGGCGTCTTCTCCACTGCGAGAGAATGCGGGAGGCAGGCAAGGTTGCCCGTCGCCCGCCGTGCCGCCGTCCTCAGTGGATCGCGGTGCTGACGATCCGGTAGGGGTGTTCAGCTTCATATTCGACCATGATCTGGACGGCCTGTTCGAGAACCTGTTCGGCTTCCTCGACGTGATCGCGTGCAAGCTGATCGGCGTTGATGAAGATCGCTTCGGCCATGTTGCCGGAGATCGCAGCGAACTGGCGGTTACCTTCGACCAGGGCTTCTCTGGCAGCGCCTTCAAGCGCGTGCGCCATGGTGATCAGCGCGTCTTCGCGCTCCTCGATCGTCAGGTCCCGGATTGTCTTTGTCATCTGCTGCATCGTGCCACCCACCTTAATAGTCGTTGTGACGATATCGGTCCCGATAGGGCCCCGTTCACAGCGAAATGGGCATGTTGGCGCCAGATTTCAAGGTTCAGGCCGGCGCGGGCTCGTCCTTGTGGACGGCATCGCGGGGCACGAACAGGCAAGCGGGCACGATCAGGACGGCAAACAGGAGCATGGTCAGGAAGGTCGCGTGCAGGCCGTCCTGCAGCGCAAGGCGAACCGCTTCGGCATCGCCACTCACGAGACCGGTTCCGTTCAGGAGAGCACGCAGCTGGTCGGTCGTGATCGCCTGTCCGCTGGTCGTATGGACCAGGCCCCAGCTCAGCACCGCCCCGAGAATCGCCGCGCCCAGCGTGCTGCCGAGGTTGCGGGAAAAGACGTTCGACGCCGTGGCACTGCCGCGTTGCGAGGCCGCGACGCTTCCCTGGGTGAGGATCAGTGCGCCGATATTGAGAAGGCCCATGCCGAAACCCATGACGAGCGAGCCGGCACCCGCAAGCACCGCCGAACTGGATGGCGTCAGCAGGGTCAGGAGGAAGGTTCCCACGGGGACGAACACGGCGCCCACCAGCATGATGGGCCGCAGCCCGAACCGGGTGAAGTTCCGCGAAGCGATCGTTGCGCCGCACGGCCATCCCAAGAGAAGCATGGTCAGTGCAAAGCCCGCCACCAGCGGCGACTGGTTGAGCACGGTCTGCACATACATGGGCAGGAACGTCGTGAGCCCCATGATCGCCATGGAGGCGAAGAAGACAGAGATGTTGGCGGCCGCAATCGGCCGGTAGAGCCAGAGATCCGGCGCGACCATCGGTTCTTCGACGCGACGCTCCTGCCAGATGAACAGCGCAAGCGACACGGCGAACAGGACGAAGGAGACGATCGCGGACGTCGACAATCCGGTCTCGGAGACCGTGAGGCCAATCATCAGCGCCGAGATGGAGACGGCAAACAGCACGGCGCCCAGGATATCGATCGAGACCGTCCGGGTGTGCTTTTCCTCGTGGTAGAACAGGATGAACGCTGCGGCAGCGGCAAGGCCGACCGGCACGTTGATCCAGAAGATCCAGGCCCAGGGCAGGTTATGGATGATGACGCTGCCGAGCAGCGGGCCAACCACGGCCGAGAGCGCCCAGACGCTGGCCAGATAGCCCTGAACCTTTCCACGCTGGCTGCCCGGAAAGAGATCGGCCACCACCGTCATGGCGACGGGCTGAATGGCGCCAGCGCCGATGCCTTGGAGCAGTCTGAAGGCAATCATGGACGGCATCGACCAGGCAAATCCGCAGAGGATGGAGGCGACCAGGAAGACGGCGATGCCAGCCAGCACGATCGGCTTTCGCCCGTAGATATCGGAAAGCTTGCCGAAGACGACGGTCAGCGCGGTCTGCGACAGGAGGAAAGCGGAAAACACCCAGCTGTAGAGATTGAGCTGCCCGAGCTGGGCTGCGATCTGCGGCATGGCGGTGGAGACAATGGTCGCTTCGATGGCGATCATCGCCATGCTTGCCATGATCGCGGCTACGACGAGCCCGCGATGTGAGACTTTTTCAGACATGAATGAATCCGAAGCCCTGACGGAGGGCGCGACAAGAGAGAAATTCGGCGGTCGCGGCAGGATATTGCGTCTGCAAAGCGTGCATCTGCAAGTTCTGGTGGCCGTCAGTGCGTCATCGACTTAGGAGCGCAAACTTGGTTGCGTCAAGCTATATTTGATTTAGATCAAGTTCCACAAGCGCTCCTCACCCCTTGGATATCCAGGCGGCCGCTGCAATTTTCATTTGCGCTGCGCCTGACCCGGCGTCATGGTAACCTGCTCAGTTATCTCATATGGATTCAATATCATGGCAGCGGATGTGATCGTTCTCGGCGCCGGCATCATCGGTGTTTCGACGGCTCTGCAATTGGCGCGACGGGGAAAATCGGTCGCCCTGGTGGACCGCAGGGAGCCCGGGATGGAAACCTCCTACGGCAATGCCGGCCTGATCCAGCGCGAGGGCGTTGTCCCCTACAGCTTTCCCCAGCAGTTCGCCCAGATCCTGCGCTATGCCAGGAACAACCGCATCGACGCGCATTTTCACTGGAGCGCGATGCCGTCGGTCTCCTCGTTTCTGGCAAAATACTGGTGGCATTCCAATGTGCCGAGGCATGAGCTGATCGCCCGCGCCTATGCGCCGCTGATCGAGCATTCGATCGCCACCCATGACGAACTGATCCGCGAGGCGGGCGCCGAGGATCTGATTGCCAAGAACGGCTGGCAGGAAGTGTTCCGCTCGCAGGCCAAGCTCGACGAGACGGTGCGCGAAGCCGACCGACTGAAGCGCGAATACGACCTTTCCTTCAAGGTTCTGACGCCTGCGGAACTTGCGGTTGCGGAACCCAATCTCTCCGACGATTTCATCGGCGCGCTGAAATGGGAAGACCCGTGGGCGGTCAAGGATCCGCTCGCGCTGACGCGTGCCTATGTGGCGCTGTTCGAAAAGCTTGGCGGTCGGGTGCTGACGGGTGACGCAAAGAGCCTTTCGAAGACCGCGACCGGCTGGCGCATCATTGCCGGCGAAGGCGTGGTCGAGGCGAAGGATGTCGTGGTCGCACTTGGTCCGTGGTCGGACACGGTGACCAAGCCGCTCGGCTACAATTTCCTCGTCGGCGTCAAGCGCGGCTACCACATGCATTATGCGCCAAAGGGCAATGCGAAACTCAACGGCTGGACGATGGATGCAGAGCGCGGCTATTTCCTGGCCCCGATGAACCAGGGGATCCGGCTGACGACCGGTGCCGAATTTGCGCGCCGCGATGCGCCGAAGACACCGGTTCAGCTTGCCCGCGCCGAAGCTGTGGCACGCGAGATCTTTCCGCTTGGTGAGCGGCTGGACAAGGAGCCCTGGATGGGTGCCCGCCCCTGCACGCCGGATATGATGCCTGTCATCGGCAAGGCGCCGCGTCACGACGGATTGTGGTTCGCCTTCGGCCATGCGCATCACGGCCTGACGCTCGGTCCGGTCACGGGTCAGGTCATCGCGGAAGCGATGATGGGCGAAAAGACCCGGATCGACATATCCGCTTACAGGCCGGAGCGGTTTAACGTCTGACCCTCTTCTTCATTTGGTCTAGCGGCAGGAGAAAGTCTGGGCTACCGGTGTTTTCATGGATACGATCGATACAGCCCGGACCTTTCTCGATGACAATCCCGATATCGAGGTTCTCGAAGCCTTCGTGATCGACGTCAACGGCGTGCCGCGGGGCAAGTGGATCCCGCGCGAACGAGCGCTCGACGTGCTTTCGAAGGGCATGGCGATGCCGCGCTCGGTCTACGCGCTCGACGTCTGGGGACGCGACGTCAATGCCGCGGGCCTTGCGGAGGGCACCGGTGATCCGGATGGCATCTGCTTTCCCATCGCCGACACACTGTCGCGTGTGACATGGCTGAAGCGGCCAACGGCGCAGGTTCTACTGGGCATGAACGAGCAGGACGGGACCGGATTTTACGGCGATCCGCGCCAGGTGCTGGCGAATGTTCTCAAAGGTTTCGAGCGGATCGGCCTGACGCCGGTCGTGGCGACGGAGCTGGAATTCTACCTGATCGACCCGATCCGTTCGGCGATCGACCCGGTGCGGCCACCGAATTCACGCGAGGGCCGCTGGCATACGGGCCAGACACAGGTGCTCTCGATTTCCGAGCTGCAGGATTTCGAGGATGTCTTCCACGGCATCGCCTCCGCAGCGAGGGCGCAAGGGATACCGGCCGATACGACACTGCGGGAAAACGGCCCGGGCCAGTATGAGATCAACCTCAACCACGTGCCAGACGCGCTGAAGGCTGCCGATTATGCGGTGCTCCTCAAGCGGATCGTCAAAGGCGTGGCGCGCGCCAACGATCTCGACGCGACGTTCATGGCAAAGCCCTATGGCACGCAGGCCGGAAGCGGCATGCATGTGCATTTCTCGCTGATCGATAGCGACGGCCGCAATGTCTATATGGGCGAGAACGGGCCGTCCGAGGCGCTGTTTCATTCGGTGGGCGGGCTTTTGGAAAACATGGGGGAAAGCATGGCGGTGTTTGCCCCGCATGCCAATTCCTACCGGCGCCTGCGCCCTTCCGAACATGCCCCGACCTATGCCTCCTGGGGCTTCGACAACCGCTCGGCCGCCGTGCGCGTCATCACCGCGTCGAAGCCGGCGACCCGCATCGAGCACCGCGTTGCAGGTTCCGACACCAATCCCTATCTTGTGCTGGCGATGATCCTCAGTGCAGCCCTTGCCGGCATCAAGGAAAAGCGCAATCCGGGCGGGGCGATTACCGGCGACGACCATGCGATCAGCCACGAACCGCTGCCGACCAACTGGGACTATGCGCTGCAGCAGTTTTCCCGCTCCACGTTCGCCTACGCGACGCTCGGGCCGAAATACCGGTCGCTCTACACGGCCTGCAAGCAGCAGGAGCTGTCGGAATTTTCTCTGCGGGTGACCGACGTCGAATACGACGCCTATATCAGGACGGTGTAAGATGGCTTTCAAACCCGCAGACAATCCCCGCCACGCCAATTCCTGGTATGCCGCCTCGGCCAATGACAAGCGTGTGCGCCCTGCCCTCGAGGGCGAGATCGAGGCCGATGTCTGCGTGATCGGCGCGGGCTTTTCCGGCATCTCGGCCGCTCTCGAACTGGCCGAGCGCGGCTATTCCGTCGTGGTGCTGGAGGCGGAGCGGATCGGCTTCGGCGCTTCGGGCCGCAATGGCGGGCAGATCGTCAACGGCTATAGCCGCGATCTGGAAACGATCGCCGGACGCTACGGGCGCGACAAGGCCGTGCAGCTTGGCGCGATGTCGCTCGAAGGCGGCGAGATCATCCGCGCCCGCGTAGCGCAATACGGGATCGACTGCGATCTCGTGCCTGGCGGTTTCTTCGCGGCCTTTACGGACAAGCAGGTGCGCGAGATGGAGCTGCACAAGGCCGTCTGGGAACAGCACGGCCATGACGGGCTGGAGATGGTCTCGAAGGCAGACGTCGGACGCTATGTGAAAAGCGACCGCTATGCCGGCGGCATGATCGACAGGAAGGGTGGCCATATTCACCCGCTCAACCTCGTGCTCGGGGAAGCGGCAGCTGCCGAAAGCCTGGGCGCGCAGATTTTCGAGGGATCGCGGGTGGTGGGTATCGACCAGACGGCAAAGCCCGTGGTCAGAACCGACAAGGGTCGTGTCACGGCATCCTATGTGCTGGTGTGCGGCAACGCCTATCTATCGCCGCTGCTGCCGGAGATCCATGGCCGGATGATGCCGGTTTCGAGCCAGGTGATGGCGACGGAGCCGCTGGATGCGGGCCTGATCGAGCGCCTTCTGCCCGCAAATTACTGCGTCGAGGATGCCAATTACATTCTCGATTACTATCGCCGCACCGCCGACAACCGGCTGCTCTACGGCGGCGGGATCGGTTATGGCGGCAGCGACCCGAAGGACCTGACGGGCGTGATCCGCCCGAACATGCTCAAGACCTTCCCGCAGCTGAAGAATGTCAGGATCGACTACGCGTGGAGCGGCAATTTCGCACTGACGCTGACCCGCATTCCGCATGTGGGAAAGCTGTCCGACACCGTGTTCTTCTCGCACGGCGACAGCGGCCACGGCGTGACCACCACGCATCTGCTCGGCAAGATCCTGGGCGAAGCGGTGGCCGGCCATGCGGAGAGGTTCGATACCTGGGCATCCCTGCCCAACCTACCCTTCCCGGGCGGGCGGGCGTTTCGCGTGCCGCTCACCGCGCTTGGGGCCTGGTGGTACGGCATGCGGGACAAACTCGGGCTGTAGCTTACAACGATACGGGAAAACTGCCTTTGAAGTAATAGGTCGACTGTGCCCGCACGATCGACTTGAACTGTGCAACGATTTTGGCTGCCTCGTCTTCCGTCACCATCAGCGCCAGACGCAATGTTGCCGCGGCCATGTGGAACATAAGAAACAGTGTGCGGGCGTAGTTCTCCCAAAGCTGTTCGCTGACGAACCGCTTGGTGATCTCGAAGAAGAGGTCGGCCTGGAAGCGGGTTTCGGTAATGTCACGGTCTGCCAGCGCCTTGTCGGCCTGGATGGCGTTCAACAGATCCTGCGTCGACGGCTTTTCGCGCATGCGGGTGTAATAGAGGTCGAAAAGAACGTCCGTTGCATCCAGCGCGTCTTCAGCCGTCGAGATCTGCGGAATATGTCCGACGATGATACCGCGGACTTCCTCGACATAGCGCTCATGGAGCATGGCGATGATCGCCGACTTGTTGGGGAAATACTGGTAGACGGAGGCGATCGGACCACCTGAAAGAGACGCAATCTCCTTCATCGTGACCGCATCGATACCCTTTTCGCCGATCAGCTCCATCGAGACCTTCAGGATATCATCAATGCGTTCGCGGCTTCTTTCCTGTTTCGGTACCCGACGAAGTGAACTCCCGCCTGCACTCTGCATCGAATCTCGCATCCGCAACTCTCTCCGTACGCCCTGTTGCCTATACTGGACGGGGCGATAAGAGAGGCACCTGGCAGCATAGTTACATTATAAGTTTGCGTTGTACGGCAAGTCAGGCATGTCGGATCACCGAAAGCATTAGAATTTTGAAAATAATTCGACACTCAAACAGTTTATCTTGAATTAGGATCGCGTGTCATATCGTATCCTTCAACCCCGCTACGGCATCTGCCACGATGCGGTCGAGCGTGGCGTCAATGTCGACGGTCACGACGCCTGCTTCACCCTCGGGGCTTTCCAGCGTGGCGAGCTGGCTTTGCAACAGAGACGTCGGCATGAAATGGCCCTTGCGCTCGCCCATCCGGCGGCTCAACAGCTCCTGGCTTCCTTTGAGAAACACGAAGGTCAGTTTGCCACCCGCAGCGCTGCGCAGCCGTTCGCGGTAGACGACTTTCAGTGCAGAGCAGGTCACCACGAGGTCTTCTGAACGCGCGAGAGCCTCGGCGATCTTCTCGCCGATCACGTCGAGCCAGGGCCAGCGGTCTTCATCGGTGAGCGGAGTTCCCTGCGCCATCTTGTCGACATTGGACTGCGGATGCAGACTGTCGCCTTCCATGAAGCGGCAATTCAGGCTCTCTGCCAGACGCTCAGCGACGGAACTCTTTCCAGCGCCGCTGACGCCCATGACGATGATGGCTCTGCCAGCCTGTTTGCTCATTGGTTGCTCCTCTTTGATATCGACAGCCGGTCTCCTTCAACCGCATTGAGCGACAGATCACAAGTCCCGGCGATCTTCAACGCCAGTCGCGGACTTGCCCGGACCCGTTTCATCGCGCCCGAGCGCAAACGGCATCAGGATCGACAGAAAGATCAGGCGCAGGACGTGATGGGCGCCGACATAGGTCGGGTCGGCATGCAGCATGACCGCCATCGCCGCCATGGTCTCCAGCCCACCGGGCGAAAACGCGATCAGGGCC
Organism: Rhizobium sp. Leaf321; assembly: GCF_001423215.1. Taxonomy (NCBI): domain Bacteria; kingdom Pseudomonadati; phylum Pseudomonadota; class Alphaproteobacteria; order Hyphomicrobiales; family Rhizobiaceae; genus Rhizobium; species Rhizobium sp. Leaf321. The sequence continues at coordinate 592,366 of NZ_LMOF01000006.1, read as the reverse complement.
GCATCGAGCGGTGTGTCCAGGACATACGAGACGGTGCCGGCCATGGCCGCCGCCATGACCGAGACGATCACCGTGACCACGAGGCCGGATACGAGCGCTGTGCGCACCTCGAGAAGCGAGATGCCGCAAAAGCGCGTTCCGATGTTGGCGCCGAGAAGGATATAGACGGGGACAATGAGCCAGGAGGGAACGCCACCGGTGGCGAACGATGTCACGTGGGTTGAGATCGAAACCAGTGTGCCGGCGAGCAGAAGGGCTGCGGGAAGCTTCCAGCGCAGGAAGAGCATGCCGATGACGGTCGAGATCGCAAGGATGCCCAACAGCATCGGCAGGTCCATCGCGATGACCTGAGCGACACTATCTCCGCCGCCAAGATCGAATGCTGTGACAATCAGGGGCACGCTGATGGTCAACAGAAGGACGCGCACGCTCTGGGAAATGCCGACCGTTCGCTGGTCGCAACGCATGTCAGCGGCAAGACTGAGCACGTAGCTCAGATGTCCCGGCGAAGCTGCGAGGAAAGCCGTGGTGCGGTCGTAATGGAAGAAACGCTGCATGACCCAGGCCGCGACGTAAAGCAGGGCCGTGACGGTAACCATGACCATCACGAAGCTTAGAGGCCAGCGCTTGATCGCCACCAGGATGTCGGGCGTGACGGTCGCCCCCATCGAGATGCCGATGACGATGAAGCAGCCGTTCCGGACGATTTTCGGGATCGAGAGGGTGAGGCCTGCGATACCCGCAAGCGACACGGCCAGCGCCGGACCGATCAGATAGGGAGCGGGGAAGCCGATCATCGCGGCGATCAGCGCACCGCCGGCACCGACCAGCGCGGTCAGGGCAAATTCACGCAATTGGGAAAAGGGCATAGCAACGAATATCTGGGTGACCACCCGGAGCCAGGCTCAAGGGGCCATCAATAAAGGAAACGTTGCCTACTCCTAAAGAAGACAGCCCGGAGGTCAACCTGCCGGGCCGCTAAACTGATGCTGCGATGAGATCTGTATTGAGATCAGGCGGCCGGTGCCGCGACCATCTTGGCGATTGCCGGCGGCGGATCGATCCCAAGCAGGAAGTTGATCTGCGGGCGCGCCTTGACCAGATCGTCGATCGTATAGTCTGCCAGCACGTCGAAGAAGGCATTCAGCGCCTTGCGAAGTGCCGAGTTGAGACCACAGCTATCGACCAGAGGACATTCGGCGACGCCCTCCTCGAAACATTCGGCCATCGCGAAACTGTCTTCCGTCACGCGGATCACATCAAACAGAGTGATACGGTCGGCAGCGCGACCGAGGCGAACACCGCCGTTTCGGCCGCGAACGGTCTCGACCAGGCCGGCCTTGGTCAAAGGCTGCAGGATCTTGAAGAGAAACAGTTCGGACACGCCATAGGCGCGCGCGATCTCCGGGATGCGGCTGAGCTTCCCCTCGTTCGCAGCACAGTACATGAGCATGCGAACGGCGTAGTTGGTCTGCTTTGTCAGGCGCATATTCGTCTCCCGAGACTCGTCACGGCCCCATACATAGTGGGTTTGCTAGTTTTGAACAATTCCAAAGTTTGCGAAATTGCCCTTGAACGCTGCGCTGCCGATGACGCGCTTTATTGCCGGCATTATCCGGCAAGGCCCATGTGTACCGCAAACCAGACTGGAACTGCAAACAGGAAGGTCGCCGCCAGAAACGTTATGCCGATTTTCGCCAGGCGGATGCGGCGCGCGCGCGAAACGTCCCACTCGTAATTCATGATGAACACTCCCCCTCACACGAATGTGTAAATTAGCAGCGCCTAGGAAGAGGTCAATGTCTCCGCCGCACGAGAATGCGGCGGAGCGTGTCTATTCGACAGTAGGGCTTACTTCATCACGGGCATGACGAATTCGGCGCCATCCTTGATGCCTGTGGGCCAGCGGCTGGTTACCGTCTTGGTGCGGGTCCAGAACTTGATCGAATCCGTGCCATGCTGGTTGAGGTCGCCGAAGGACGAGGACTTCCAGCCGCCGAAGGAGTGATAGGCGAGCGGCACCGGGATCGGAACGTTGACGCCGACCATCCCGATATTGATCCGCGAGGCGAAGTCGCGGGCGGCATCGCCGTCGCGGGTATAGATCGCGACACCATTGCCGTATTCGTGCTTCATCGGCAGGTCGAGCGCTTCCTCATAAGTCTTGGCGCGCACCACTGACAGGACAGGGCCGAAGATTTCGGTCTTGTAGATGTCCATGTCGGGCGTGACGTTGTCGAACAGGCAGCCGCCGACGAAATTGCCGTTTTCATAGCCCTGCAGCTTGAAATCGCGGCCATCGACAACGAGGTTTGCGCCCTCTTCGACACCCTTGTTGATCAGGCCGAGAATACGCTCCTTGGCCTCCTTGGTGACGACCGGGCCCATGTCGGCCTTTTCGTCCGTGTAGGGACCAATGCGCAGGGATTCGACCATCGGTGTCAGCTTCTCGATCAGGCGGTTGGCGGTTTCCTCGCCAACCGGGACCGCAACCGAGATCGCCATGCAGCGCTCGCCGGCCGAGCCGTAACCGGCGCCCATCAGGGCGTTGGCGGCCTGGTCGAGATCGGCATCCGGCATGATGATCATGTGGTTCTTGGCGCCGCCGAAGCACTGTGCGCGCTTGCCGTTCATGGCGGCGGTTCCGTAGACGTAGCGGGCGATCGGCGTCGAGCCGACAAACGAGACGGCAGAGATATCCGGATGCGTCAGGATCGCATCGACCGCGGACTTGTCGCCGTTGACGACGTTCAAAATGCCGGCCGGAAGGCCTGCCTCGATCATCAGTTCGGCCAGACGCATCGGCACGGACGGATCGCGCTCGGAAGGCTTCAGGATGAAGGCATTGCCGCAGGCAATCGCGGGTGCAAACATCCACATCGGGATCATCGCCGGGAAGTTGAACGGCGTGATGCCGGCACCGATGCCGACCGCTTGCCGAATGGAATACATGTCGATGTTCGGACCGGCACCCTCGGTGAACTCGCTCTTGGAAAGATGCGGGATGCCGATGACGAATTCACAGACTTCAAGACCGCGAACGATGTCGCCCTTGGCATCCTCGATCGTCTTGCCATGCTCGCGCGACAGCATCTCGGCAAGTTCATTCATGTTGTCATTCAACAACTGGACGAACTTCATGAAGACGCGGGCGCGGCGCTGCGGGTTGGTGGCGGCCCAGTTCGGCTGGGCAGCCTTGGCATTCTCGACGGCTGCATTCAGATCCGCATCGCTCGCAAGCGCCACGGTCGCCTGGACTTCGCCCGTTGCCGGATTGAAGACATTGGCCGTGCGCCCGCTCGTGCCGGCAAAATGCTTGCCGCCGATGAAATGACCGATCTCGTACATGGTGATCCTCCTTCTTGAAATTGTAAGCGGCGAGGATACGCGTCAATTTGCACAAGGCAACGCCATGGTTTACGCATCCGTTGTGCGAAATTCGACACAACGATACCCGCCCTGGAGGTAACGATGAACTGGGATGACCTGCGGCTTTTCCTCGCTGTCGCGCGCAGCGGACAAATTCTTGCGGCATCCCGTCGGCTCGGGATCAACCATGCGACGGTCGGGCGACGGATATCAGCGCTGGAAGAGGATCTGCGCACGCGGCTGCTGATCCGCCGCACCAATGGCTGCGAGTTGACGCCGGAGGGAGAGGTGTTTCTGCGGGCCGCCGAGCGGATCGAAACGGAAATGCTGGACGCGCAGGCGAGTACCGGTCGGATCGACGCGGCAATTGCCGGTACCGTGCGGGTCGGCGCACCCGACGGGTTCGGCGTGCACTTCCTTGCCTCGCGCCTGGGAATGCTGACGAAGCGGCATCCGCAGCTGAAACTGCAACTCGTGCCGGTGCCACGCTCGTTTTCGCTGTCGCAACGGGAAGCGGATATCGCAATCACGATCGACCGGCCAGAACAGGGGCGCCTGGTCTCATCGCGGCTGACGGATTACACGCTCGGCCTCTACGCCTCGAAAGCCTATCTCCAGGACGCAGGCGTGCCCGACAGTATCGAGGCCCTCAAGGACCATGCGCGGATCGGTTATGTGGAAGACCTGATCTTTTCCCCGTCGCTGAACTTCACCGGCGAGGTGATGCGCAACTGGGATGCCGGGTTCGAGATTTCGAGCGCAATCGGCCAGATCGAAGCGGTGCGGTCCGGCGCCGGGATCGGCATTCTGCACGACTATGTCGCTTCGCAGGACATGAACCTGACCCGCATCCTTCCGGACATCTCCATTCGCCGGGCCTATTGGAGCAGTTATCACGAGACGGCCAGGAACCTGGTGCGGGTTCGAACCGTCGCGGATTTCCTGCGGGAAGTCATTCAGGAGGAAGCGCGGATCTTCGTGTGGAAACCGCCGTCCGGACAAAAATAAAGCCCGCGAGAAGCGGGCCTTAAGCATTCACAGCGTCCAGCCTGATAGGCCGGACGTCTGCGATTACGACGCCTTCAGAACCGACATCGGCATCTTGAGGGCATTTGCGATGCGCTTCAACTTGGCAGGATCGAAATCCGTGCCGTTCTCCATACCCACGATCTCGTCCGTGACCAATCCGGTCGTAACGGCAAGATCGTCGATGCTGTAGCCGGCAGCCTGGCGCGCCTGGGCAATCAACCCAGCCACCTGATCCGGTGCGAGAACCTGTTCTGTCGAGGCACGAAAGTTATTAATGGAAACCGTCATGGTAATCTTCCTTCCGTCAAAATCTGCCGCTAGGCAGTGAAGGGGGCAAGCAGCCCGAAGTTCGACTGCACAATTTTGGTGCCGCCAGAGCCCAATAGATATGCATTGATGCCCCCACGGCAAGGGCATTCGCTGCACTGCAACAAAAAGTGTTGAGCGTCGTCGCAGATCCGAGCCCGTTGTTTGCCGCTTTTTCGAACAAAAACAGTCTTCGCGCGTTCTCTGCTCGAATAGGGACGTCAATATGCATCAGTCGAGTTCGAAACGTTTTGAAAATCTGGGTATACCCGGAAGCACCGATGCTGACATTCTCGAGGCAGCGCATCGCCTTGTGGAGCTTCACCTGACCTATTTGCGCGAACACGAGACGAAGAACGACCTCTTCGACGTGCGCGACCTGCCGGCCTCCAAGGACTCGCTGGTCAATGCTTTCCGGTTGACGCTAGCGACCGAAAAAAGGACTCATATGCGCACGCTGTTGCTGAAGGCGGGCATGACATTGGCGCAGTTTCAGGAAAACATCGGTCGCCCGATGATTGTCAAATCGCAGGATGGCCAGAAACCAAACCAGGTCCGGCGGAGCGATATCGATGCTGCCGTAGCGCGGCGGTTCAACAAGGCCCTGGTCCAACTGGGCGAAGAACGCGCCAGGCTCGGCCGTGTGTTTCAGGACGCCATGCGGATTGCCGGCGACAAGCCGCTTCACTGATCTGAAATTCCAGGAAAAGAAGTGGTACGGTTGAGTGGGGTCGAACCACTGACCTCAGGCGCCACAAGCCTGCGCTCTAACCAACTGAGCTACAACCGCACAAGACGCCTAAATCGCGTCGCCGGTGCTGATACTGCCATCGGCAGCGTTTGGCAAGCCCCTTTTGAGAGAACGAAGCCAAAAATGGAATGGCCGCCCAGTCGGCGGCCATGGAATATGGGCGTGATGCGCTGGTCGCGATCAAGCGGTTCGGAAATTTGCCATTGCCTTTTCGGCAGCGTCCTTGCCCGGCCGCGACACGTCTTCTGCAAGCTGGCGGGCCATGTCCTGCATGGATCTTGCCTGCTCGACCGTCGCCTCTGCCTGACGGCGGATGAACGAGGTCTGCAATTCGAAGAATTCCGACGCTGATTTGACGCCGAGCAGCGCCTGCATGTGCGAGAGCGACAGATCCGCATTGGACCGGAACGCTTCCATTGCCTTAAGCCCGAGTTCAACGGAACCGGACTGGGCCGTGTGAACTGTGGATTCCACCGCCATGGTGGCTTCCTCTGTCGCGGCTTTCATCCTAGCATAGGCTTCACTGGACTGGCTTGCGCCCTGCCCGGCAAAGTCGCGAAGGCGTTCGCCAAGCTTCATGGGATCGAAAGCGGAAAACGAAAACATCTCTTCTGTGCCGTGTGCCATCGCGAAAGCTCCTCCAAGGCCCTACCCCGACTTTTAAATGGGCAAAAGCCGGAGTTGGATGCCTGAAATATAATCGCAAACGTTGTGCCGCGCAACGAATTTGTGCGGCGCACAAAAGCGCCGCCGTTAACCCTGACGGAGGTTTAACCGGTCGGCCTGTGGACCCCGGAAGGGGGGCAAGGTATTAACGAAGGATTAAGTCTCTCAGGAATGCCGGTAGTTAACCGACAGGTCGTTCATGTCCTCTGTACAGTACCCTTTCATCGACATCGCCGTCCACGAGCGCGTCAGGGAACGCTTTGCAGCGGGCGACGGTATAGTGCTGTTTTCCTCCGACATGCGCATGCCTTTGTGGGCGAACGGACGCGGTGCAGCGCTCTTCGGATTTGGCTCGATCTACGACCTGATCGATCAGGGGCCGAACCGCGCCGACGTGGCCTTTCGTCAGGTCGAGGCAACCGCCCGCCAGCTTGCCAAGGTCGGCGATACAAGAGGCCTCGCAGTCCGCGTTATTTCAGGTTTCCAACGGGTCGTGCTTCGCGGGGCCTGTGAACTTGTCGAAGTCCATGGCGAGCGGGCCATTCTGTTTTCGGCAGCACCCGAGCGGGAGCTTGCAACGATCGCCGAGCGTGCGGAGCGGATGATCGAGGGCTTCGAGGAAGCAGACACCCATATCGCTATCGTTGACGCGGCAGGCAAGGTTGCCGCTGCCTCCGAGCGTTTTGGAAGTCTCGACATATCGGAAGCGGCGATCACGACACTTTCGGCGACGGCATCCGCCGATCCCAGCCGGCTTGCCAAACGGCCGATCACGACCGCCAAGGGCAACCTTCCGGCTGCCATCGGCAAGCTTTCGGACGCCCCTGCCCTCTACATTCTATTCACGGTCGATATGGCGACCGATGACGCGGTTACCCCGCAAACCTTGGTTGATCCCGGCGTCGTTGCGATGGTGCCCAATGACGAGACCGCCGTCATCGACGCCCTTGCCGCGATCGAGGACGATGTTGAGGCTCAGGAAGAGTTCGAGCTTCCTGAAACCGTGACGGCGGCAGAGGCAACCGAGATCAACACGGTCGCGATTGAAGAGACTGCGGCGGACGAAGAAATTTACGAGCCCGCCGAGCAGCCGGAGCCGGTTGCGGAAATAGAGGCTGCGGTAACCGCGGTTAACGACGCAGCTACGGTTGCTGACGCGCCGGTCGATGGCGACGTACCAGTTGAAGAAGCGGCGGCGGTAGAGCCGGAGAGTGAAGAAGTCGATCTGGAGCCCGCTCCGGAAGCAGTTGCCGAAGACATCGTGTCGGAGAATGTTGTCGAAGACATTCCGGCGCATGAGATCGCGGAAGACCGCTTTCCGGCACCGGAGGCTGCGGAAGCATCCGAGCCCGCCGAAACACGGAGCGAGCAGGCTCTGACATCGGTCGCCGCTCCCGAAACTACGGTTGCCGAGCCCGATGCATCCGGCGACGTGGAAGGCTTTGTGTTCAGCCGCGATTCACGCGCTGTGCGTTTCGTCTGGAAGATCGATGCCGATGGGCAGTTTACAGAAGTCTCGGGCGAATTCGCCAAGGCCGTGGGACCGCATGCGGCAGATGTTGTCGGCATGGCGTTTTCCGACCTCGCCGCTCTCTTCCATCTCGATCCCGAGGGGCGCATCACCGAACTGCTCGGCAAGCGCGACACCTGGTCGGGCAAAACCATCTGGTGGCCGGTAGAGGGCACGGCACTTGTCGTGCCGGTCGATCTGGCGGCACTGCCCACCTATACCCGCAGTCGCGAATTCGACGGCTTCCGCGGCTTCGGCATCGTGCGGATCGCCGACGCCAAGGATGATCCTGACGCCACCGGCCTGGCGCTTTCGCCGACGACGGTCGAGGATGAAGCGGTCAAGGAGACTGACGAACCGGGCATCGAGGACGCGGTAAACGACGCCGATCTGCCATCCGATGACGCGGAGCAGGTCTCCGACGTTCTGGAAGACCGCCCGGTGGAGACGGAAGCGCAACCGGCGGAGCCCGAAGCAACGTCCCCCTCCGATAGCGCTATCTACGGAACCACCTATTCCGATAGCGACCGTTCCGACGCTGCCCCGCTCGAGTGGCCAGCCGGTGAGCGTCCTGCGCTGCGACTGGTCGAGAACCCCGGCCGTCGCCAGTCCGACAAGGTCATCCAGCTCGAAGAACACCGCGCCCGCCTGACGCCGGTCGAACAGGCGGCCTTCCGCGAGATTGGGCGCCAGCTCGACCGCGCAACGGAAGAAACGCCAGTGAGCGCCGAGACTGCGCCGACTGAACCAGCGCCGAGCGAAGCTTCCCCCGCAAGCGAGATTTCCGCGAAGAATACTGACGTTTCAGAGCCAGTGGCAGATGAGACTGATGTGACCAATACTTGGCAGGAGCAGCCTGCTTCAGACATGGCAACCGAAGAAGAGGTGCGTTCCGCCGAAGAGGCACCGGCCGCAGAAGACCACGTGTCGGATGAGGCCGAGATCGCCGCTCAGGCGGGCGACGAAGGCCATAGCATCGAGGCATCCGAAACGGATCTCGACGGCAGCGCTGTTGACGACCACTTCGCCTCGGACTTCCCGCCTGTCGCTGCAAACGAGAACCAGAGCGACAGCGAGGACGACGCTGGCACGGAAATCCCGGCTGCAGCAATGCTTGAGCCCGCAGATGTTGCGCCGGAGCCAGAGCATGTCGAGCCATCCGACGTCCCTCTGCTGAGCATGATCCCGGTGCGCGAGCGCATCGGCCTCTCCGCCGAGATTGTCGACCAGATGCCGGTGGCACTGCTCGTTCACAACGGCGACACGCTGATCCATTGCAATCCGGAATTCCTCAAGCTGACCGGCTATGCATCACTTAAGGAACTGGAAGAGGTCGGCGGTCTGGATGCCCTCTTGCAGCGCCAGGACTTCGATGGCGATGGTGCGAGACCAAGCGGCATGGTGGTGGTGCGTGCCGACGACGAGATCCTGCCGGTAACCGCACGTCTGCAATCGGTTCGCTGGGACGACACGACGGCCCTGATGCTGGCGCTGATGCCGACGACATCCGACGCGTCGGAAGCAAACTCGCTGTCCGATCACCCGGGCGAGGAAATCCGCACGGTTGCCCGCACCGTCCGCCCTGCCGACCAGTTGGTCCGGCTGCAGGTGGAAGTCGAAGAGTTGCGGGCAATCCTGGAAACTGCGACCGATGGCGTCGTGCTGATCGGTGCGGATGGCGAGATCCGTTCGGTGAACAGGGCGGCAAGCGCGCTGTTCAACTACGATCAGGAAGAAATCGACGGCAAACCGTTCGTGATGCTGTTTGCCCATGAAAGCCAGCGGGCGATCGTGGATTATCTTTCCGGACTTGCCGGGCATGGCGTTGCCAGCGTGCTGAACGATGGCCGCGAGGTGATCGGTCGCGAAGCGTCCGGCGGGTTCTTGCCGCTGTTTATGACGATCGGCAAGCTGACCTCGTCGAACGGTTATTGCGCCGTGATCCGCGATATTACCCAGTGGAAGCGCACCGAAGACGAGCTTCGCACGGCAAAGCGCGCCGCCGAGACAGCCAACGCGCACAAGAGCGATTTCCTGGCGCATGTCAGCCACGAGATCCGCACGCCGCTTAACGCCATCATCGGCTTTTCAGACATGATGGCCGGCGAGCGGTTTGGGCCGATCGGCCATCCGCGCTATATCGAATATGCCAACGACATCGGTCGGTCCGGTCGCCACGTACTCGACATCGTCAACGACCTTCTCGACATCTCGAAAATCGAAGCCGGCGAGATGGAGCTGGATTTCGTCGCTGTCGGTCTCAACGAGACGATATCGGAAGCCGTGTCGCTGGTGCAGCCGCAGGCAAACGGCCAACGGGTGATCATCCGCACCGCGCTGTCGCAGGCTGTGCCGCAAGTCGTGGCCGATCTGCGCTCGGTCAAGCAGATTGCACTCAACATTCTTTCGAATGCGATCCGCTTCACGCCATCGGGCGGGCAGATCGTGGTGTCGACCGCCTACGAGCCGAATGGCAGCGTGGCGCTGCGTATCCGGGATACCGGGATCGGCATGACCCGGGCGGAACTGGAACTTGCGATGAAGCCTTTCCGGCAGGTTGCCGGTGCTGCCCGCAAGCGTGGCGACGGAACAGGTCTCGGGCTGCCGCTTACCAAGGCGATGGTGGATGCAAACAAGGCAGCCTTCTCGATCAGCTCGGCGCCGAACGAGGGAACGCTGGTGGAAATCACCTTTCCGCCGCAGCGGGTGCTTGCCAACTGAACGCACGTAAAAAGAAGGCAGCCCTGAGGCTGCCTGGAATTGATGCTGTTCGAAAAGTGACGGAAGACTTCCTAATCAGCAAAGCCTGAGCCTTGCTCATCTTCCCTACACGAAAAGTATCATGCCGGATCAGTTTTGGCGGGCGAGGCTTAACACGCCGTTAAAAACCAATACCAGTTCCGGCAATGCAGGAACGGCGACCCGCAATGGCACAGGGCACCTGATGGCCGTCAATTCCGCAACTCCGCGACATTGGCAAACAGCTCCAGCGCGTCCGGGTTGGCAAGCGCCTCCCGATTTCTGACCGGCCGATTGTGAACGATATCGCGCACGGCAAGTTCGACGATCTTGCCGGATTTGGTGCGGGGAATATCGGCGACCTGGATGATCCTTGCCGGCACGTGCCGTGGCGAGGCGCCTGCGCGAATACGCGCCTTGATCTCCCTGGTCAGTCGGTCGTCCAGCGTCAGTCCGTCCGCCAGCCGGACGAACAGCACGACGCGCACATCCTCGTCCCAGTCCTGGCCGATACAGATCGCTTCGGCGATCTCGTCCATCTGCTCGACCTGATTGTAGATCTCAGCCGTGCCGATCCGAACCCCGCCGGGATTAAGCGTCGCATCGGAACGGCCATGGATGACGATGCCGCCATGGGACGTCCATTCGGCGAAATCGCCGTGGCACCAGATGTTGTCGAACCGCTCGAAATAGGCGGCTCGGTATTTCTGACCGTCGGGATCGTTCCAGAACATCAGCGGCATGGAGGGGAATGCCTTGGTGCAGACCAGTTCGCCCTTTTCGCCACGCACCGGCTGGCCCTCGTCGTTCCAGACATCGACGGCAAGGCCGAGTCCCGGCCCCTGGATCTCGCCGCGCCAGACCGGCTTCAGCGGATTGCCCAGCACGAAGCAGGAGACGATATCCGTGCCACCGGAGATGGAGGCGAGATGGACGTCGTTCTTGATGCCCTGATAGACGAAGGAAAAGCCTTCCGGTGACAGCGGCGAGCCCGTCGAGGTCACGAGGCGAAGGGTGGACAGATCGTGGCTCTGCGCAGGCACGATGCCACTTTTGCGCACGGCGTCGATATATTTCGCGGACGTGCCGAAAACGGCGAACCGCTCCTGTTCCGCATAGTCAAACAGGATGTTGCCATCCGGAGCAAAGGGCGAACCGTCATAGAGGCAGAGTGTGGCGCCAACTGCGAGACCGGAGACCAGCCAGTTCCACATCATCCAGCCGCATGTGGTGAAATAGAACAGGTTTTCACCCGGCTCGATGCCGCAATGCAGCCGATGTTCCTTCACATGCTGGAGAAGCGTGCCGCCGGCCGAGTGGACGATGCATTTCGGGACGCCGGTCGTGCCTGACGAAAACAGGATGTAGAGCGGATGCGAGAACGGCAGCGGCTCGAATTCGACGGTCCGTGCCGCAAACGGCGCCAGGAAATCGGCAAGCGCGCGGCCGTCGGAGAGGGTCTTTGCGAGCGGCGCGGCATTCTTGTCCTGCGACCCTGCATAGGGCACGACCAGAACCGGTACCCCGAGCGTCTTTGAAACCGCGTCGACCTTTGCCGACACATCCTGCAGTTTGCCGTTGTACCAGTAGCCATCGCAGGTGATGAACAGCTTTGGGCCGATCTGTCCGAACCGGTCCAGCACGCCCTGTTCACCGAAATCCGGTGAGCAGGAAGACCAGATTGCCCCGATAGAGGCTGCTGCCAGCATGCAGGCGATCGTTTCAGGCATATTCGGCATCATCGCGGCGATGCGATCTCCCCTGCCGATGCCGAGTGCGCGGTATGCCTGCTGAAGCCTTGACACCTCGCCCTGCAACCTTTCCCAGGACCAACGGTCCTTGACCTTGTCCTCGCCCCAGAAGACCAGAGCGTCCGAGGTCTTCGCGTCGGCTCCGCTGCCGGCAAGCAGGTTTTCGGCGAAGTTCAGGCGTGCATGGGGAAAGAAGCGGGCGGCGAGCATCTCGCCATCGTCGTCCAGGTAGACGTCGCCCTTGTCGCCCTTGACGCCGCAGAAATCCCAGACGGCGGACCAGAAATCGCCGCGCTGTTCGATCGACCAGCTGTGGAATGCGTCGTAATCCTCAAAACCGATTGAATACCGCTCGCTGCACCAGACGATGAAGCGGGCAAGCGGTGCTGTCCGCAACGTCTCCTCCGATGGCGACCAAAGCGGCTGCTGCTCACTCATGCAATTCTCCTCCTATGCCGTTCACAGGCGCGTCCCTGACCGTCTGTATATCATGCGATCGAAGGGGATAAAGCACTGGAGCGCGCGCTTGCTGCATTTGCGCGACGCCGGCATTTCCTATATTCGCGTGAGCCATGCCCAACGAGACAGACGGAAAGCTGCGTAGGACCTTCGGACGCCCCTTAGGGAAGCGGACGCGCATCGCCTTGATCGTTCTGGTCTCGCTGCTGAGCCTCTTCGTCGCCTTCCAGCTCGCGGCACCCTTCCTTGTTTCGACCGTGCTGGTACGGGAACGAATGGAGCGCGCCGTCGAGGAATGGATCGGCCACGACGTGTCGATCGGCGGACAGCCGTCGCTTGCCTTCTGGCCGGAGCCGCGCATCACATTCTCCGATGTAATGGTTCGCAACATCGATCATGGCAAGAAAGGCATGCTTGGCAGCGTCCGTGAACTGTCGGCGTCGTTCGATCTTCTGGGCGCGCTGGTGGGTCAGCCGGAATTCAAGGATTTCCACCTCAAGGACCCGCAGCTTTTCGTGCTGCGCAAACCGGATGGGCGACTGGACTGGACCAATGACGGATTGCTCAGCCGCGCCGTTCGCGCTGTCAAAAGCGATGGCACCGGTCAGTTGCTGGACAATTCGAATGATGCGCCGATCGGCGATGTCCTGATCGAGAACGGCACGCTTCAGATTACCAACGAAGAGGATGGCCGCATCGTCCGGGTCGACCGGATCGACAGCGAGATCGACTGGTCCTATCTTTCACGCAGCGCGAGCTTCAAGGGCCAGGCAACGATTGCCGGCCGCAGGGTCACGGCCGATATCACCTCGCGCCAGCCTCTGCTTCTGTTTTCGGGCCGCAGCAGTAGCACTTCGGGCTCGATCCAGTCGGACCTGTTCAACGCCAAGTTCAGCGGCGTCGTCAACCTCGCGAGCCACGGCTTTTTGTCCGGAGATGCCGAATTTGCAACGGCGGATGGCGCCAAAGCCATGCAGTGGATGGGGTTCGACCTGCCAGGCACGGAAAAGCTGAAGCAGCTTTCCGTGAAGGCCCGGCTGATCACCAACGATACGGCGATGCGGTTCGAAAGCCTGTCGCTCGGTATCGACGACATCACGGCAAGCGGCATTCTGGACCTGACCATGCCGGCGGATGCTCCCCCGCGGCTGACCGGGACGCTCGCCCTCAACACCCGCGACGTGTTGCCGATGCTGGCCGAGATCGCGCCGCGACTTCTCGACAAAAGCGATCCCGCCGCAAGACTGCGCGACCGGCTCGAGCTGGATTTGAGGCTATCCGCACAAAGCGTCGAGATCGGCCCCTTCCAACTCAGCGAAGTTGCCGTCGGCATCATGAATATCGGTGACCAGTCACGGATCGATATTCTCGACAGCGATTTCGAAAACGGACGACTGACCGGCCGCATCGCGACGATCAAGGACGGGGAAACGGGCGGCGTTGCAATAAGGCTCTCCGTACAGGACGCCGACTTCGCCAGCGTGATCAGCCGGCTTGGCCTGACGGCCCCGCTACCCGGCGCCTCGGGCTCGCTCGAACTGGCGCTGGACGTGGCGCGACCGGTGACGGCGGAAACGCTGCGCAACGCCAAAGGATCTCTGCGCTTTCGTGCCGGCAGCGGAACTCTGCCCGGTGTGGACATGGCAGGCATAAGACGGCTGGCGACCCAAAAACCCTATTTCACGCTGAGCGAAGCAGGGACAGGAGCTTACGAATTCCAGAGTGTCGATATTAACGTCACCGTCGCCGATGGTTTAGCCGATATCCGCAACGGGCTGATCGTTGGAACCAACGAGCGTATTACGCTCAACGGCATCGTGCCCTATGCCAATAACAGCCTCGCGCTTTCTGCCGGTGTGCTCACAGATTCCAGCGGGACAACCAGCGGGGACGCTGCCGCTGGCCGCCCGGATGCCACCCACTTTTTCATCGGGGGATCCTGGCAGAACCCGGTGATCTGGCCGGTCGCAAAGCCCACGCCGAAGATCACCGAATAACACACGCCCTGACGGTTCAGCTGCCGGTCCGCTGCGCCATATGCTCGTCGCGGATACGCCGGACCTCGGCGCGCTTGGTGCCGATCGAGGTGGCGATGACGCCGAGTGTCACCAGCGCGATCAGGATCGTGCAGATTGCGTTGATCTCCGGCGTCACACCGAGCCTCACCTGCGAATAGATCTTGATTGGCAGCGTGGTGGCACCTGGCCCAGTGTTGAAGCTTGCGATCACAAGGTCGTCCAGCGACAGGGTGAAGGCGAGCATCCAGCCGGAGATGACGGCGGGCAGGATCAGCGGCAGGGTAATCTGGAAGAACGTCTTGACCGGCGGGCAGCCGAGATCGAGCGCTGCCTCTTCCAGACTGCGATCGAAGGTGAGAAGCCGCGACTGAACGACGATCGCCACGTAGCACATGGTGAAGGTCGTGTGGGCGATGATGACGGTCCAGAACCCGCGATCGACGCCGATCGCCACGAACAGAAGAAGCAGCGACAGGCCGGTGATGACCTCCGGCATGACCAGCGGCGCATAGATCATGCCGGAAAACAGCATTTTTCCAGGAAACTTCTGGTAGCGGACCAGCGTCAGCGCTGCCAGCGTGCCGAGGATGGTACCGAACGTGGCGCTCAACAGACCGACGCGGGCCGTGACCCAGGCGGCATCCATAAGACCCTGGTTCGACCACATCGAGACGTACCAGTTGAGCGAGAAGCCGCCCCAGACCGTGACGAGCCGCGAGGCGTTGAACGAGTAGACGACCAGAATGATAATGGGGATGTAGAGGAAGGCGAAGCCAAGCGTCAGGACGGTGGCATCAAGGCGGTTCTTTGTCATCTCACGCCACCTTCTTCTGCTGGTTCTGGAAGATGGCGATCGGCACGACCAGCATCAGGAGCAAGACCACTGCTACGGCCGAGGCAAGCGGCCAGTCGCGGTTGCTGAAGAACTCCGTCCACAGCGTCTTGCCGATCATCAGCGTATCGGCGCCGCCGAGCAGATCCGGGATGACGAATTCGCCTGTGATCGGGATGAAGCAGATCATCGAGCCTGCGATGACGCCCGGCAGCGACAGCGGGAAGGTGATTTTCCAGAACGCCTTCCACGGCGGGCAGCCGAGATCGTTGGCGGCTTCCAGCAGAGTATTGTCCATCTTTTCGAGCGCCGCATAGAGCGGCAGGACCATGAAGGGCAGATAAGAATAGACGATGCCGATAAAGACGGCCGTGTCGGTTCGGAAGATCTCCACCTGTTCGTCAGGTCCCATCAACCCGATCGTCTGCAAGGCGAGCGTCAGCAACCCGTCCGGCTTCAGGATGCCGATCCAGGCATAGACGCGGATGAGGAACGAGGTCCAGAACGGCAGGATGACCAGCATCAGCAGGATCGGCCGGATGGAATTGGGTGCGCGCGCCATGGCAAGCGCCATCGGATAGCCGATGAGGAGAAGCAAGAACGTCGAGATCGCGGCGATCCGCAGCGACGACATATAGGCCTGGAAGTAAAGCGGGTCCTCGGTGAGAAACAGGTAGTTCTCGATGTCCAGCTCGGAGACGAAATCGCTGATGGCGCCCCAGCCCCCGAACACCGGCGTATAGGGCGGCATGGCAATGGCCGTGTCCGACAGCGAGATCTTGAAGATGATCAGGAAGGGCGCGACGAAGAACAGCAGCAGCCAGAGATAGGGAACTGCGACGACCAGCCAGCGGGCCGGGTTGGCATGCGGATTGTCGGCTGTCGTATCGGCCATGATCGCGCTCCCTATCGTGTCAGCACAAGGCCGGCATCGCGTGACCAGGTCAGCCACACCATGTCGCCGAAGGTGATCGGCCGATCGACCAGGCGCGAGACGTTGGCCTGCGCGGCGCGGACGATACGGCCGTCCTCCATCTTCACGAGAAATACCGAGAAGTCGCCGAGATAGCCGATGTCCCAGACTTCGCCATAGGCCGCATTGAGGGACGTATCGGCGGGCTGTTCCTGCGAGATGCGCACCTTTTCCGGGCGGACCGCGTAGGCGACGTGATCTCCCTTGACGGCCTGGCATTCCTGTTCTGCGGCAACGCTCAGACCGTCGCTGTCGATCCGCACCAGGCCGGGGGCGCCGAGCGCGCTATCGGTTTGCGTCACCGTGCCTTCGAGGATGTTGATATCGCCGATGAAGTCCGCCACGTAGCGGCTGTTCGGGGCCTCGTAGATTTCGGCCGGCGTTGCCACCTGCATGATGATGCCCTTGTCCATGACCGCGATACGGTCGGACACGGTCATCGCCTCTTCCTGGTCGTGGGTGACGATGAGGAAGGTGAGTCCCAGCGTCTGCTGGATATCCATCAGTTCGAACTGGGTTTCCTCGCGCAGCTTCTTGTCCAGCGCGCCGAGCGGTTCGTCGAGCAGCAGGACCTTCGGGCGCTTTGCGAGCGACCTTGCCAGCGCCACGCGCTGGCGCTGGCCGCCGGAAAGCTGTGCCGGCTTGCGCTTGGCGAACTGCTCCAGCTTGACGAGCTTCAGCATTTCCTCGACGCGGGTATCGATCTCGCCCTTTGGCAGATTGTCCTGCTTGAGACCGAAGGCGATGTTCTTTTCAACCGACATATGCGGGAAGAGCGCGTAGGACTGAAACATCATGTTGGTCGGGCGCTTGTAGGGCGGAACACCGGAAATGTCCTTGCCCTGCAAAAGGATGCGGCCTTCCGTCGGCTCCTCGAAGCCTGCCAGCATCCGCATCAGCGTCGTCTTTCCGCAGCCGGACGGCCCGAGCAGCGAGAAGAATTCCCTCTCGTAGATATCGAGCGTCAGATTATCGACGGCGGTGAAATTGCCGAAGCGCTTGGTGATGTTTTCAAAGCGGATGAAGGGCACCGAAGCCGGATCGGTCCACGGAGAGAATTTTCGTTTTACCGGTCCGAGTGTCTTTGCCATCGCCTGCCCCGCCTGCCCTAAAGAAATATTGCCAGAAACAGATCGGGGCAGGTTTTGCCTGCCCCGAAGCCGATGGTTACTTGCCGGTCTTGATCTGGGTCCAGAGCCGGTTCAGCACGCGCTGTTCCTTGGGCCCGTAAGGCGAGATCGTGAAGAGCTTCTTGGTGACCTCTTCGGTCGGGTAGACCGCCGGGTTTTCTAGGACTTCCTTGTCGATGAACTTCTGCGAGGCCAGGTTGCCGTTGGCATACTGAACGTAATTCGATGCCTTGGCGATCACTTCGGGCTTCATCAAGTAATTGATGAATTCATGCGCTTCGGCCACGTTCTTTGCATCGGCCGGGATCGCAAGGTTGTCGAACCACATATAGGTTCCTTCCTTGGGGATCGAGAACTCGATGTTGACGCCGTTCTTGGCTTCCTCGGCGCGGGTCTTTGCCTGCAGAATGTCGCCCGACCAGCCGATGGTGATGCAGATGTCGCCGTTGGCGAGATCATCGATATAGGACGAGGAGTTGAACGTCTTTGCCGAGGAGCGGATGTCGGAATAGACCTTGCCGCCCGCTTCGAGATCCTTCGTTTCCTTGCTGTCGGGATCCTTGCCGACATAGTTCATGCCGATCGCGAAGGTCTCGTCGGATGCATCGAGGATGTTGACGCCGCAGGACTTGAGCTTTGCAGCATTTTCAGGCTTGAACAGCACGTCCCAGCTGTCGAGGGGCGTATCGCCGAGTGCCTTCTTGACCTTATCGACATTGTAGCCGATGCCGGTCGTGCCCCACATGTAGTTGACGGCGTATTCGTTGCCGGGATCGTATTTGGCAAGACGCGCCGAGATTTCCGGCCACAGGTTGGAAAGGTTGGGGATCTTGGACTTGTCGAGCTTCTGGAAGACGCCGGCCTGGATCTGGCGGGCGAGGAACGGGGCGGTCGGCACCACGACGTCGTAACCGGAGCCGCCGGCAAGCAGCTTAGTTTCCAGGATATCGTTGCTGTCAAAGACGTCGTAGACAACCTTGATGCCGGTTTCCTTGGTGAAGTCCTGCAGGATCGATTCATCGATGTAGTCGGACCAGTTGTAGACATGCACAGTGCGTTCCTGGGCGGAAACACCAGACACGCTGAAAGCGGTCGCAGCCAAAGCGGCGGCTATGCTGAGCAAATGGGCTTTCATCAATTCTCTCCTGTTGCAGCACCTGCAGCCACCGCTCCTGCGCGGCAGGACGGTTCGCGCGAATTTCCCTATAATTTTGAGGAGAGTAGAAAGGAATTCCCCAGGCCACAAGGGGGAATGTGCAATGCAGCAGCGGTTACCGGAAATCGACGCCGCCCGAACCCATGCCCTTGTGCCAAGCCGAAATCGCAACCGGCTCATCGTTCACAAAAAAGGGCGGCCCGAAAGCCGCCCCTTGTCATTTCATCTTCCCGCGCTCAGGCTGCCCGGCTATCCTGACGGGCCATTGATCTCTGGCTGTCGATCTTGAACTGCTGGACGAGGCCGAGCAGCATATCCGCCTCTTCAGCAAGACGACGGCTCGCCTCGCTGGTTTCGCCCACCATGGCACCGTTCTGCTGGGTCATCTGATCCATCTTGTTGACGGAGCTATTGATGTCCTGAAGCGCTGCGGCCTGGTCGCGGCTGGCAGTGGCGATCGTATCGACATGCTTGCTGATGATGGTGATGTCGCTGCTGATCGTGGCCAGCACTTCGCCCGCTTCCTGCACCAGCGTCGATCCGGAATGGACCTCGTGGCTGGACTGGTCGATCAGGCCCTTGATTTCCTTGGCCGCATCGGCGGAGCGCTGGGCCAGTTCACGGACTTCCTGGGCGACGACCGCAAAGCCCTTGCCGGCATCCCCTGCCCGCGCGGCTTCGATGCCGGCGTTCAAGGCGAGAAGGTTGGTCTGGAAGGCGATGTCGTCGATGACGTCGATGATCAGTTCGATCTTCTTGGACGCTTCCTCGATCTTGCCCATCGCTTCGACGGCATTGCGGACCACGGTGCCGGAACTGTCGGCGCTCTTCTTGGTCTGCGTCACGGCGTCATTGGCTTCGCGAGCGCGTTCGGCGGAGGAGCGTACGGTAACGGTGATCTCGTCCACGGCGGCCGCCGTCTCTTCGAGCGAAGCGGCCTGGCTTTCGGTGCGGCGTGACAGGTCCGTCGACGAGTGGCTGAGATCGGAGCTGCTCTTCTGGATCGAGAGCGTGCTGGTGCGGATATGCGTCATCGTTTCACGCAGCCGCAGGATCGAATTGTTGAAATCGGTCCGCAGGCCTTCAAGACGACCGGAGAACGGCGTGTCGATCGATGCGGACAGATCGCCCTGGGACAGACGCGACAAGGCCGATCCAAGCTGCGTGACGGCGTGCTCGATTTGGGCGTCGACATGCTGCTTTTCGGTATCGTTGCGATGGCGATCCGCTTCCGCTTCGGCACGCTCTGCGGCGCTGCGGCTTTCGATCAGCTGCTTTTCGCGGTCCTTATCGCGGAAAACCTCAAGGGCTCTGGCAATGTTGCCGAATTCGTTCGGCAGCTGGAGATAGGGGATCGCACTCTTGTTATCGCCCTGCGCAATGGCGCGGACGCTGCCGGTCAGCACGCCGAGCGGGCGCACGAGTGCCCGGATGGCGAAAAAGCTGAAGAAGCCGAGCACCAGAAGCGCGATCGCCGACGTGCCGATGAGGATATAAGCAGACGACGCGATATGGGCGAAATAGACTTCCATCGGAACACCGATGAAGAGGACGCCGGTGACTGCACCTGCGGCATTGGTGATCGGGTAATACCCGGTCATGTAGTCCTTGCCGAACAGAACCGCGTTTCCGAAATAGGATTCGCTCTTTCCGAGCTTCGGCTGCGCCGGATGTTCGGGAGCAAGCTTCGTGCCGATGGCGCGCTCACCCTTCTCAGTCTTCACGTTGGTGGAGATGCGGACGTAGTCTGCGCCCTGCTTTTCAAAGATCGTTGCAACGCCGCCGATGGCAGCAGCGGCACGGTCGACCACGTCATGGCCTTTCAGAGCGCCTTCGCCCTGGAGAACCTTGTTGACGACTTCGTCGCGGATCTCGGTCTTCGCACCGGGCAGTTCCAGCTCATAAAGAAGCCCCAGCGTGCGCATCGCCTTATAGGCATCGGCACGTGCACTCGACATGACGTCGTTCCGAAGATTGACATAGGCAAGCCCGGAAAGAGTAGCCGCTGCCACGGAAACGAGAAAAAGGCAGAGGAGAACAATCCGGGATACAACGGATGAGGGGAGAAGCTTCTTGGTCAAAACAGGGCTCTTTCCAAAATGTGAGAGACACTGTTGTTTTTGACGGAGATATCTGAAGATTAGATAAATAGGAAATTGACGTAACTCAAGCGACCGACGTAGATCCAGAGCTACACCGACGCCGTTACTCGTTCACACATTCCTTGCCGCAGCAAGGCTGCGGGAGACTACGTCAGAAGTAGAAAGGAACCGAAAGAAGAGCAACAGTTGCTCCAATCGCCATCGCCAGAAATCTTACGCGGATCAACTTTGCGTTATCCTGGGTCTTGGCAATAGCAATTGCACGGGCGCTGCGGGTCTTCTGCATAGGTATCCGACTCCACGATCTTGGTGATGGCCGCCGGAAGCCGGCGGGTACGCAGCCTATAGACCAAACAAATGGGCTTGCATTAAGGCAGCATCCTCCAGGCATATTAACAACACCTGAATCGAGCACAACTGGCATTTCTACCTAGAGGCTGTCTCCGCAAGCATAGCCGGAAGACCAGGCCCACTGGAAGTTATAGCCGCCAAGCCAGCCTGTAACGTCGACGCACTCGCCGATGAAATACAAGCCTGGCACGGCCTTGGCCTGCATCGTTTTGGAATCCAGTGCGGAAGTATCGATACCACCCAGCGTGACCTCGGCCGTGCGATATCCTTCCGAACCGGCGGGGCGGATCTTCCAGTCCTGGATCGATGCTGCAAGCCCTGTCAGCATCTTGTCGGAGAGATCGGCGAGATTGCCGGTGACGCCCCGGTTTTCGACGAAGTATTGGGCAAGACGCTTGGGCAGTATTTCGCCAAGCGCCGTCTGCGCCGCCTGTCTGCCGTTCGTCTTGCGGGCCGCCTTCAGTGCATCGCTGATTGGGGCATCCGGTTCGATCGACAGCGTGATGTCGTCACCTTCCCGCCAATAGGAGGAAATCTGCAGGATGGACGGGCCACTGAGGCCGCGATGGGTAAACAGCATGGCCTCGCGAAATCCCGTCCGGCCGTGGCGCACTTCTGCAGGAACCGCGATCCCAGACAGCGGCGACAGTTTTTCGAGTGTGTTCTGATCGAAGGTCAGCGGCACGAGGCCGGGGCGCGTCTCGACCAGCTTGAGCCCGAACTGCGCCGCAATCTCGTAGGCAAAGCCCGTGGCGCCCATTTTCGGGATGGACTTGCCGCCCGTCGCCACCACCAGCGACCCGGCTTCGAACTGGCCGGCAGAGGTGGCCAGCCGATATCCGTCGGGCGATTTTTCGATGCCGTCGATCGCCGTCTGAAGCTTCAGGGACACTTTCGCGGCCGACATTTCCGCCAGCAGCATCGCGATGATGTCCTTGGCGCTGTTGTCGCAGAACAGTTGGCCGAGCGTCTTTTCATGCCAGGGAATCCGATGCCGTTCCACCAGATCGAGGAAATCGCGGGCCGTGTAGCGGGCAAGTGCCGATTTGACGAAATGCGCGTTGCCGGAGAGGTAATGCTGGGGGGCCGCACCGATATTGGTAAAGTTGCAGCGGCCGCCTCCCGAGATGCGGATCTTTTCGCCGGGCGCCTTGGCATGATCGAGCACCAGCACCGAGCGACCACGCTGGCCGGCGCGGATGGCGCACATCATGCCGGCGGCACCGGCGCCCAACACGATCACATCGAATTTCTGTGCCAATGGTCATCCTCTCGTCATCGACTTGCTGTTTTCGATTGGAGCCTCCAAGTCAAGATGGCGGGGACACAATAGCGAATTCAGCCTGCTCCTCGCCAAGAAGTCAGCGCGCTCTCAGCCAAATAGTGTTCCCAAACATCATTCCATGGCTATGATGGGGCTCCGATCAACATGACCCCGGTGTGTTATGCCGCGCAAGAAATCTTCCCCTGTCCTGGCAACCGGAACCGTGGCGAAAGCCGCGACAGCCCAGCCGACGCTGACTTCGCTTCGCGGCGTTGCAGACTGGCGCGAGGCGGCCGCTTGGCTTCGGGCACGCGGGATCGAAGACATCGAATGCATCACGCCCGATCTTGCCGGTGTGCCGCGCGGCAAGATGATGCCCTCGTCGAAGTTCACCTCCAACACCTCGCTGGCGCTGCCTTCGGCGCTCTATCGTCATACGATCTCCGGTGAATATCCCGACGAGACGGCAAACTTCCGCTATGAGCCGCGCGACAGCGATCTCAAGCTGATGCCTGACCTTTCGACGCTTGCCGTCGTGCCCTGGGAAAGCGACCCGACGGCGCAGGTCATCTGCGACATCGTCGATACCGACGGCCAGGCGGTGTCCTATACGCCGCGCAACGTTTTGAAGAACATCGTCAAGCTCTATAACGACCGCGGATGGAAGCCGGTCGTGGCGCCGGAGATCGAGTTCTATCTGGTCGCCAAGAACGACGACCCGGATTACCCCCTGCATCCGCCGAAGGGCCGCTCCGGTCGCTCGATCCTTGGTGGACAGAGCTATTCGATTGCCGGCATCAACGAGTTCGACGAACTGATCGACGACATCTACCATTTCTCCGAAAAGCAGGGCCTCGAGATCGATACGCTGATCCACGAGGAAGGCCCGGCGCAGCTGGAAATCAATCTTCGCCACGGCGATCCGGTGGAACTGGCCGACCAGGTCTTCATGTTCAAGCGCACCATTCGCGAAGCGGCGCTGAAACACGGCATCTACGCAACCTTCATGGCAAAGCCGATGCAGGGCCAGGCGGGATCCGCGATGCATATCCACCAGTCGGTGGTGGAGATCGAGACCGGCAAGAACGTCTTTTCCAACGCGGACGGTTCGGCATCGGAGGAATTCTTCCACTTCATCGGCGGCATGCAGGCCTTCATCCCGAAGGCTCTGGTGATGATGGCACCTTACGTGAATTCCTACCGTCGCCTGACGCCGGATATGGCTGCACCCGTCAACTCCGCCTGGGGTTACGACAACCGCACCACGGCCTTTCGCGTACCGGTTTCGGACGCAAACTCGCGGCGTGTCGAGAACCGCTTGCCGAGTTCCGACGCCAATCCCTATCTGGCGCTTGCGGCCTCTCTCGGCTGCGGCCTTCTCGGCATCAAAAACAGGCTCGATCCGACACCGCCGACCGAAGATTCCGCCAACGAAGGCGAGATCGACCTGCCGCGCGACCTCCTGAAGGCTGTCTCGCTCTTGGAGGACGAGCCGGCGCTTGCGGAAGTGTTCAGCAAGGAATTCATCGGCCTCTATGCCGGCGTGAAACGGGGGGAATTCGAGACGTTCATGCAGGTGATCAGCCCTTGGGAACGGGAATTCCTGCTCCTCAACGTGTGAGGGAAAAGGTATCTTGGACAATTGGCAGAGCCCCATCGCCTCGGGCATTTCTTGGTATCAGGCAAGCGTTGGCGACCGGGCGACCTACCCTCCCCTCGACGGCTCGAAGAGCGTTGACGTTGCCATCATCGGCGGCGGCTATACCGGGCTCCAGGCCGCCTACACGCTGGCGAAAGCCGGCACGTCGGTGGTGCTGATCGAGGCCGCGCATTTTGGCGATGGCGCATCGGGACGCAATGGCGGACAGTTGGGCACCGGCCAGCGCTCATGGCCGGAGGAGATCGAGGAAAAGCTGGGTTTCGAGCGCTCGAAAGCGCTGTTCGACATGGCCGAGGGCGCCAAGCGCTATCTGATGGATTTCGCGTCCGCCCACGGCATCGACATGGAATACGTGCCGGGACAGCTGAACGTTGCCCACAAGCGGGGATACGAGCGATATTACCAGGCCAATGCCGCAATCGCGGCCGAGCGCTACGGCTATCCGCATGTTACGTTCATGGGCGCGGAGGAAACCGCCGAGCGGGTCGGCACGACCGACTACCATTGCGGCGTGCGCGACATGGGAACCGGCCATATCCATCCGCTGAAGCTCCTGATCGGACTGGCACGGGTGGCGCATGACGCAGGCGCTGCGATCCACGAGGAAACGCCGGCAACCAGGATCACGCAGTCCGGCGGCAAGACGCTCATCGAGACGCCGCGCGGCACGATTTCGGCCGCTCGGGTGCTGCTTGCCACCAACGCCTATATCGGCAATCTCGAACCGGTGACCGGCGCGCATATCATGCCGATCGGATCCTTTATCGCGGCAACCGAACCGCTCGACGAGTTTCCGCAGGTCATTCCCGGTGGCGAGGCCGTCTGCGACAGCCGTTTCGTGGTGCGCTACTTCCGCAAGTCGCTGGACAACCGGCTGTTGTTCGGTGGCCGCGAGGTCTACACGTCGAGCAATCCGAAGGACATGGCCGAGGCCATCCGCCGCCAGATCGTCGATACCTATCCGGCGCTGAAGGATGTCCAGATCACCCATGCCTGGGGCGGCAATGTCGGGATTACCCTGCCGCGGCATCCGTTCGTTCGCGAGGTGATGCCGGGCGTCACATCGATCGGTGGCTATTCCGGTCATGGCGTGATGCTGTCGAATTATTGCGGCAAACTCTACGCCGATATGGTCCTGGGAAATCGCACCGAGCTCGATTGTCTGCGGGACCTCGACATACCGTCCTTCCCCGGCGGGCGGCGCATGCGAAGCCCTCTTCTGTTCCTCGCGCTGACTTGGTTTGCGCTCAGAGACAGGATGTGAGACGCCTCCCCTACCGCCCAGTTGCGATTTCGGGCTAGCGTTTTTAAATCGATTAGAATATGTGTTCCACCAACTATGCGAGATGAAAGAATAGCGATGAGCAGCCAGATCATCCCAGTCGAGCCGTTTGATTGCGTCGTTTTCGGCGGCACCGGCGACCTTGCGGAGCGCAAGCTTCTGCCGGCCCTCTACCATCGTCAGATCGAAGGCCATTTCACCGAACCAACCCGAATCATCGGCGCATCGCGCAGCGCGCTTTCGCACGACGACTACCGCAAGTTCGCCCAGGACGCCCTCAAGGAGCATCTCAAGAAGGGTGAATACGACGAGGCGGAAGTCGAGAAGTTCTGCAAGCGTCTCTATTACGTGTCCGTTGATGCGAAATCGGAAGGCGGATGGGCCGAACTGAAGAAGCTGCTCGACGAGGGCAAGGACCGCGTCCGCGTGTTCTATCTCGCCGTCGCGCCTGGAATTTTCGGTGCTATTTCCGAAAAAATCCGCGATCACAAGATGATCACCAAGCAGACCCGTATCGTCGTCGAAAAGCCGATCGGCCGCGACCTTGCGTCAGCGCTGGCGCTCAACGACCAGATCGGCAAGGTCTTCCCGGAAGAACAGATCTTCCGCATCGACCACTACCTCGGCAAGGAAACCGTGCAGAACCTGATGGCGCTGCGGTTTGCCAACGCGCTCTATGAGCCGCTGTGGAACGCCAACCATATCGACCACGTGCAAATCACCGTTGCCGAAGCGGTGGGCCTCGAAGGTCGCGCGGGTTACTACGATACGGCGGGTGCTCTGCGCGACATGGTGCAGAACCACATCATGCAGCTCGTGTGCCTTGTGGCGATGGAAGTCCCATCGTCGATGGACCAGGAAGCCGTTCGCGACGAAAAGCTGAAAGTGCTGCGTGCGCTGAAGCCGATCAACGAATCCAACGTTCAGCAGATGACGGTGCGGGGCCAGTACCGCGCCGGCGCTTCGGCAGGCGGCGCCGTCAAAGGCTATCTGGAAGAGCTGGAAGGCGGAGTTTCCAACACCGAGACCTTCGTTGCCATCAAGGCCGAAATCGGCAACTGGCGCTGGGCCGGCGTTCCCTTCTACATCCGCACCGGCAAGCGCCTTGCGAGCCGCATGTCGGAAATCGTCATCACCTTCAAGCCGATCCCGCACAATATCTTCGATGCGAGCGCTGGCCGGATTGCAGCCAACCAGCTGATCATCCGCCTGCAGCCGGACGAAGGCGTCAAGCAGTCCCTGATGATCAAGGACCCGGGTCCGGGCGGCATGCGCCTGCGCGAAGTGTCGCTGGACATGAGCTTTGCTGCTGCCTTCAACGTGCGCAACCCGGATGCCTACGAGCGTCTTCTGATGGACACGATCCGTTCCAACCAGACGCTGTTCATGCGTCGCGACGAAGTGGAAGCCGCATGGCGCTGGGTCGACCCGATCCTCAAGGGTTGGGAAGCAGCCGGCCAGCAGGTTCAGGGCTATACGGCCGGAACCTGGGGACCGAGCCAGGCGATTGCCCTGATCGAGCGCGACGGTCGCACGTGGCACGAGACCTGAGGTAGCCATGACCTATACGACCCACGACTATTCTGACGGCGCGGCTCTGGCAGCCGCGCTTGCCGACGAGGTGGCAAGCCGCCTCGCCGCAGCGATCTACGCACGCGATTCGGCCTGCATCGCTGTTTCGGGCGGCTCCACGCCGAAGAAATTCTTCGAGGAGCTTTCGAAGCGCGAGCTTGCCTGGGACAAGGTGAAGGTGACGCTGGTCGACGAGCGCTTCGTGCCCGCCGACAACGAGCGCTCCAACCATCTCCTGGTTGCCAAGCATCTTTTGGCGAACAATGCGGCGGCAGCGACCTTCGTGCCGCTCTATTACGATGCGCCCTCGATCGAGGATGCGGCCGTGATTGCGACAAAGGCAACGGCTGCGCTCGACAAGCCGTTCGACGTCGTGATCCTCGGCATGGGCGGAGACGGGCACACGGCTTCGTTCTTCCCGCATGGCAACAATCTGGAACAGGCGCTCGACCTTACCGGTCTTTGCCGCGTCATGACGATGGAAGCGGAAGGGGCCGGCGAAGAGCGGTTGACCTTCTCCTTCTCAAGCCTTTCGGATGCAAGGTTCCTGGCGCTGCATATCGAGGGACAGGGCAAGAAGGACGTGCTGGAAAAGGCGATTGCCGGATCCGATGAGACCGAAATGCCGGTCCGTGCGGTTCTGAACCGTGCCGCATCGCCACTCGACATCTACTGGGCGCCGTAAGACGCGCCTCACCTGGCGGCTCCTTTAGAGGGGTCGAAGCAGTAACACCAGCGATCCCGGCACTCTCCCAGACCGGGATCGACCCAAGGAGGATGAACCATGGGCGCCCATTCCGGCATTGAGGCGATCACCGCCCGTATCGTTGAACGATCGAAACCGCATCGTGAGGCCTATATCGACCGGGTGCGCCGCGCCGCATCGCGCGGGCCACATCGCACCACGCTCTCCTGCGGCAACCTTGCACACGGCTTTGCGGTCTGTTCCCCCGCCGAGAAGGACGCGCTCGCAGGAGACGTCGTTCCAAACCTCGGCATCATCACCTCCTATAACGACATGCTTTCGGCTCACCAGCCCTACGAGACCTTCCCCGCGATCATCCGCGAGGCGGCACGTGCGGCGGGCGGCATCGCCCAGGTTGCCGGTGGCGTTCCGGCCATGTGCGACGGCGTCACGCAGGGGCAGCCGGGCATGGAGCTTTCGCTGTTTTCGCGCGATGCGATTGCCATGTCGGCCGGTATCGGCCTGTCGCACAACATGTTCGACGCCGCCGTCTATCTCGGCATCTGCGACAAGATCGTGCCGGGCCTGGTGATCGCTGCCCTGTCCTTCGGACATCTGCCGGCGGTGTTCATTCCGGCCGGACCGATGACGACGGGCCTTCCCAACGACGAAAAGTCGCGCATCCGCCAGCTCTATGCCGAAGGCAAGGTCGGCCGCGCCGAACTGCTGGAAGCGGAATCCAAGTCCTATCACGGCCCAGGCACCTGCACGTTCTACGGCACAGCCAACTCGAACCAGATGCTGATGGAGATCATGGGCTTCCATATGCCCGGCGCCTCCTTCGTCAATCCTGGCACGCCGCTTCGCGAAGCGCTGACGCGCGAGGCCGTCAAGCGGGCGCTCGCCATCACCGCACTCGGCAACGAGTTCACGCCGGCGGGCGAGATGATCGACGAACGCTCGATCGTCAACGGCGTCGTCGGCCTGCATGCGACCGGCGGCTCCACGAACCACACGATGCATATCGTGGCGATGGCGCGTGCCGCCGGCATCCACCTGACCTGGGAAGATATTTCGGAGCTTTCCGACATCGTTCCGCTGCTGGCCCGCGTCTATCCGAACGGACTGGCCGACGTGAACCATTTTCACGCAGCCGGCGGCATGGGTTTCCTCATCCGCGAGCTTTTGAAGACCGGCATGGTGCATGACGACGTGCGCACCGTGTTCGGCCACGGGCTCGAGGCCTATACGGTGGAAGCCAAGCTCGACGAGAAGGGCCTTGTGGCGCGCCATACGGTGCCGCAGACAAGTGGCGACCCGAAGGTTCTGGCGCAGATCGAAACCCCGTTCCAGCCGACCGGTGGCCTGAAGATGCTGACCGGCAATATCGGCAAGGGCGTCATCAAGATTTCCGCCGTGAAGCCGGAGCGCCATATCATCGAGGCGCCAGCCATCGTGTTCCACGACCAGCAGGAACTGCAGGACGCGTTCAAGCGCGGCGACCTGAACCGTGACTTCATCGCCGTCGTGCGCTTCCAGGGACCGCAGGCGAACGGCATGCCGGAGTTGCACCGTCTGACGCCGCCGCTCGGCGTGCTGCAGGACCGCGGCTTCAAGGTGGCGCTTCTCACCGACGGGCGCATGTCCGGCGCATCGGGCAAGGTACCGGCCGCCATCCACATGACGCCTGAAGCCTGCGATGGCGGGGCAATCGCCAAGATCCAGAACGGCGACATGATCCGTCTCGACGCTGTTGCCGGAACGCTGGAGGTTCTGGTGGATGCCGTGGAATTCGACGCGCGCCTGCCTGCCAAGGCGGACCTTTCCGAAAACGAATTCGGCATGGGCCGCGAACTCTTCGCCGCCTTCCGCCGCAACGTCGGCCGCGCCGAGCACGGCGCCAGCGTGTTTTCCTGAAATAACAAAGGGCGGCCTTGAGCCGCCCCTTCAATAACTCCGACAGTGCCCACGGTCCTTGGACAGGTGGCTTACCAGGCCCGGAGATCGATCGTCATGTCGCGGTGGTTCGGATGCGTCGAGAAGACGAAGATGCGGTTCATCTCCTTCTTCGTCAGCATCTTCAGAAAGCGAACCTGAATGGTGTTGTTGGTGTTGACCCGCATCAAGAGGCAGCCGACCTTCGAGATGCGGGCGTCCGGGATGTCGAGATAGAATTGCTTGGGCAGGTGGTACTGGGTGATGATGCCGAGGAGTGCCTCGGTTTCCGAGATCTGCAGAACGTCGCAGCGGCGCTGCGCCATGTTCATCACGCCGTTCTCGGTATACTCGATCCGGGCTGCGTTCATCGTGTCATGCATCTTGAACCGCGCTTCGCGGTCGTACATGAACGACTCTTCCTTATTCAGAAAATGGCTTTTTCCAATGGGGGCCGCGGTCACGACAGTGTCTCCTATTCCAATGTCAAAAGAGTAGGGCCTGAAGTTTAACAGAGCGTTGGAATTTCATATGCGGCCCGAATCGGAGCATTAGTCACAAAATTCCGGTAAATGTAAAGTTATCCCGATCCGTCAGCGGCGATAGGTCTGGCCGTCCGCGTCGAAGAGATGCAGCTTCTGCGGATCGGCTGAAAAACGCATCGTGTCGCCTCTTTTCACGTCGATGATCCCAGGCAGTTTGGCGATGATCGGCTCCTTGGCCGACAAGCCTTCGATGTAGAGGAGCGTCACCTCCCCGAGCGCCTCGACGATGGAGACCTTGCCTTCGAAGAGATAATCCTCGCCGGTCGCGATGGTCAGATCTTCCGGCCGGACGCCGAAGCTTGCGCTCTTGCCGTTCGCGCCGGTTTCGGTCGAGATCGGTACGATGACCGACTTTCCGTCGACAAGCGAAACGGTGGTCACAGCGCCGGTTTCCTTGACGGTGACGGGCATGATGTTCATCGCCGGCGAGCCGATGAAGCGCGCGACAAAGAGGTTTTTGGGGCGCTCATAGAGTTCGAGCGGTGGCCCCACCTGTTCGATGCGGCCGGCCGACAGCACGACGATCCGGTCAGCGAGCGTCATCGCCTCCACCTGATCGTGGGTGACGTAGATCATCGTCGTGTCCGGCATCTGCTCCTTGAGCCGGGCAATTTCGATGCGGGTCGCGACGCGGAGAGCTGCGTCGAGGTTGGATAGCGGCTCATCGAACAGAAAGACTTTCGGATCACGGCAGATCGCACGGCCGATCGCGACACGCTGGCGCTGGCCGCCGGAGAGCGCTTTCGGCAGGCGGTCGAGATAGGGCGTGAGTTGAAGGATATCGGCGGCCGCGCGGACCCGTCGGTCGATCTCCTCCTTGCTTTCCTTGGCGATCCGCATGCCGAAGGCCATGTTGTCGTAGACGGTCATATGCGGATAGAGCGCATAGGACTGGAACACCATGGCGATGCCACGGCGCGATGGCGGAACGTCATTCACCACCTGACCATCGATCAGCATCTCGCCGCCGGTGATCGTCTCGAGCCCGGAGATCATCCGCAGCAGCGTGGACTTGCCGCAGCCGGACGGGCCGACAAACACCACGAACTCGCCCTGCGCAATGTCCAAGTCGATGCCGTGCAGCACCTTCACCTGGCCATAGGACTTGCGGATATCCTTCAGTACGACACCGGTCATGACGTGATCCTCCCCGTTACCCTTTGTTGTCTCTTACGTGTGGCGAGCGAAATACGCCCCCCAAGGTGGCAGCTCGACACGATTGCCTTCGACACGGCTGTCAAAACCGTGGCCGACGAGCATGTCCCACTGACCGATCGGCAGGTCGGTCGCGACCTCGCCCGCACTCATGTTGAACAGGCAGAGCAGGGTCTCGTTGCCGTATTGGCGTTTGTAGCCCAGCACCGTGTCATCGACCGGAAGAGACATGAACTGCCCCTTGCTCAGGGCCGGATGCAGTTTGCGGAAGGCGAGAAAGCGGCGATACTGCTCCAGCACCGAAGCCGGATCGCCATACTGGGCGCCGACGGCTTTCAGCTGGTGTTCGACCGGGATCGGCAACCATGTCTTTTCGGCCGTCGAAAAGCCGGCCTGAAGCGCCTGGGCATCCCAGACCATCGGCGTGCGGCAGCCGT
The DNA here is from genome assembly GCF_001423215.1 of Rhizobium sp. Leaf321. Lineage (NCBI taxonomy): Bacteria > Pseudomonadati > Pseudomonadota > Alphaproteobacteria > Hyphomicrobiales > Rhizobiaceae > Rhizobium > Rhizobium sp. Leaf321. The sequence goes on along the minus strand of NZ_LMOF01000006.1, from coordinate 560,689 downwards.
CGCGGCCCTTGAATTCCGGCCAGAACTGAATGCCGTAGGGATCGCGCAGGTCGGCATAGGCGATATCGGCCTCGGTCAGGCCCAGTTCTTCCCCCTGATAGATGCAGACGGAGCCGCGCTGGGTCAAAAGAATGGCCGAGAGCATTTTTGCGTAGGCTTCACGGTCGAGCACGTCCATGCCCCAGCGGCTGACATGGCGCACCACGTCGTGGTTGGAAAACGCCCAGCAGGCCCAGCCCTCAGGCGCGGCCTCGGAAAAGGCGGTCTGCACTTCGGCCACGCGGGCGGGCGTCAGAGCGTCGGGCGCCAGGAATTCGAAGGCGTAGCACATCTGCATCTTGTCATCGCCGGACGTATATTCGCCGACGATCTCAAGGCCTCGCTGGCTGTCGCCCACTTCGCCGACGGCAGCGATTGACGGGAATTCGTCGAGAACGGCGCGGAAGCGCTTCAGGAACGCGATATTTTCCGGCCGGTTCTTGTCGTAGATGTGTTCCTGGAAATTGTAGGGGTTCACGGCGGGCGCCGTCGACGCGTTGCGGCGCGAGGGATCGAGCGCCGGATTGTCGCGCAATTGCTTGTCGTGGAAGTAGAAGTTGATCGTATCGAGGCGGAAACCATCGACGCCGCGGTTCAGCCAGAAGCGCGTCATGTCCAGCAACGCATCCTGAACCTCGGCATTGTGCAGGTTGAGGTCCGGCTGCGAGGTGAGGAAGTTGTGCATGTAATATTGCATGCGGGTCGGATCCCAGTGCCAGGCCGAACCGCCAAAGATCGACAGCCAGTTGCAGGGCGGCGTGCCGTCGGGCTTCGCGTCTGCCCAGACATACCAGTCGGCTTTGGGATTGTAGCGCGAGGAACGGCTTTCGATGAACCACGGATGCTGGTCCGACGAATGCGACATGACGAGATCGATCATCACCTTGAGGCCGAGGCGATGGGCTTCCGCGATCAGGCCATCGAAATCCGAAAGCGTACCGAACATCGGATCGACATCGGAATAATTGGAGACGTCATAGCCGAAGTCCTTCATCGGCGACGGAAAGAACGGCGAGATCCAGATGGCGTCGGCGCCAAGCGCTGCGATATGCGGCAGGCGCGCGGAAATGCCCTTCAGGTCACCGATACCGTCGCCGTTGCTATCCTGGAACGAGCGGGGATAGATCTGGTAAATGACGGCGCCACGCCACCAGTCCCGATCCTTTGCTGCGTCCGTTGCTCCGGAGACTTCCGCCGAACTTGTCATCCACTATCCCTGTTGGTTCACAGACATCATCCGCCCTTGACCGACCCGGCGAGCAGGCCGCGGACGAGGTATCGCTGCAGCGCAAAAAAGACGATAATCGGGACGATGATGGTTATGAAGGCCGAAGCGGTGAGAATTTCCCATTTGCCGCCCATCGACCCCAACAGCGCGTTGAGAGAGCCGGTCAAGACCAGCTGATCCTTGCCGGTTCCGAGAAACACCATGGCGACGAGAAGGTCGTTCCACGTCCACAGGAACTGGAAGATCGAGAAGGAGGCGAGTGCCGGAAACGACAGCGGAAGGACGATCTTGACGAAGATCTCGAAATCGCTGGCACCATCGACACGGGCGGATTCGATGATCTCCTTGGGCAGACCTGCAATGTAGTTTCGCAGGAGATAGATCGCGAGCGGCATGCCGAAGGCCGCATGCGCAAGCCATATCCCGACATAGGAGCGCGACGACACGCCGAACAGGTTGCCGATGTCGTTATAGAGCGTCAGCAACGGGATCAACGTCATCTGCAGCGGCACGACGATCAGCCCGACCACGAGCGCGATGATCAGCGACCGGCCGGGAAACTGCATCCAAGACAGGGCATAGGCTGCGAAGGCTGCGATCAGGATCGGGATGATGGTGGCGGGTATTGCGACCGTCAACGAATTGATAAAGGACTGGCCGATGCCGGCGGACGTCAGTACCGTGCGGTAATTGTTGAGGGTGAAGTTCGGCGGCTGGGTGATCGAGAGATAGATGCGCTTGCCGCGCTTGTCGTCGAACGGGCCGCTCTTCACGTAGGAATAGCTGCCATCCGTGTTGACGGTGAGCTTCTCGCCGTCTCCCAGATCCGCTTCCTTGCCGGCCTCGAATTCTGTCGGTGCAGCGACCCTGGTGCCGAAGGCGACGACACTGCCGCTCTTGACGTCGCCGCCATCGAAGACGGAGCCTGAAATGATGTAGTTGGGTCCGTCCTGCAGGGCGCTTGCGGGATCGCCGAGGCGTGCTGCGCTGGTTTCGGCGGCACCGGTCAGCGCCGTCCACCAGCCCGAGGAGGTGATCTGGCCGGCATCGCGGAACGAGGTGACGAGGATGCCGAGCGTCGGGATCAGCCAGATGATACAGATCAACAGAACCGAGGCATGAAGGATCAGTCTTGGAACGCCGATGCGGCGAAGGCTTGCGACAGCGCTCATCTCAATGGTCTCCCATGTCGCGGTTCGCCTGACGGATGTTCCAGATCATGATCGGCGTCACCGCCGCCATGATGACCAGCGCGATGACGGCACTTCGGCCGCTGTCGCCGCCGCCGCGGAACATCCAGTCGAACATCAGGTTGGCAAGCACCATCGTGTTCCACTGACCGTTGGTCATGGTCAGAACGATATCGAACACCTTGAGGACGAGAATAGTGATCGTGGTCCAGACCACTGCGATCGTGCCCCAGATCTGCGGCACCATGATTTTCCAGAAGATCTGCCAGCCATTGGCGCCATCGATGACGGCCGCTTCGACGGTTTCCTCAGGAATCCCGCGTAGCGCTGCCGACAGGATGACCATCGCAAAACCGGTCTGGATCCAGATCAGGATCGCCATCAGAAAGAAGTTGTTCCAGAAGGGCAGCGAGATCCATACCTGCGGATCGCCGCCGATTGCCCGGACGATGGCGTTCAGGAGGCCGATCTGCGTTTCGTTGCCGCCACGGAATTCGTAGATGAATTTCCATATCACCGAAGCGCCGACGAACGAGATCGCCATCGGCATGAAGATCAGGCTCTTGGCGAGATTTCCCCACCAGATACGGTCTGTGAGCACCGCGATGACCAGGCCGAGGAAGGTGCAGGCTGCCGGCACGACGGCGAGCCAGAGGATGTTGTTGAAGATCGACTGGCGGAACTGCGCGTCGAAGAAGGCCCAGCGGTAATTGGCCAAGCCGACGAAATTGCCGCCGGAACGATCGTAGAAGGACAGGATGAACGTCGCGATGACGGGATAGACGAGATAGACCGCGAGCAGCAGGAGTGCGGGTCCGAGAAACAGCCAGGGGCGGATCGTGGCTCTACGGTTGAGATTGGCCGAGGCCTTGCGGGCATCGCCTTCCGGCACCGGAAGTGCCACTGATAGCAGCTTGTCGGAAAGCCAGTAGTAGAGCGCGCAGGCAAAAACGCCGGCAACGACGACACCCATGGCAGATGCAATCTGAGCTAACATAGGCCCTCCCCCTTTTCTGCAGTGCTAAGCAGGTCTTCCGTCGTCATATCCGGGAAATGCCAACCCTGGAAATGCCCCTCGCCCCCCGCATCCACCCTTCTCCCTGTGGTCGAGGGAGAAGAGCAGTCGCGAGCACAGCCTTCGACGCGAATGACTATTTCAGGCCGTCCCAGGCCTTCTGGATATCGCCGCCCACAGCCTTTGCATCCTTGCCGCCGACATAATCGATCATGCCGGTCCAGAAGGCGCCCGCGCCGATCTTACCGGGCATCATGTCGGATGCATCGAAGCGGAAGGTGGTGGCGGTGGTCAGCAGTTCGCCCTGCTTGCGCAGTGTGTCGTTGGCATAGGCTTCCGTCTTGGCGCCCTTGAACGGCGTGAGGAAGGAGGCCTGCGCCATCCAGACTTCATGGGCGATCGGCGTCTTCAGGAATTCGACGAAGGCCTTTGCCGCAGGCGAATCCTTGGTGATGGCAAACATCGTGCCGGCACCGAGGACCGGGGTGCCGAGTTCAGGCTTGGAGGCATAGGTCGGCAGGTAGAAGAAGTCCGCATCGACGCCCAGTTCCTTGTCCGCAGGGAAGAAGGACGGCACGAAGGAGGCCTGGTGATGCATGTAGCACTTCGGCGGGATGTCGAAGAGGCCCTTCGGGCTGTCGCGGAAGTCGGTCGAGGCAACCGCTGCAACACCGCCCGCGACGTATTTGTCATTGCGGGCGAACTTGCCGAATTCCTCGATGGCGCCAACCACTGCCGGATCGTCGAACTTGATCTCGTTGGACACCCACTTGTCATAGGTTTCGGCCGACGACGTCCGCAGCATCATATCCTCGACCCAGTCGGTCGCAGGCCAGCCGGTGGCACCGCCCGATCCGAGACCGATGCACCACGGCACGCCGCCATCCTGGACGATCTGGTCGGAGAGCTTGATCAGGTCTTCCATCGTCTTTGGGACTTCGTAACCGGCTTCCTCGAAATTCTCAGGCACGAACCACACGAGCGATTTCAGGTCGGCCTTGAACGGGAAGCCGAAATAGGCCTCTTTGCCGTCCTTGCCCTTGTAGGTGCCGTAGCGGATCCAGTCCTCGCCGGAACCGTAATTGGTCTTGATCCAGTCGGCATTTTCCTGGCCGAGCGGCGTCAGAAAGCCCTTGGTCGCGAGATCGGCCAGAAGACCCGGCTGCGGGATGATGGCAATATTGGGCGGCGAGCCGGCCTGGGTATCGATGACGATCTGCTGCTCGTAGTTCTCGGACGACGAGTATTTACCGTTCGCACCCGTCGCGGCATTGAAATAGGCGAGCACGCTGTTGAACAGCACCTCGTCCTCGCCACGCCAGGGACCGAACAGGGTCAGGCTCTGGCCCTTCAGGTCACCATGCGCGGATTTGAAATCCTCGTAGCTTTTCCAGTTGAACTTGGCATCTTCGCCGGGCGCGAACTTCAGTTCCTGCGCACCTGCAGCCCCTGCCAGCAATGCGACGAAAGCCGTGCCGATCCAAAACGATTTCTTCATCAAAATATCCTCCCCTTTGAAGCGTAATCTACAGGGGGATTTAAGGCAGAGCCAGAGGTTTCAAGGGCGCCAGTGCAAGCAAAGCGCCTTGAATGTGATGAATGGTCCGAAATCAGAACTTTGGCGCAGGCAGCCCGGCGGCGCGATGGGCGGCGATTACGGTGTTGGCCATCAGCATGGCGATGGTCATCGGACCGACGCCGCCTGGAACCGGCGTGATGGCTGCGGCGACATCTGAGGCCTCGTCAAAAGCAACGTCGCCGACGAGACGGGTCTTGCCCTCGCCCTTTTCCGGTGCCGGCACCCGGTTGATGCCGACATCGATCACGGTCGCGCCGGGCTTGACCCAATCCGCCTTGACCATTTCGGGCCGACCGACGGCGGCAACCAGGATATCGGCGTTGCGGCAGACGGCGGCGAGATCCTTCGTCTTCGAATGCGCCATGGTGACGGTGGCGTTTGCGGCCAGAAGCAACAGGCCCATCGGCTTGCCGAACAGGTTGGACCGGCCGATGACCACGGCGTTCAACCCGGACAGGTCTTCGCCATGGATGCGCTTGACCAGCAGCATGGAGCCGGCCGGCGTGCAGGAGATCATGCCTGTCGTCAGGTCACCGGTGGCGATCTTGCCGGCATTGGCGATGTTGAGGCCGTCGACATCCTTTTCCGGCAGGATGGACTGGATCACCGGCTCCTGATCGAGATGTCTCGGAAGCGGCAGCTGGACGAGAATGCCATGGATCGCCGGATCGGCGTTGAGCGTATCGACGAGAGACTGAAGCGCCTCCTGCGTCGTCTCTTCCGGCAACGTGTGCTGGATCGAGTTGAAGCCGCACTGCTTCGCCATCCGGCTCTTGGAGCTGACATAGGCGTGGCTGGCCGGATCGTTGCCGACGATGACGACTGCGAGGCCGGGCTTTGCGCCGCCGGCCCGTTCGAGACTTTCCGCTGCCTCCGTGACTGCCGAAATGACCGATGCTGCCGCCTGCTTGCCGTCGATTACCGTGACCACGTGCCATCTCCCGTTGACCGAACAGATCTAAGCCGGAGGCTACTGCCCGAACTGGCTCACCTGCGCCTAATGCTGTCGGGAGCAAACAAAAGCAAGGTCAAATCTTGATCCGGGTGACACGTGCCTGCCCTATCGTCCCGACGCGGTGCGCAGTTCGGAATAGCTCTGCACGCGGTCGCGCAGTTCTATCATTTCCTGTCGCAGAAGCTGCAATTCCTCGATCGCCCGGCGATCCTCATGCGAGAGTTCGGAATAGGCAAGCTCTTCCTCCCGCATCGCATGCCGGTGCGGATCCGAAATTGCGACCGCGAGAAGCGGTGGAACGGCGGCCTGATCGTAAGGCTGTCTGTTTGCCATCAGCAGTTCGCGAAGCTGTGCGGACAGCGGCAGGCCATTGGCGGCCTCGCGCTCCTCCATTTCGTGTCTGTAATCCCCGGACACGGCATAGGTCTCGACATCCTGCGCCCAGGCGTCGGAGCCTGGACCGTGGTCATATTCGTAGGCGGCTGCGATCTCTTCGGACTCATCGGTAAGATCCAGATCGGCGGCCCAACGCGCATCCATCGGCAGCTCGGCGATGTCCTCGACACCGTCCATCTCAATCGGCGCATGCTCTGCCTCGAGATGGTCGATCGCGGGCTCCGGCGACGAACGGCGTCCCATCAGCATTGCGCCGGCAGCGCCGAGAAGCAGGCCAGCCATGGCGCCAAGACCGCTCAGCGCGTACCAGGGCAAGCCGAGCCAGACGGTCGCTGGTGCTTCGTTGGGGGTGACGGTCAGAGGCTTTGATATCTGCACCCGTGGGGCGGCGACCAGCTTGGAAGAACCTGGGCTGTTGAACCGACCGCTTGAGTAATTGTCGCGCGCTTCCGCAACGGCCGTTTCCAGCCCCGAGAGCGCTGCGATCTCGTCAGACACCGTCTTGTCTGCGGAAAGCTGTTCCAGCTTGGCGCGAAGTTCCGCAAGCTGCGCGGCGGCATGCACCTGCTGGCTGTTCAGCGACTTCACCAGTTGCTTCAACGCGTCCTGGACCGAGAGGCGCGCCTGTGCAAGCACTGCTTCGGCAGCCTGGAAACGCGGATGAAGCGGGCCGAGATCGCTCGAGAGCTGATCGACGGCAAGCTGTGCTTCCACATGCCGCTGGCGCTGATATTCGAGGCCGGTATAGTCCAGACTGTCCGGCAAAGGCTTGTTCAGAACGTCGGCGACCTTCATGGCGGAGGCCTGGCTCAGCCTGTCTTTCAGAGCGACGAGATCGCTCTCGGCCCGCTCGACATCGCGGCTCAGGTCGCGCATTTCGGAGGCCCGGCTTTTCAGTTCGGCAACCTTGTCCTTGCCGGTTCGGCTGACAAACCCTGAAAGCGCCGCTTCTGCGCGGCCCAGCGTGTCGCGAAGGGCTTCGACGGCTGGGTCGCGGCCATCGAAGGCGCCGACAGACAGGGCTGTCGGCACAGCATTGCCCAGCATGCCGACGATCTGGCGGGCCTCTTCAGGCTTTCCGGCCGTCGCCGCAATGCGCAGATCCGTGCTGCTGCGGTCGTATGAAATGGTGATTGCGCGGGTCAGGCGGTCGCGCAGACCCGCTTCGTCCTGCAGGGTCGTCGTCCCGGTGCCGGACAGGATTTCGTAGAGAAGGCCGGTCACGCTCTGGGGTTCGGTCGCAAAACTGCTGTCCTTGCCAAGGTTCAGGGCATGGATGAGATTGTCGATCGTGGTTCTGGCGAGAAGCTGCCCCGTCGCAGCAGATACGGTCTGCTCACTGACTGCCCCGACCTTCAGCTGCGTCTGGGCGGTAAACGTCGCCTCGCCGCTGCCAAGGAGGACGAGCGGCGCCACGCCTCCGAGGGCCGTCATCAGACCGATCCCGAGCAGCGCGGACGGGAGTGCACGCCGCGCCGGAAGGTTGTCCCGGGCGCTATCCTCGAGCAGGCTGTCGGGCTTTTCGATCTCAGAATTATCCATGGAAAGACCGTCTTGTTTCGCGGGCAGCACCGAAGCGCTCCGATTTTCTTAAGACAGTCTAAATTTCCATGGCAAAGAAAGCGTTAACGACGCGAAACCTGAACCGGCAGACGGAAGAGATCATCGTTTGCGGCAATCGTCAGAGCTGCGGAGGCAATGGCCGGCAGATGGACGAGGCGATCGAGATCCTGTGGACGGCGAAGATCGGCGATCACGAGATCAAAGCCGCCTTCCAGAACCGACGACGGATCGACAGTCTCGAAACGGTGCCAGGGCGCATGGCGGGAGAACGCGGTGCGCAGCGGCTTGAGAACCGCCACGTCGTTGCCAACCAGGCCAATGCGGCGGTTCTTCTCGGAAAATGTCAGGAACGCCGGGACGAAGGCCGACGCGGTGAAGCGGTCACGCAGGCCGGGGCCGAACAGGCGTGCCGATATGCCGGCCAGACGTACGCTGCCACGAACGGGAAGCCGCGCGCGCGCAACGCTCTCACCCGTTTCTGAAAGGGTCCGATATTCGACGAGACCGCGTGAAAACGTTATGGTCGACGATGGATGTGGATCGTTGAGCATAGCCTCCGCACGCTCGAATGCGGCAGTCCAGCTCAGCTCTTCGATGCCGTTGCCCAGACCGTGCGGGACTGCCTTGAAGGCGTTGATGTGTACCGAGGCGTTCACGTGTGCTCTCCGCTCGAAAATCCAGTCGTCCTGGACCCTAGCGGAAAGTGCTGAACCGGCTTTGAAGCCAACCGTTAAAATGCGAGCGATGTGTCGAAAAGACATGGCCGTTGAAACGGCATGCCTGATCCGCAGCGACGACTGCCTAGTGCGACGGAGCTGCCGCCGGTGCCTCGACCTTGACGCCCTCGACGATTTTCTGGGCCGGAATGGGGTTGCTGCCGCGTCTCGCCGTGTTCGTGTCGATCGTCTCCTTCGACATGTAGTCGAGCTGTTCGATCAACACGTTGGCGACGACCGTATCGCCGAGCTTGGCGTTGATGCCGTCCTTGATCTTCGTGCGGAAGCTTTCCGGATCGAAGGTGCCGACGCTTTTCAGGTCGATCATCTTTTCGCCCATCAGAAGCGAGAACAGTTGGTCCGTCAGAACGACTTCCATCGGAAGCTGAACGTGCTTGGACTTCATGCTGTCGACCGAAAGCGAGATGCGGCCGAGGAAATAACCCTGCACCGCGCCATTGTTGATGACCGGCAGGCTGACCGGGTTGCCTCGCACGATCGTGGTCAAGACCGCGGCTTCCGCCTCGGTCGCCACGGGCGCCTTCGACATCTGCGCAGAGACATACACGCCACCGATCGTGGCGATGCAGACCCAGAGCCCGATCAGCAGAACCTTGATCATCAGGACGTGCCGAACCGGAACTGATGTTCCGAATAGGTGCCGTCGGCGTCCATGTCCTTGACGGCGTTCTTGAGGATGTCGGCAACGGCGCGGACGGCTTCGAGATGCGCTTCGACGCGCTGGGCGTTGAGCTTCAGCTTCTTCTTCAGGCCCTGCAACTGACCAAGATAAGGTGCCGACGTTTCCTTGACGTCCGGTCCGCGGAACAGGGTCGTCAGTTCATAGAGGCAGCGGCTCTTGTGGGCGTTCGACACTTTAAGATCGAAGCCGGAGTCGCGGCCAATCCGATCATTCTCGTTATCGATGATCATCTCAAGACGGGAGAGCACGGTCTTGATGCGGTAGTCAGTGGAAACGACGTCCATATCAACCTTCTAATGTTAATTAATTTGATTTCTTGGCTGCGCCGGCGTTTTCCGACGGAGACAGGATCTGCCGCTGGAAATCAGTGATCATGCCCACCGCCATCTGGCGATCGCCTTCATCGGTCTTGGCATTCGGTGCCGTGCCACGTGCATGCTGAACCGACTGCGAGAATAGTTTTTCGGCAATACCGAAACCGCCCTGCTTGGAGACGGCATCAGCAATCTGTTCCGCCATCATGCCCTTCCAGAAATCGCCGGCGGAACCTTTGCCGAAGACTTCTTCGCTCTCGGATGGAAGCATGTTCTGGATAAACGTGGAGGCAACGCTTGCCTCGAACTTCCGGTAGGTCTCCGGAATATCCTTGTGGCGCGAAACACGGACGTTTTCGACCGTGGCGTCGGACCCGGCGGACTCTGCGGACTTGGCAGTCTGGCTTACGGCCTGGGCGAAACCCACACCGTTGGAGGCCAGCATGACCGATTGCGCCGTTGCTTCGTTTGCCTTCAGCTTTTCACGTGCGGCCTGAAGCAGGCCCGGATCTGCGGCCTGGACAACATCCAGGACAAGATCGCTCGGGGGGGAAATAGCCAATTCCAGTTCCTCATTATTTAGCGAACTGGATCATCCCTTATCAAGCTTGCTGGAAGCTGGTGTGGAGACCATCAGGCCGAGATCAACGAGATCGTACATGCGCTCGTCCTCGGCAAGCCGGCCTTCCAGCTCCTTTGCGTCGCCCATGCGCTCCTCGAGCCTATCGCCCTTGGTCTTTTCGCGCAGGACCCGCTGTTCCTGCGCCTTCTGCTGGGCAACGATCTGCTGGCTTCGCGAAAACAGGCGTGTCAGCCGGTCGGCGTAATTCTTGGAGAACTGCTGGTGTACGGGATCGGTCGAGGACAGCGCATCGACAGTCGTGTCGATGGATTGATCGATTTCCGCCTTGCGCTGCACCGTGGTGCTGAGCTCGAACTCGGCGAGCTTTTCTAGCTGGCGCTGGACATCGACCAGACGCCGCAGCTTGTCGGATTTCTTGTTGCCTGCCACGCGCGTCCTCCTTGGAAGCCTTGCCTACAGCCCGGTGAATACAAGCGGAAACCCGCGCACGAATTCCTCGATCATGGAGGCGATGCCGAGATAGAGCAGGAAGATACCACCCATCAGCGCATACGGCGTCGAGATGAAGTAGACCGGGATCTGCGGCGCCATCTTGTTGATCATTCCGACAGCGACGTTGAACATGATGCCGTAGACGAGGAAGGGGCTCATCAGCCTCAGGACGATCATGAACGTGGCCGACAACGTATCCGTCAGGGTGATCAGGATGCGCCGCGGATTGAGACCTTCGGCGAGCGGGATTGTCGTGTAGGAATCGACCAGCGACCTGATGACGATGTGATGGAAGTTCAGCATAAACAGGACAAGCAGGCCGGACAGAGTCAGAAGACTGGTCAGCTGGCTTTCCGACGAATCTTCCAGCACGTCGGATCCGGGCGGACCGCTGAAGGAGATCGACATGGCGATGGCGGCGCCGGCAAACTGCAGACCCGACGCATAAAGGCGGGCGATCAGGCCGAACACGGCCCCGACGAGGGTTTCAGACGCAATCAGCAGGCCAAGACCCGCAGCGTCACCGGAAACCCTGGGGTAGATCGTATCCCAGACCATCGGCAGCACCGCCATGGACAGCGCCACCGATAGAAACAGCCGGACTTCCATGGGCAATCTGGCAGACGAGAACCCGGGCATGATCATGATGCAGCCGCCGATTCGACAGAATGCAAGAAAGAGAGCGATGACCGTGCCCTGCGGGTCCGTTATCATGAGATCGATCCAAGTACCTTGATCTCGGTGCCCTTTGCCAGCTCGACATGCGACAGGACGGGAAGGGTTGCGAACAGCCGCTCGATGATCATGCGCACATAAGAGCGTGTCTCCGGCGACGTGACAAGTACGAAGGGCATGCCCTTGTCCATGTATTCACGGATGACTTTGCCCGCCTGTTCGCTGAACTCTTCGAGCGAGCGCGGATCGATGTCGAAATCGATGATGTCGCCCTTCGGATCGCGCTTGATTGCCTGGTGGAACAGAAGGTCCCATTTGGAGCCGAGACGCAGGACGCGAAGGATGCCGTTGTCGGCGAGATCGCCGCAGATCTGCTGGGCCATGCGGACGCGCACGTGCTCGACGAGCTGCTCGGTCTTGCGGACATGCGGCGCGAGTTCGGCGAGCGCTTCGAGAATGAGGTGCAGGTTCCGGATCGAGACGCGTTCGGCAAGCAGAAGCTTGAGAACCGCCTGAAGGCCGGAATAGGACATGTGCGACGAGCACATCTCGTCCGCGAGCTTCTTGTACTCCGGATCGAGACGTTCGATGAGGATCTTGACGTCCTTGTAGGACAGAAGCTGCGGCAGGTTGTTGCGGATGACTTCGCTGACATGGGTCAGAAGCACCGAGACGTTGTCGATCGGGTGGAAACCCTCGCGCTTTAGATCCTCGACGAAATGCTCCAGCACCGAGACGGCCGGCATGCCGAACGTGGGTTCGCGAACCTCGTCGCCGGGAACCGACGGCTTGCGATCCTTGCCGACGATGACGAGGACTTCGCCCAGTCGCAGCGTGCTGCTGGCGACCGTCGTTCCGTGGATGCGGATCTGGTAGGACTTTTCCGGGATCTGGATATCGTCGACGACCTTGATTTCCGGCACGACGAACCCGTATTGCGTGGCAAACCGCTTGCGCATCTTGCCGACGCGGAACCCGAGTTCCTGGTGTGCGCCGAGAAGACGCGGCGAGACCTGCTTGCCGAGCGCCAGTTCGATTTCTGCCGTCTTGAGGACGTTCTTGACCGAATCCTTTTCCGATTCGCGGTTCTCGACGACCTTCTTTTCCTCGCTCTCGCGCACCCTCTGGTTCTCGGCTTCGATCTGCCGCGGAATGACCCAGCCGGCACCGGCGAGAAGGAATGCAAGCGTCATGAACGGCATGAACGGCAGGCCGGGCACCAGTGCCAAGGTCGCCATCATGCCGGCTGCGACCCACAGAGCGCGAGGATAGCCGCTCAGCTGGCCGATAACAGCTACGTCGGTGGAACCCTGGGTACCGCCGCGGGTGACGATCAGGCCGGCTGCGAGCGAAACGATCAGCGCCGGAACCTGGGAAACGATACCATCGCCGACCGACAGCTTGACGAAGACGTCGGCGGCTTCGCCGATTTCCATGCCGTGACGGAAGTACCCGATGATGATGCCGCCGAACACGTTGATCGTGGTGATCAGCAGGCCGGCGACAGCGTCACCGCGAACGAATTTGGAGGCACCGTCCATGGCGCCGAAGAACGAGCTTTCTTCTTCCAGCTCGCGGCGGCGCAGCTGCGCCTCCTTCTCGTCAATGATGCCGGCGGACAGATCGGCATCGATCGACATCTGCTTGCCGGGAATGGCGTCGAGGGTGAAGCGCGCGCCGACTTCGGCGATACGCGTCGCACCCTTGGTGATGACGATGAAGTTGACGACGATCAGGATCAGGAAGACGATCAGACCGATCACGAAATCGCCGGACATGACGAGGTTCGCGAAACCCGCGATCACGCCGCCGGCGGCGGTATGGCCTTCGTGGCCGTGCGAAAGAATGACGCGGGTGGTGGCGATATTGAGCGCCAGCCGGATCATCGTCGCGATCAGAAGGATCGTCGGGAAGGACGAGAAGTCCAGCGGCCGCTGGATCCACAGCGCCACCATCAGGATCAGAACGGAAAAGGCGATCGAAAACGCCAACCCGATATCGATCATGAAGACCGGCACCGGCAGGAACAGGATGCACAGGATGGCCATGATACCGACGGCAAAGCCGATATCGCGGCCATTCGGCGCGGCCTTCACGGGGGTAATGGACGTCTTCGTCATTGCCATATGCGGTATCTCTTCATGAGATTAGAAAGGCGCATGCTGCGCCCATGGATCGCGCAAAAAGCAAGACATGATAATGCCCAGACCTGTTGCGACAGATCCCTTCTAGGCAGCGAAGCTTGTGTGAGGGTGTCCGCCATCATCGCAGGCGAAGCGTGCGAGCAAGCCTCGCAGCCTTGGCAGCCGTGCGCTAGAAACCGGACTGGACGCGCGAAAAGACGAGATCGGTGAAAAGCGAGATCTGGCCGCCGATGAAGGGAGCGGCAATCCCGAGCGCCAGCATGACGGCGACGATCTTGGGCACGAATGTCAGTGTCATTTCCTGGATCTGCGTCAGCGCCTGAATGAGCGCCACGACCATGCCGACAATCATCGCGGTCAGCACTGCCGGGCTTGAGGCGATGAGAATCGTCCATATCGCCGAGTGCATCATGTCGAGAGCATCGGCTTCATTCATTGCAGGATCATCCGGGGCATTGGTGTCGTGGCCATCATCATCTGGCGCGAATCGCATGCGGATGATGACAGCCACCGACCGCCAATGCAATTGAGCGACCGGTACTGCCCCCGGCAAAACCGCAGGCTCGCCTGCAATTTCAGGAATTCAGTCGGATCAGGACTCCGAGGACTTCGTCGCAGATATCGTGATGCCGTCGCCGATCGTGATCTCCTTGCCAGCATCGGTCGTTGCAACCAGACCGTCGGACGTGACTTCGATCGATTCGACCACACCGCTGGTCTTGCCATCACTGCTGGTGATCGTCTTGCCGATATAGGACGAGGCGTTCGACAGCGACGACTGTGCGATCAGGCTTTCCAGGTTGGTGTTCGTCTGGATCGACTGTTCGACCTGCGAGAAGGTTGCAAGCTGCGAGATCTGTTCGCTGGCATCCAGCGGATCGGTCGGATCCTGGTTCTGCATCTGGGCGATCAGAAGCTGCAGGAAAGCGTCGTAATCGAGCGAAGCGCTTGCCGCAGCGGATGAAGCCTTCGACGAACTGGTTGCAGTCGTCGAGGTTGCGGATGATACCGTATCTACTGCCATAGCCCCATCTCCTTGCGCAGACCGGCGATAGCAGCCGGCGCGACTTCCTTGCTGTTCAGGATGCGCTCTTCGACAGGATAGAGCGCGCGGATTGCCTTCAGTGCTTCAAAAGCGCGATCGGAGGCGACAAGCGCATCGATCTGCTTGAGCTCGTCGATGATTTCCGGATTGCGGAAGCATGCGAGCAGCATCATGACCGACCGGCGGAACATGGTCACGGCCTGGTCCTTGCCTTCCGGATTGATCAGCATCATCTGTGCGATGAAGTACAGCTGACGAAGCGGGGTCGTCGTATCCTCGGGCTGGAGAACATGGTTTTCCAGCAGGAACGTAACGTTGTTGAGGAATTCGAGAGAAACCTTGCGATCAACACGCAGGACTGCGCCGTTGATGAAGATCTTTTCGCCGGACTTCAGCGAGATACGCAGTGTGCTTTTCATCTTAGGCCATCCCTGATGATGGTAGTCACGTCGATAATGCCCTGGTAATTGTCGGACTGCTTCTTACGAATGCGTTCGCATTCCTTCAGTATCCAAAGGGCGATGGAGATCAGCTTTGCGCGCAGCTCGATGCCGAGCTCGTTGTCGGGCTGGTTGAGGTCTTCGATAAACCGGGTCCAGACCCTGCGCGTATAATGGATGGCCTCGACGGCCTCGCGTCCATAATGCGATTTGTTCGGGACTGCAGAGAGGAGCTCAATGGAGCGGGCCAGAACCTGGCGTTCTCTCTCTCTAGCGCTTGCGAGGTCATCCTTGATTACCTCGGCATACGCAAACTGGAACATGCTTGCTTCCTTCATGTTGCAAACCAAATGCCGCGGGGCAACTACCCATTATAGATAGTTGACGAGGCTCAGTCCCTGGATCTTGGAGGTGATGGTGTATGAGGTCTCTACTTGCGTCAACAACGTGTTGAGACGCACCGAAGCATCATAAGTATCCACGCCGACGAGATCTGTCAGTTGGGTGTTGATGATATCCATTTGCGCCGACATGGCGGTATTGGCCTTTTCGACGCGCTCCTGGGAAAGCCCCATGGAAGAGCGCTCAGCATCGATGCCGGACACCGATAGGCCGGCAAGATTGGTAACGGTCGCGTTGACCTTGTTCAGTGCATCGGCGGACAGGCCCGCCGTTGCCAACTGGGACGTGATCAGGCTGCCGAGAACGAGGTTTTTGAAGCCATCGGCATTCAGGCTCGTCGAAGTGGTGACGGTCTCAGACGTGCTGACACGACCGGTCATTTTGGTGTCGGACGCGTTTGTCCAGCCGGACCAGTCGAAGGACGACGTATAGTCCTCGAGGAAGGTCGCCATCTGGCTGGACGATATATCCGATGCGCTGGAGATACCGTTGGCCGACATGAAGCTCGAAAACTGCGTGTTGAAGTCGTCCGTCAGGTCGGTGATGAAGCTGTCGTCCAGAGGTGCGGCATCGGTGTTGATGCCGGAAAACAGATACTCGCCATTGACCGAGACGTTTGCGTAGCTGACGAAATTCTCGAGCACGGACGTCGCCGTATCGGCAGAAACCTGCAAGCTCGTCTTGTCGCTGCTGCCGGAGAGCGCGACCAGCGAATCCAGCAGCGTCTGGCCGGAGTCGGACATCTGCTCCATCGCAAGCTGCGAGGAATCCATTCGCTGATTGGTCAGCGAATTGGAATCGATGATTGCCTGCAGCCGTGATGACTCGCGGCCGTAATCGAGGCTTGCAGACGTCCGCGTACCGAGTTCCAGACCCGTATCCGCATAGGTACCGTTGACCGATTCCTTCTGCAGTTTGGCGATCTCGGTCTGCGAGTTCTGTACGGTCAGCTGCATTGTCTGGCTGACGGAAAGGGTTGAGATGGATGTCGTCTTCATGACTTAGTTCGCAGCCTCCATCAGCGCCGCCAGCATCTCGTCAATGGTCGACAAGAGCTTTGAGGCCGCCTTGTAGGATTGTTCGACATCGAGGAGGAGGATCAGTTCCTCATCGAGATTGACGCCCGTTGCGTTGGAATAGGCCTCGGTTGAACGCGACAGCATGGCCGTCGTGGTTTCCGCAGCATTTGTGGCTCCGCTCCGGTATTCCTCGACCCAGCCGACTGAATCCGTTGAGTAATCCAGCAATGTGGCCTTGTCGCCGATCTTGGCGGCAGGATCAAATTCCATGGAAGTCTCGAAGCCCGAGACATATTCGCTGAGCAACGTGGAAAAGCCGCTCGCGCTTTCGGTGTTGACACTGGCACCCGAAATCGAGCCGTCCCTGAGCTTGGTGGGGTCGGCGACCGCCTCGGCATTGACCGTGATGATCCCAGCCAGGCCGGTGATGATCTCAGCCGTTTCAAAATCGACTTCGTCGCCTGTGGTCGTCGTGAAAAGACCGGCGATCTGGCTTGCGCCATCTGTTTCAGAAAACAGGGAAATCAGGCCGCGGGCAATTTCGTCGAGCTGGTCCTGGTACGTTGGATAGACCTCGTCACGCAGCTGGACGAGTGCCTGAAGCGACCCTTGCGCCGTCGTGTCGCTGCTCTGGCCGGCTTTCAGCTCCACGCCGTCGATATAGACTGCGCCGCCGACCGTCGTTGCATCGTAACCCGCAGTCGAATCGAACGTTACAGGCCGTGCCGTGCTTTCGAACAGCGTGATGCCGCCATTCGTATAGATCGACATGTCGTTGTTGTCGCGCGTCGCGGTGCTGATGCCGACGATGCCGGAAATCTGCTTGAGCAGGCTTTCGCGGGTATCGAGAGCATTGTTGCCGTCGGTGCCGGCCGCAGCCGCCGTCACAACCGCCTTGTTGGCCTGCTCGAACTGCGCAAGCAGCTTATTGAGCTTGTCAACCTGGCCGGAAATCTGGGCGTCGGTGCCAGCCCGAAGCTGCTGCACTTCGGTGGTGCTGGTATTGAGAGCCGTCGCAACATCGACCGCCGAGTTGACCGCAGCCGAAGCGAGCGTCACGTCTCCGGGGGTCGCCGCGTAGGTCTGCAGCGCGTCCCGCAGTTCGGACAGTGCCGTGGACGGAGCAAGCGAATACCCGTCCCCGCCCATGATTGTGTAGACGGATTCCAGTCCGGCCAGCAATGTCTGCTGTCCCGCATCGTCGGCCGTAGACGAGAGTGTCTGCTTCAGCAGCGCGGCGTCTTCCGTCCGCGCTGTCTGAACGGTCGTGGCACCGGTATAGGCGTTCGTGACAGTCGCTGCGGAACGGCGGTTGTAATCGCTGTTCCCGACGTTTTGAACGTTTGTCGACAACACCCCCGTCTGCGTGGCGGTGTTGTTCAAGATATTCTTTGTCGTACTCAGTGCCGATGCGAGTGACATCGCTTAACTCCTGAAACTACCGGACCAGATTAATCAGTACGTCCATCAGATCGGAACCGGTCTGGAACACTTTGGAATTGGCGCTATAGCTGCGCTGCGCTTCGATCATCTCGGTCAGTTCGTTGGCCAGATCGACGTTGGAGGTTTCGAGCGCGCCCGAAACGATCTCGCCAAATCCACTGGAGCCGGCAAAGCCGAGGGTGACCACGCCGGAGCTGCTCGTCGTGCGGTAGACGTTGCCGGAGGAGACTTCGAGGTTGTCGGGGCTTTCGACCGTCGCCATGGCGATCTGGTACAGCGACTTCGACGAACCGTCCGCATAGACCGCGTTGATCGTGCCGTCTGATTCGATCTTGACGCTGGAGATGGAGCTCGGCGCGCTGCCGTTGACGCTGCCGCTCGAGATGTTCGACTTGGCCGACAGCTGCGTCATGCCGGCGAGATCGAACTTGATCCCGTTGACCGTGACAGAAAGCTCCTCGGCACCGTCAACCGTTTCAAGCTTGCCGGACGAATTAAACGCGAGCGACAGGTTGGCGAGTTCGCCATCACCGCCATAAGGGAAGCTGCCGGTGCCGGTCGTGCTTGCGTCAGCTGCGTTATAGACGCTGAGCTGCCATTCGCCTGCAGCCGTCTTCGAGAAATAGAAGTCGTAGACGATCGGGTTGCCGAGGCTGTCGTAGCTGGTCAGCGACGTCTTCAGCGTGCTGTCCATGTCGACGTCGACATCTTCGGTGTTGTCGGCCGGCAGGTCTGCGGCGACGACATCGGACGCGCTGTTGAGGTTGCCGGAGAGCGACCCGGAGGTCGACGCGACCGCACTCAGTTCCGAGCCGCCGACATTGATCGGGACCAGGCCGTCATAGCTGTTGACGACGGTCGTCGGGGTTCCGGAATCGTAGGAGTAACCGAGGAGCGTATAGCCTGCAGAGTTGACCAGGTTGCCCTGCTCGTTCGGCGTAAAATCGCCGGAACGGGTCAGAAAGGTCTCGCCCGCTGAATTCTGTACGACGAAAAATCCGTCGCCCTGGATGGCAAGATCGGATCCTGACGTGGTGTATTCGAGAGCACCCTGCTCAGAAATCGAATACTTCACGCTGGTTTCGACACCACCGGAATTGTATGAGCCGGCCGTCGATGGCAGCACTAGCGACGCAAACTGCGTGGACGACTTTTTGTAGGCAGTCGTCGACGAGTTAGCAATGTTATCGCCAACGGTGCCCAAGCGGTTTGCCTGTGCATTCATGCCCGATACGGCGGTTTTCATAGTTCCGAAAAGGCTCATAGCAATCCTCGTTGCACTTAGGCTTATGACTTTAGGGGATGGGCCTTGCGTGAAGCTGTCTGCGTGCTGGCATCGAGCGCTGATCTGCGTCGAAGTCGAGGGCCCTATCTGTCTGACAAAAATGACAAATCGAGCACGCAAAAAAAATGGCACCTCATATTTGGGTGCCATTTTCAGTGTTAGTTCCAGTCGATGCAGTATCCTAAGAACCGCTTCGAATCGATGGGATCGAAGCCCAGTTTCTTGCGAAGCTTCTTGCGAAGCTTGCTGATGTGGCTTTCGACCACGTTCTCTTCGACGTCCTCGTCGAACACGCCGTAGATGGCGTTGAAGATCTGCGACTTGGAAACCCGACGGCCGCGATTGGCAATCAAGTATTCCAGGATGCGGCGTTCGCGCCGTGGAAGTGCAAACGCTTCGCCTTCGACTTCCGGATCGCGGCCATCGGAGAAAACCCGGATCGCGCCGATGTCGGTGTGATTGGCAACCGCGTTCAGGCGGCGGCGGATAGCCGCTGCCCGTGCCAGAATTTCCCTTGGATGAACCGGCTTGCGCACAACGTCATCGACACCGCAGTCGAAAAGCGCAAGCGTGGATTCCAGGGACGGCTGATCGCTGACAGCGATTACCGGTGCACTGCTGCGTCCACGGATTGCCCGTGGCAAATCATGGATCAGGTCGCCCTGACCAATCAAAAACGCCTCGATTGCAGCAATATCGGCTTCCGCTGCCGAATTCACCCAATCTGTAAATTCTTCCGGATCAAACCCGGTAGAAGGAACGCCTTCGCGCCCAAACAAAGACGTGTAACCGTCTTTCACTATTTCTCGTTCATCAACCACTACGATCATTCGTCCGCCTCCGAATCAATATCGCATCTCAGTGAGAGAGTGATACGAATCGTCAGGAATCTGGGCAACTAGAGGAAGTAACAGGGGCTTGCTAATAATTGATTAACCATGTTGCGCCGATTTGGTACTACATCTAGTGGAAAAAGGGTGGCCTCCGCATAATGCGCGGTGGAAAATTAATTTTTGAGAAAATGCTCACTTGAAAACGCAGTTTGAACGCATTCTCTCACCGGCAGCCGTAAACAGATATTAGATTTCACTAATTTCTAGTTCAGGTTGCGCTCGGACCGCAAAAATTCGTCGCGTTCCGCGTCCATTTTCCGAAGTCGGTGGCAACAAGATTGGCGATCACCCGGCACACATAGCGCTGCTGCGCCGGATTGTTGTTGGGACCGGCATGATATCTGGCGACTGCCATCGTCCATGTCTCGTGCTTGTCGTGCAGCCGTTTCAGAAATAGCGCCGCATATTCGACGTTCTTTCTCGGGTCGAGCATGTCCGGAACCGAGGCAAACTCCTCGCCATGGAAGTGGTGATTGATCTGCATGCAGCCGAGATCGATCAGCTTGGCGCCCGTGCTCTTCGCCTGGGTAAAGAGCTGCATCGCCTCCTGCACAGACGACGCGAAATAGGCCTTGCCTTCGATATTCAGCGCATAGGGACTGAGCGATCCCTTGCGTCCGGTTTCTGTCAGCCCCACCGAGTAGAGGATGCCTTCAGGGACGCCGTATTTGCGCGCTGCGGCCTGGATCTGGGCCTCGCAGATGCTGACCTGTTCCGAGGTGATCTTGCCGTTTCCAGCCTGGCCAGTCCCTGGCTGGGCGGTTCGGGCCTGATCGCGCCGCTGCGGCGCGCCGGCGCGCTTCTGCGTCCCCGGCTGCGCGGCGTTGGGCACGTCTGCCTGCTGAGGAGGCTGCTGGGTGGCGTAGAGCTGCCAGGCACGGGTTTCGACCGCGCTACAGGTAAATGTCGCCAGTGCCAGCGCTGCCGATGTCAGTTTCAACGACAGTCTCATTGCGCTTCTCCATGTCGTTGCGATTGCCGTCGTTGGAGCGGCCACCCTGAGCCTGTCCCTGCTGGCGAGCTGCCTCGCCGTCACGGGCGAGCTGCTGCTGTGTCTGGGCGCCGCTGCCGCCCTGCTGCTGGTCTGCAGACGAGTTCGAGCTGTCGGTCGATGGTGCCATGCTGACGGTCACCTGGTCGACGTTGAAGCCCTGGGCCCGCAACGCATCGAGCATCGGCTTGCTGTCGTCGCTGAGCTCGCGATAGGCCATGCTGCTGTGGACGGTAAGGTGGATGCTCAGCTGATCTCCCACCAGCCGCATATGCGCGGTCACGGTGCCGAGATTGTCGGGCGTCAGCTGGAGCTTGAGCGTATTGACCACGCTGCCCGTGCCGGATGTGCGGGTCGGATCGGTCAGCGCGGAAGACGGCTGCATGGCCGCGGTCCATTCCCTGTTGCTGGAGGCGGCACTCAAAAGATTGCTGGCATTTTCGCCGACGCCAAAGCCCAGATAGCGCCGCGAGTCGAGAACCGTGACGGTTTCGGTGTTGGCTGTGCCTGGAAGGCTGTCCTGCAGGTCGGATCCACCGTCCGCGCCTGTGACGATCGACAGGCTGACAGCCGCAATCGCATCTCCGGCTTTCTGGAAGCGGTAGGATTTGACGTCTGTCTGGGGTTCTGCCTCGCCCGTATCGAGGAAATCGAACGACGTGGCAGCATCCGTGTCGTCGGACGGCATGCTGGCGTCCGTCTTATCGTTCGGGATCCCCGTCTCGGTCACGGAGATCATGGCCGACAGTGCGGCTATATCCGCGGACTGGGCCGGGTTACCGGTCTCGACGCTGGCCGTCAGATTGAGCAGTGCCGCTGTTGAGAGTGCAGCCGTTGAATTTGGCACAGCGGTCGCGAGGGCCGCTCCTTGGCTTTCATCGTCCGGCACGTCTTTCGAAAGCACACCGGCGATCTTCGCCTTTCCATCGTCGGCAGCAACAGTCGTGACGCGTTTGGTTGCAGTAGCAACCAACTGGGTAACGTCGATCTGGCCGCCGGCCTTGTCCGGGCTACGGGTCTGTTTGATGTTGCCTGTTTGGTTGAGGCTGTCACTCTGGTCCTGACCCGGAATCTCTTCCGGCAAGGCTTGTCCGACGAGCTCTTCTTTGACCGCTTCGTCTACAGACAGCGCCGGAACCGGCTGTCCGACCGGGTGCGGCACGTCCACCTGCGGGGCTGCGACCGGAAGCTCGGCTGCAGCCTGGACAAGCGTTGCAGCGGATGGAGCAGCGGTATCCGCAGGTTCCGTCGGCTTGAAGTTTGCGGCAAGCGACGTCAGGTCGGTAAGCGTCTTGAAGCGGGAATTGCCGAGCGAAATCTTTCCCGTTCCGGATCCGTCTTCGGCAACCGCCGTGCCGTTCTCTGTCGATTTCCCGGCATCGGCGTCCGCGTCTGTCAGCACCTGGGCAAATTCGCCGGCTTCGCCGTTCTGCGGCGATGCCTTTCCGAAAAGAGTCCCGACCTGCCCGTCTGATACTGCCTTAACCGAAGCGCCTGCTACGTTCGTCATTCATATGCCTCATCGCTGAGCAGGTCGTCGATCTGCTTCAGCTTCATTCTGTTCTGCTCTACATAGGTCTGGAGGCTTGCCTCCATTTCCGGATTCTCGGTCTTTGCTGCGGGCTTGGCCACAGAGGTGGTCGGTGCCGGCGCCGAAGGGATGGTGGCGGACGCCGTCGCAGCCTGACCCGCTTCGCCCGCGGGCATCACCACCGGCTCTGCCGATACGCTCGAGGTTTCGGGTGCCATCAGGATCTGTTCGACGACCTTTTGCGCCGCTGCACGCAGGTTCCTGTCGCGTTCGGAAAGCGCGCCATCGGGGATCTGCGACAGACTCTTTGCCGCTTCCACAACGTTACTGGACGAAATGCTGGCAAGATCGCCATACAGCTGCCCGATCGCATTGTTCTCTGAACCGGGACTGGGGGAGAGACGTTCCGCGTTCAATGCCGCAAAGCGAGCCAGATCCTTGTTGCCCGCGAGCAAGGCGCGCCTGGATACACGGAGGTAGAATTCGTGCGCGCGCGGATCGTCCATCATTGAGACGACGTCGGTCCAGCGGCTCCGGTCACCCTTGCCGTCATCGTCAGTGGCAAGTTGCACGAACATGTCGATAAACTGGCTGGCATAGGGAGAATAGAGAAAACGACGGACGTATTTCGCCGCCAGATCGAAGCCCCTGCCCGGCTCCGTCTGTAGGATCACGGCGAGCGACCGTCTGAGCGCTGCCTCTTCCAGATTGGTCCCGGGTGCGAGCAGCCGAACCTGATCGAAATAGCCGATCGCCTTGGCGGGGTCGGCATTCGCCGTGATGTTGCCGGCGACGAGCGCCAGATAGGGGCCAACCGGGCTTGTGCCATACTCCTTGACCAACCCCTCGAATGCAGCGACCGCCGTCAGGCCCTGCCCCTGGAAATAGCGACGGAGAACGCGCGCCAACCGGCCATCGAATTCACCGTCGACATCGCGTGCCGCAAGAAAATCCAGCGTCTGCGGATTGCCGCCACTCATGGCGAATACGAAAACCGCATCGACGTTGCGGGGATCCTTGAACACATCAGGTGATGCCGTGCGTAGCCGCTGGTCGAGTGTCTTGAGAAGGAAGCGCTGCATTTCGTTGGCGGAATGATCGCCCGCGACGATCGCGTCCTGCAGATATTGCAGGGAGCGGATCATCTTGTATGGCTCAAGATCCTCACTGGCCACGGCGTTGCCCGCAGCGGCGAGAAAAACCCCGGCGACCAGTGAGCGCAGCAAGTTATGGCGATCGCGCGAACGCATCATCTCGATTTATCCGTTGCCCAGCAGGATTTCGATACGGCGGTTGGCGCCGCTCATCGGATCATCGACGTTTTGAAGTCGCCGGTCGGCAAATCCAGAGACCTGCTTTACCCTCTCCTCGTTCAAGCCGCCCCGCACGAGCATGTAATAGGCCGCATGCGCGCGGGACATTGACAGGCTCCAATTGTCTCCGGTGCGTCCCTTGAAAGGCCGTCCGTCCGTGTGGCCACGAATGATCACCGACCCTGGACGCGCGGCCAGGAGTTTGCCGATCTTTTCCATGGCGAGCACGAGCTCCTTGCCGGGCAATGCGGATCCAACATTGAACATCGCGGTATTTGCTTCGTCCGAGATCGTGATCAGCGTGCCGCCTTCGGCCGGCTGCACCACGATGCCCTCGGCCAGCTTGCCGGCAATCCCGGCGACCTGCGCCTGAATTTCCTTCTGAAGCTCTTCGGCCTTGTCCTGCCCGGCGGCGTCGAGTTCAGCCTTTGCCTTCTTGACCGATGCATCAGAAGCATCGGGCGCTGAGACGGCATCGGGCCTAACCGATACTGGGACAGTTTCCACGGCGGGCGGCTGGGAAAAGGCGCTCGCCTGCTCGCCCGGCAGACTCGTGTCCGAAGCAAGCTTGGCTTGCGCCGGGGTGTCGAGCTGCTTGCTCCAGAAATCCGGATCGAAAGGATCGCGATAGGCTTCTCCGCCATCCGCACCGGTGGACGGACCGGAATCGCTCGCGCCGCCCTCGCCCTTCGTGCTGACATTGGCCTGTTGGCCTACTTCCTGAGCGATGCTGGCAAGCACGGAATAGGGATTCTGGAACAGAGCTGCTTCGGAAAAGGTCATGTCGTCGCCAGAGGCGGAAATGGACTCGCCATCCATGCCCGCCTTGCCGCCGCCCGTCTTGTCGTTCTCCACGGTCGACTTCTTGTCGGAATCTTCGCCCTTGGCCTGATCCGACGGCTTCTTGATGCCCTTGGATGCGGGCGTGTCGTCAGACAGCGGCACGGGATTGAAATAGCTCGCGAGCGATGCCTTCGTTTCCTCATTGGCGGCGTTGACCAGCCACATGACGAGAAAGAAGGCCATCATGGCGGTCATGAAGTCGGCGAACGCAATCTTCCATGCACCGCCGTGATGGCTGTCGTGATCGCCGCGGTGACGCTTGATGATGATGATTTCGTTTTTGCCGTGATGATGGTTCTCAGCTTCGCTCATGCCAGCACCCTCTCAAGGTCGGCGGCAAAGGCAGAAAGGCGCGTCACGAGAAGCGAATCACCGATCTCGACGCGGATGTCGGTGTCATCTGTGTGGACGAAAGACACCGCATCGCCTTTCTCCTCAAGCTGGGCTTTGAGAAGATCGCAGAGATGCACCGGTCCGAAGACCGTAATCTGCTCCAGAATTTCCTTGGCGAGCGTCGGTTTCAGCTCCTCGACAAGCTCGTTGATAGCGCCGCGCATCACCTGTTCTTTGAGCAAGGGAGACAGAACGCGGGCCGTCGCCTCGGACAGTTCGGCAGAGACCCGCGACGCGAGATCCGGAAGAGCCTTCGAGAGATAATCGGCCAACCCGTCCTCGAACTGGAGACGCTGCTGTTCGATCTCCTGCGCATGCTGTTCCTTCAGCGCCTCGAGCTCTTCGGCATGCTTCGCCTCCAAGGATTCGGTCGCCGCAAGATGACCTTCATCATAGGCTTCGCGACGCTCGGCCTCGAGATCGACTTCTACCGTCTGCGCAAAGCTTTCCAGCGCCGGCATCTCGGCGGGCGACGCAAAGTGAGAGGGCGTTTCTATCGGGGCCGCAAGCAGCGCAGCCTCGGCGCCGAAATCTCTGAGATACCGCGCAAGTGGGGAATTCATCAACGCACTCCATCAACGTCGTTTGCGGAATAAGGCCGCAACGTCTCACGCATCGCCCGTTCTGTGATGCTCCACACCGGCCTCCGGCCCGCGCCCGATCGCCGGGGCGGCGGAGTTCGCCATGGGAATAGATCAGAAATTAGGAAGTTAAACTTGTGCGAGGATGATGCAGTCCTCGTGAACCTGAACGACAAGGTGCGACGACACCAAGATACCTGACACCTACGCCGCAAGAGCCGTACAGCAAATGCAATCGGCCGCGCTCGAAAGCGCGGCCGGCATAATTTCGCTGGTATGTTCAATCTTACTGCTGGAAGAGCGTAAGAATGTTCTCGGAGCTGGAGTTTGCAATCGACAGCGACTGGACGGCCAGCTGCTGCTGCGTCTGCAGAGCAGACAGTCTGGCAGACTCTTCTTCCATGTCGGCATCGACGAGGCGGCTGATGCCTTCTTCGATCGCATCCGTCAGAGTCCCGGCATAGCTGGTCTGAAGGTCGATACGGGTGGTCAGCGCGCCGAGGGCAGCACCAGCATCCGTGAGGCTGGAGAGAGCCAGTTCGACATTGTCGAGATATTCTGCGAGTTCTGTGTCCGTGGTGTCGGCCGTCAGCGCAATGTCCATGACATCGCCGAGGAGACCGCCCGAGCCGACGCCGTCAGTGATAACTTCGAACATGGCGTTGGTTGAAACGTCATAGGATGCCGTCGTGACTTCGACCGTACCGTCGTCGTTGCGGATAAAGCCGTCGACGACCGATTCTGGCTCGGCGCCGTCTTCTGCAACCATCCAGTTCTCACCGCTGAACGAAGCACCTTGGGCGATCGAGGACAGCTGTTCCTGCAGCTTGGTGATTTCAAGCTGGATCTGTGCCTTGTCGGTCGAATTTTCGTTCGCGGTGACGATCTTCGACTTGATTTCGTTGACGACGTCGATAGCGCTTTCCATGGCGGCGTAGGCCGTATCGACCTTTGCAGCACCAACTCCCAGAGCGTCGGTCGCAGCCACCAAAGCGTCCTTGTCGGAACCCATCGTGGTCGAGATCGACCAGTAGGCAACGTTGTCGGAGGCCTCGGATACGCGATAGCCCGAGGATACACGGCTCTGCGCCTGCTCCAGGCTATCGTTGATACCCCTCAACGTCTGAAGTGCAGAGTTTGCGGCGTTGTTGGTCAAGATGCTGGTCATTAAAACTGCCCCTTATGGCATTGGATGGGAGGGCATCCCGGGTGTTCCGGTAACGACGATCAGCTTCATGCCTGCCGCGCCCTTGCATTCGGCTCGCCGTTGCGATGGACACAGAAAATCATCTTATGGTTAATGGAGGGTTAAAGCGGGAACAAAAGTTAACGCGGGCTGGAACATTTTTAGCTTTCGCGAACGAAGATTAATGGGCGGTAGGTTTTAGGGTACCCTGAATGACTGCCTCCACGGTCTGCTCGCAGGATAGAGGTGGAAAGGATCCCATCGTTGCACCGCAGCTGCAACGCGGCTCCGACGCCGCAGCGCGTTCCACCTTCGGACAGCCTTCTGAACCAACCTGCAATGGCATGAATTTGCTTTTGTTTTGAAGTCATTAACCACGCTGGAAGCTGTTTTAGCAATGCCACCAGATTTAATACCTTGGCAAGGAATGGCTGCGAAATTGCAGCCTAGATGACGGGCTTGGATCCGGTAAGGAACAAGAGGCATGAAGCCGGGCCGTCATTTGCCGGTGACACTACCGAACCCGGTATGTCCTCCTTTTTTGTATAGAGTCCAAGGGGACAATCCATGACTAGCATCAACTTTAATTCTTCTGCTTCGTCCGCTCTTCAGACACTGAGCACCATCAACAAGAGCCTGGAGCAGACGCAGAACAGCGTTTCGACCGGCTACAAGGTGAGCAAGGCTTCGGACAACGTTGCCTACTGGTCGATCTCGACCACGATGAATTCCGACAAGGGCGCCCTCAACGCTGCTTCC
Organism: Rhizobium sp. Leaf321; assembly: GCF_001423215.1. Taxonomy (NCBI): domain Bacteria; kingdom Pseudomonadati; phylum Pseudomonadota; class Alphaproteobacteria; order Hyphomicrobiales; family Rhizobiaceae; genus Rhizobium; species Rhizobium sp. Leaf321. Next base: position 532,973 of record NZ_LMOF01000006.1, on the reverse strand, counting down.
GACGCTCTGGGCGTTGGCGCTGCCAAGGTTGATACCGCCTATGCCGCCATGGAAAGCGCCATCGACGTCGTCAACGAAATCAAGGCTAAGCTTGTTACCGCTTCGGAAAGCTCGACCGACAAGGCTCAGATCCAGCTCGAAGTCGGCAAGCTGAAAGAACAGCTGTCCTCGATCGCCGAAGGCGCTTCGTTCAGCGGTGAAAACTGGATCGTCCAGGGCGACCAGACAACTGCAAGCGTTGTCGACGGCTTCGTTCGCGACTCCGAAGGTGCGGTCAAGGTTACGACGGCAACCTACGACATCACCAACAATGCATTGTTCGAGTCTGTTGACGCCGGCGTCGGCGCGGGCGGCATCCTCGGCGACCTGATGGAAACCGCAGACCTCACGGACGCGACGACGGACGCGGAAATCGCGACCTACCTCGAAACCGTTGAAACGGCTCTTTCCAGCATGACGATCGCTGGCGGCGCACTTGGTGCTCTGACCACCCGTATCGACCTGCAGTCGGAATATTCCGGCCAGCTTTCTGACGCGATCGAAGAAGGCGTAAGCCGCCTGGTCGACGCCGACATGGAAGAAGAATCTGCCAAGCTGTCTGCCCTGCAGACCCAGCAGCAGCTCGCCATCCAGTCGCTGTCGATCGCGAACTCCTCTTCGCAGAACGTGCTCTCGCTGTTCCAGTAAGAAGACCAGCCTTCACGTCTGGTTTGTTCAAGGAAAGCCCCGGGTCATCCCCGGGGCTTTTTTCGTACCTTCGATCCGGCCATGGTAAAGAAAGATCTTTTTTCTCGTCAAAGACCGTCTACCTTCGGACTTCATTAACGTTAATGCTGTTATCTAAGCTCATCTAAGCGGCGGGCCGGAATGAGTGAGTATTTTCCGACTGGCATGATGCACTCAGGCCGCTTTCCGGTGCTTCCGGAATGTCCCCTCTTTTTTGTTTTGCCTAGGGGTTTAGTAACATGACGAGTATCCTTACCAACAGCGCAGCCAATGCTGCACTCCAGACGCTCAGCAGCATCAACAAGGGCCTGGAAGACACTCAGGACCGCGTTTCTTCCGGCTACAAGGTCAGCAAAGCATCGGACAACGTTGCTTACTGGTCGATCTCCACCACAATGAATTCCGACCAGAAGGCGCTCAATGCCGCTACCGACGCACTTGGCGTTGGCGCTGCAAAGGTCGACACGGCCTACGCCGCGATGGAAAGTGCCATCGACGTCGTCAACGAGATCAAGTCCAAGCTCGTTACGGCAACGGAAACCTCGACCGACAAGGAACAGATCCAGCTCGAAATCGACAAGCTGCAGGAACAGCTGTCGTCGATCGCGCAGGGTGCATCCTTCAGCGGCGAGAACTGGATGGTCACCGGCGACCAGACCGACGGTACGGTCGTAGACGGCTTCGTCCGCAGTGACGACGGCACCGTCAAGGTAACGTCCGCCACCTACAGCATCTCCACCTTTGCACTGTTCGACGACGTTACCGGCAGCGTCGGCACCGACGGCATCCTCGGCGAGGTCATGGACATCGATCTGTCCACGATCGCTGACGAAACTGAAATCGCGGCGATGCTCACCACGGTTGAAGATGCTCTCGCCACGATGACCATCGGCGGCGCCGCTCTCGGTGCTCTGACTACACGTATCGATCTCCAGACGGACTATTCCAACCAGCTTTCGGACGCCATCGATGAGGGCATCAGCCGTCTCGTAGACGCCGACATGGAAGAAGAGTCTGCCAAGCTGTCTGCCCTGCAGACGCAGCAGCAGCTCGCTGTCCAGTCGCTGTCGATCGCGAATTCCAGCTCGGAAAACATCCTCACGCTCTTCCAGTAAGACGCGTTTGGTTCAACATACGAAAGAAAGGCCGCGCTCAATGCGCGGCCTTTCTTCGTCACGTTGTTTGGGAATAAAACTTCGCCTTGGAGAAGGCGCCGTGCCTTACGAGAACGATCTCACCAGCGAGCCGACGAGAAGGTTCCAGCCGTCGATAAGGACGAAGAAAAGGATCTTGAACGGCAGCGAGATCGAGGTTGGCGGCAGCATCATCATGCCCATCGCCATCGTGATGCTGGCAACGATCATGTCGATGACAAGGAACGGCAGGACGATGAGAAAGCCGATTTCGAAGCCGCGGCGGATTTCCGACAGCATGAATGCCGGGATCAGCACGCGGTAGTCCGTCTGCGCGCCGAGCGTGACCGTCTGGCCGCGTTCCCGGGCGATGTCGACGAACAGCGCCACATCCTTGTCGCGGACGTTGGCAATCATGAATTCGCGGAACGGCTGCGCGATGCGCTGTATCGCTTCGGCCTCGTTGATCTGGTTCTGCAAAAGCGGCTGTGCGCCATCCTGCCAGGCACGGTCCATTGTCGGCGCCATGACGTAGAAGGTCATGAACAACGCCATGCTGGTCAGGATCATGTTGGACGGTGTGGTCGAAAGGCCCATGCCGGACCGCAGGATCGAGAACGCGATAATGAAGCGCGGGAAGCTCGTCACCATGATCAGGATGCCGGGCGCGATGGATAGAACCGTCAGCAGGCCGAAGGTGCGGATGATCCAGGCGGAGACCGAGCCGTCGACCGGCAGGTTCAGCATGTCCAGGGCAGACTGTTGCGCATTCGCCGCGTCGGGTAACGCAGCGAAGAGAGCAAGAACGGCTAAAAAACGAATCATTCGATGATGAAAGTCCTGAACACCAGATCAGCAACCTTGCCCTGAGACCTCAGCTTGGCGCGTTCCTTCAGGTCATCTCGGAGATAACCGAAGCCGCGTGGCCCCTGAATTTGCTGCAGCGACAAGGTCCGCATATAGGCGAGTATATCTTCCTGAATGGAAGCCGCCACCGCTTCATCGATGTTTTCACCGAATATTAACGAAACCTCGAGGCGGACCATGCTGTCCGAAGGATAGGCGAGGTTGGCAATGATCGGCTCCAGCGGCCGGACGTGGCTCACACCGGCAGCGGCGCCGTGTTCCCCTCCCCCGGCAGGAGCCGCGGCTGCGCCATGACCGGCGGCAGGTGCCTCCTCCACGACCGGCGACGGGACGATCATCTTGCCGACAACCCAGCCTCCGCCCACGCCGACGACCGTCAGTCCCAGTACGGCCGCCGCAGTCATCACCAGGGAAGACTTTTTCTTCGCTGGTTGATCCGCCGTGAGGCTGGCGTCGGTCATGGTGGCTAAACTCCGCTAGTAGTGAGGGACATCAAATTGCGCCCGGTCAGATCGGCGAGAAGATGTCGCTGATCTGCTGGCCGACCGGCGGCTGCTGGACTTCCATCAGGCGACCGCGGCCGCCGTAGGAAATGCGGGCTTCGGCAATCTTCTCATAGGATATCGTGTTCTCCGCATTGACGTCTTGGGGCCGCACGATGCCGGCAACGTTGAGGATGCGGATCTCATGGTTGACGCGCACTTCCTGCGAGCCGCTGATGATGAGATTTCCGTTTTCGAGAACGCCGGTGACGACCGCGGCCACGAGAAGCGTCAGCTTCTCGGCGCGGCTGATGGAGCCCTTGCCGTTCGACTGGCTGTCGGAATCAAAGCCCGCCGTCGAATCTGCCTCCGGCTTCCAGCCAAGGATTTCCGCGGCGGCCTGCCAGTTGGTGGTCTTGGAATTCTTGCGGCTGCGATCCGTCTCGTTGTCAAAGCTCGCCTTGTCGTTCATCGAGATATTGACCGTCAGGATGTCGCCGACGTTCAGCGCGCGGGCATCCTTGAACAGGGCGCCCTGGCTGTCGCTCCACAGCGAGAAGCCGCTCGCCATGTGGCGCGGCTGCTTCGGATACATCGACATCTGCTGCGTCTGGCCATATTGCAGGCCGCTGCCGATCGGGCTCATGGCCGGCGCATTGCCGATTTCCTTGATGGTCGTCATCTGCCCGTTCTGACATCCGGCGATCAGCGATGTCATCGCAAGAAGAGCCGTGAGTTGCTTTTTCATGACGGGTCCTTGGAGGTATTGGGGTCTGCGGCGCTCGCCATGATCATTGCGACCATGGCAGCCTTCTGGGCGTCCATTTCGGCAAGGATCAGTCCCGATTGCCGCGGTGGCAGCTGCATGATGATGGCGGCTGCAATGTTGATGTTCATCTGGTCGAACTGCGGCGCGACTTCGTCAGCCTTTGCCGTCTTGTAGATTTCGACCAGACTGGCCTTGGCGCTGGCCAGGAACGCGTTGCGTTTCTTCAGCCAGTCCTGATATTCGGCGCGCCGATTTTCGAGCTCGGTGATGCGCGTGTTGATGTCGCCCTGCAGCTTTTCTAGTTCCTGCTTCTGCAGGAGATAACGCTGGTCGCGGGCCGAATCGACGATGTTGCCGCAGAACTGCTGGACTTCCTGCTGGCTGCCTCCGGCTTCCTGCGCGGCGCCAAGAAGTTGCGGCTGCTGCTGCGCGCGGGCGCCCGGTAGGAGGCAGAGCGAGAGAGCGGCGGCGATCAGATAGACCGAGCTGCGAGTGGCGAGAACCGGGAACCTGCCTGAAACTGTGTTGGTCATTGCAGAACGAGCTCCGCTTGCAGGGCTCCGGCAGACTTTATCGCCTGGAGGATCGAGATGATGCCGTCCGGCTTGACGCCGATATTGTTCAGGCCGGCGACCAACGTCTTCAGATCAGGTCCGTCGATGACGGCAATCGGTCCGCCGGTCTTTTCGGCCATGATATCGGTCTGCGGCTGCACCGCCGTTTCGCCCCTTGAGAACGGTTCGGGCTGGATGACCTGCGGCGTCTCCGTGACCTGAACAGTCAACGTGCCGTAGCTGACCGCAACCCGGGCGACCCGGACATCGGCGCCGATGACGATCGTACCGGTGCGCTCGTTGATCACCACGCGTGCGGGGGCGTCGGTCTGGACCACGAGATTTTCGATGTCGCCCATCAGGCGGGTCAGGTCGGCTGAGCGCGGTTTCTGGACAACCACTTCCTGGCTGTCGCGCGCTTCGGCGATCGGATCGCCAAAGGTGCGGCGGGCATAGGCGTTGACGACATCGGCGATACGAACCGATGTCGAGAAATCCGGGTTGCGAAGCTGGAGCACCAGATTGACCGAATCCTTGAACTTGGACGGAAGCTCGCGCTCGATGATCGCTCCCGACGGCACACGACCGGCTGTGGTGACGCCTTCGGTCAGTGTCGCAGCAGCACCCTGTGCATTGAAGCCGGAGACGATCACCGACCCTTGCGCGACGGCATAGATCTGTCCGTCGGCGCCGGTGAGCGATGTCATGATCAGCGTGCCGCCGCGCAACGAGGTGGCGTCGCCGAGCGAGCTGACATTGACGTCGATGCGGCTGCCCGGGCTCGCAAACGAGGGAAGATTGGCGGTGACCATGACCGCAGCAATGTTCTTGGCGCTGGACTGACCGCCCTGCGTCGAGATGCCGAGGTTCTGCAGCATGGCGCGCAGCGACTGATCGGTGAACGGAGACGAACGCAGGCTGTCGCCGGTTCCCTGCAGACCCACGACCAGGCCATAGCCGATCAACTGGTTCTCGCGACCGGACTGCAGCGAAGCGATATCCTTGATGCGGGACGACGTGGCCGTGGCATCGGTGACGGGCAGCATCGTGATGACCGCGATCGCCGCAATCATCAGTTTCCGGACCATACTCATTTCTGAACCACCTCGACGCTGCCGTCCGCCATCACCGTGCCGTTGACCATGACGCCCGTATCGAGGTTCCTGACCTTGATGACCTCGCCTGTCATCGCATCGTCCATGGGCGCGCCGCGGGCGGCGATGACCATGCGCTGCGACGAGAAGGTAAGCCTAACACTTGTGCCGCGCTTGACCGTGAAAGGATCGCGGAGAACGTTCAAAGGAATGGTGCGGCCGGCAAGCAGCGTCTTGCGCGTGACCTTGCCGACCACCTGATCCAGCGAACTGGCATAGCCCGGCGCGATATTCGGATTGGTGACGGCTACCTCGCTGACGAACGCTTCGCCGATCGTATCGCCCGGATAGATCGTGGTGCTGGGCACGACGGCATTGCGCGGCTCCGCGAATGCCGCCCCCGGCAGGATGAGCGCGCTCAAAAGCGCCCCGGCCAGCCAGGTCTTCATTCCGGTTTTCCAGCTGCTTGCCCGACCGGTTTTCCGGACGTTCTCTTGCCAAAGCATCATGCTCGGTCCGCCTTCTATCTTCCGCTACTTGAGGTTCTGGCTGACGATCTGCGCCATCTCGTCGGCGGTGGTGATCACCTTCGAGTTCATTTCATACGCACGCTGAGCGGAGATCAGATCGGTGATCTCCTTGACTGAATCGACGTTGGAGTTCTCGAGATAGCCCTGCTTGAGGTAGCCGAAGCCAGTCTCCTGCGGGTTGGCGACGACCGGCTGCCCGGATGCCGCCGTTTCAGAAAACAGGTTGTCGCCCAAAGGCTTCAGACCGGCATCGTTGACGAAGTTGGTCAGAGTGATCTGGCCGAGTTCCGTCGGGGTCGTCGATGTCCCGATCGTCGCATTGACGATCCCGTCTTCGCTGACGCTGACCGACGTCGCGTCAGTCGGAATGGTGATTTGCGGGATGACACCGTAACCGTCGGCAGTCACCAGTCTTCCGTTGGCATCCTTGTTGAAGGACCCGGCGCGGGTGTAGAGGGTCTCACCGTTGGTGCCTTCGACCATGAACCAACCACGCCCGACGATCGCCATGTCAAGATCGTTGCTCGTCTGGGTGATTTCGCCCTGGATGTGGAGCTTGCGGACGGACTGCGTCTGAACACCGAGACCGATATTGGCACCTTCCGGCACAGCGGACTGATCGGCGCGGTTGGCGACGCCCGAAGCGCGCTCGGTCTGATAGAGAAGGTCGGTAAACTCGGCACGCGACCGCTTGAAGCCGGTCGTGTTGATGTTGGCGATGTTGTTTGCGATGACTTCGAGATTGGTCTGCTGCGCATCCATGCCGGTGGCGGCAATTGCTAGTGCTCTCATGGTCTCTGCTCCAGTCTCTAGATCTGCATCTTGGTGATGTCGAGGTAGGCGGACACGATCTTGTCGCGGAACGCCGTCGCAGTCTTCAGCGCCTGTTCGGCCTGGAGAACGGCATCGACCACTTCACGCGTGTTCGCCTTGCCCTGGATGCCGGCAAACGATGCAGTTTCACCGCCCTTGACGGCGTTGATCGCGTCTGTTGCCATGCTGCCCAGGACATCACCGAAGCCCGGTCCTGCAACGGCCGTCGTTGCCGCGTTGACCGCGGTGCCGAGAACATTTGCTGCCGTATTGTCGCCGGAGACGCCGTCGGTCTGCTTTGTGAACAGGCCGAGGCCCTCAATAGGATTGATCATCTTTAACCTTTCAAGAGATCGATGGTCGCCGAGATCAGATCACGGGACTGGCGAATGCTCTGGAGATTTGCCTCGTAGCTGCGGTTTGCTTCACGCAGGTCTGCCATTTCGATCAGCATGTTGACGTTCGGCATCTTGACGACGCCGTTTGCGTCCGCTGCCGGATTGCTGGGGTCGAGTTCTTCAACGAAGTCACCCTTGTCGACACCGATCTTCTGGACGCCGACGGTCCTGACCCCTGTTGCCCGGTCGAGTTCGGCGCCGAACGTCACCGTCTTGCGGCGATAGGGATCGGCACCCGGCGTATCGCCGGTGGTGCGGGCGTTGGCGATGTTTTCCGACACGATGCGGAGTCTGGTCGCTTCCGCTTCCATGCCGCTGCCAGAAATCTTGAGGGCTGCTGATAAAGGATCCATTGGGCTCACTTGCCGACTGCGGTCAACATCATGTTGTGGAACGCCTTCACCAGCTGCGTATTCAGCTCGTACTGGCGCTTGATCTCCCCGCTCTTGGAGAGTTCGCTGGCAACAGCAACCGTGTTGCCCGACTCCTGATTGCCGATCTCGTTGTTGAGATCTTCGTCCCTGACGTCGACATTGTCCGAGCCGAGGCCGACGCTGGCGAAATGGGCCGAATTGGTGCGCGCCATCGGGATGTTCGAGGCGTCGAGTACCGATTGGAACGGCGTCACGTCCTGTGCCCGGTATTGCGGTGTATTCGCGTTGGCGATGTTGGTGCTGACGACTTGTTGCCGGATCGACAGCCACTCCGCCTGCCTGGAGGCAAGCTCAAACAATTGGATCTGTTGCATCACGTCTTCTCCGTCTTCTCGACAAAGGAGTAAGATTAGAAACTTGCGTGGGACTTGTGCTGATGCCCGCAGACCCGCGGCGAACCCGGCATCCAAGATGAATCCTGCGTGGGTGCGGACCCGTTGCACGAGGTTTTGCGGGTCGACCGTTGAGGCCTAATTAACTTTCTGTTAAACATAAGCTTACAAATTGCTGCAAAAGCGATGGGCCTGCGTCTTCGACCAGGCGGGCATGAAGCCATTCGATCGCAGCCAGATGTTTTGGCAAAATCCCTTAGTTTTCAAGGATCATGCCTGATGTCCGACGCTATCTCCGTCAGCTATATCCAGAGTGCGTTGCAGACTCTGCTGTTCACCAGTGATTCGCTGGAAGAGGCACAGAAGCGTACCTCCAGCGGCTACAAGATCAATTCCCCGGCGGATAATGCGAGCTACTGGTCGGTCGCAAATTCGATGACGTCGGACACGAAAATTCTGAGCAGCGTGAACGATGCGCTCGGTCTTGGCGCCGCAAAGGTCGATGCCGCCTATTCCGCTGTCGAATCGTCGATCGATATTGCCGACCAGATCGTGGCCAACCTGACCACCGCCAAGGAAGACGGTGTCGACCAGAGCGCCGTCAACGCCACAATCAGCGATCTCAAGGCCAGCCTCTCGTCACTGATCAAATCCGCATCGTTCGGGAGTGACAACTGGCTTTACAACTCGTCGGAGGCCGACGCTGGCGCGAAGACCGTTCCGGCCTATTTCCAGCGCAGTGTGTCGGGTTCAGTATCGCTGTCCTACGCGACATTCGATGCAACAAATTCCACGCTGATCGATACCGGCGATGCAAACCGCGGGCTTCTTACGAGCTCGATCGATCCGAGTACTCTTGCCTCGAACGGAACCGGCTCGGGCAAACAGTATTATCTGCTGGACGCAGGGTCGGAGATCGCCACGGATGGTTCCCCGATCGAACTGACCGACGAGACGACGTCCGAAGACATCGACGACATGATCAACGTCATGAACTACATTCAGCAGAAGCTGACGACGCTCGGTTCAACGCTTGGGACGATGTCGAACCGGATCGACACCCAGTCGAGCTTCGTTTCGAGCCTGGCGGACGTGTTTGACAAGAGCATCTCGCACCTCATCGATGCGGACATGGAGGCGGAGTCGACCAAGGTCAGCGCCTATCAGGCCCAGCAGGAGCTTTCGTCCCAAATCCTCGGCATGGCCAATACCCATCTGCAGAGCCTCGCGACCCTCTTTAGGTAAGGCGGCCCTCTTCAGCGCCACGGCTCTGAAATTATCGCAATAAAAAGCCTCGGACGCCGGTGAACTCACCCCATCAAAGCTGGATACAGCTTTGATGGGCAGCGTACGGACGTGCCGAAGCTTTTTGTTGTGCTGCCAGTTTCTTACTGGGCGCTTTCGTACATTTCTCCGGTGGAGGTGACGATCACCCATTTGCCGTTCTTCTGGGTAAGCGCGGCCAGGCGGCTGTTGTCCGGCAGGACCGAACCGGTCTGAACAATGTACATTCCCCGATCGTCCTCGATCATCGCGCGTCCGTTGGCGACGTGAAGAAGACGGAAGCTGGAGCGTCCCGGGAACGGCTGCTGAGTGCCCGTGTCCTCGCCCTTCGCATCGGCCGAGCCCGCCTTGGGAACTGTTGCCGTTACAAGCAGGTCGGTCGGGTCCTCGGGCGGTCTGCGGGCCACCGACATCGGCGGTACTTCGACCACGTCGCGCTGACGGAAGCTGCGCAGGTCGCGCAGTTGCTCCCAACCGGAAACGTTGACGCCGAACTTATCTTCGTTGAGGAATACGTACCACGGGAACATGGCGGCGGCGACGGCGAGCAACAACGTGCCGCCCTTCAGCGTGATGTCTGCCGCCGTGGTCTTTTCGTCCGACTTCTTCTTGAAGCGTTTTGCCAGTTTCTGCCGTTGCGTGAATTTCATCCCCAATCCTCATCAACCCCTCTTGAGAGCCGGCATCTGGCCCTGGGCCGCGACATTGCGCAGCGCGATGGCCAGCTCCGCGTAGGCGTCGGCAACGCGCTTGTCGCCGGGCGTCTGCTTCAGCACTTCATAGATCGCGGGCACCTGCCTCACCGCCATGTCGAGATCGGCATCTGTCCCTTGCCGGTAGCCGCCGATCAGGCGCAGATCGCGGGTTTCCTCGAAGCGATGCATCAGCGTTTTCAACCGCATGACCAGTTTCTCCTGGTCGGGCGTCCAGGCCTTTCGGGCGAGACGCGAGATCGACGACAGGGGATTGATCGGCGGGTAGCGACCTTCGTCGGCGAGACCGCGCTCCAGCACAATGTGCCCGTCGAGAATGCCGCGGGCGGAGTCGGAGACCGGATCGTTGTGGTTATCGCCGTCGACGAGGACGGAAATGATGGCGGTGATCGTGCCGCTGTCTTCGAGGCCCGGCCCTGCCCGTTCCAGCATTTTGGGCAGTTCGGTAAACACCGAAGCCGGATAGCCGCGCGAAATCGGCAACTCGCCGCCGGCGATCGCGACTTCACGCACCGCATGCGCAAAGCGCGTCACGCTGTCTGCGATGAACAGCACGTTTTCGCCCTTGTCGCGAAAGTGCTCGGCAATGGTCATGGCGATCAGCGGCGCCATTTTGCGCAGCATCGGGCTTTCATCGCTCGTGGCCACCACGGCGATGGATTTCTTCATGTTCTCGCCCATCGTGTCTTCGATGAATTCGCGCACCTCGCGGCCGCGTTCCCCGACGAGGGCAATCACGACGCGGTCGAACGCATCGGCGCCGGCCATCATCGACAGGAGCGTCGACTTGCCGACGCCGGAGCCTGCGAAAATGCCGAGACGCTGGCCGAAGCAGAGCGGCGTGAAGATATCGATCGCCTTGACGCCGGTACGGAAACCTTCCTCGACACGGCGGCGGGACATGGATGGCGGCGCGGTACTCATGATCGACCGCGCCACGTCGCCCTGCACGAGCGGGCCGCGGTCGTCGATCGGCCGGCACAGCGCATCAATGGCGCGCCCACACCAGCTGTCATGCGGGGATACCTTGAACTCACCGATGCGCAGAACACTGTCACGGATGCCGATCGGCTCGCCCGGTTCGATCGGGCAGATATGAACCTGGTCGGACTCGACCTTGATCACCTGGCCGAGATGCGTACCAACACTGCTGCAATGCTCGACGAAGTCGCCCAGCCTGACATGTTTCGAAAGGCCGCTGACGGTGTAATAGGTCGCGGAAATTGCGGTGACCACGCCGCCCGGTGCAAACGCAAAGGCCGGCCCGGTGTGGCGCCCAACGAGGGCTGCCAAGAGATCGAGCTTGTTTGCCGGGCCGTGAACTGTCTGACTTGCGGTCATGAGGGATCGTTTTCCGGCTTACTGGCTACCGCCCAAGGTCTTGATGGCCTCGGTGAAGCTGCTGTCTGTGGAGCTGAGAAGCGAGGAAATGCTTTCAAAATTGCGGCTGATCGAAATCAGCTCGGTCATCTGGCCGATGCCGTTGACGTTCGACTGCTCGATAAAGCCCTGCATGACGCCGACGTCGCTGTTGTCGACGACCGGCTGTGCCGGTGACGACGGCAGGACGCCGCTGTTTTCATAGCGCAGATAGCCCTTGGAGAGATCGGCCTGGAAGAGACCCAGCGAAGCGACAATCCTGCCGTCCTGCATGATGCGGCCATCGGTGCCGACTGAGGGCGGGCCGCCGTTGCGGTCGAGCTGGATGGCGCCACCGCCGGCATCGAGAACCGGATAGCCCCGGATTGACTGGAGTTCGCCCGTGTCTGCCATGGTGAAGCGTCCGTCACGGGTCAGGACCTGGCCCGCCGGCGTATCGATCGCCATCCATGCGTCACCCTTGACCGCAAAGTCGAGAGGGTTGCCGGTCTGCTGCAGTTCTCCCGATCTCGTGGAGAGGTAGTCGTTGCCCTGCGACACGAAGGAGACCGACGCGGAGATGTTGTTGTCGATCTTGGCGAGCATCTGGTCGAACTTCACTTCGGTCGCCCGGAAGCCGACGGTGTTCATGTTGGCCATGTTGTCCGCGACGGTCGTCAACCGCCGCTCAAGCGCCATTTGGGCCGACAGGCCAACATAAATACCAGATTGCATCGATGGATCTCCTGAGATGAAGCGGCTCCTACCATCGAGGAATCGCCGAGCGGCCTGAACCGGCCTTCGTGCGCATTCAAACAGGGGTTGCTTGTGTGAAGCTGATCGAAAGTGCGAAACGGCGGAGAGGCTGCGATAGCCAGCTTCACGCAAGGCTACCCGCCTAGATGTTCCGCTGCATTAATGACGGCGGATACACATCAAAATGATGATCATTGTGGGTTTCATAATCACTATTGGCTGCGTGCTTGGTGGCTTCATGGCCATGGGCGGCCATCTCAATGTTCTGTTCCAGCCTTTCGAGCTGGTGATCATCGGCGGCGCAGGCCTGGGCGGTTTTATCATGGCCAACCCGATCAAGGTCGTGAAAGACAGCGGCAAGGCACTGGGTGAAGCCTTCAAGTTCGCGGTTCCCAAGGAGCGCGAATATCTCGACATCCTCGGCGTTCTCTACGCACTGATGCGCGACCTCAGAACCAAGCCGCGCAACGAGATCGAAGCGCATATCGACAACCCGCAGGAATCGTCGATCTTCCAGACGGCTCCGACGGTTCTGAAAAACAAGCAGCTGACCGTGTTCATCTGCGACTATGTTCGCCTGATCATCATCGGCAACGCCCGCAGCCACGAGATCGAGGCGCTGATGGACGAAGAGCTGGAGACAATGCTGTCGGACAAGCTCAAGCCCTATCATGCGATTACCGCAATGGGAGACTCCTTCCCGGCCATCGGTATCGTCGCCGCCGTTCTCGGTGTCATCAAGGCCATGGGCAAGATCAACGAGTCGCCTGAGGTCCTCGGCGGACTGATCGGCGCCGCACTGGTCGGCACCATGCTCGGTATCATTCTCTCCTACTGCGTTTGCAATCCGCTGACCTCGCAGATCAAGGTCGTCCGCACAAAGCAGCATCGCCTCTACACGATCGTCAAGCAGACGCTCATCGCCTACATGAACGGCTCCGTACCGCAGGTCGCTCTCGAATACGGTCGCAAGACCATCGGCAACGGCGATCGTCCTTCGATCGACGCCGTCGAGCAGGAGATGATGAACCCCGGTGGTGAGAGCAAGGCGGCCTAACGATGAACAATCCGTCGAGCGAAGTCACTAAGCCGATTGACCCGATCGTCCTTGCGCGGCTGACAGGCAGCCTGGGTGACGTGAAGACGATTGCCCATTGCTGCAGCGATGTTGCAGCCCTGCAATGCCAGCTTCTCGGCGATGTCGTCCAGGAGGAAATGCAGCTCGACATCGGCGTCGAATATGCCGGCCACGTCTCCGGTCTGCGCTCTCAGGTCATCGCGGGGCTTGGCGCGGGTTACACGCTTGTCAGCGCCAGTCAGCGCAACTGGTGTACCCATTTCGTGATCGCCACCCGGAACAGCCTGCCGATCGCCATGATCGCGCAGCTGCTCGGCGATACCGACCAGCCTTCTGACGACACGCGCACGTTGACGTCTATCGAGGGCGATATCGCATCGCTGCTCGTTTCGCGGATCGCGGGCGTGCTTCGCCTCGGCCTCGGCCCCAAGGGGGAGTTCGAGCCGGTGCTGTCGCCATGCTATCCGATCACCGACTACGCCCGGCAATCGCTGGAGATCCCCGACTGTTTCGCAGCCGCGGTCCGGCTTCAGGTCAAGCTTGGATCGCTGACGGGGGAGGTCGTGATCGTCATTCCGCAAAGCGTGTTGCTGAAGACGACGATCACCCGTCCTTCCGGACAACTGGCAAACAGTCTTCCGGCGCCGGCCGACGCCGTTGCCGATCACGTGCTGCGCTCGCAGATCGATCTTTGCGCGCGCATCAAGCTCACGCCGCTCAAGCTTGGCTCAATTGCCAGATTGAAGCCTGGTGATACCATACCGTTCGAAGACATCGGCGACATTGGGGTCGATATGGATGCGAACGGGAAACTGATCTACCGCTGCGAGTTCGGCCGGTCCGGCGACAGCTATTCCGTAAAGATAAAATCCAACGTCTCTCCAGACGGCAATATACTCAAAAAAATTCTCGATAATTGACGCGGCGCTTCCGCGCCCGGCAGCTTCAGACAAGTTTCGATGTGGATAATAGATCATGGCTAGAAAAACGACCGTCAAAAACGAACTGACTGAAGATCCGATCGCCTCGAGCAGCCTGGATCTGGAACACGCGATCGACGACCTGCGTGGCGCATTGAAGGCGGACGAGGACGGCACGCTGCTGTCGGCCGATCCGTTCGCGTCACCGGCCTCCGATTTCGGCAGCGACAGCTTCGGTTCGACGGATTTCGGAACGAGCGACTTTGGCTCGACCGATTTCGGCGGCAGCGACTTTGGTGGTGGCGACCTTGGCAAGTCCGACTTCGGAGCCAGCAGCTTTGGTGGTGGCGCAAGTGCGATGCCGAGCTTCGGATCCGACACGCATGGTGAAAGCCTCGAGGCCAATCATGACCTCATCTTGGACATTCCGATCGATGTCCAGATCGTGCTCGGTTCAAGCCGCATGCCGGTCAAGGGTCTGATGAGCCTCAAGGAAGGCACGACGATCACGCTCGACAAGAAAATCGGCGAGCCGGTCGATATCACCGTGAACGGTCGCCTGATCGCCCGCGGCGAAATCACGCTTCTCGAAGACGACGATACACGCTTCGGCGTAAAGCTCACTGAATTGTCAGGAGCTCCCAAGAGCTAAAATGAATTTAGCGTTTTAGGACAAGCCCATGATGGACTTCGATACCTTTAGTGACAACCTGCCCGGCCAGCCGCTTTCTCAGGCAGAGAAAGCGGCTGCGGTTCTGCTCGCAATGGGAACGGGCGTTGCAGGTAAGCTGCTGAAGTATTTTACCCAAGCCGAACTGCAGACAATCATTGCCTCCGCGCAGAGCCTGCGCGCCATTCCGCCAGACGAACTGACCACTCTCGTCAACGAGTTCGAAGACCTGTTCACCGAGGGAACAGGTTTGATGGACAACGCCATGGCGATGGAAAAGATTCTCGACGAAGGCCTAACGCCGGAAGAGGTCGACGGACTGCTGGGAAGACGCACCGCGTTCCAGACCTACGAGGACAGTCTCTGGGACCGTCTTCAGGACGCCGATCCGGTTTTCATCTGCAAGTATCTCGGCCGCGAACATCCGCAGACGATCGCCTACATCCTTTCGATGCTGCCTTCCGCCTTTGGTGCGAAGATCCTGGTCGAACTGCCGGAAAGCCTGCGTGCCGACATCATGAAGCGTGCGGTGAACCTGAAGAACGTCAATCCGCAGGCGGTGCAGATCATCGAAAAGCGGATCGCCGATCTCGTCAACGAAATCGATGCCGAGCGGAACTCGACCGGCCCGGTCAAGGTCGCAGACCTGATGAACCAGCTCGAAAAGCCGCAGGTCGATTCCCTGCTCGAATCACTGGAACAGGTCAGCCAGGAAGCAGCCCAGAAGGTTCGGCCGAAGATCTTCCTGTTCGAAGATCTCATGGTCATGCCGCAGCGCAGCCGTGTCATCCTGCTCAACGATATCGCGGGCGACATCCTGACGATGGCGCTGAAAGGTTCGTCGGCACCGATGCGCGAATCCGTGCTCGTCTGCCTCAGCCCACGCCAGCGCCGCATGGTCGAATCGGATCTTGCCGCCGGCGGTACGATCAACCCGCGCGAAGTGGCGCTTGCCCGCCGCGCGATCTCGCAGGAAGCGATCCGGCTTGCCAATTCCGGCCAGATCGAACTCAAGGAAAAAGAAGCACCGGCAAGCGAAGCGGCCTGATCGCCTCCGCTGCCGGACGCATCCAACACCGAAATGCCCGCCTCGTGCGGGCATTTTGTTATCCTTCGCCATCTCGGATGCGGTCAAGCATAGCCGGGACACGATGGAAACTATGCTCGCAGCGCCGCGAATCGGTTAAGGCTTTCGCGCTCGCCGAGCTGGACGAGTATGGGGAGATGTCGCGCTTTCGTGGGCCGACATGCTGAATGCCACTGGGAGAGATCGATGTCGAATAAGCGCATATTGCTGGTCGGAGCCGGATTGTCGGGCGCCGTCATCGCCAGGAAACTTGCGGAGGCCGGTCATTCCGCTGTCGTTCTCGACGAGCGCGCCCACATCGCCGGCAACTGTTTTACCGAGCGTGACAGCGATACGGGCGTGATGGTGCATGTCTACGGACCGCACATCTTTCATACGGACGATGAGCCGGTCTGGGATTATGTCAACCGGTTCCAGACCTTCATGCCCTATGTCAACCGCGTGAAGACGACCAGTGGCGGGCGCGTGTTCCTGCTGCCGATCAACCTGCACACGATCAACCAGTTCTTCGGCAAGACGCTGCGACCCGACGAGGCAAGACAGTTTATTGCGTCGCTGGCCGATACGTCCATCGGTGAGCCGAAGACGTTCGAAGAGCAGGCTTTGAAATTCGTCGGCCGTGATCTCTATGAGGCGTTCCTGAAGGGCTACACGGTCAAGCAATGGGGCTGCGAGCCAAGCCAGCTGCCGGCCAGCATTTTGAAGCGTCTGCCCGTCCGTTTCAACTATGACGACAACTACTTCTTCCATCGTTTTCAGGGCATGCCTGAGAACGGCTATACGGAAATGGTCGAACGCATTCTCAATCACGAGCGCATCGAGGTCAGGCTCGGGACCCGTTTCACCCGGCCAGATGCCGCGTCATTCGACCATGTCTTCTATTCGGGACCGCTTGACGGTTACTTCGACTTCGAACTGGGTCGGCTAGGCTATCGGACGCTGGATTTCGATCGATTCAGCTACAACGGCGACTACCAGGGCTGCGCCGTGATGAACTACGGCGATCTCGACATTCCCTATACCCGCATTACCGAGCACAAGCATTTCTCGCCTTGGGAAACCCATGAGAAGAGCATCTGCTACCGGGAATATTCGCGCGCCTGCGGACCAAGCGACATCCCCTACTATCCGGTCCGCATGGCCGACGAAAAGGCCCTGCTCGAGCGCTATGTCGAGCTGGCCCGGACGCAGCAGAACGTGACATTCGTCGGCAGGCTCGGCACCTATCGCTACCTCGACATGGACGTGACGATCCGCGAGGCCCTGGACACGGGGGACGCCTATATCAACGCCCTGCAGGGGAAAGGCGCGCTCGGGGCGTTTTTCGTTAATCCGTAGAGCCGATGTAACAGTGGCATAGTCTGCAAGAAGGGTTGCCCGGATTTGCGGGAAACGGATGGCTGCACCGGAATTGGTGAAAATGGCCGCGCTATACTTTGTCGCGTCGACAATATCTTGCGGTTCGATTGCGCGATGCTGTTCGTCGCTGACGAAAAGACCGCCAATTCAGTGGAACTTTAGGTCGCTGCTTCCTGCGACAGTGAACCGGCAAATCAGGTTCCGTTGAGTTCTTGCCGGGCGTAGTAAACTCCTGAAGTCTCGCTCGGCATTAACCCAAAATTAAGCGGTACTCCATTACATCTTTAGTGATCGCGAAAGTTCAAACACAGGTCCCATTCCCCCATGCGTCAGACGCAACGCGGGGAGGCTTTGTATGGAATCTTTCTCGGCCACCGGCGTAGGGGGTCAGAGCTGTCGAACAGCTCTGGAAGCATGATGCCCTTCCAATACGCAGGCTCGCAGGAGCCATGTCTCACTTGATATTGTTTCGTCCGTCATGAGGTCCGAGTTGTGGTCGCTGAGTGCGCCCGGCTACGTGGGCATGATTGCCGGCAGGCGCCTTTGCGCGCCTGGGTCGCTGTAGGAACTGTTCGTTCATTACGCAGCCAGGGACAGGGGAATGCGTACGTGATCAACCAACTCCGAGGGCGCACATAATGACTTCTATCGTATCATCTCTAAGCGTAAACCAGATCAAGGCGATGTCCACGACGACGATTGCGTCGCTGAGCACGGATGACGTCGCCGCTCTGAGCTCCACTCAGATCGCAGCACTTTCATCGTCGCAGATCGCTGCGATCGAAACCGGCGACTTCGAGGTCATGTCGTCCGCACAGATCAGCGCCATCTCGGCCGCTGCGGTGCTGGGCATGTCGACCGACCAGCTTGGTGTCCTTTCGACCGGCAATGTGCAGGGTCTGTCGACCTCGCAGCTCGCCGCGATGTACTCCACCCAGATCGAAGCTCTCGATGCCGATCAGGTAACCGCGCTCAGCAGCACGCAGATCGCGGCTCTCGGCTCCGCGTCGCTCGCCGTGATGTCGACGGATGAACTTGCGAGCTTCACGACCGACGAAATTGCCGCCATCAGCACCAAGGCTATCGTCGCTCTCGACGCCGACGATTTCGCTGCATTCGGCAGCAACGTGTCGGCCCTCACCTCCAAGCAGGTCTCGGCGCTCAGCACGGACCAGATCGCACTTTTTAGCACCACCACGATCGCTGCATTCGGTTCCGACCAGGTCGCTGCGCTGACATCCAGCCAGATCGGCGTTATGTCGACCGCCGCGATCGCCGCAATCGCGACCGACACCATCTCCTCGCTGACGTCCAAGCAGCTCTCCGCGATGTCCTCCGACCAGATCGCCGCACTTGATCTCGACCGGACCACCGCGCTGACCAGCTCTCAGATCTCCGGCCTCGGCTCCGACGCAATCGGCGCAATGACGACGGACGAAATCGCAGCCTTCACGACCGACGAACTCGCCGCTATCAGCACCAAGGCCATTGCAGGCCTTTCCACTGACGACTTGACCGCTCTCGGCACCAACGTCACCTCCTTGACGTCCAAGCAGATCTCGGCACTGTCGACCGCCCAGATCGCATCGCTGAGCACCGACGTCATCGCCGGACTCGGCAGCAGCCAGATCGGCGCGCTGACATCCACTCAGGTCGCAGTTCTGTCCACCGCCGCTATCGCCGCAATCGCGACAGACAACATCGCCGCCCTGACCTCCAAGCAGCTCTCGGCCATGTCGACAGACCAGGTTGCAGCTCTGGATGTCGACCAGGTGACGGCTCTCT
>NZ_LMOF01000006.1:513053-513803 GCF_001423215.1 Rhizobium sp. Leaf321 | reverse complement strand
TCGCAGCCTTCTCGACTGACGAAGTCGCCGCCATCAGCAGCAAGGCAATCTCCGGCCTGTCCAGCGACCAGATCGCTGCCCTCGGAACCGACGTGACTGTCCTGACCTCCAAGCAGATCTCGGCAATGTCGACCACCCAGATCGCATCGCTGAGCACGGATGTCATCGCATCGCTCGGCAGCAGCCAGATCGGCGCATTGACGTCCACTCAGATTGCGGTTCTGTCGACCGGCTCCATCGCAGCGATTGCTACCGACAGTATCGTTGCTCTCACCTCCAAGCAGCTTTCGGCCATGTCGACAGACCAGGTCGCAGCTCTTGATGTCGACCAGGTGACGGCTCTGTCCAGCTCGCAGATCGCAGGGCTGACCTCGGGTGCCATCGCTGTCATGTCGACCGACGAAATTGCAGCCTTCTCCACTGACGAACTTGCCGCGATCAGCAGCAAGGCAATCTCCGGCCTGTCCACGGATCAGCTTACTGCCCTCGGCACCGACGTCACGTCCATGACGTCCAAGCAGATCTCGGCGATGTCGACCGCGCAGATCGCATCGCTGAGCACCGACGTCATCGCCGGACTCGGCAGCAGCCAGATCGGCGCAATGACGTCCACGCAGGTCGGAGTTCTGTCCACTGCCGCTATCGCCGCAATCGCGACAGACAACATCGTTGCCCTTTCCTCCAAGCAGCTGTCGGCCATGTCGACAGACCAGGTCGCAGCTCTTAGTGTCGATCAGGTAACTGCCCTGA
>NZ_LMOF01000006.1:243163-513026 GCF_001423215.1 Rhizobium sp. Leaf321 | reverse complement strand
TCGCAGCCTTCTCGACTGACGAAGTCGCCGCCATCAGCAGCAAGGCAATCTCCGGCCTGTCCACGGATCAGCTGGCTGCCCTCGGGACCGATGTGACTGTCCTGACTTCCAAGCAGATCTCGGCGATGTCGACTACCCAGATTGCATCGATGAGCACGGATGTCATCGCTTCGCTCGGCAGCAACCAGATCGGCGCACTGACGTCCACTCAGATCGCGGCTCTGTCCACCAACGCGATCGGCGCAATCTCGACCGCCAGTGTCGTTGCCCTCACCTCCAAGCAGCTTTCGGCTATGTCGACAGACCAGGTCGCAGCTCTCGGTATCGATCAAGTAACGGCTCTCTCCAGCTCGCAGATCGCCGGCCTGAGCTCGGGTGCCATCGCTGCCATGTCGACCGACGAAATCGCAGCCTTCTCCACTGACGAAGTCGCGGCCATCAGCACGAAGGCAATCTCCGGTCTCTCCACGGATCAGCTTGCTGCTCTCAGCGCTAACGTTGGTTCGCTGAGCTCCAAGCAGATTGCGGCCCTGTCCACCGACCAGGTCGCGTCTCTGAGCACTGATACGGTTGCAGCCCTCAGCTCCACCCAGATCGGCGCGCTGACCTCCAGGCAGATCTCGGCACTGTCCACCGCCGCGATCGGTGCAATCGAAACGGCCGACATCGGTTCGTTGAGCTCCAAGGTGCTCTCGGCCATGTCAACCGATCAGGTTGCAGCGCTCAGCCTGGATCAGGTTACTGCACTGACCAGCTCGCAGATTGCCGGTCTGACCTCTGGCGGCATCGCCGCAATGTCGACCGACGAAATTGCAGCCTTCTCGACTGACGAGATCGCCGCGATCAGCACCAAGTCCATCTCCGGCCTGTCTACAGAAGACATTGCCGGCTTGGCCTCGACACAGCTCAATGCCCTGAACTCGCGTCAGATCCAGGCCCTGAGCGACGAACAGGTCGCAGCTGTCATTGCCGCATACTCGTCGGTCTGACGACCAGCGAAGGCGATACGCTCCATCATCAAAGGCGGCGCAGCTTAGGCTGCGCCGCCTTTTTGGTTGACCGCAGGGCATGCAAGTCTGGATTGCCCTCACCCTGCTTCGCGACCGCAATAACAAGCCCGACGCAAGCTAACCCCGATAATTACAAGGATAAGACGCGTGGAGTGCGTCAATCGTCAGCATCGCTGCCTTGGAACGGGATGGTCATGAACGCCAATATCGCACCTGCAACTGCCCAGGCTTCGCCCTTCGCCAGTATTCTGGAGAAGGCGCAGAACCAGCAACTCTCGCTCGGCGATCTGTTCCAGGTTGCAGAAGCGCTCAATTCCAGCGGCCAGCAGGCGCGCGCCGTCGAGGTCTACAAGGTGTGGACCGCCTTCAACGAAACCCACCCGCTTTTGCATGTCGCCTATTTCAACTACTCCGTGACGCTGCGACAGCAGGGCGACAATGCCGGCGCCATTCTCGCCTTGCAGGCGGCCAACAGGCTCGATCCGCTTTTCGGCCCGGCCCATATCAATCTGGGACGTACGCTCGAAGATTCCGGCCTCATCAATCAGGCACTCCAGAAATGGCGCACCTATATCGATCTGACCGACGAAGTCATTCCTGACCGCATCAACAACCGCCTGATGGCCATGCAGCATACCGGCCGCGTGCTCGAAAACGCAGGTCGGCTGGATGATGCGGAATCCATCCTGTGGCAGGCGATCGAACTGCAGCCAAACAAGACGGAGGCCGGCCAGCACTGGAGTTCGATTCGCCAGCGCCAGTGCAAATGGCCGGTTCTGACTACGACATCGCCGCATGTGACGCCGCGCCAGCTTCTCGACGCCATGTCGCCGCTGACGCTGTCGTGCTATTCGGACGATCCGATGTTCCAGCTGGCCAAGGCCTATCGCTACAGCAAGCAGCTTATCGGGGGGCCGTTCGACCTCAGTGCCTTACCGCGCAAGGCGGCCAAGAAGAAGACCGGAACCGGCCAGCGCCTGCGCATCGGTTACCTGTCATCAGACCTTCGCGACCATGCCGTCGGTTTCGCATTGCGTGAAGTGCTCGAGTTGCATGACAAGGACAACGTCGAGATCTACGCCTACTATTGCGGCGAGGCCCGCACCAACGATGCCACGCAGGACCGCATCAAGGCGGTCGCCGACCAGTGGCGCGATATTGCGGCACTTGGCGATGCGGAAGCGGCGAAGACGATCCGCGCCGACGAGATCGATATCCTGATCGACGTCAACGGCTATACGAAAATGGCCCGTGCGAAAATCTTCGCCTACCGTCCGGCACCTGTCATCGTCAATTTCTGCGGCTATCCGGGATCGATCGGCAGCCCGTTCCACCAGTACATGATTGCCGACGGTCACATCGTGCCGCCGGAAAACGAGATCTTCTATACGGAGAAGGTGCTGCGGATCGCCTGCAACCAGCCGATCGACCGCAAGCGCGTAATCGCCCCGACGCCGAGCCGCATCGGTGCCGGACTGCCGGACGGCGCCTTCGTCTATGCCTGCTTCAATGGCATGCAGAAGATCACGTCGGACTGCTTCAATCGCTGGATGAAGATCCTGTCGGCAACGCCCGGCAGCGTCCTCTGGCTGCTCGCGGGGGACGAGGATGCCAATGTGCGGCTGCGTCAGTTGGCAGAAAAGCAGGGCATCGCGGCAGAACGGCTGATCTTCGCGCCGAAAGCGCCGAACGCCAATCACCTTGCCCGCATCGCCTGTGCCGATCTCTTCCTCGATACATTCCCCTACGGCGCGCATTCGACGGCATCGGACGCCATCACCATGGGTCTTCCGATCCTCACTGTGTCCGGCAACGGCTTTGCCTCGCGGTTCTGCGGCAGTATTGTTGCCGCCGCCGGCATTCCGGAGATGATCTGCGCCACACCGGAGGAGTATGTCGCCCGCGCCATCGGATTTGCGCATGACCGCGAGAGCCTGCGCGCGATCAGAACGTCGCTCTGGGACAAGCGCGACACGAGCGCGCTTCGGGACATGCCCGGCCTCGCGCGTCGGCTGGAAGAACTCTACTGGCAGATGCAGGGCGAGGCCGAGCGTGGGGAGACGCCGGTGCCTGATCTTCGCAATCTCGACATCTATTACGAAGTCGGCGCGGAGCTCGTTCTCGAGGGGATCGAGTTCGAAACTGCCGATGCCTACCGGAAGCGCTACACATCGAAGCTGGCATATCAGAACGAATATGCGCCGATTCCCTACGACGACCGTTTCTGGAAACAAAACAAGGGCTGAACTGTCCTGACCCGGCTGTTCTCGATCGAGAGCGTCCGGGTTTTCGGCAGTCTCAAAGGCTCAAAATCCATTTTTAAAATCAAATGCCGCATCAAGGATCATAGCGTATGACCTCGACCATTTCCTCCCTGAGTGCCTCTCAGGTCAGGTCCCTCTCAACGGCAAGCGTCGCTGCGTGGACCACGGAAGATGTCGCATCGCTTTCGACCAAGCAGATCGCTGCGATGTCGTCCTCGCAGATTGCGGCCCTTGATGTCGAAGACGTCGACGTGATGAACACGGTGCAGCTCAATGCCATTTCGCAAAATGCGATCATCGGCCTGACGCTGGACCAGTTGTCCATTCTCAACGGGAACGAAATCGCCAGCCTGAGCACGAGACAGGTTTCCTCACTGTCAACCGCACAGATCAGCAGCCTTTCGGACGATCAGGCCGAGGCTCTGACCTCCGTCCAGGTCGGTGCCCTCACCTCGGAACAAATTGCGGCCCTTACACCCGACGAGATCGCAACATTCTCTACCGCCGACATGGCTGCGATCAGCGCGAAAGGTGTGCGCGGCCTGACATCGACGCTGATCGCCGCACTGTCGGAAGAACAGGTTGCAGCGCTCAACACAGCGGCGATTTCCAATCTGGCCACGAGCCAGATCAATGCCTTTTCCGCCGATCACCTTGCAGCGCTGAAGACAATCCAGATTGCCGCTCTCGGCGGGTCGCAAATGGGCACATTGACCAGCAACGATATCGCGGCGCTATCGACGGATCAGGTTGCGGCGCTCAACACAAGGGCGATCGTCGGTCTCAACACCGATCAGATTGCTGCTCTGTCCATCGACCAGGCCGAAGCGCTATCCTCGGTCCAGGTAAAAGCGCTGACCTCGATCCAGCTTGCGGTTCTGAGCGCAGAGGCGATCGAAACGTTTTCGACGGCGGACATTGCATCGATCAGCAGCAAGGCGGTCTCCGGTCTGACAACCGACGTGATCTCAGCCCTGTCCGAACAGCAGATCGCCGCCCTGACCGTGGGGACGGTTGCGAAGCTTTCGGCAACGCAGGTGGCAGCGCTCTCGGTCGATCAGTTCACTGCCATGGCGACAGCGCAGATCGCAGCGCTCAGCGCAACGCAGATCACCGCAATCAGCACGGGGACCATAGCCGAATTTTCCACGCAGCAGATTGCAGCACTCGGAACCGCGACCGTTGCCAAGCTTTCGACGGTTCAGATTGCAGCACTTTCCGAAGATCAAGCGGAAGCCCTCTCCTCGGTCCAGGTAAAGGCCCTGACCTCGTCGCAGATCGCAGCCTTCAGCGATTCGGCAATCGCCACCTTCTCAACCGACGATATCGCTGCCATCAGCAATCGTGGCATTGCGGGGCTCACCGTCGAGAACATTGCCGCGCTGACAACCGGACAGATCGCTTCGCTCAGCACGTCCGCCATTTCCAACCTCGGCACGGACCAGATTGCCGCCCTTTCGGTCGAACAGGCCGAGGCCCTGTCCTCGGTCCAGATCAAGGCGCTGAGCTCGAAGCAGCTTGCCGCACTGTCGCCGGAGGCAGTCGCGACGTTTACCACGGCCGAAATCGCCGCGATCAGCAGCAAGGGTATCGGCGGCCTCAGTTCGGATGCGATCGCAGGACTTTCCATCAGCCAGGTCGCGGCTCTCGGCACGGGTGCGATCGCCAAGCTGTCGACAACCCAGATCGCCAGCCTTTCGGCCGAGCAGGCGGATATCCTATCCACCCTGCAGATCGCGGCACTGACCTCGAAACAGCTTTCAGCGCTTTCCCCCGAGGCAATCGCGACGTTTACGGCCGCAGAAATCGCGACGCTCACCAACAAGAGCATCGGCGGCCTCAGCACCGATATCATTGCGGCACTCACGACAGCGCAGATCGCCGCTCTCGGGACGAGCGCGATTGCCAACCTCGGCACGCAGCAGATTGCGGCACTGTCGACGGATCAGGTGGCTACGCTTTCGGCGGCTCAGGTGAAGGTCCTGTCTTCCAAGCAGGTTTCTGCGCTGACGGAAGACGGTATCGCGACACTGTCGACGAACCAGGTGGCAGCACTGTCAACAGGTGCCATCAAGGGCTTGGTCGCGGACCAGATCGGTGCAATGTCGACCCGGCAGGCCGAAAGCCTGACGTCGGCACAGGTCGGCGCCCTGTCGTCGAAACAGCTCTCGGCGTTCGACGATGATCACATCGCCACCTTCTCGACGCTCGATATTGCAGCAATCGGATCGAGCGCGGTTGGCGGGCTGTCGGAGGATGCGATCTCGTCGCTCTCCGCAAGCCAGATCGCAGCGCTTGGGACAGGTGCCCTGGCGGCACTTGGTACAGGCCAGATCGCAGCTTTTGCAACATCACAGATCGGAGCGTTGAGCACCCAGCAGATCGCCGCCCTGAAACCGACACAGATCGCAGCGCTCGGCGCGAGCGACATTGCGGTTCTCTCCACGGCGCAGGTCGCCGCACTGAGCGCCTCCGCAGTGGCAGCGCTTGGCGTCGATCAGGTCGAGGCTCTCACATCCGCACAGATCACGGTGCTCGGCTCCAAGCAGATGGCGGCCCTGACATCGACGCAGGTCGCAGCGCTTGATACCGCCGACATCGCACGGCTATCTTCCATGCAGGTCGCAGCCCTCAGCGCCTCCGGCGTTGGGGGTCTCAGCACCAGACAGCTCGCCGTTCTGTCGGTCGATCAGGCCGAAGCGCTGAATTCTAATCAGATCGGTGCACTCACATCCTCGCAGCTTGCTGCACTCGGGACCGACGACATCGCGACATTCTCGACCAAGGAGATTTCGGCGATCGGTTCGGGCGCAATTTCGGGTCTGTCCACGTCAACGATCGCCAGCCTGTCGAGCGAGAAGATCGTGGCGATCAGCACAGCCGGTATCTCCGGCATGACGACACGGCAGGTCGATGCCCTGAGCGCTGGTCAGATCGCGATCCTTTCCACCAAGCAGATGTCGGCGCTGACCTCGCTGCAGGTCTCTGTTCTTGAGACTACAGATATTGCCGCTCTTTCCTCGAGCCAGGTGAACGCACTCAGTTCCACCGGTGTTCTCGGCCTGACCACGAGCCAGATTGCCGCGCTCTCCTCGGATCAGATCGCAGCGCTGTCCACCCGCCAGGCTGCGGTTCTGAGCTCGTCGCAGATCGTGGCGATCATCTCCAACAATATCGAGGCGTTTTCCGCCAAGAACCTCGGCGTGATCAGCTCCAGCGCGGTTGCCGGGCTTTCAACATCGGTGATCGCTGCTCTTTCGACCGCAGCCATCGCGGCGCTCAGCACGAACGGCATTTCCGGACTGACGACGAAACAGGTGGATGCGCTGACATCCGACCAGGTTTCGGTCCTCACCACGAAGCAGCTCGCGACACTGACCTCGGCGCAGGTCGGTGCTCTCGGCGCCAGCGACGTGACCGTGCTGACGACCTCCCAGATCGCGGCGCTTAGCGCGGCGGGTGTCGCCGGGCTTTCGACCGGCCAGCTGAGTGCGTTGAGCACGGCGCAGGTCGAAGCCATGACGGCCTCGCAGGTCGGCGCGCTCAGCTCCAAGCAGCTTGGAG
The DNA here is from genome assembly GCF_001423215.1 of Rhizobium sp. Leaf321. Classification (NCBI taxonomy): domain Bacteria; kingdom Pseudomonadati; phylum Pseudomonadota; class Alphaproteobacteria; order Hyphomicrobiales; family Rhizobiaceae; genus Rhizobium; species Rhizobium sp. Leaf321. The sequence continues at coordinate 506,188 of NZ_LMOF01000006.1, read as the reverse complement.
CGCTCGGCACCGACGATATCGCCACATTCTCCACCGCAGATATCGCCGCGATCGGCTCGGACGCCATTGCCGGCCTCTCCACCGACATGATCGCGGCACTGTCGGTCGACCAGGTCGATTCGCTCAGCACAGCCGGCATAGCCGGTCTCAGCACCAGGCAGATCGACGCCATGGACTCGGCGCAGATCGAGGCGCTGACAAGCAAGCAGGTCGCGGCCCTCAATTCCCGGCAGGCGACGGCGCTCGACACTGCCGATATCGGCAAATTCTCGACGCAGGATATTGCAGCGATCGGCTCCGACCTCATCGTCGGGCTTTCGACCGCCGTGATCGCAGCACTGACCACCGATCAGGTCGCAGCGCTGAGTGCAGCCGGACTGTCCGGGCTGTCGACGAAGCAGATCCAGTCTCTGACAAGCGACCAGATCGGATCGCTCTCATCGTCCCAGATTGCGGTTCTCAACTCCAAGCAGATCGCAGCGCTGGATACGGAAGATGTCGCGGCCCTTTCGGCCGGCCAGATCGCCGCTCTGAGTTCGGGCGGCGTTACGGGGCTTTCGAGCGCGCAGATCAGCGTCCTTAGCACCGCTCAGGTCGAGGCCTTTACGGCGACCCAGGTTGGCGCCTTCAGTTCATCGCAGATTGCAGCGCTTGGCGCCGACGATCTTTCGACCTTCTCGGAAGCCGATATCGCCGCGATCAGCTCGGCTGCGATGCAGGGTCTGTCGACCGCGACCATCGCGGGCTTTTCGGCAGACCAGATCGAAGCGCTAGGCACCGCCAATATCGCCGGCCTGACGACGGCTCAGGTCGGGGCGATGAGCACGGATCAGCTGTCTGCGCTGACCACGAGCCAAATCAAGAACCTGACCTCGCGGCAGATTTCGGCGCTCGGCACATCCGGGATCGCTGCCTTCTCCCACGATCAGATCGAAGCGCTCAACACGGCCGCCATCGCGGGGCTGACAACGGCCCAGATGAGCAGCATGAGCAGCGATCAGATCGAAGCTCTGACGTCCGTTCAGGTTGCCATGCTGAGTTCGACGCAGATCGCATCGCTTGGCACGGACGATCTGGCGACATTCAGCACTGGCGATCTTTCGGCGATCAGTTCGTCGGCCATGCAGGGGATCTCGACAGCGACGATTGCAGGCTTCTCCGCCGATCAGATCTCTGCACTCGGCACCGGCGGCATTGCCGGGCTGACAACGGCCCAGATCAATGTCCTCAGCACCGATCAAGTCGGCGCACTCACCACCGGCCAGCTTTCGGCTCTGACATCGAGGCAGGTGGCAGCGCTCGGCACCGACGACATTCTTGCCATCTCGGCCGATCACATTTCGGCGCTCAACCCGTCGGTGATCGCCGCTTTTTCGACGGTCCAGATCGCAGCGCTCAGCACGAGCCAGTCGGAGGCACTGACATCCAGCCAGATCGCCACCTTGAGCTCAGGCCAGATCGCAGCCTTCGGACTTGACGACATCGAGACATTCTCGACTGCAGACATCGCCGCCATCACGTCCAAGGCCGTGCCCGGCCTGTCGACGTCGATGATTGCGGCACTTTCGACCGACCGTATCGCGGCTCTCAGCGCCGACGGCATTGCAGGCCTGTCGACCGCCCAGATCAATGCCCTGAGCGTGTTGCAGGTGGAAGCCCTGACGACTGCACAGTTCTCGGTGATGACGTCCCGCCAGCTTGCGGTGCTCGGCACGGACGATCTGGCGATGCTGTCGCCGAACGATATCGCGGCGCTCAACACAGGCGCGATATCAGGCCTCTCGGCGACCCAGATTGCCGCCTTGACGGTCGATCAGGTGGAGGCATTCACCTCCGATCAGGTGGGCATGCTCACATCCACACAGCTTGCCGCGCTTGGCCAGGACGATATCGAATCGTTCTCGACCAGTGACATTGCCGCGATCAGTTCGAAGGCGATGCCTGGCCTTTCCACAGCAATGCTGTCGGCGTTTTCGGTCGAGCAGATCTCCGTGCTCGGTACCGGCGGCATTGCAGGACTTTCGACGGCGCAGATCGCCGTCTTGAGCTCGATGCAGATCGAAGCTTTGACGACCACGCAGATCGCGGTCTTCACGTCCAAGCAGATTGCAGCGCTCGACACCGGCGATCTCGCCGTTCTCTCGAGCCAGCAACTCGCGGCCATCAGCTCGGCCAGCGTCGGCGGACTTTCGACGGCAACGATCGGCGCCTTCACGACGGAGCAGATCGCGGCCTTGAGCCCGGGGGCGATCTCGGGTCTCTCCACCAGCCAGATCAACGCCATCAGCGTCGATCACCTGGAAGCGCTGACGACCGACCAGGTCGGCGCCCTGACCTCCAAGCAGATGGCCTCGCTCGGCACAGACTATATCGCAGCACTTTCGGTCGAACAGATCGCAGCGATCGGTGCCGGCGGCATTTCCGGTCTCGGCAGTGTTCAGATCGCGGCTCTCAATACCGAGCAGATCGACGCGTTCACGACGAGCCAGATTGCGGCGCTGAGTTCCGGCGCGCTGATGGGGCTCTCGTCGGAAGATTTCGAAACCTTCTCGACGGCGGATCTGGCAGCGATCAGCTCATCCGCAATCAAGGGCCTTTCGACCGGCTTTATTGCCGCGCTTTCTAACGATCAGATTGCTTCTCTGAGTGCCGGAAGCGTCGGCGGCCTGACAAGCCTGCAGATCGACGCCATGAGTGCGCAGCAGATCGACGCGCTTTCGACCGAACAGCTTGCGGGCCTCAGCGCCAACGGACTTGGGGGGATTTCGGCAGACGATTTCGGCACGTTCACACTCGAAGAGCTGGCCGTTCTCAACCCGACTTCGATCAAGGGACTGCCGGTCAGCATCATCGCAGGTCTTTCCACGATCCAGATCGGCGCGCTGACGACGAGCCAGGTGGCCGGCCTCGGCTACAACCAGATCGTCGCCATGAACACCGATCAGCTCGCCGCATTGTCGGTCGATCAGGTCGGGGCCCTGGGCGCGCTTCAGGCATCGGGCATCGGCACCGACGATATTCTCGGCTTTACCACCGAGGAGATTGCCGCCTTCAGCACCGGTGCGATCTCAAGCTTGAGCGCGCTGGTCATCGCGTCGCTCACCACGGCACAGGCAGAGGCCCTCACACCGCTGCAGGTCAACGCGATGACGTCGGCACAGATTTCCGCACTGACGGATGCGGGCCTTGCGACATTCTCGGCCGAAGACATCTCGCTCATCAGCGCCTCGGGGATCTCTGGCATATCGACGGCAGACATCTCGCATCTGACGAGCGACCAGCTTGCGGCGTTGATCGATACGCAGATGGGATCGTTGAGCCCGGACCAGATCTCCGCCGTGATTGCCCGCTATGTCGCGTAAGTAAGGTTCACCGCGTCGCGGTGAACCGCTCGACGGCCGTTGGGTTCAAAGCATCTGTGAGAAACCGGTAAACCTTGCGGCTCGGCACGGGCGGACAGATGCCACCGCGCCGTGCTTCTGCTAAGCTTGCTGCCGATGAAGCAGGAGTTGGCTCTTGTCCGACGATCAGGATAAAGACAGCAAAACCGAAGACCCGACTGGTAAAAAAATCCAGGACGCGATGGACAAGGGCAACATCGCGATCTCGTCCGAGGTGGCGATCTTCGCCTCGACGCTTGCCTTCTACATCTACCTGATCTTCTTCCTGCCGCAAAATACCGCTCATCTGGCTGAGGTTCTTAAAGATCTGGTCGAACGCCCCGAACAGTGGCGCATCGATTCGAGCGCGGACCTGGTGTCGCTCTGCGCCTATGTGCTGCTTCAGAGCGCCTATTTCATGCTTCCGGCAGCCGTCCTGTTCATGGGCTTCGGGTTGCTGGCGTCGGCAGGTCAGCACATGCCGTCGTTCATTCTCGAACGAATCAGGCCGCAGTGGAACCGGATCTCGCCGATGTCCGGGTTCAAGCGGCTTTTCTCGATGCAGGGCATGGTCCATTTCGGCAAATCGCTGATCAAGATCGTCGCCGCCGGCATCATCATGTACCTGTCGCTGCGCAACGAGTATTTCAAACTGCTCGATTCGATCTTTTCCGACCCGCAGACGCTTTTTCCGATTCTGGCACGAATCATCAAGAAGATGATCATCGTCGTTCTGGCCTGCACGTTTCTGGTTGCAGCACTGGATATCGCCTGGACGCGTTTCCACTGGTTTACCGAGCTTCGGATGACCAAGCAGGAAATCAAGGACGAGATGAAGCAGTCGCAGGGCGACCCTTTCGTCAAGGCCCGGCAGCGTTCGATTGCCCGTGATCGCGCCCGGCGGCGCATGATCAACAGCGTTCCGCGCGCCACACTGATCATTACCAACCCGACCCATTATGCGATCGCATTGCGGTATGTCGCGCAGGAATCGGAAGCTCCGGTCGTGGTTGCCAAGGGCCAGGACCTGATTGCGATGCGAATCCGCGAAATTGCTCAGGAGCACGGAATACCGATTTTTGAAGACCCACCCCTCGCCCGTTCCATGTTTGCGCAAGTCTCGGTTGATAGCGTCATCCCATCGGTTTTTTATAAGGCGGTCGCTGAACTGATCCATCGGATCTATGCGGGACGTCGTCAGAACAAACGGATGCGCTGACAGAATGAAAAAATGCTCCTATTCCGCCGTACGTGAAGAAATTCTCGCAAAGGCCATCGGCCCGCTTGCATCCGAATTACGGCTCATCGATGCGGCCGATCTCATTTCGCTTTTGCGGCTTGAGTATCATGCCAATATCTCGGACCTCGTCTCTTCGGCGGCCGAGCTGTATTTCCATCCCGGCACCGTGAATTTCGGCGTCGGTGGCGACTATCATCTCGACTGGGATACGCACCCATCGGTCACGCTGGACCTGGAGATCAAGCCGCGTGGCGTGACGATCCATGCTCAGCTGACGCTTCAGGCCGAAAAGGCGAGCGTCGAAATCAACTACATCAGCTTCCTTTCGCCCTCGGCCAATCCTGACGAGAACACCCGGTTTCTCGAGCGCAGTCTTCAGGACGCAGCCTTCGTACCGTCCATGCGCGGTTTGGCCGGCATGGCCGCCACGGCGAACTAAAAGGCGTCGTACCGCGGATCGTAAAGCTCCGCTTAACCGGGTCTCTGGTACATATGCTTGATTCGGCATTTGACTGCCGAATCAAGCGGCGATGCCCGGGAATGAAGCCCGATCTTTAAGGGTGAAGACCATGACTTCGACGACGCTGTCGACCTATACGAGCTACCTGATCGTCAACCGCGACATGAAGTCGTCGCTTGACCGCGTCGCCAACCAGGGCACGGTCGCTCGCGATACCGAATATTACGAAGCCAATATCGACAAGGTGACGACAGCCGACGAATTCGTCGATGACTATCGACTGTATTCCTATGCGATGAAGGCCTATGGCCTTGAGGAAATGACCTACGGAAAGGCCTTCATGAAGAAGGTCCTGGAGAGCGATCTCAGCGATACCGCAAGCTTTGCCAATTCGCTGACCGACAAGCGCTATGCGACCATGGCGGCGGCTTTCAACTTCGGCACGAAGACCGCCGAGGCGCAGACTTCGGTTCAGGAAGATAATCTCGTCAAGGCGTATCAGGATTCCTTCGATCAGGAAGAAAAGGATATCCAGTCCGAGGTCGACTATTACAGCAAGGCCATCGCTAATATCACCGATGTCGACGACCTCCTGTCGAACAGCCGGCTGAAGACATATGTGCTCGACTCATTCGGGCTCGATGCCAAGTACACGTCCACCAGCTATCTGAAGCAGGTGTTGACCAGCGATCTCGAAGACCCGAACAGCTTTGCCAACCAGACCGGCAGCGACAAGTTCGTGGCGCTTGCCGAAGCGTTCAACTTCCAGGCTGACGGCACGGTCGCAGGCGGCGACAGCGCCCAGACGAGCGGCCAGATCGAATCGCTGAGGCTCGATTACGTCTACAACAAATCGACGTTCCCATCCGATACGCTCGCGGCCGCCAACCAGACCTATTGGGAAACCAATATTGCCTCGATGACCAGTGTCGACGAGTTGGTCGACGACCCGCGGATGGTCGAGTATCTGACCACGGCCTTCAGCGTCAAAGTGCAGTTCACCTCCACGATCCGGTCGCTGCTGACCAGCGATTCGGCTGCAGCGACGCTTGGCTATACGGGCGTCAAGGCGATGTTCAATTTCCAGAGCGACGGTTCGATCGCCACTGGCGAGACCGCTCAGAACCAGACCCAGCTGGCGTCTACCAGCACCTCCTACCAGACGGCCTTCAAGGCCAACCAGGAAGATGCGGTCACCAATGCGGTCACCAACTATCAGACGCGCATCGCCGAGGTGAAAAGCGTCGATGACTTTCTAAGTTCGAATAAAGACGACGACGACGATACCAATGACGATGTGACGGAGATCTGGGACGTCGCGCTGCGCGCCTATGGGATCGATCCGGCCGATGTCAGCAAGAGCCGGCTCAAGGATATTCTTGCAAGTGATCCGAACGACCCGAAGAGCTATGTCAACCAGCTGAAAGACGACCGGTACGTCAATCTGGTCAAGGCGTTCAACTTCGACGCGGAAGGCGATATCGACACGCCTCTCCTCGTCCAGTCAGCCAGCGTCATCAGCAATTTCGCGACAGACTACAAGACGGAACAGCTCAAACTTCTCAAGGGCAGCGCTCGCGAGAAGGCGGAGGAAGCTGCCGACAAGGAGATCGACTACTACAATACCCAGATGCAGACGATCACCACGGCCGCCGAGCTTATTGCCGACGACCGCCTGGTGTCCTTCGTGCTCGAATCGAAGGGGATCGATCCCAAATCGGTCACCAAGGACGAGCTGAAGAACATGTTCTCGTCCGATCTCGACAATCCCAAAAGCTATGTGAACAGTCTTGCCAACGGCGTATTTGCTGAGATCGTCGCATCGTTCAACTTCGATAGCGAAGGCAACCTTTCTGCCCAGCCCGTGGGCACGATCCAGCAGCGCGGCGACGTGCTGGCGACCGTCAATAACTACAAGCAACAGACGCTTGAAGAGCAGGAGGGGGAATCCAACGAGGGCGTGCGGCTGGCGCTGTATTTCGAGCGCAAGGCGGCGGACGTTACGAGCGCCTATACGATCCTTGGCGACACGGCGCTGTTCGAGTTCTTCAAGACGACGTTCAGCATGTCCGACTACATATCCAACATGGATACGGATCAGCAGGCGAGCATGATCGAGAAATACGTCGACATCTCGAAGCTTCAGGATCCGGACTACGTGACCAAGTTGATCAAGCAATACACGGCGCTCTACGATTCCGAGAACAGTTCGACGACATCGCCGGCGCTGACGCTGCTCACAACCACCGGCACGACACGCATCAGCTCCGATACGCTGCTTGCCGTCGCCCAGCTTTCATCGAAATAGAGACTTTAGTGGATGTAGCCGAGGCGGATCGCCTTGGCGATCGCCTGGATGCGGTTCACGGAATTGAGCTTGATCGTCGCGGAGCCGAGATAGGCGTTGACGGTATGAACGGAGAGGCCAAGCTTCTCGGCGATCTCTTCGCTGATACGACCGTCGCCGGCCAGTTGAAGACACGCCACTTCCCGTTCGCTCAAGGATTCGGCCGGCACGCTTCGACGCTCATCGAGTGCCAGAAGGTCCATCATGACCTGACAACTTCTGACGTGCTGGTCGATGATCAGATTGCTGCCCAGCTCCAGCGAGCCCGACAAAAACGTGACGTAGCCATTCCCGAGAGCACCCAACCGCACCGGGAATGCAATTCCTGACGATGGCATGATCCGGTCGTCGATCTTGCGCACGAGCGAGGAAAAATCGCCGGCCTCGCTATAGGCCCCTTTTTCCGTGCCGGTCCACACGATCGGCAGGATCGACATTTCGATATGATCGAGAAACATATCGCCGTAGGAGCTCACGAGTACGCCCTGATGCTCCCCGCTTCCGGCGCCCCAGTTGTCCAGCTCGCAGACCAGCTTGCGCTTGTTGGGAAGCCCGGCGCCGGTAACACGAAACACAGCAAAGTGCCGCGCCTTGAGGTTCCTCTGCATTGCGACGAGTTTGGGAAATATGTCAGAACGACTGGAGGCACGCTGAAGACGCAGATACTGGATGCTGCCCGGTCCATCTGACGTTCCACCGCGGGAAAAGCCCATTGTTGCCCCAAGCCTTCCTAAACCAGATTGTTGCGTACGGCATAAGCGATCGCTTCCGACCGCGTTTTGGTTGCCGTCTTACGCATCACGCTGGTGATGTAGTTGTTGATCGTATTGCGGGAGATCCCGAGGATCACCGCTATCTCATCGCTGGTCTTCCCCTCGGCGATCCAGAACAGGCATTCCAGCTCGCGTTCCGTCAGTTCGAAGTCGCGTTCAGCCTTGGCATCGCGCGCCTCGGCAAAGCTTGCGCCATAGGATGCAAACAGTCCGACTTCGCGAAGTCTTTCCTGTGACAGGATGATGCCTTCCAGGAAAAGCAGCATCAGAGAGAAACGGGTTTTGCCGACGCAGAATGTCAGCGAACAGTATTGGCGGCTGATGTCGTCCGGCGGCGTGATGTCATCGGGCAGGAGCGCGAAGCTCGGGGTCAGCAGCGACAGACACTTTTCGAGTTCCGTCGAACGCGCATAACCACTCGCCAGATCCGCCCCGAGCCGTCGGACGAGATCGAATGGCCAGTTGGAGGTTACGATGAAATCGAGACCGTGTTCCTGGACGAGGTCGTAGCGGGCGAGAAGAAAATGCGAAGCGCCAACGTAGTCTGCGAGCAGCCGCATGATAGCCTGAACGTTGTTCGATCTCGACAAGATCGAAAGCCGTCTTACCAGTTGTTCACGGGAGATAATTTTCGACCCAGGTCCATCGTGATACGCGCGCTGGTCGATCGTCATCTCTGCTTCAGGCAACTCCACCGTTATCTGCTCCCCACCGGCTCCTCTCCCCGAAGGGCGACACCGGTATGTTCAAACGACGTATGGCATCCGCTTCCAGAATTAAGGCAGTTCCGGGTGCCGATACCCTGGCGTGACCGGTCCATTCCGAATCAGACTTCACATGTGCAAAGCCTAGACGTTGCCGTACGAATCAGGGCCATTGTAGGAATCGCTTTTGGAAATGCTATGCCGCGAGCGCCGATTTTGCCCACTTCCATCCATAAAGGCTTCATCAATGAGGCTAAAATGCGCCAACTGTATGGCAATGCCCACGCAGCAAGGCCGGGACGAGCCCGGCCTGTTGTGATCATATGTTTGTGAAGGCAGTTTAGGCTGCTTTGTCGATCGCCCACTTGCGCAGGATTTTCGCGGCCCGCTCTTCGGAGATCTCGACCATGCGGGAGAGACGTTTTTCCGGACCTTCCTTGACCCGGCGGTTGAAGCCGCCGTCGTCGGCACCGCCCATAAGATCGTCCGAGCTGTCGAAACCGAAGTCGGCGCCGAAGCCATCCATGAGCGCCGGGCTTGCGCCACCCGGTGAGAAGTCGGGAAGTTCGAGGCCGGCCGCATCGGCGGTAAGCTCTCCGGCCGGGACGCTGGTGTTGCCACCGACGGTGCGCACCAGAGGACGAAGGCCAAGCCAGACCACGAGGAAGGCGACAAGAACGAACGCAAGCGAGTTGATGATGCCGCCGATATTACGGTTGAGCACTTCCATCATACCCGGACCAGACGAAGCGGCCTCGTCGAGAAGCTGGGTTTCGACGAAATCCATGGCCGTGAGTGTGACGACATCGCCGCGGTCGCTGCTGATGCCGGCAGCCGAAGACACGATCTTCTGCATTTCGGCAAGATAGGCGTCGACCTTTGCCTGATCCGCGGGCTCGCCCACCATCTTGGCAATACGGCCCTTGTTGACGACGACGGCGATCGAAATCTTTTCAATCTGATAGCCGTTGCGAACTGTCGCCGTGGTCTTCTGATTGATTTCGTAGTTGGTCTGCTCTTCCTTCTTGTCCGACTGGTCGGAGGATTTAGGAGCGCCGTCGCCGCCGGCCTGAGGAGCGGCCTGGGGAACGTTCTGCTCGACCGTGGTCGCGCTGTCGTTCTGGGCCTGCTGCGACTTGGAAGCTTCCTTGGTGGAGCGCACCGACCGTTCAACGCGGGAGTTCGGGTCGAAAACGGTTTCCTGGATCTGCTGGCTGTCGGTGTTGAGGGCGGCAGTCACGCTGGAGCGGAAGTTATCCATTCCGAGAAAGGGTGCCAGCGCCTTGTCGATGTTGTTTTCGATTTCCTGCTGGACCGACTGGACCACACCGAGCGAACGGCTGATCTGGCTGTTGCTGCCATCGTCGCCCGAGGCGAGAAGCTGGCCGGTTGAATCGAGGATCGTGACATCGTCGACTTCGAGGCCCGGGACGGCCGAGGCGACGAGATGGCGGATAGACGCAGCGGCTTTGCGACCGGCGGATGCGTTCGCACGGATCATCACGGACGCCGTCGGCTTCTGCTCACCGCGACGGAAGTTGCCGGCATCAGGCATGACGATGTGGACGCGTGCGGCCGACACGCCGGAGATCTGCTGGATCGAACGGCCGATTTCGCCTTCGAGCGCCCTCACCCGCGTGACTTCCTGCATGAAGGAGGTCAGACCGAGCGAGCCGACATTGTCAAACAGCTCGTAGCCGGCATTGGCGCTGTTGGGCAGGCCGCGTTCTGCAAGCATCAGACGCGCCTTGCCGGTCATACCGACAGGCACCTGGATGCTTGCGCCATCAGAGCCAACCTCAAAGGGCATGTTGGCTTCCGCAAGGGCGATGCTGATCTGATTGAGATCGGCTGTTTCCAGACCGACATACAGTCCCTCATAGGAGGGCTTGTTCACATAAAGGGCAGCGGCCAGAACGATCGCTATCGAAACGACGCCGACGGCGCCCAGCGCGATCAATCGTGTCTGGCCAAGACTGGCCAGATTTTTGAATATTGTTGGAAATTGAGATAACAGATTCATTCTGTCCCACGCCGCCAGATAACATCTCGAGCCTATGCCCAGCATCACCCTAGGGAGCGAAGCTTGCGCGAGCGTTTCGAAACGTCGTGTCTGGTTGCCGCATGATGATTGCAACGCGGCCTGGCAGCAGGGTCAGAGACAGTCTGTGACGTCAGAAGAAATCGAAGTCTCCGGCGGCCTTGTTAAGCGGCTGGGAGTGGCCGTGGCGCATCCCGTTGGCCAGCGCCTTCTGCATGTCGGCAAGTTTGACGAGGCTGAGAGCCGTCGACAGATCCACCATCCAGTCGCTCGGAATGCTCGCGGTGACGGTATCGATGAACTCTGCGAGACCCCGCGTTTTCTGCACCGCGAGATCGATGCCCTGCAGCACTTTTACGCTGTCGGGCGAATGAAGCAGGCCCGGGCCGCCCAGTTCCAACACCTGCGGTTCGATACGCTCGATCAGATAGGCGACATCGTGCAGCTCCGAGACGAGGCGCATCAGTACCTCGGGCAGAGATTCCTCAAGGGAATCGCGTATCGGGGCGGTGATTTCAGTCATGAATTTCCTCGTCTTTACCCAGGCGTAAGAATTAAAAGAATTCGATCGAGCTTTCGACGGGCTTTGGTGGCGTACGGACAGGACGCTGCTCCAGCGCAACCGTCTTTTGCGTTTCGGCGCCTGTGAGAGGATATTGCCGGGCACGGCCGCTGACCGGCCAGAATTCCAGCTTGCGGCCGTGATCGCCTCCGGTCGAGGACCCCACCACCGGAATGCCTTCGTCACGCAGGAACTCCACGGCGAAGGCCGCGTTCTGTTCGCCGACATTGGAGAAACTGGCAATCGTCTTTGCGCCGCCGAAGATCTTTGCCTCGAGCCGGTCACGACGGGCACCCTTTTTCAGGAGACCGTTGATCAACAACTCCATCAGGTGCACGCCGTAGCGGGTCGCGTCGCCCCCCGACGACGCTGCCCCGCCCGAGCCCGGAAGCAGGAAGTGGTTCATGCCGCCGACACCGGCGACAGGATCACGAAGGCAGGCAGCCACGCACGAGCCAAGAATCGTCGACAAAACCACATTGGGATCGCTTTCGACCTTGAATTCGCCCTGGATAATATGGACGCGTTTGGCACCTGCCGGGTCGTTCATTTAAGGGCTCCGAACACCGCCTCGATAGCAGCTTTCATCTTTTCGATTGTGAATGGCTTGGCGAGCACGTTGTTGGCGCCGAGCTGAGCAGCCTTCTGAACCAGAGCGCGATCGCCCTGCGCCGTCAGAATGATAAACGCTGCCTTCTTAGTATTCGGGTTGGTGCGCACTGCCTGCAGCAGGCCCAGACCGTCCATGTTCGGCATGTTGAAGTCCGAGATCACCAGGTGATGCGGCTGCTCGGCCATGATCTTCATGCCCTGCACACCATCGCCGGCGGCAGTGATCTGCTTGAAACCGAGCTGTGTCAGAGCGTCGCTGAGCAGCAGTCGGCTGGTGACCTGATCGTCGACGATCAGAACTTTGATTTTTTCAGCGAGGGACATTATTCGGTACCTTCTTTTCGGGCGGCAGTTAGTTTCAGTATTTCGTCTCCGATGGAGCCGAGCGGCAGCTGCTGCTCGACTGCACCAATTTCGTAGGCGACCCTCGGCATGCCGTAGACCACACATGTCTTTTCGTTCTGGCCGATCGTGCGAGCGCCAGCGCTGCGCATCCTCAACAGTCCCGAAGCCCCGTCGCGACCCATGCCCGTCAGGATAGCCCCGACCGCATTGCGACCCGCCAACTCCGCGACCGAATCAAACAGGACATCGACGGAGGGCCTGTGGCCGTTCACCGGATCGCGTTCGACCAGCCGGCAGCATGGCGCCGACGGATTGACCACCTGAAGGTGCCGGTCGCCACCAGGCGCGAGATAGATCTTGCCGATCTCGAGACGCGCACCATCGGTCGCTTCCTGCACTACAGGAGCGCAGATACGATTAAGCCGTTCAGCAAAACTTTTCGTAAACGTGGACGGCATATGTTGAGTGATTACAGTCGGTGGGCAGTTCAGCGGAAACTTTTGCAGCACTGCGATCAACGCTTCAACGCCACCGGTAGAAGATCCGATCGCCACAACCTTGCGACCGTTGCGGTAATCTGATGCCGGCGTCGGGACCATTGAGACCGGAGCACTGACCTGTCGGCGTGCAGAGCGTGCCGCAGCCTTTACCTTTTCAGCGAGATCCATGAACGGGCGAACGTCTCCCGGCACCGGCTTTCCGACGCAGTCGAACGCACCGATTTCGAGCGCGGCAAGCGTTGCGTCGGCGCCGCGCTGGGTCATGGTCGAGACCATGATGACCGGCATCGGACGCAGACGCATGATCTTTTCGAGGAAGTCGAGGCCGTTCATGTTCGGCATCTCGATGTCCAGCGTCACGACATCAGGATTGAGCTGCTTGATGGCGCTACGCGCTTCCATCGCATCGCTGGCCTGCCCGACGACGCTGACATCGGGATCGGAATTGAGGACGGCCGTGATCAGGCCTCGCATGGTCGGGCTATCGTCGACGACGAGAACTCTGGCCGGTGCGATCATGCCTTCCTCCCGGCATTCTTGCCCATATATTTGTAGGTCGTGATGCCGATATTATCGAACGTGTTCTTCGCTTCGCCCGATACCCGCTCCGAATGGCCGATATAGAGATGGCCGCCCTCCGGAAGAAGCTGGGAGAAGCGCGACCAGATTTTCACCTGGGTCGGTTCGTCGAAATAGATCACGACGTTGCGGCAGAAGATGATGTCGAAACCACCCTTGAAGGGCCATTGCGCCATCAGGTTCAGTTCGTTGAAGGTGATAAGCTTCTTGACGCGATCATCGACCTGGAACTTGCGGCGGCCACCGACGTCGACCTCGCGGAACCACTGCTTGCGCATGGCCGGGGAAACAGTTTCGAGGGCACCTTCGTCATAGGCTCCTGCCCGCGCGGCAGCCAGGATCTTAGGGTCGATATCGGTTGCCAAGATGCGGAAATCATAGTCGGCAGCGTTGGGAAGAAGGCCCAGCACCGTCAGCGCGATCGAATAGGGCTCCTGCCCATCGGAACAGGCCGCCGACCATATGCGCACACGTCCGCCATTGCGGGCACGCTGGATCAGCCCGGGCAGGACCTCGTCCCGAAGGTGCTCGAAGTGGTGGTTCTCTCGAAAGAAACGGGTGAAGTTCGTCGTCAGATGCGACAGCATCTCCCGGCGTGCCGGAGCGCCCTCGACAGAGGCGACCAGGGTACAGTATTCCCGAAAGCCCCGCAGTCCGAGGTTGCGGATATGCTTGGACAAGCGGGAATAGACGAGCGACGCCTTGGAATCGTTGAGGTAGATCCCGGCATCGGCGTAGATCATCGCCGCAATCTCCGACAGGTCGCGACGCGTCAACGGGTATTCCCCGCTGGCGAGGACTTCGTCCGGCGACTGTCTGGCTTCTATGGCGCCCAGGGGCATCATGCGGCTTCGCTTTCCTTTTCGAGGTACGTCTCGGGGAAGAGATGATCCAGCTCGATCATGCAGATCATCCGCTTATCGAACGCCAGAATGCCCTTCGCGTATTGTTTCGCCAGGTCGGAGGAAATCTCCGGCACAGGCTGGATATTCTCTTCTGTAATCGTAAGGATATCGGAAACGGCCTCGACCAGCAGGCCGACAATCCGTTTCCCGACCTGCGCAACGATGATGACGTGACGCGCCGTCGGTTCGGCATCCTTCATTCCAAGCCGCGCCGACAGATCGACGATCGGCAGCACGGCGCCGCGCAGATTGATCACGCCGCGCACATCGGCGGGAGCGTGCGGCAGCTGCATTGCCGGCGTCCATCCGCGGATTTCGCGGACAGACATGATGTTGACGCTGAATTCCTGATCGCCGATCCGGAAAGCGATCAGCTCCCGGCTTGCCTGCGTCAGATTTTTCACAGCGTAGGACATTGTGTTCAACCTGTCGCAGCGAGCGACATCTCCGGACTGAGCGACTGACCGCGGGATGCCGCAACCACCGCGTCCACATCCAGGATGAGAGCGACGCGGCCATCACCAAGGATGGTGGCGGCGGCAATGCCCGGAACATGGGTGTAGTTGGCTTCCAGCGACTTGATGACGACCTGACGCTGACCCTGGATGGCATCGACCATCAGCGCGCGCTGACCGCCGCCTTCGGATTCGACCAGAAGTGCCACGCCCTCGACCGGATTTGCCTGTGTGGCGCGGAAGTTGAGGATGCGGCCGACATCGACCAGCGGGCAGAACGAGTTGCGGATCGAGATGAGCCGCTGCGTTGCGCCAAACGAGTGGATGGCAGACGCTTCCGGCTGCAATGTCTCCACGATCGCCGTCAACGGCACGACAAGCGTCTGGCCGGCAACCGTTACCACCATCCCGTCGAGGACGGCGAGCGTGAGCGGCAGGCTCATGGTGAAGGTCGAGCCCAGACCCGGGCGCGAGGAGATCGAGATACGGCCGCCAAGTGCCTGGATCGAACGTTTGACCACATCCATGCCGACGCCGCGGCCGGAAATGTCGGAGATCGTGTCTGCCGTCGAGAAGCCAGGCGCGAAGATGAGGTTGTCGATTTCCTCGTCCGACAGATTGGCATCCGGCGAAATCAGGTCGTTGTCGATTGCCTTCTGCTTGACGCGCTCACGGTTGATGCCGCCACCGTCGTCGATCAGTTCGATCAGGATGCGGCCCGAACGATGCTTGGCCGAAAGCTTGATCGTGCCTTCCGGATCCTTGCCGGCGGCTTCGCGCTTTTCAGGGCTTTCGATGCCGTGGTCGACAGCGTTTCGGATCATGTGGGTCAACGGCTCGGCGATCTTGTCGATAACCGTCTTGTCGACTTCGGTGTTCTCGCCTTCGGTGACCAGACGGATCTGCTTGCCGACCATGTCTGCGACTTCGCGGACGATACGCGACATGCGCTGGAAGACCGGCTTGACCGGCTGCGCGCGGATCGCCATGACCGAGTCCTGGATCTCGCGCGTCAGCTGCTGCAGCTCTTCGAGACCCATATTGACGGCGGAGGTGCCGCTGGCATCGTTTTCGATGACGCTCTGCGAGAGCATCGCCTGGTTGATGACAAGCTCGCCGACCAGGTTGATCAGGCGATCGACGCGATCGAGATCGACGCGGATCGTCTGGCCGGCGGCCGCTGTGGCAGCGGCCTGGGCCGGAGCCGGCGCGGGTGCTGCGGCTTCCTTCTTTTCGACGCGTGCCGCGGCGGCAGCCATCTTGCTGACGTTGGCGGCAGCTTCAGTCGCCACGACGGCGGCTGCTTCGTCGGCAGCCTTCGTGTCGGAGCCGAGCTCATCGTCGAGCGACGAGAGATCGAATGGTACCGGAACCATCGGCAGTTCTTCGTCGCTTGGCTTTGCTGCGGCCAGCTTGACGTCGAGATCACAGTCCCACTCGGCGAATTCGAACACCGAGCGAATATCGGCTTCGGTCTTTTCGGTCGTCAGGGAGATTTTCCAGCTGAAATAGGAGGCTTCCGGATCCAGCTTGTCGAGGGTCGGCAGCTGCTCCATGTCGCAGCCGACGCTCATCTCGCCGAGCTTGGACAGGTCGCGCAGCAGGAGGGCTGCTTCGTTGCCCTTGGCATAGAGATCGTGGCGCGGCTTGAAGCCGATCTCGTAGACCGACCCTTTTGCTGCCGGGACGTCGTCGTCGAAACCATCGAAGGTGAAAGGGATCGGCTGGAAACCGCTATCATCGCTCGGCTTCGGTGCCTCGGCCTTTGCAGGCTTTGCGACTTCGGCATGGGCCGAAGGCATTTCGCCATGGGCAAGGGCTTCCAGTTCCTTGACGAGGCCGCGTGATCGCGCCTCGTCCACACCACCGCCGTCACGGGACGCGGTGACGAGATCGGCGAGCACGTCGGCCGATTTCAGCATCACCTTCAGAACGTCCTGGTTCGGCTCGAGCTTGTTGGACCGGACGCAGTCGAGCGTCGTCTCGAAGACGTGGGCAAAGCCCACGAGGTCATCGAGGCCGAAGGCGCCTGCTCCACCCTTGATGGAATGAACGGCGCGGAAGACGGCGTTGACCGTTTCGGGGTCGCGGTCCCCGTCGTTCAGCTTCAGCAGACCAGATTCCAGTTCAGCGAGCTGTTCTTCGCATTCCTGAAAGAAGATCTCTTTGATTTCGTTCATATCCATGGGAGGATTTCCTGGCTCAGGCGGTTACACGCTCGATGGCATCGATCAGTTTGGCGGGATCGAACGGCTTGACGATCCAACCCGTGGCACCGGCCTGGCGGGCGCGGTTCTTCTTCTCCGCGTCGCTTTCCGTGGTCAGGACCAGGATCGGGATGGCGCGGTACTTGTCGTTGCGGCGAACGCCTTCGATGAAACCGAAGCCGTCGAGGCGCGGCATGTTGATGTCGGTGACGATCACATCGGGGTTGCAGCCTTCGAGGACTTCGAGACCTTCGATGCCGTCTTCAGCCTGGATGGTTTCGAAACCGGCGTTGTTGAGAGTGACCAGAAGCATGTTCCGGATCGTCCGTGAATCGTCCACGGTCAGGACTTTTTTCTTCATCGCTAAATCTCCTTAGCAACCAAATTCTGTGTATCGAGGCCGATGAGCTGCATCGTCTTGACGAAGGCATCGGAAGGCTTTTGGACGGCAAAGGACTTCTTGTCGTCATCCCAGGCGTTTGCGCCGGCGACGAGGACCTGGACGCACTGGACGCCGAGACGCTCGACACCGGACGCATCGATGACGATGTCGCTACCGCGCATGGACAGCAGTTTGGCGTGCAGCGCGGACGCCTCGTTGAGGTCCAGCACGGAAGACAGTTTCAAACTTCCCGGACCGGCTTTCTTGGCCGCCATCAGCTTATTCCTTGTCGTTTGGAGTAAAATGTCTCTGAGGAACCGATGCGTTCCGCCGCGGCCCGCGGGGAGATGTCGGTGGCAATTTCCGGCCGGCGTGCAGCCGGCCTTGAGCGGTCGTCATCGTAACGGCCCTGTCGCGCAATCCGGAATTCGCGAACCGTGCGTCCAAGCTCCAGGATCACCGTCTGCAATTCGTCCGCGCCTTCGCCCGAGCGACGCGCCAGAACGGCATTGGATGCGACTTCCTGGCTGAGATCACTGACATGTGCCGTGACGACGTCGAGGCCTTCCGCCTGGACCCCGGTATCGCGAGCAATGCCCGCAATCGTGTCGTTGATGGCGGACACCTGCTGGACGATGCCATCGATGGCGCCCTGCGTGCGGTGAACCATTTCGACACCCGCATCGACCTGCGTCTTGGTGCCGTTGACGAGCGTCTTGATCTCGCGGGCGGCCTCGGCGGAACGCTGGGCGAGCGCTCTCACTTCCTGGGCGACGACCGCAAAGCCGCGGCCACTGTCGCCGGCGCGGGCGGCCTCGATGCCGGCATTGAGGGCAAGGAGGTTGGTCTGGAATGCGATCTCGTCGATCGTCCCGATGATCTGGCCGATCTTTTCGGCGGAGGCTTCGATATCTGCCATGGCGCTGATTGCCTGGCCGACGACCTTGCCGCTGTCTTCCGCCGAGCGGCGCGTCGCAGCCGTCGCCTTTTCGGCGGCGGCCGTGCCGACGGCACTCTGGCGGACACCGGCAGCGATCGACGAAAGCGTTTCGCCGGACTTTTGCAAGCGGGCGGACTGGTTCTCGGAAGTTCTGGCGAACGTGCGTGCGCTCTCGGAAAGAGCGTCGGTCAGCATGTCCGCCTGGATTCCGGTCTCTCCGACGGTCTCGAATGTCGTGCGGAGGTCGCCGATGGCGCTGTTGAGGATGTCGCCGAGTTCGCGATAGGCGTCCGGCATGTCGTCCGGAACCTTGGCGGTCAGATCGCGATCGGCCAGCGCTGAAACCACGGAGAGGAACGTCTCAACGGCCTGCGCCTGATCGGCCTGGCGCTGCTCGGTCAGGGCACGCTGGTGCTTGAGGCGCAATTCGTTAAAGCGCAACGACACCGCGATCTCCGCGTCGACCATGACGAGACGCACGATTGCGCTGACGAGATCGTTGAGTTCCTGTTCGCGTTTGCGACTTGCCGGAAGAATGGAGCGCGATGACATGCCGGCGACCGCACCGGTGATCAGATGCTCGAGCATCACCGAATGACCGGCAAGGTGCCAGCGCGGATCAAGACCCATGCGGCTTTCGGTATCGGCGAGGAGTTTGACCCGTTCGGCATACAGTGCATCGAAGCGCGCGTCGCTGAGCACGCTCCAGTGAGACGCCTGGAGGTCATGCAGGCGTTCGATCTGCTGTTCGCTTTCGAAGATACCGGCAGCCTCGGGAACGGACTGCAGCCGGTGAAAATAGTCGCGCAATCCGGCTTTGAGATGAGGTTCGAGTTGCGGCCTGCACCGGCGCAGCAAGTCGCGCAGGTCCCCGTCGAGGCCAGCAAAGGCCAAGCGTTCGCTCAGGCTGCCCGCCTGGCTCCGTCGCCCCTGTTCTGTCGGCGTGTCCTGCACCAAAACCGTCCCCGCATGAAAGTCAGACCAACCCGACGAGTTGGTGTATTGCCGCCCAGCGAGGCAAATCCGAAACGGGCGGGAGCGTGCCGGGACAGGCTATGACCTGTCTGCGGTGGCGACGCTTATACCGCGAAGCATTTCGTAATCTGTCGATGAGAAATACCGGATTCAGACCGGTACGGCTTGGCGGCTTCATGCCTGTTGGGAGCCCTCGGGACATCCCATTCGCCGTCTATCTAATATGTATGGTTAATTCCTTGCCCGAAGGTTAACACGGGCGGTGTGAAATGCTCTTTCAAGCAAAGTCAGAAACCGGCCATAGCTCCGACTGTCCGCAAAGGTGACAACAAACAGAGGCGCAGAACAGCTCAACCAAAAGCTTTAAAACTTTCAGTAAAATCAAATGGATCTAATCTGGAAGTTCAGCTTGTGCCGGTGTTTCAATTGTCCGGCGGCCAGATCAGTTCGGCCAGCGCTCGTTGGCCGTCCTTGCTTCCGGTCGATGCAAGAGCCTGAAAAATTCTTCGCGCATCGGGCTTGCGACCGACATTGAGATAGGCGTAGCCGCGCAGGATCATCAGATCGGTCTGTTCCGGCGTGATCTGGGCGCGCTGATCGAGCGCGATGAGCGCCTCCCGGTAGCGACCGAGGTTGAAGGAGCTTTGGGCGCGATTGGCAAGAATGGCGCTCTGAAGCTCCACGGCGCGGGAGTTGGTCTGCTTGGCGGCGGCGGCGGCAACAGATGCCTGATCCGTCAGGCCTGCCCGCAGATAGGCAAGGCTTCGACCATAGGACGCATCGGAGCGGACCACGTCGGAAGCACTGTTTTGCGCGACCTCGAAAGCCTTGACGGCTTCGAGCGGCCTGTTCAGATCCATCAGGCACCAACCGCGCGATAGTGCCTGGTCCGGATTGGTCTGGCGGAGTTCCGTCAGAGCACAACCGCGAGACGGCGGCCCGGAGCTTGCCTGAGCGGATCTGGTTGCCTGGCGGACCGACGGCTGCACGGCAACAGGCTGCCGGGTTGCAGCGGCACGCTGCGGGTTGGGTTGCTGAACGCTGCGTTGCGCTGGTTGCTGATAGGGTTGTCCGTCCTGCTGCGAATAGGCTTCCGCAGTGCGATCCTCGGGCCTGACGCTCGGCAGCGGCGGTTGGCGACGGTAACCTGTCCGATCATCGACGCCCGCTACAGATGGTCTGCCGAGATTTGCAATGCGCTCTGAACGACCGCCCCAGGCACGCTGGAGAGAAGCGACACCGGCCCGGTCGCCCAGGTCGTTGCGGGTCAGCGCCAGACCATAGGCGGAGGGCTCGTCATCCGGCTTCCAGGCGAGTGCTGCCCCGAACCACTCGGCGGCCGTGCGAAGCTGCCGCATTGCTCTTGCATACCAGCCGAACTGTTGTGCCGCGTCGGCATCGCGGGCGGCGATCACGACAGGCGCCATGCGGGCCAGAACCTCTTCCTGCAGCATGGGCGGAGGATCGAGTGCAAGAAGATTGGCGACGGCGGAAAGATAGGCCGCCTTGGTGCCTTCGGAACTTTCCCGGAAACGATAGAGAACGTTTTCCGCTTCAAGCGGCGACTTCTGGCGGACCAGGGTGAGCGCCAGCCCCTCAGCAGCGGAGGCCGTCTCTTCCTTGCCATAGGCGCGCCGGAACCAGCGCTCGGCACCGCCGAGATTGTCTCTGCGATAGGCATACCAGCCCAGCAGCAGCGCGTCCGAGGCGAGCCCCTCGCGTTCCGCGAGTTGTTCGAGACGCGTGACATACTGCTGGCCGACGACCAGTTTCGCATCGTCGCCGGCTTCGTTGACAAAGCGGCGCGCGAGATCGTTTCTCAGACCCTCGAATTCCGGCTGACCACCGGCGGGAGTTTTTTCCTTTGCGAGGAGATCTTCCAGCATGGTGGAGGGAAGAAGTTCACTTGCCTTCTGCACCGTGGCGACACGCGCGGCGGTGTCCTCGCAATTGTCCAGGACGTAGAGATAGGCATCCCGGGCGCGACCCTGTCGCTCGGTCTCGGCAAAGGCTTCCGCCACCCGCCACAAGACGTCGATTTCGCTGCAGGTGAGAAGGCTCGGGTTTTCGGCCGCCATGCGGATGACGACGTCGTAATCCTTGCTGTCGGAGGCGCCGGTCAGGCTGACACGTGCTTCGGCAAGCTTTAGCCGGTCGAGGAGATCGTCCGGTGCCTGCCAGCCGCTCTCGGCAGTCTGACGGTCGGCGATTGCCTTACGCACGTCGGCAAAGCGCGACTGTGCATAGAGTTGCCACATGTTTTCGAGCTGTGGATCACCGCTTGCGCGCACAGCCAGCGGATCAGCGGGCGGAGACCAGGTCGGATAGAGCGCACGCAGGCGCGAGATCTCGGCCTGAAGCCGTGCCGTGTCGCCACGGGCAGCAAAATATCGCAAGGCGCTTTCATCCACGACGACCGGAGGCGGCGTGTTGCCGCGCTGCGCCGTCAAGTTTTCGGGACGCTGCAAGGGTGGTGGCGACGATGCGGCCGGGGACTGTGCGATCAAGGGCATGCCCGAACGCGCCGGGGAAGGCGTATCGGCCGGTTCGGTGGCGGATCCGTTCGGCAGCGTTTGCGTGATCACAAGCGCTGCTGCACCCGGAGACTGCGCGGAAGGTTCGTCGGAGGAGAGCAGTTGAGCCGTAAGCCGCTCGGTCTTGGGACGCGGCTGCATACCGTCTGCCCATGCGGGCGCGTCGGGACTGATGGCGCCGGTCAGCTGCGTCATGTCGACATTGGAGGATTGTCTATCGAGGCTCCAGAATCCAACAGCGGCGATACCTACCACCGTCAATGAGATCATCATAACCTTCATGGACTTCCGATCCCGATCCTAACCCCGACCTGTTGCCCCGCAACGAGGCGTATCAATGGCATGAACGCCATGATGTGTAAGAATGAGCTGATATGGTTAACGAACAATTTAGATTTGTTTAGCAAATTGTAAGCAAGACTCGCGATTCGCTTCGTTGCGTAGACTTTTGTGGAAGCGGAAATCGAGACGGAAGCGATCGGACGATGACTGTCCAGTAGATGCGCCATTATATGCGAGTGCCCATGACGAAAAGATCATTTGCCGAAGTTCGCCGGTTCGTACGCAGCGACCGCCGAAGCTTCGCAATTGCCATCGCAGGATTGCTGCCTCTCGTCCTGGCAAGTTGCGGCGGAGCTCCGATCCAGCCGGGCGCCCTGGTGAAGACCGTGCAGGCGGAAGAAGCCATGGTCATGCCGCCGCCATCCGGCCCCGGTATCGTCGGCGTCATCGAGCGGCGCTACGACAACGCCATCGAGCAGGAAATTCCGCTCTTCACATCCGCACTCACGCCCGGCCAGAACTTCATCAAGGCGCAGTTCTTCGGCACGAAGAGCGCGTTCAGCTACAGCTCGAACCGGCTGACGTCGAAAATGGTCTCGCAAAGCGGCACGGCTCGCGAAATGGCATCCGGGTTTCCCGGTGTACGGATGGTGCGGTCGCAATTTTACGTCCAGAACAGCTATGGCCCGTTCGGCTATGCGTTCGGGCGCGGCAGGGGCAGCGATCTTTGCCTCTACGGATGGCAGCAGATCCGCTCGCAGGCGCAGAAGATGTCGCCGGTCGATAATTACGGCTCGATCCAGATCCGCGTGCGAATCTGCGAGGCCGGCGCGACGGAGCAGGCGCTTCTCGCCTTCATGTACAATTTCACTATCAACGCCTCCGTCGACTCGCTCGGCTGGAATCCCTATGGCGATGCGAGCCCGCTTTCGCCTGAAATCGGACGAACCGGCGCTCCGACCTACCCGCGTCCTGCCTCGACGGAAGCTATCGTTCCGGTCCTGCCGCAGCGACAAGCTGCGCCGATGATCCGCCGCGCAGCCCCTGCCGCGCCGGTCCGGCCAGCCGTAGCACCGGTCGCCAGCGGCATGATGGAGCCTGTCATGCAGCCGGTGGGGCCAAGGATCCCCAGCGTTTCCGCCCTTTCTCCCGCAGGCCTCAGTCCGTCAGCGCCCTCGGACGCTGCTGCGTCCCAGAGGTCACCAACACCCGCAGCCGCTCCGCGCGTCACGGTTCCTTCGCCTTCCTGCTCGACACAGGCGGAGGGTGCCAATGTCGTATGTCGCTGAGCGTCAGGCCGGCAATCCCGTCGTGATCCTGCCAACCGTAATCCGGTCGATCGAACCGCAAAGGTAATCCGGCGATGCGTACTTTTATTTCTGCCATCGTGTGGGTTCTCGCCACGATCATGATCGTGACCCTGGTCACCCTGCCGATCAACACGCGCACCCAGTTGATCGCGAGCGTCCTGATCGTCACGGTGATGATCATCATCAAGATGCTCAACGCCGACGGCAAATGGCGTCTCGTGGCTCTCGCCTTCGGCACCGCGATGGTGATGCGCTACGTCTACTGGCGCACGACGAGCACGCTGCCGCCGGTGAACCAGCTGGAGAACTTCATTCCCGGCATGCTCGTCTACTTGGCCGAGATGTACAGCGTGATGATGCTGGCGCTCAGCCTCTTCGTCGTTGCCATGCCGCTGCCGGCGCGAAAGCCGCATGGCCGCACGGAAGGACCGCTTCCGAGCGTCGACGTCTTCGTGCCGTCTTACAACGAGGACGAGACGCTGCTTGCCAACACGCTTGCAGCCTGCCGCAACATGGATTACCCGGCCGACAAGTTGACCGTCTGGCTGCTCGATGACGGCAGCACGCTGCAGAAGCGCCGCGCCGACAACGTGGCGGATGCACGGGCTGCGGATGCGCGCTACAAGGCCCTCAACCAGCTTTGCGAAGACCTCGGCGTCAAATACCTGACCCGCGAGCGCAACGAACACGCCAAGGCCGGCAATCTCAACAACGGGCTTGCCCATTCGAGCGGCGATCTGATTGCCGTGTTCGACGCCGATCACGCTCCGACGCGCGACTTCCTCTTGGAAACCGTCCACTATTTCGAGAAGGAGCCGAAACTCTTCCTCGTGCAGACACCGCACTTCTTCCTCAATCCTGATCCCGTCGAGCGCAACCTGCGCACATTCGAGAAGATGCCGAGCGAGAACGAGATGTTCTACGGCATCATCCAGCGTGGTCTCGACAAGTGGAATGCCGCCTTTTTCTGCGGCTCCGCGGCCGTTCTCAATCGCAAGGCGCTCGAAGTCTCCAACGGTTTCAGCGGCGTCAGCATCACGGAAGACTGTGAAACCGCGCTCGATCTGCACGGTCTCGGCTGGCACAGCATCTATGTCGACCGCCCACTGATTGCCGGCCTGCAGCCGGCGACCTTCGCCAGCTTCATCGGCCAGCGCTCGCGCTGGGCGCAAGGGATGATGCAGATCCTGCGGTTCCGCTTCCCGCCGCTCAAGCGCGGGCTCTCCTTCCCGCAGCGCCTCTGCTACATGTCCTCGACGCTATTTTGGCTGTTTCCCTTCCCGCGGACGATCTTCCTGTTTGCGCCGCTGTTTTATCTGTTCTTCGATCTGCAGATCTTCACCTCGTCCGGCGGCGAGTTCCTGGTCTACTCGCTGACCTATATGATCGTGAACATGCTGATGCAGAACTACCTCTATGGGTCGTTCCGCTGGCCGTGGATTTCGGAGCTCTACGAATACGTCCAGACCGTGCACCTGCTGCCGGCTGTCGTTTCGGTCATGCTCAATCCGCGCAAGCCGACCTTCAAAGTGACGGCGAAGGACGAGTCCGTGTCCGTCAGCCGACTTTCGGAGATCAGCCGTCCGTTCTTCGTGATCTTCTGCGTTCTCGTCATTGCCTTCTTCATCAGCATCTACCGGGTCTATACCGAGCCGTTCAAGGCGGACGTGACGCTGGTCGTGGGCGGCTGGAATCTTCTCAACATCATCATTGCGGGCTGCGCGCTCGGCGTCGTTTCCGAACGTGGAGAGAAGCAGTCGTCCCGCCGTATCCGCGTCAGCCGGCGTTGCGAATTCGGGATCGGCGACCGCTGGTTCACGGCGACGATCGAGGATGTTTCGGTCAATGGTGCAGCACTGCAGATCTATACGGAAGGCGCCAGGGACATCGCGAACGGTGCCATGGGTGTGCTCCGGTTCCAGCCGTTCAGCGACCTGCCGATCAGCGACTTGCCGATCGAAATCCGCAATTTCGATACGGTCGGCGACGTGACAACGGCGGGGTGCCGCTACATGCCCCAGAAATCCACCGATCACCGTTTGATCGCCGATCTCATATTCGCCAATTCGAGCCAGTGGACACAATTCCAGACCTCGCGACGTTACAACCCGGGCCTCTTGCGCGGCACGATCTGGTTCCTGGGTCTTGCCGCCTATCAGACGACCCGCGGCCTCGGCTACCTGTTGAAGGATCTGGGCAAGAGCCAGACGACGAAGGAAGGTTGAGCGACATGATCATCAATACACGCTTCCCCCGCCTTCTCTTCGTCGCGGCCATGCTGGCATCGACCGGCGCCCTGTCGGTCTCGTCGCTTGCGCAGCAACCCGGTCAATCGCCGGCCACCGCATCATCGCCATTCGACATGGGTCCGGAGCGGTCCCGCCAAGGTGTAACCCCGACCGCGCCGCCTTCACCGCAAACCCCGGCTCCGGCACCTGTGCCACAGGTTCAACGGCCCATTCCAGCCGCTCCGAAAACGCCCGCGGCACCGGCACCGGCGGCCACCGCTTCTCCCTCTCCGGTAACGGCCCCTGCTCCTCAGGCGGCAGCCAAGGCTTCGACCGAAACGGCGCGGCGCTACCTCATCCCTGCCCCGTCGCTGCGCCTGAACGGCGAGGTCCAGCAGCGTTCCTGGTCCGTCTACCTGACCGAGGAGCAGGCGGCGACGGGTGCAAAGCTGCACCTCACATACCAGAACTCGATCGTCGTTGCGCCGGAGGCCTCGCGACTTTCCGTGACGATCAACGACGTCGAGATCTATGGCGACAAGATTGCATCGCCCGACCAGCCGTTCGAACGGGTGCTCGACATACCGCCGGGCGTTCTGAAGGCGGGCGGCAATATGGTACGGTTCGCGGCCAATCAGCGTCACCGCACCGACTGCACGGTCGAATCCACGTTCGAACTCTGGACCGACATCGACCCGAAGCGGACGTTCCTGGCGTTCGACGACGAGCGTAGCGACCGGTTCAACCGACTGGACGATGTCAGGGCGGTCGGCGTCGACGGCAGCGGAAAGACGCGGTTCCGCTTGATTGTGCCGGCGCTCGACCAGCTGGGCGCGACGGATGTTCTGATGCGGCTTGCGCAGGGACTATCGCTGGTGGGCGGCATGCCGAACCAGTCGTTTTCCTTCCAGAAAACCATTACACCCGATCTGAGGCCCGGCGAACTTGCGGTCTTCGTGGGGACACCGGACGAGCTTCGACCGATCCTTCCGAACCTGGCGGCAGCCGCTTCCAGTGCAGCCGTTGCAAGCTTTACCGATTACCCCGGGCACGGATCCTCCGCTCTGGTCCTGTCGGGACCCAGCTGGCCGGCGCTTCAGGGCCTTATCGACAGTTTCGTTGCCTCCACCGATGGCGGCAGCATCCAGCGCCGCGATACACTGGCGACCTCGAGCTGGCGCGGCATCGATACGCCATTCCTGTTTGCCGAGAAATCGATTGATTTCAATTCTCTTGGGGTCAGCAGCGAGGAGTTTTCCGGGCGGCTTTACCGTACCGAGTTCACAATCGGCGTCCCGGCGGATTTCTACGCTAACGCCTATGGCGAAGCGCGCATCCTGCTGGATGCCGCCTATGTGTCGGAGGTTCTGCCTGGCAGTCACATCGACGTCTTCGTCAATGGGAATATTGCCTCAACCGTTCCGATCACCTCGGACGGAGGCGCCATTCTGCGCCACCTGCCGATCAAGCTGACGCTGCGTCACTTCAAGCCTGGGGTCAACACGATCACGCTCGAAGCTGCGCTGCTGACCGCGTCGGACAAGGCCTGCGCGCCGGGCGCCACTGCGAATGAAAACACGCGGTTTGCTCTCTTCGGTACTTCACAGTTCGAGATGCCGGATTTCGCCCGCATTGCCCGCGTCCCCAATCTCGGCGCTACGTCGGGCACCGGCTTTCCTTACTCGACCGGCACCGAGTCCGTTCCTTTGTTCCTCGGCCGGATCGATGAAAAGACCCTCGGATCTGCGGCGACTTTCCTTGGCAAGATCGCGACCGCGTCACATCGGGCAATACCGGTCTCGGTGACGATTTCAACGGCGCGTATAGCCGGGCGCAATGCGCTGTTTGTCGGCGCGATCTCCGAATTTCCAGCCAATATCCTGACGGATCTCGGCATCGAGCAGAAAAGCCGCGGTAGCTGGGGTGAGAACAGCGATCACGTCCCGGCCGACCGGGCGTCATTGACGCTCCAGGACTGGCAGGATCGCAACGGCAACAACTTCTTCGGCCGACAGCTTTCTTCCGTGGCGGATTGGGCCAAGCGGAACTTTGACCTCTCCGCACCGATGCTGCGGTTTGCGCCGGCAGGTGACGCGATCTATGTGCCGCCGAAAACCGCCGGAATGATCATCGCACAGGAAAACGATCCGACCCAAACCGGCACCTGGACGGCAGTGATCGGCGCGACGGGCGATGAGCTTTCCGCCGGGATGGAGGCCTTTTCGGCACGCGAGGCGTGGAACCAACTCGACGGACGCGTGTCCGTGCACGATGTTTCCGAAGCAGATCCGGTGATTGTTCCGGTCAACTGGTTCCACTTCACGCCGACTGCAAACTTTTCACTCTCGAATGCACGGTTGATCGCAACGAACTGGCTGTCGGACAACATCATGTCCTACGGACTGCTTCTCGTCGCGAGTGCAATTCTCGTGGGGCTGGCAACCGGTGGACTGCTGACCCGGCTCGGTCGGAAATAGGCACGGCAGGTCAATCCCGTGCGGCTGTCGGGTCCTCCGGCAGCCCTCCCTTGCCGGTAAAGCGTCGGCTGACATGCAGCGATCCCTGAAGGCCGAACCGCCACGGCTGGTCGATACCACGCGATATTCCGATCCGCCGTCCCGCGACCACCAAGGGCGGCGTTACCGGCGGAGCAAGCCGGAAAGGCGCTTCCATGAGCGACAGGCCGTCATGCTCGATACCAATTCCCAGCGCCTGGCAGACGCGTCCGGGGCCGGAGCATAACAGCAGGGGCTCCGCCCTGCCCCGCCGGTGTTCCATCTCGGCAATGCCGTTCACGGGCTGCAAGGCCCGGATCAGCACCGCGCTGCCTGGCGTGCAAACGAAATTCACGCACCAGTGTATGCCGTAGGAACGGTAAACATAGGCATGACCGGCCGGCCCAAACATGGCAAGGTTGCGGGGCGTCGGCCCGCGAAAGCTGTGGGATGCCGGATCATCCGGCTGGTAGGCCTCGGTCTCGACGATGACGCCGCCGACGCCCGAAAGCTCGAATTCAGCGCCGATCAGGTCGCGCGCCACATCCACCGCGGACCGCGTGAAAAATCCGGCTGCCAGTGCCATGTCGTGCCTCACCATTTCTGCGGTTCATGATCCAACCTAACCACTCGATAGCGCCAAGGGAACAAAGGGCGTCGTCACGGGTTGGCGTCCATTCCCTGGCTCTTTGCCTCCCGGAGCGTTTTCATGACTGTTTTTTCTTCCGATAACAGAGACTCTGCGGCCTATCCGCTGCAGTCCCTCTTCGTTCCCTTTCCTTTCGTCTGCTTCACCCTGACACTCGGGACCGACCTGGCCTTCTGGCTAAGCGATGGTCACCTGATGTGGCAGAACTTTTCCTCTTGGCTTCTGTTTGCCGGCCTTGTCTTCGGCGGCGTTGCAATCGTCGCTGGCCTGCTGGATATGCTTCGTCCAAGAACGCGGCCGCTGCGCCCGGCATTTCTCACCATCGTCATCTATATCGTCATTCTGGCGCTGGCTTTCCTCAACAGCCTTGTTCACGCCGGCGACGGCTGGACGGCCGTTGTGCCTTACGGACTGGCGATTTCTGTCGTCACATTCGTTCTCTCGGTTTTCGCCGCCGCGATTTCCGCCCGCAAGTATTCCCGCCTGGCCTGGAGGATCTGATCCATGAAGCCGTCCCGCATTCTCTTTGCCTCCGCGCTTTCGCTGTCGCTCGGCACCGCCTTGCCGGCCTTTTCCCAAAGCAATGACTTCGACGTCAACTCGCAGATTGGGCCCGATCCTGTCCTGCCGGAACCATCGCACCCGCTCATCCCCGACCTGAAAGTCGCGGAAGTGATCGGCTGGAAGGATGGCGAAACGCCGAAGGTTCCTGAAGGCCTGAAGGTTACCGTTTACGCCAAGGATCTTTCGAGCCCGCGCACCGTCCACACGCTTCCGAACGGCGATGTGCTTGTCGTGCAATCCAAGGCACCGGCAGGCGAGCCGACCTCGAGGCCGAAGGATTTCATCCGCGGCTGGATCATGTCGATCGCCCACGGCGATATTGGCGCTGAGAAGGAAACCAATATCATCACTCTGCTGCGCGATACCAATCGCGATGGCACGGTCGATGAACGGCACGACCTTCTGACCAAGCTCGATTCCCCGTTTGGCCTGGCTTGGGTGGACAATACGCTCTACGTGGCCTCGGCCAGCGCCGTGATCGCCTACCCTTATGAACTCGGCCAGAACGAGATTACCGCGCCGCCAAAGGTGCTGACCCCGCTTCCTGGCGGGCCAATCAACCACCATTGGACTAAGGATCTGGCGCTCAGCCCCGATGGCAAGATGCTCTACGTCTCGGTCGGCTCGAACTCCAATATCGTGGAGAACGGGCTCGAGGCTGAAAAGGGCCGCGCCGCGATCTGGCAAGTCGATCGTCAGACGGGGGCGGCACGCGTCTTCGCATCCGGCCTACGCAACCCGAATGGTCTTGCCTTCAACCCGGATACGGGCGTTCTCTACACCGTCGTCAACGAGCGTGATGAACTCGGTCCGAACCTGGTGCCGGACTACATGACGTCGGTGAAGGAAGATGGCTTCTACGGCTGGCCGTGGAGCTACTACGGCAACCATGTCGACGTTCGCGTTCACCCGCCACGGCCGGACATGGTCGAAAGGGCGATCGCGCCGGACTACGCGCTGTCCAGCCATGTCGCAGCACTCGGCCTGACGTTTTCGGCCAATTCCGCCATGCCGTCCGCCTTCGCAAGCGGTGCCTTCATCGGCGAACATGGCAGCTGGAACCGGGATCACTTCAACGGCTACAAGGTCATCTATGTGCCCTTCGAAAAGGGCAAGCCTGTTGGCAAGGCACAGGACGTCGTGACAGGCTTTATCGAGAACGATCAGGCGCGCGGCAGACCTGTCGGTGTCGGGATCGATGGAACGGGGGCGCTTCTGGTTGCCGACGATTCCGGCAACACGGTCTGGCGGGTCGCCAATGCCGACGGCACGGTCATTCCGCAGCCGATCGGCACCGACCAGACCGCGGCAACCGCACAGCAGGCCGCGACCACCGACAAGACGGATCGGGCACCGGTCGCGGCAGTGAGTCCTCCGGCCAACGGGACGACCGGCTCCACGGAACCGGCACTCGCCGCACCAACCGCCCCTGCAGAAGAGCGGCTGACCGGTCAGGCCCCAGTGTCCGGTAAAAGTGATACGCTGCAGCCGTCGCAAACCGACATTGCGCCAGCAGCAAGGCCCTGATCCGGAAACGGTCTCGCGCTTATCGACGCTAGACAGACGAACTCATGTGCAGCCGGTACCACCTACCGGCTGCACTTTCTTTTTAAGGTCGCCCGTCATGCCGCGCGCTTGAGTGCATCACCGAGCATCGAGACGATGGTGCCGATCTGCTCCTTTTCGATGATCAGCGGCGGCGACAGCGCGATCGTGTCGCCCGTGACTCGGACCAGCAGCCCCTTCTGGAAGCAATCGACGAAGACATCATAGGCACGTGCGCCCACAGCGCCTTCGCGCGATGCCAGCTCGACGGCGCCGACGAGGCCAAGGTTTCTGATGTCGATGACGTGCGGCAGGCCTTTCAGCGAGTGCAGCGCCTCTTCCCATTCGCCGGCAAGACCGGCGGCGCGGGTCAACAGGCCCTCTTCCTCGTAGATTTCCATGGTCGCGAGACCGGCGGCGCAGGCGACCGGGTGGCCGGAATAGGTATAGCCGTGGAACAGCTCGATCGCGTTCTCTGGTCCTGCCATCATGCCATCATAGATGGTGCGGCTGGCAAAGACGGCGCCCATCGGGATCGTGCCGTTGGTAATGCCCTTGGCGGTGGTGACGAGATCCGGCACGACACCGAAGTAATCCGTGCCAAACGGCATGCCGAGACGGCCAAAGCCGGTGATGACTTCGTCGAAAATCAGAAGAATGCCGTGTTTCGTGGCCGTTGCGCGCAGCTTTTCGAGATAGCCCTTGGGCGGCAGGATGACGCCGGCGGAGCCTGACATCGGCTCCACGATCACAGCTGCGATGGTTTCCGCCCCGTGCAGTCCGACGAGACGTTCGAGATCGTCGGCAAGTTCGATGCCATGCGCGGGCAAGCCCTTCGAGAAGGCGTTGCGCTCGATATCGAGCGTGTGACGCATATGGTCTGCCGGGATCTGCGGAAAGACACGGCGATTGTTGACGAGACCGCCGACCGAAATGCCGCCGAAGCCGACGCCGTGATAGCCCTTCTCGCGACCGATGAAACGGGTGCGGGTCCCCTGCCCGATCGACCGCTGATAGGCAATGGCGATCTTGAGCGCGGTATCGACAGATTCGGAACCGGAACCGGTAAAGAAGACACGATCCAGCCTGGCGGAGGCGCCGCCCGGCGCATGCTCCGCCAGTTTCGTGGCGAAATCGAACGCGATGGGATGACCCATCTGGAAGGTCGGGGCAAAATCCATGGTGGTGAGCTGACGTTCGACGGCCTGTGCGATCTTCTTGCGACCATGGCCGGCATTGCAGCACCACAGCCCCGCCGTGCCGTCGAGAACCTTGTTGCCGTCGACATCGGTGTAATACATGCCATCCGCCTGCGCGAGCAGACGCGGCGTCGCCTTGAACTGGCGGTTTGCCGTAAACGGCATCCAGAAATTGTCAAGATTGAGCGCGTTTGTCTTGCTCGCGTGGTCCATGAAAGCCTCCTGTTCGATAGGGTAGATGTCACGGATTTTTTGGTGGCGAACAAGTCTTTTTGTGGTGGGGGGGCATCTCGTGCGGGAGTGGCCTCCGAAAGCGGATGTCAATCTGGGTGAAATGCCTCCCCCGCTCAGGGCTATGCGGCCGAATACCGAGGCGTAGATTGTCGCGACGAGGAAAACAGTGTGCTGTCATCTCGATAGCCTCAACCTCGGATCAAACGTTGTCGAATCGATCAGCGTAGAAATAGTCAAAACTGCATCTGCTGGTTGGCTTTACTTCCGTTGACAAGTGCTTACTCAGATCCGACAACATAACTTGGACGGCAGCCACCGGGGGGACTTTTTGATGTCTAGGCGCGCGATCTTCGGACTTTCCGCATTGTTGTTTTCGTCTCTCGTTCTGGCGCTGCCTCTGACTGCGGCGGAGCGGCGGATAGAGACCACGGCGGATGGGGACTATTCGGGTTTTGATCTGCGGACCGTCAAGAATGTCAGCCAAGGTCAGTGCGAAACCGCCTGTATCGGCGACAACCAGTGCCGCGCCTTTACCTATAATGTCAAAGCCAAGTGGTGCTTCCTCAAGTCCGACCACGCTCAGCTCAATCCGTTTATAGGCGCGGTTGCCGGCAAGATCGTCGAAGTGGCGGCAGAGCCGGATATCGGAGCGGCGCCACGGCTCTCCTTTCTGACGGAAGAACTGCTTCAGCAGGCCCGCGAGCAGAAGGATGGCCTGACGCTTGGTGACAACCAGCAGGGCCGGGATGTCGAAAGACTGAAGACCGACGCGCAGGCCGAACTTCTCGCAGGCCGGTTCGATAACGCGATCTATAATTACAAGGGTGCCCTCTCGCTCACACCTGAAGATGGCGCGCTCTGGATCGAATTTGCCCGCGCCGCCTCCACTGCCAACGGCAACAGCTCTGCAGACGGCGATGCAACGCTTGGCGCCATCAACGGCTATCTTCTGACCCGAACGACCCAGGCAAGAGCCGATGCGCTTGCCGTTCTTGGCGCAGCGCTTGCCAAGCAGCAGGCTTACCGCCAGGCGATTTCCGCCTACAAGCAGAGCCTTGCGCTGGTCAGCGCCCGCACGGTGCAGGCTTCCTATAACGACCTTCGCGAGCGTCACGGTTTTCGCGTAACCGGCAACACGGTCGATGCAGACAGCGCCAATCCGCGCGCCTGCGTTCAGTTTTCCGATCCTCTGGTGAAGGCCGGCGTCGACTATGCGCCCTTCGTCACGCTGGATGGCAAGGCGCCGAAGGCGATGGAAGCCAAGGACAACCAGATCTGCGTCGAGGGCCTGACCCACGGCCAGCGTTACAAGCTGTCGCTGCGGCGCGGCCTTCCCTCCTCCGTCGATGAACCGCTGCCAGCACAGGTGGATCTCGACCTTTACGTCAAGGATCGTTCGCCTACGGTGCGGTTTACCGGCGACAGTTTCGTGCTGCCATCCACGGCCCGGCGCGGCATTCCGATCGTTTCGGTCAATACCGAAACGGCCGCTCTCAAGCTTTACCGGATCGGCGACCGCAATATCGCGCCGCTTCTGACGGACTCGGAATTTCTGACCCAGATGAGCGGCTACACCGCCGACCGCATCGAGCAGGAAAACGGTGAACTCGTCTGGCAGGGCACGATCGCTCTTGGGCCCGAATCCAACCGCGAACTCAACAAGGATGTGGCGACCAGTTTTCCGGTCGACGAGGCGCTGCCGAGCCGCAAGCCTGGTGTCTATGTGCTGACAGCATCGGCCGCCAACGCCATTTCGCAGGAATGGGATAACAAGGCGACCCAGTGGTTCGTCGTTTCCGATATCGGGCTGACGACCTATGCCGGCACCGACGGGCTCAGTGTGTTTGCCCGCTCGCTCGGTTCGGCCAAGCCGATCGCCGGCGTCGATCTGCAGCTTCTTGCCAAGAATAACGAAGTGCTCGGTACCGCAAAGACCGATGGCGATGGCCGTGCCACGTTTACGGCCGGCCTGATGCGCGGGACCGCGGCCATGGTGCCGGCGGTGCTGACGGCGCAAAACAGCGGCCAGGACTACGTCTTTCTCGACATGACCCGCGCCGGTTTCGATCTTTCTGATCGCGGCGTCACCGGCCGGCCGGCACCCGGCGCGATCGATCTCTTGCCATGGACCGAACGCGGCATATACCGGCCAGGCGAGACGGTGCATGCGAGCGCCCTTGCCCGCAATGTCGATGCAACCGCGATCGACAACCTGCCGCTCACCTTCGTCTTCCTGCGCCCTGACGGCGTCGAGGACCGCCGCATGGTGAAGTCAGGCGCGCTCGGTGGCTACACGCTCGATCTCGCCCTGCAGGACACGTCCATGCGCGGCACCTGGACGATGCAGGTGTTTACCGATCCCAAGGGCTCGGCGATCGGCGAAAAGACGTTTCTGGTCGATGATTTCGTGCCTGATCGCATCGAGTTCGACATGACCAGCGCTGCGAAGGAAATCGTGGTCGGCGAACCGGCTACGGTCGAGATCGACGGACGTTTCCTCTATGGCGCACCGGCAGCGGGACTTGGCCTGGAAGGCGAAATTGCCCTCAAGCCGACCCGCGAAAATGCGGCCTTCCCGGGCTACCAGTTCGGTCTTGCGGACGAGGAACAGGCGGAAACTGTCCGCATTCCGCTCGAGGCACTCGACGATACCGATGAAGACGGCAAGGCATCGTTTCCAGCAGATGTCGCGGAGCTTCCCTCGACCACCAAGCTGATCAATGCGGATATCGTCGTGCGCATGAAAGAATCGGGCGGCCGCGCGATCGAGCGGACCCTGTCGCTGCCGGTCAAGGCGGATGGACCGCGGATCGGCATCAAGCCCGAGTTCTCCGGCGACCTGCCCGAGGGCGCGGTTGGCAGTTTCAACGTCATTCTCGTGGACGAGACCGGAGCAAAGCAGGCCGCAAAAGGCCTGCCGTGGAAGCTGGTCAAGGTCGAGCAGGACTATCAGTGGTATCGCGAGGGGAGTTCCTGGCGCTACGAGCCGATCACCCGCACCAAGCAGGTATCCAATGGCAGCGTTGACGTAACTGCTGACGGCGGCCGGATTTCGGTTCCGGTCGCATGGGGCCGTTACCGCCTGGAAGTCGAGACGGTCGATGCTGGCGGCCCGGCCTCAAGCACCGAGTTCGATGCCGGCTGGTTCGTGACCGCCACGTCGACCGAGACGCCGGACGCGCTGGAGATCGCCCTCGACAAGCCGAGCTACAAGGTCGGCGATACTGCCAAGCTCAAGGTTTCCTCGCGTTATGCCGGCGAACTGATGATCATTGCAGGCTCCGAGCAGCTGACCGCGGTCAAGACGGCAAGCCTTGCGGAGACCGGCGGAGAGATCGAGATCCCCGTCACGGCCGAATGGGGAGCCGGTTCCTATGTGACCGCGACACTCTACCGCCCGGGTGCTGCGCGTGAAAACCGTATGCCGATGCGGGCGATCGGCGTGACCTGGCTGAAGGTCGATCCGGAAGCACGCGATCTCGCGGTCGCGATCACGGCACCGGATAAAACCCTGCCGCGCCAGCCATTGGATATCTCAGTCGCCGTAACCGGTGCCGGCGCCAACGAAGATGCCTATATGACGGTGGCAGCCGTCGATGTCGGCATCCTCAATCTCACCCGCTACGAGCCACCGGCGCCGGACGACTGGTATTTCGGCCAGCGCCGTCTCGGGCTCGAAATCCGTGACATCTACGGCCGGCTGATCGATGGCTCGCTTGGTGCTACCGGTCGCCTGCGCACCGGTGGTGATGGCGGCAGCATGGCACTGCAGGCAAGCCCGCCGAAGGAAAAGCTTGTCGCGTTCTTCTCGGGCCCGGTGAAGCTTGATGCAGAAGGCAAGGCGAACGTCTCCTTCGACATCCCGCAGTTCAACGGTACTGCCCGGGTGATGGCCGTCGCCTGGTCGAAATCCGGGGTGGGTCATGGGGTGAAAGACGTCATCATCCGCGATCCGATCGTCGTGACCGCCAGCCTGCCGCGCTTTCTTGCGCCGGGAGACGACAGCAACCTCAGACTGGACATCGTCAACACCGACGGACCCGCAGGCACCTATGATCTCGGCGTTACGACAAACGACCCTGTTGCGGTCGGCCAGAGCGCGATCAAGCCGGTCGAACTGGCGGCCGGCGGAAAAACGAGTGTGACGCTGCCGCTGGTGGGCATCGGGCCGGGTGACGGCACTGTTTCGATCCGGGTCTCGAATGCTTCCGGCCTGTCGGTCGATCAGGTTCTCAACATCCCGGTTCGCCCGGCGGCCATGCCGGTGACGGAGCGCCGGCTGGTGGATCTGAAGCCCGGCGCAAGCGTAACGGTGGATTCCAACCTTCTTGCCGACAGCGTGCTTCAGGGCGCCTCGGTCAGCGTCAATGTCAGCCGCTCCAACGCGTTCGATATTCCGGCGCTGCTGATGAGCCTCGACCGCTATCCCTACGGCTGCGCCGAGCAGACGACAAGCCGGGCACTTCCGCTTCTCTATCTGAGCCAGATGGCAGTTCAGAACGGGCTTGCCGATGATGCCGAGGTCAAGAAGCGCGTGCAGGACGCGATCTTCCGCGTGCTCTCCTTCCAGGCATCGGCTGGCAGTTTCGGGCTTTGGGGACCTGATGGTGCCGGCACCGATCTCTGGCTGGATGCCTATATTACCGACTTCCTGTCGCGGGCCCGCGAACAGGGTTTCGACGTGCCTGAAAAGCCGCTCGTCCAGGCGCTTGAAAATCTGCAGAACACTCTGGCCTACACAACCAATGTCGCCGACCAGGGCAATCAGATCGCCTATGCGCTCTACGTGCTGGCGCGCAACCGAAAGGCTGCGATCAGCGACCTGCGCTATTATGCCGATACGATGCTCGGCGACTTCCCGACACCGCTTGCCAAGGCGCATATCGCTGCAGCGCTTTCGCTTTACGGCGATGCCCAGCGCTCGCGCACCATCTTCAACGACGCGCTGCAGATGTCGGAAGATGCGCAGATCAAGAAAGTCAGCCTCAGCCGTTCGGATTACGGCTCCTCGCTGCGAGATGGTGCAGCGGTTCTGGCGCTGGCCGCCGAAAGTCGGCCGGTGCCGCCGATCGTGCCTGCACTTGCCAATGTCGTTGCCAAGGAATGGGTGGCGAAGAAACATACAAGCACGCAGGAACAGACCTGGATGCTGCTGGCGGCCCGGGCCTTGCAGAACGGCGACGAAGACCTGCGTCTCAGCGTCAACGGCGCGGCCCACATCGGGACGCTGATGTCGCAGATGCCAGGCGACGTGCTGCTCGACCATCCGCTGACGGTTCGCAACGACAGCAAGGATAAGCTGTCTGCCGCCATCACCACGGTTGCCGCCCCGGCGCAGCCGTTAGCTGCCGGCGGCGATGGTTTCGAGATCACGCGCACCTATTACACAATGGATGGCGAGGAGGCGAATGTCAGCACGGCGCAGCAGAACACGCGTTATGTCGTCGTTCTCAACGTCACGGAGACAAACGACTGGCCGTCGCGCATTGTCGTGACCGATCTCCTGCCGGCGGGTTTCGAGATCGACAATCCGAGCATCGTCAACAGCGCCAGCCTTGCCAATTTCGACTGGATCGAAGAGGTGCAGGCCGCCCATACGGAGTTCCGCAACGACCGTTTCGTTGCAGCCTTCAACCGCGCAGAAGGTGACAACCGCAAGATCACGCTCGCCTATGTGGTGCGCGCCGTGACACCCGGCACCTACGATCATCCGGCGGCACAGGTGGATGACATGTACCGGCCGCAGCTTTCCGCAAGGACGGCGATGGGCAAGATGGAGGTGGTTGCGGCGCCGTGAGATCCGTTTGCCGTCCTTCCCGGGCGGCAGCGTGCACAGGGCGAAGTCGAGGCAATCAGCGGCAGGACGACAAGAAGAATGCCATGAGACGCAGATGGACGTATTCGTTGGGTCTTGGTTTTTTCGTCGCGCTCGCGGCGGGGCTGGCGATTGCGCTTGACGCTGCAGACCGTGCCTATCCGCCACCGCTCGATAAGGCGCAAACCGTATCGGCAGAGGTGCTCGATGCCGACGGGCTTCTGCTCCGTGCATTTGCCACACCCGAAAGCCGCTGGCGTCTCAAAACCTCGATCGCGGATGTCGATCCGCGGTTCCTGAAAATGCTTGTCGCCTATGAGGACCAGCGGTTTTACCAGCATGGCGGCATTGACCTGAAGGCGATGGGCCGCGCCGCGGTCCAGCTTCTCGTCAACGGGCGGATCGTTTCCGGCGCCTCGACGCTATCCATGCAGGTCGCGCGTCTGATCGAGCCCCGGGAAGCCCGGTCCTATTCGGCAAAGCTCCTGCAGATCGCCCGCGCCATCCAGATCGAGCGCCGCCTCGACAAGCAGGAGATCCTCGAGCTCTATCTCACCTACGCGCCCTATGGCGGCAATCTCGAAGGCGTGAGGGCTGCAAGCCTTGCCTATTTCGGCAAGGAGCCGGGGAGACTGACGGTGGCGGAAGCCGCTCTGCTCGTCGCCCTGCCGCAATCGCCGGAAAAGCGGCGGCCGGACCGGCACCCGCAATCGGCCATGCGGGCCCGTCAAGGCGTTCTCTCAAGGCCGGCCGTGGCGTCGCTGACGGGTGAAGGGGAAGCGGAACGGGCATCCCATGACGGGCTCCCCCGGCGCAGACTGCAACTGCCGGCGCTTGCCGCGCATATGGCGGAAGCCGCAATCCGTAAACAGCCCGGGGTGCCGCGATACCAGAGCACGCTGAAACGCGGCATTCAGCAGAAGCTGGAAGACGTCGCGAGGGAAGCTTCGGCGAAGCTCGAACCGAAGGCATCGCTCGCCATGGTCATGGCGGATGCGATGACGGGCGAGATTGTCGCCCAGGTCGGTTCGGCCGACTATTTCGATGCCAGCCGCGCCGGCTGGATCGACATGACACGGGTGCTGCGGTCTCCGGGTTCGACCCTGAAGCCCTTCATCTACGGACTTGCATTTGAACAGGGGCTGGTGGCGCAAGAGACGATGATCGAGGATCGCCC
Organism: Rhizobium sp. Leaf321; assembly: GCF_001423215.1. Lineage (NCBI taxonomy): Bacteria > Pseudomonadati > Pseudomonadota > Alphaproteobacteria > Hyphomicrobiales > Rhizobiaceae > Rhizobium > Rhizobium sp. Leaf321. The sequence goes on along the minus strand of NZ_LMOF01000006.1, from coordinate 466,749 downwards.
CGCCGATTTCTTCGGCTATCGGCCGAAGAATTTCGACATGAGCTATCAGGGCGATGTCACGGTGCGCCAGGCGCTGCAGCTGTCGCTCAATGTTCCGGCAATTCGTCTGCTCGATGCCGTCGGCCCGTCGCGCCTGATGATCCGCTTCAGACGGGCAGCGGTGCATCCGGTGCTTCCGCCGAACGAGGCGCCGGGCCTTGCGATCGGGCTTGGCGGGGTCGGCATCACGCTAAAGGATCTGGTTCAGGCCTATGCCGCTCTGGCCAACGGCGGCCAGCCCGTTCGGCTCGGCAACGGCATCGACACTGTCGCGGCACGTCTGGACAGCGAGCCCTTGCTGGAGCCACAGGCGATCTGGAACGTCACGGACATCCTCTCGGATGTGCTGCCGCCAACCGGAAGCCGCCGCCTCGGCATCGCCTACAAGACCGGCACGAGTTACGGATACCGCGACGCCTGGTCGGTGGGTTATGACGGACGCCATGTCCTGGGTGTCTGGGTCGGGCGGCCGGACAATGGTGCGGTTCCCGGCATCGCCGGCTACCAGACAGCGGCGCCTATCCTGTTCGAGGCATTTGCCCGCTCCGGCGTCGCGATCACGCCGCATCCCTCGCCACCATCAGCCACGGCACGGCTGGCGCAATCCGACCTGCCGATCGGCCAGCGGCGCTTCTCGATGACGGCAAGCGGCCTGATCAGCGCCTCGACCCGCGAAGCCGCCCCGCAGATCGTCTATCCCCCCGAGGGTGCCAAGGTGGATCTCGGCGCCCAAACCGGCGAGATCTCGCCGCTGGTGCTGAAACTGCAGGGCGGCCGCCCGCCGTTCCGCTGGCTGGCCAACGGAAAACCCCTCACCGATCTTTCCCGCCGCCGCACCAACAACTGGTTACCCGAAGGCGCGGGCTTCTCGACACTGACGGTGATCGATTCCGCCGGCCGGGCTGCAACCGTGCGGGTGTTCGTGGAGTGAGGGCAGGTTAGGCCAGGAGTGAACCGGACCGAGATCGGAATGATCAGGCCCGTCAGCTTGTCAGCCGTACACGGCCCACGATCTTGCGAAACAAGACATCCATTGCCTCGCTTATGCCGTCGGTCGGACTGACCTCGAAATAGTAGCCTTCCGTGGCGCAAGATTGCATCTGCGTCGGAATTTCCTTCTGAAAGGGTGCGATCCACTTCTTGTAGAAACCGTCTTTGGGCAGAGGCAAATAGGTTGTGTACAGGACTGCGACCTTTATTCCGCGCGCCTTCAGGGCGTTGCAATGACTGGCATTCAACGGCTCCATGCAGCGATCGCCGTTGGATGATGAAAGCTTCTTTGTACAATCGGAACGGTATGCGTCTCCAACGCCGTCCGCGACAAGGAAAACGATTGGCTGTCTATCCGCCGAACTGCTCCCGTCACCGACGGTTTTGATCTTTTGGCCGATCTTGGACAGTATTTCATTGTAGTCGGTCTGCCCGTTCGGCGACGAATGGCTCGGAACGCTCATCAGCTCAATCATCTTCGTCGCCTTTGCCACGGAGGTGAAATTGCTCGTCGGCTCGGAAACGGTATATAACTGGGCATCGGCAGAGGTTTGTCCGAACGTATAGGCACCGATCTTGAATTGGCCGGAAACGGTCTGAGTCTCCTGCGCCGTTGTCATGAGCGCGGAGACCGCCTCCGCGACAACGTCGATGCGGATGGTCGCGCCAACTTCTTTGGCGAGATAGTAATAGCTGTTTTTGTCGGCGACACCGCTCGTCGAAACGATGTGGCATGCAAAAGCGCAGTTGGCGTCCTTGCCTTTCCCATCCGATCCATTCTTCGTTGCAGCTTCCAGTTTCGCCACGTCGTCGGCAGTCGCGCCGACCCCCATCGATGGCGTGTTGTCCAGCAGCATGTAGAAATCCAGAAAACTCGGTATCAGGTAGGCTGCGGTCGCTTGCCCCGAAATCGCCATCTCGTCATTGCCGAGGATCCGCGTAAAGGTCGTGGGTAGAGTGGCGGCGTATTTCAGTCTCGATGTGACGACGCCGTCGGACTTTACCAGCTCCAGCTTGACGTCGATCAGCAGGCTCGACAAACCTTCCATGTTGTCCCCATATCTGGCCGACAACTGAGATTTGAAGATTTTCTTGGCTTCGGTGTCCGCGATGGCGACAGTACCGTCCTCGGCCATTTTCATGGCTTTTGCGACCGCTGCGGATTTTTCGGAGACAGCAGCAAGTACCGCAGCATCCGCAGCGGCATCGAGATAGGATTTTGCCTCCAGGGCGCGTCCGAAATCGATTGCCAATCCGACACTACCGATCAAAGGAACCATGATAAGGCCGGTGAGCACGCCGAAATTGCCCCGGGTGCAGGAAAAAATAGACCTCAATTTTGCAAGCATAAACCGCAATCTGCCTTTTAGTTTTTATAGCGGCATCATGCTGCATTTCGATCAGAGCATTCGATCAGCTCCCACCGTTTCAAATGTTTGTTACTAAAGTAGCGAATTGAAATTGTTAACGAAACGTGTTTTTGCGGCGCCCGGTCTCGTGGCCAGTGGTGGGGAACGGGAGGCCGCTCACCAAAGAAGTCGGCCGATCCTTGTGGAGTAGCATTTTTGACGAACAGCAGGTGAGTGGTAGAGATGCCCGGATCTGCAAAGACGAGACAAATCGCCTTCAACTGGACTCGATCAACAGAGGCATTTTCTTGATAAAAAATGGTGCCCGGAGGCGGATTTGAACCACCGACACGCGGATTTTCAATCCGCTGCTCTACCAACTGAGCTATCCGGGCATCCGGGCTTTATGCAAGCCGTTCCGGTCCTTGGTTGACCGGCCAGGGTTTGTATCCCCGGGAAGCGAGCGGGGTTATAACATCTTGTTCGGCCATGTCCAGCACCCCGGACGACTTTTTTGAAAGGTTTGTGAAAAACCTGATTTCATGAGCGAAATCAAAGGCCGAACCGGACGAGGATCTAGTCCTCGTAGTTGTCGGCTTTGCTTTCATCGTCGGCCACGGGGATGGCGTAGCTGCCCTGCAGCCAGCGGGAGAGATCCAGATTGCGGCAACGGTCCGAGCAGAAGGGATAGTGTTCGCGCGCGGAAGGGCGGCTGCATTCGGGACAGGGCCTTGCCTTGCGCAAAGGCTCCACCTTGCCGCCTGTCGTGATGTCCTTGTTTGAAGTTTCAGCCATATCAGGCCTCCTTCTTAAGTCTTCAGCCTTGCGGCCATGCGCCGGCGACGTCAAAACCTTCGCCAGCCAGCAGACCCGTCACTTCATGAAGCGGCAGGCCGACGACGTTGGAATAGGAACCGACGAGTTTCTGCACGAAGGCGCCGGCGATGCCCTGGATCGCGTAAGCCCCGGCTTTTCCCCGCCACTGGCCCGATGCGATATAGTTCTCGATCTCGCGGGTCGACAGTCGCTTGAAGCGCACCTTGGTCTCAACCACCTTCTGGCGGAACTGGCCGCCCGGCGTGACAAGACAGATGCCGGTATAGACCCAGTGGCCGCGGCCCGACAGAAGATGCAGGGCGGCACTGGCGTCCTGCGTATACTCCGTCTTTTCCAGGATGCGGCGCCCGACCGCCACGACCGTATCGGCAGACAGGATATAGCTGTGGCGCCAGGCGGGATCGTTGTTGACGGCGGCGAAGGCGGCCTCCGCCTTTTCCGTCGAAAGACGACGCGCAAGCGAACGCGGATGCTCCACCCGCTTGGGTGTCTCGTCGATATCCATCGGCATCAGCCGGGCCGGTTCGATGCCGACCTGATTGAGAAGATCGAGACGACGCGGCGAGCCTGAGGCCAGGATGAGCTTTTGTTCGATCGCCATGGGGACCCGTCTTTGCCGCGAGAAATTCTTACTTGAAGCGGTAGGTGATGCGACCCTTGGTCAGGTCGTAAGGGGTCATTTCGACAAGAACCTTGTCGCCTGCCAGAACGCGGATACGGTTCTTGCGCATGCGGCCCGCGGTGTGGGCGATGATTTCGTGTTCGTTCTCGAGCTTCACGCGAAAGGTCGCGTTCGGCAACAGTTCGACGACAATGCCCGGGAATTCAAGAACTTCTTCTTTAGCCATGTATTGGTTTTCTTTCTGTGTTGAAGGTCGGGCATGCCGAAATCTGATCAGCCGCCTCGAAATTTGCGCGGAAACTACACAATCGCGTCCGGTTTGTGAACCTCGCTTGACAGCGATTCTTGAAGACCGTCAATCGCCTGCCGGAGGTGGCCTGCGAATGGGCCTCATCCGTCGGTCAATCAGCTTCCACAGATGCTCTCGCACCTCGCGATAAGCGTCGAGAACCTGCTCGCGCGTGCCGGTCGCAGCCGTCGGATCCATGGTCGGCCAATAGACCACATCGACGGCGTTCGAACGGGTGAGTTCCAGGGCCGCGTGATGGGCCTCCGGCGTCAGCGTCACTATCAAATCGAAGAAATCATCCTCAAGGTCATCCATCGTCCGCGGCTTGTGCTGCCGGTTGCGGTTGAGCGAAAGGCCCACCTCTTCCAGAACGACATCGACGAAGGGATCGTGCTCGCCGGAACGGACGCCCGCCGACTGGATGTAGATATCGGGCTGCAGCAGGCTTTTTGCAATGGCCTCCGCCATCGGCGAACGGATGGAGTTGAAACCGCACATGAAGAGGATCGCGGTCGGAATGCCGATCGTCTGCTTCCTTGTCGGTTCGTCATCGGCCGCCATGGTCTTCAGCCGCGCCAGTAGAGCACGCAGACGAGCGTGAACAGCCGTCTTGCGGTATCGAAGTCGATTCGGATCTTGCCGTCGAGACGATCCATCAGGGTTTGCGAGCCCTCGTTGTGAATGCCGCGGCGGCCCATGTCGATCGCCTCGATGCGCGATGGCGTGGAGGTCTTGATCGCCTCGTAATAGCTTTCGCAGATCATGAAGTAATCCTTGATGATCCGCCGGAACGGCGTCAGCGACAGGATGTGGACCGCAACCCCCTCGCCCGCTTCGCCCGTGATGGTGAGCATCAGCTTTGCCTCGACCAGCGAAAGCTTCAACGTGTAGGGGCCGCCTGCATGGCCGACCGGCTCGAAGGCGTTTTCCTCGACAAGGTCGAAGATGGCAACTGCCCGCTCATGTTCGACATCGGGCGTCGAGCGCCCGATCGAGTCGTCGAGGACGACATCCGAGAGCCGGAAGTGCCCTTGTCCCATCCCTAGCCCTCGTCTTGCGGAGGCTGGGCGTTCATGCGGATGGCGACCGAACGGGCGTGGGCATCGAGCCCTTCCGAATGGGCGAGCGTGATGGCGGCCGGCGCCAGTTGCCGCAGTTGATCGGGTCCGAGCCTGAGGATCGACGTGCGCTTGACGAAATCGAGCACACCGAGGCCGGACGAAAAGCGTGCCGAGCGTGCCGTCGGCAGAACGTGGTTGGAGCCGCCGACATAATCGCCGATGACTTCAGGCGTGTGGCGACCGATGAAGATGGCGCCGGCATTGCGGATGCCGGCCATGAGCGCATCCGGATCGGCGACTGCGAGTTCCAGGTGCTCGGCGGCAATGCGGTTGGCAAGCGGGAGCGCGGCTTCGAAATTCTCGACCAGGATCACAGCGCCGAAATCGCGCCAGCTCGCGGCGGCCGTTTCTGCGCGCGACAGTGTCTTCAATTGTCGCTCGACGGCTGCCTCGACCGATTTTCCGAATTCGGCATCGTCGGTGATCAGGATCGACTGGGCACCGGCATCGTGTTCGGCCTGCGCCAGAAGGTCGGCGGCGATCCAGTCGGGGTCGTTGTCCTTGTCGGCCAGGATCAGCACTTCGGATGGGCCGGCGATCATGTCGATGCCGACGATGCCGAAGACCTGGCGCTTGGCGGCCGCCACATAGGCGTTGCCGGGACCGACGATCTTGGCGACCGGCGCAATCGTATCGGTACCATAGGCAAGCGCTGCCACGGCCTGCGCACCGCCGACGCGGTAGATTTCCGTAACGCCCGAGATGCGCGCCGCGGCAAGGACGGCCGGGTTGATGGTGCCGCCACCGGCCGGCACGACCATGACGACGCGCGGCACGCCGGCAACCTTTGCCGGCAGCGCATTCATCAGCACGGAGCTTGGATAGGATGCCGTGCCGCCCGGTACGTAGAGACCGACGGCTTCGATCGCTGTCCAGCGGGAGCCGAGGCCGACGCCGATCGCGTCTTCGTAGATATCGTCCTTCGGCATCTGACGGGCATGATGCTTTTCGATCCGCTCGGCTGCAAACTTCAGCGCGTCGATCACCTTGCGGTCCGTTTCGGCGAAGGCCTTGTCGACCTCCTCATCGGTCACGCGGATGCCGGTCGCTGTCAGATCAATGCCGTCGAAGCGTTTTGAATAGTCGACAAGTGCCGCGTCGCCGCGGGCGCGCACGTCATCGATGATGGCGTGCACGACGGCGTTCACATCCTCGGAGACTTCCCGCTTGGTCGAAAGAAAAGCGGAAAAGCGTGTCTCGAAGTCCGGTGCTGTCTGCTCAAGCCAGAGTGCCAAGCGGATATTCCTTCCCGTTCCATGCCATGATCACAAGGCCGGTCAAGGATGGCGCGGCCTCGTTGCGGTTTCCCATGCGCCGCCGATATCTGCAAGAGCAACTTCGATGCATTCGACATCGAGAGCAATGGTGCCGCCGCCGGAAAGCATCAGTTCCACGGTGCCATCAGGCCCCTCGCCCTTGGGCATGAAGCGCACGGCGAGAAGCGACAGGACATCATCCTTGCGGTTGCGGTCGATACCGGTCGAACGGACTGCTTCCACGCGCTTCAAGACAAGCGCTGCACGGTGCCGCTCGAACCCCTTTTTCTTCTCGCCGGCCTTTTCCCAATCAAACCTGTTGGCAGCCAGCGAGAATATCTTTTCCGACGCCGACCACTGCACGTCGGACAGCTTGAACACCGCATCCTGCATATGGGCAGACACGATCCCCAGATCGTCGGTATCGAGAGCCAGAAGCTTGAGCTCGGTCATGCGCGTCCATTCCGTTCCTGGGCCGCGATCTGCGGCCCGTTGTTTACTGGTCTGGAGATAGGATGGCGCATGCCAAGAAGCAACTATTTCGGGAAGTCGGCAGAGAGTGTCGTGTCCTTCCAGGCAACGATCTCGTCGCGGCGTTCCGATAGCTTGGCGGTGATGCCGGTATAAGCGATTTCGCCGAGCACGAGATGGCGCGGCGGGTTTGACGCTTCAACGACCTTGATCATGGCTTCGCCGGCACGCACGGGATCGCCCGGCTGCTGGCCGCTATAGCCTGCGGTCTGCTGCAGACGGGTGCCTGCGGTATCCTGATACTCCTCGATTTTCACCGGCGTCTGTTTCAGCGAACGGCCGGCCCAATCCGTCCGGAACGGACCCGGTGCCACGCAGGTGACCTTGATGCCGACCGACGCCACTTCGGCGGACAGCGCATCGGAAAAACCTTCGACCGCATGCTTGCTTGCCGCGTAATAACCGGAGCCCGGGAAGCCGATAAAGCCGGCCTGGGAGGTGATGTTGAGGATGTGGCCCTTGCGGCGGGCGCGCATGCCGGGCAGCACCGCCCGCGTCATGGCGAAAAGGCCGAAGACATTGGCATCGAACATGCCGCGGATCTCGTCTTTCTCGCCTTCCTCGATCGAGGCCTGGTAGCCGTAACCGGCATTGTTGACGAGGACGTCGATGCGCCCGAACTTTTCCTCGGCAGCGCTGACAGCAGCTGCGATCTGGCCTTCGTCGGTCACGTCGAGATCAACGGCGAGCGCATTGTCGTGGCCGGCGATGAGATCGGCAAGCCTTGCCTTGTCGCGGGCCGTGACGACGGTCGGAAAGCCCTTTGCAATTGTCAGCTTGGCGAGTTCCAGGCCGAAGCCGGAGGAGCAGCCGGTGATGAACCAGACGTTGGAAGATGCATCAGTCATAAAAATATCTCCGATGGAAAAGCCGGATCATGAAAATGAGGCGGGGCGTGTTGGATGACAATACCTGACATAGGCATGAAAAAAGGGACGGCAAGGTATCCCCCTGGCCGCCCCTCATCCCTCGAAACATGCGGCCTCTTCAGGCCATATTGCTCAGTCGCTGACGCGTTCGACGATGGCGCCGCAGCGTGTCAGCTTTTCTTCAAGACGCTCGAAACCACGATCGAGATGGTAGACGCGGCTGACGATCGTTTCGCCTTCGGCCGCAAGGCCGGCAATGACGAGCGACACCGATGCGCGAAGGTCTGTTGCCATCACTGGCGCACCCTTCAGCTGCGAAACGCCTTCGATACGCGCCATCTGCCCCGACAGCGAAATGCGCGCACCGAGACGGGCGAGTTCCTGCACGTGCATGAAGCGGTTTTCGAAGATGGTTTCGGTGACGTGCGAAACGCCCGACGACATGGTCATCAGCGCCATGAACTGTGCCTGCAGGTCCGTCGGGAAGCCCGGGAAGGGTTCGGTGACGATATCGACCGGCTGGATCCGGCTGCCGTTCCTGACGACACGCAGACCGCTTTCGGTTTCGGTGATCTCGGCACCGGCAAGGCGCAGCGTATCGAGCGCATTTTCAAGCAGCGAGGCCTGCGTGCCTTCGAGCACCACATCGCCGCCGGTCATGGCAACCGCCATCGCATAGGTGCCGGTCTCGATCCGGTCCGGCAGGACGCGGTGACGGGCGCCCGACAGCGAGGCAACGCCTTCGATGGTGATGGTGCGCGTGCCGGCGCCACTGATCTTGGCGCCCATGGCCGTCAGGCATTTTGCGAGATCGACCACTTCCGGTTCGCGGGCGGCGTTGTCGATGACGGTGGTGCCGCGGGCAAGGGTTGCCGCCATCAGCATGACATGCGTGGCGCCGACCGAAACCTTGGGGAAAGTGTAATGTGCGCCGATAAGGCCACCCTTGGGGGCCGACGCGTTGATATAGCCGGCATCGACCTCAAGGATGGCGCCGAGCGCCTGCAGGCCGTCAAGGAACAGATCGACCGGACGCGTGCCGATGGCGCAACCGCCCGGCAGCGACACGCGGGCCTTGCCTTCACGCGCCAGCAGCGGGCCGATCACCCAGAACGAGGCGCGCATCTTGGAGACCAGCTCGTAAGGAGCGGTCGTATCGACGATGGTGCGGCAGGTGAAATTGATCGTGCGCGAATAGCTCTCGGCCTGGCTTTCGCGGCGGCCGTTGACGGAGACATCGACGCCATGATTGCCAAGGATGCGCAACAGCTGCTCGACATCGGCCAGATGCGGCACGTTTTCGAGCGTCAGCGTATCGCTGGTCAGAAGCGAAGCGATCATCAGCGGCAGCGCGGCGTTCTTGGCGCCCGAGATCGGGATCGTGCCGTGAAGCTCGTTGCCGCCGGAAATTCTGATGCGATCCATGGTGTGGTAACTCTTTCTCTCAAGCGGCCGGGTTTGCGTCTCTAGACCAAACCTTGCGCCGCTTCAATCCGTGATGAAAACTGCGGATGAAAGCAAACCGTGCCACAACCCGTTTATGCACTGCAAACGCTATGATGATTCGTCCGTTTTTGCGGCAGAGGGCGAAGAGGCCGGCAATCCTTGCGTCTCGTCCGCCTCGCCGGCGCGCCGCGCACGCGACTGACCTTTCCGCCGCATCAGGTTTTCCCGCAATTTCGCCGCCGCCCGCTGCTTGCGATCCAGCTCACGCCGCTCGGCTTCGCTCAACGGTGCGGCCGGCGCCTGGCTATCCAAGGTTTCTGGTTTTTTCGACATGGCTTCTCCTTAAAGAAAAAGCCCGACACACGAAAGCACCCCGGGCGTTTTCCCGGATGGTTCTCCAAGAAGTTCGATTTTGCTGCTTGCACTTGCCCCGAACCTATGGCAATAGCCCCCTCGCTGACGACACGAACCCGAACGTCCGCAGATGCTGCTATAGCTCAGGGGTAGAGCACTCCCTTGGTAAGGGAGAGGCCGAGAGTTCAAATCTCTCTAGCAGCACCATTTTCTTTTCCGATAGTGTCAAGAACATAGCATTCTCAATGGCTTTCCGCAACCTGGACTGCTATGGAATGGTGATGTGTAATGGTCGGAAGGCGCTGGAGGATGCGTGGTCTCTCCAGGAGGAAAGGCTCCGGGGTCTGGCAGGGTCGATTTTATATCCCCTCTGAGATTTGGAACGAACGGGACCGACTCCGTGAGTTAGGCGTCAAGGTCGGCAAAAATCAGGACTACCTGAAGTCGCTGGGCGAACGCTCAAAGGGTGACGCTGAAACCGCCTACCTGGAGCGGCTTCGAGACCACAGCAACAAGATGGCCGACTGGCAGGCACTCTTGAGCCTTGGCCCGGTCAAGCTCGACCATGAACAGGTAGTTGCTATTGCTGGAAACGCTGCCCTTGAGTTCGTCAGGCAGCACAAGGCCGACCCAGAGAGTCTTACCGCACCGATTTCCTTCATCCGCTTTGCCTTTGGGTGGCTTGAAGCGAACATGCGGCAGCGCGGCCAGTTCTTCATTGCAATGGACAATCCGGTAGAGGAGTTCCTCAGGGAAGTTGAGGCACTATCACTGCCAGCCCTACCAGATTTCATCAGGAAGGAGCGGGAGAAAGACATCGGCCCCTATCGAGCGATGTTCATCGACTACCTGCGTCGCATCCTCGTTGCGTATCGCGAGAAGATGGGGCAGGACCTCATCGCCTCCGCCCTTGCCTCTCACGTTCTAGCCGTCACAGAGGGAAGCCGCGAGGCGCTTAACAAGGCGGGCGCTGTGTTTGCCGGACGGGCTCTGGACGCGCTCGAAGCTCGCCTTGTCGAGATGGATTATACAGACCCTGCCTGGGAAGCCGGTGTCCCCGCCATCAATCTACCGTCAAAGACGCGAGTCTCAGGCAGAGACCGCTCGGCCAACCCATTCGACCTCTTCAAGCTCCTCGAACACAAAGCCTCCACCCAGACCTCAAGTGCAAAGACGATATCGCTGTATGAGGGAACGGTGCGCAGGTTCAAAAAGTTCGTGGGCCATTCGGACGCTTCCAGGGTGACGAAGGCAAACGTCCGCGAGTGGCGAGACGCGATGATTGAGGAGGGGCTTTCGCCCGCTACCATCAACCGGAAACATCTAGCCGCTATCGGTGCGATCCTGGGCCACGCTGTTGAAGAGTTCGACCTAGGGCACAATGTCGCGCACGGCATCAAGGACAAGCGCGAAGACACAGGTCCTGTGGTCAAGAAGGAGTATGATCGGGAAGTGGTCTCGGACATCCTTACGGCCACCTTTAAGGGGTCAGAGAAGTCTGGCCTGTCCCTTCCTCATAGACGCGCCATCTTCTGGCTTCCGTGGCTCATGACTTATACGGGTCTCAGGGCTGGCGAAGTGGCACAAATTCAAGGTCGGAGCGTCTTAGAGCATCGTGGCCAACCATACCTACTCATCACCCCAGATGATGGCAGCACGAAGAGTAGGAGAGCTTGGGCGACGGGGCTACATGCCCATCTGCTTGAGCTTGGCTTCCTGGAGTTTGCCAAGGAAGTAGGTGACGGCCCCCTGTTCTACACGCCGTACCCTAAAGACATGTCGCTCCAGGGCGTTAAGAACCCCCGGTGGGAACAATCCTACAAGCGGGTGGGGGAGTGGATCACCGGAGAGCTTGGGATCAACGCGCCACTGGGTCGGGCTAACCATGCGTTTCGTCACGCCATGACAACGGCATCCCGTGGCGGCCAAGAGGAGGAGGATGCCTGGGAGCGACTCGATAAAGAGACGCGAGACTACATGCTCGGCAGTCGCCCTCAGAACGATGCGCGTGAGGGATATGGAGAATGGGGCCCATCTGTGCTCAATAGGGAAATCAATAAGCTTCCTCGCTTCAATGTCAAAGACCCTGGGAAGCGGCCCTACAAATAGTCTATTAGGGTAGTTACATAATCCAACTTGCTGGACGAGCTGGTATTTCGCAGGAGCAGTACACTTTGATCTTAAGCAAGTCCGCAGGTTCAGACCTCCAGCCTCCGATCATCCAGTATTTCAACAAGTTCGATGGAAAGCTCTGGTACGCTGAAAACGGCTACCCACACCCCCTACCCGGCCTAAGTGTTGGCTGGAGGCGGGTCACAACGGCGCTAGAGGAAGTTCTTGATCTATATGAGACGGTTCGAGAGGAGAAGCTAGACCCGTCTAGTTCATCCAAAAGTCGGGGGAAAAATACTGACAAGCTGCTGGAAAGACACCAAGAGCTTGTGTATCGAGCCGTAGAATTCGTAGAGACAGCGGCGGATAAAACTAAGTTCGCCCTGTTGCCTCCTGAGCGCCTGAAGGACAGATGGGAAGCTCCGAGAGTCAAGGGCTTAAGGAGACATGCCGACATCATCTGTAACAGGCTGAAGCACAACCAGCATCAGCTTGTAGGCGTGACTGTTAGCCATCCACAAAGCAGGGTCGAAGGCTACATGGTCACCCATATTTCGCCTTCTGGCGAGGCTGTTCCCAATCGAGACATCCATAAGGATAGAGAGGCGTTCTCCCTTAACGTGGACGTTCGGAAGATTGTTGCCAACTGTTACTTGGTCTCGCAAGAAGTCGTGCACGTGGCTGAAAGTATGACTGGGACGAAGATGGAGCCTTTGGACGGGGCCGACCCAGAAACAGAAATTGCCCTGCGAAGACTATGCGACCTTCCGCTTTTTGTCTTTCCCGGCGAAACCGCTAAGCATATGCCCATCCTGTCGTTTGACGGTGAGGCTCTTTCGATTGAGGACCGCGGAGGACATACACGTCATTCGATGTTTGGACACCACTATGAAACACGGTACATGTCGGACGGGCATACTAGGAGCTTCCACATTCCATTCATGGCAGGACATAAGAATTGAACCTGCAACGAGACGATCTGTCAGTACCTGCCCAGTTCCCATGCGAAGGTTCAATCTTTCAGGAACACCCTTAGTCTCCTATTCCGGCAAGGAACCTTATAAAGCCCATACCAGTAGTTGCTGAGAGCACCGCAAGGTCGAGAGGAGCTTCATGTCGTTGCTCAAAGGCGACGCCGTGCCGATAAGGATGCGCCTCTTTAACCCACGCGTTGAACGTCTCAAGCATCCGGGTCACCTTGTCGTCGGCTTCAGGTACTCCGGCGTACCGCTCTAGGAGCAGCGGCTTCAGGTGTTTGTCAGCGTTCTGACGGTTTAGCCGATCAGCCGTGCCGGGGCCAATTACCACAAGGAACGTGCTCTCCACAGCCTCGAAAACACCACGAATAAGGCCCTTCCCACTTTGGGTTACGGGAGCTAACGCTTTCAGACCTTCTTGAAGTGCCGCACGGGCTGCACCAAACCGTTGGTCCGCGAGACCTTCCAAAGTTGATTCGGAAGTCTGGTGGAACTCCTCATCCACGAGGTAGTGTACGCCGCCTTGGGTATATAGCCGGTAATGTAGGTTCTCTTCAGCGAAGATGCGACTAACAGCGGCGACGACATTCTGTTTTTTATCGTCAGAGACGTGTCGCACCCACAATGTGACTGCGCTGAGCATGTCCCCTATCTGAGATTTTCTCCAGAACGCATCGTGAAATGGCCGGTTACCCAGACTTGGATAGTCTACTCCGAGTTCACGCTCGACGGCCCTTGAGAAGTCTCCACCGCTGTACGGCATATTGTCGAAGAAATTTCTGATTATCCGATTCCGGGCTCTATTACTGTCAGACAACTTCACTGGACTGCGAAGATAATTCTGCCGAAAAAGTCCGCCCTCTACAATTTTGTCTACCACCCCTGACGCCCTTCCATAGTTTTGCTGCTGCGTACTTTAATAGGCTACGTCAGCTTCGCAATGAACGTATTATCCAGGCGTCTTTGTTTTCCCAGCAACTATGCGCTATTGAATTATCTATTCGCTCTGCCATCATGGAGGGCATTGCGGGAGAGACCCTGTGCTGCCACGATGCCGGACATCAGGTCGCCTCCAAACAGCTTAAAGCGTTGAAGGATTGGATTGACGGATCACATTTCTACCGACATGAGCCGGGAAGTGAGGAACCGAACCAACCGCTACTGGACAAGGCGATATTAATGGTCTCGAAGGCATGCGCCTGCCTGCGTTGGCTACGTGGCTTCGACATCAAGTAGCCCTCGTCCGGTCCAGAACCCTTTTGACCTGCATCGCAGTCCATCGGCCGGCTTGCGATGTCGTCACCTCCATATCATTCAGTATTACGGCGACAATTGAGGTGACTGGCCGCATAACGTGCTTGATGCAGAGATAAACCGGATGCCCAAGTTTGCTGTGGGGAAAGCCCCTCCCCGCCTGAGGTGCTAGGCGTGTCGCCTCACGTCCTGCTATACTATAGTGTCAGAGTGGAGGAGGATGCATGGAAGAGTTCGGTCGCCGGGAGATTTCCTTTGAGCAAGCGGAAGGCATCGTACCTCTTCCATCCCAGTTGGCGCTTAAGACAACTACTCGTGTTCTCCGTGCGCGGCTGTGGGCCGCCATCCTCAGCCGTGTGGAAGCCGACCAACGGAAAGGGAACCTTTCCATTTCCTTAGGTTCGAAGTGGGAAGCGATTTTTCGCGACTATGTTGTCAGAAGGCTCGGCGCTTTTTCAGATCAGGCCAACAGCACCAAAGATCAATTGATTGCGACCATCCGGCCCAGCTTCGAGAAGGACGACTACGTCGCGGTGCTGGGAACAACTGAATGGCTTGTCCGGAGTGCGGGAGACCAGTTCTTTAATAATCAAGTGCGGCATGTGCTTGAAGACGAGCGTAGCGCCTACAGACTAGTAGACGCCTCAATCGTACCGATCTCGTCAGTTGAGGAGGGTGAAGCTCTTTTGGGTGCGCTTGCGGCTGTTGATAGGCCGGGATTTGGAGGAGGCAGGGCGCATTTGCTAAAAGCGGGATCAGCCTTAACCTCTGGTCAGTTTGCGGACAGCGTACGGGAAAGCATCCACGCGGTAGAGTCGGTCGCTAGGTCACTAACCGGCGAGACATCACTGAGGGAAGCGCTTATAAATCTGGCCAAGAAGCACCCTATGCACCCGGCTCTACAAAAGGGTTTCAATAGCATCTACGGCTACACCAGCGATGCAAATGGAGTACGGCACCCAATGGTGGGAGATGAGGCTGCAATGGTAGGAGAAGCTGAGGCGGTGTTCATGCTGGGAGCTTGCGCTTCCTTTGTAACGTTCTTGATTAAGATCGCCAGTAATTGACCTGCTGCGGCGGCCTCATGCAGCCGCTCGATCCAACACCCTCTTGACCTGCATCGGAGTCCATTGCCCTCCCCTTGAGGTCGCCACGTTCATGTCGTTGAGCGTCTCGGCAATGGATGAGAGTGTTTGACCGGCGTTACGCAATGGTCCGACTATCTTCATGGCCCTATCCGCCTCCGCCCTGGCCTTGTCTTGGATCGCCTTATTGCGCTTCATGGTCTTGTCCCGAAGGCCGCCCAATTGACGTCCCCGCTCTTTGGCCGCCTGAAGTGCCGCCTTGGTACGCTTGGAGATGAACTCCCGCTCCTGTTCGGCAAGGGCCGCGTAGATGTGAAGCTGGAAGTTGTCGGCGTGGGGCATGGAGGCTACGCGGATGGTCGCCTGTTTGATCGTCCTGGCAATGAACTCCACGTCGCGGCTCAGGCGGTCTAACTTGGCCACCAGTAGCTCCGCTTTCTCTTTTCGGGCCAATTGCAAGGCCTTCATGAGTTCTGGTCTGTCGGCCGCCTTGCCAGATTGAACGTCTTGGAACTCCCCAATGATCTTCCATGGCGTCTCCGAGAAGTTCTGGAGGTAGAGGTCGATGTCGCGTAGTTGCGCTTCCAGACCCAGGCCGCTCTTGCCCTGTTCCGCCGTACTCACTCGCGTATAGATGACATACCGTTTCATGGGTCTCTCCAGCTGATAAGGAGAGTCTAGCTTGTATTTATCTAATGTCAACGTTGGTTGTGAGTGTTATATTCTTATGGCGTGTTTCGCAGAGTCCGGGAAAGGGGCGGCCCCTCCCCACCCCTTGTCGTAATGATATAACAAACCGCGCACTTTGTCGCCGAGTAGCCGACTCCCACCCCTAGAGGGGGGAAGTCGCCGCGTTGTCACGTATATTGGAGGTGTCGCGTGAGGCACCCTTGTTGAGGTCCGGGGATGAGCGGTTAATCCGGAACTTCCGCATCACTGGAGTTTTCCGCCTGAAGTCTCGCTATTTCACGCAAGAGCGTTGGCAACCCAAGCATACCACGGCCCCCCTGGGTGATTTCTAGGCCCTCCAGTGACCGGAGCTTAGCGCACTCTTGTATCTTTTGAGCTATTGGCATCATGAGACCAAGCAGCTTACGTGTCTCCCTAGCGCGTTTGTCGACAAATGCCTCAAGGCCATTGAGCGTCACTATATCGACTGTCGAAAACGCTACGGCAGATGTGGAACCTTTCCAGTGACACCTTACGTGATCTGCTTCATCGAGCTTCATGCTATTCTCAGACGGATCGAACGACGCTTTAAAAAGCCGGCCATCTACGACAACAACTGGAAAAGCAATTTCGGCTGCGCGTGGCACGCCCCCATCAGCACGAGGAGCCCGGTCCATTTCCGCAACGTGGGAATATGTGTTTTCGACTACGCTCTTGAGTGCGGAGTAAAAATGGTCTTGTTGTCCATTAGCAAGTGCTTGGCGGCCTCCAAACCCTCCTTCCTCTGGCGTCGCAAATAGGTCGAGAGCATGAAGGATAGGATCTCCCGCAATCGTCCAGATTATTGACTCGCAAAAAATGGAAGCGATACTTTGCGCAGCACAGGCGGTTGGGGCCATCCGCGTGGATGGGCTGGTGAACACGACCCACGGCTTGTCCCTGGACCACTTGCACTCCACAACGTGCGAGACCCTTAAGAAGAAATCGTGACCCGGCGTCCAGACAGTTTTGGAAGCAACAACATCGAGCTCTCGCTTGATATCCCTCCCAGAGCTGGGATCACGGGACACTACATA
The DNA here is from genome assembly GCF_001423215.1 of Rhizobium sp. Leaf321. Lineage (NCBI taxonomy): Bacteria > Pseudomonadati > Pseudomonadota > Alphaproteobacteria > Hyphomicrobiales > Rhizobiaceae > Rhizobium > Rhizobium sp. Leaf321. The sequence continues at coordinate 449,873 of NZ_LMOF01000006.1, read as the reverse complement.
TCCGCCCTGATTGACGGAGAACTCGTTCTGTCTGAAGATGTTCGCGGTCTTGTATTCTGTCGGGTAGCCTTCTCCCTGTAGCCATTCCGCTACCCTTTTACGAAGCTTGTCCTCTTCTGCAGAATTTTGATCACCGTCACCCACGCTCATGTATCCCCTTGCATCTCTGTTGAGCGGATCATGGAGGAATGACTTTGAGTCGTCACCTACTGCCGTTCATCAGACCACCGTTTATCATCAGGCAGGGGCTGGAGGAGTGGACAGTGGGGAGAACTTGGCGGGTGAGGCATGGCGGGAGTGCTCTAGGTGGCTGACATCAGGGGGAAAGATGGTTCTCCACCCACTCCCTCTCCTTTTCCTAGAAGGTTGTCCGGTATGATGTCGGTCACTCTGAGCACCCTACTAAAGGGCAGCTTCAAGCTAAGGCCGATGATGAAGGTAGGCCGATCACCCAACACTTAGAGGAGAGACTTGGAGCGGTAAGCCTTTAGTGGCAAGTTGTTGAAAGACCTTATGCCGCCACCTTTTGACTTCCTTCGGGTCTTACCACGGGCTTCTCCGCGACGGGAAGAGCAACGCCCAACAGTCTCTCAGACACTTCTTGCATCGCCTCTGCAACCCTTCCCTTGTTGGAAACGGCGCACTGTACGCCATCATGCAGAGGCATCGCTCCGATCTCCTGGGTCTCCAGCTTCAGGAGAAACTTCACCATGATCTGGCTTTCTGTGGCCATTAGTTCCACCCCCATGTCTTTCCCCATGGCGTCCCTCAGGGCTGGGTGATGGCGGCTGAAGGCATCGACAAGACGCTTGGCTGTCCAGCCTTCCGGTAGCTCCTCCTTGAGTTCTGGCGAGAGCCGCTTCAGGTCTCCCCTACGTGAGAGGAGCGAGAGCATGGCCAGTTTGCATCCATTGCGATGTTCTTCAAGACCCTCGATAGCGTACGGGTCTCCTGGGAATAGCTTACCTGTTAGACGGACGTACGCCAGTTGACAGAATGCCCCTCTGAAGTCCAGGTCCGCGATAGGCTCCCCGCCGATGGTGATGAGGTGGCGTCTGTCCGATTTTAGCTGCTGCCACCACCCTCCGAAGAGCCGACCGCTGAGATTGAAGGTTTGCGCGTCATCCTCTGACCTCAGGAGAAACAAACGACGGAGAGAGATTGGGCTCTGCCGCTCTCCATCGAACCGGAAGCCAGACTCGTTGAGGTGCGCGTTAATCCGCAAGATTTCGGCACGAAGACCATTTGTTTCGGCCGTGTCGTCATAGTCCATACGGCATTTGATCGGTGTACGATCCTTGAAGCGGATCTCCCCGGTTCTGGCATTGAGCCAAATGGTCTCCGCCCCTTCTGCTCGCGCGATGTCCACCAACTTCACGCCATGCTGGAGGATCGCGTCCATCAGGGCCAGCGTGGGCTCTACTGTCGTGCTCCGCTCCCGATAGATGTAGGGGTGGCGGATGACGAGACCCAAGTCCTGCAATGCCGTGAGTACCCCTGAAAGCAGGCTTTGGGGGTAGTCCGGTCGGTCGTATCTGGTTGGCTTGGTCTTGGCCGTCGCGACTGCAAGGAGATTGCGGTTTTCGGCATGAGGGCTGAGCATCATCACCGCCATGTTCGCCATGACGTTTTCCACCACAAGCCGCCTCCGGGCGATGGCATCCCGTCTGGCTGAGTGGGTCAGGTTGGTGTAAATCTTCCTCTCCACCCGCTCCGCTATGGTCTCCGAGAGCGACTTGAGGCCGTCCCCTTCGGCCGTCAACCACGGGTCCAGGAAGACGGCTGGTGGTAGATCATCCTGGATAGACATCAACGAACTCCTGGAGGATGACGGGTTTCGGGTAGCTCTCTGAGGTGGGCGCGTGGTCTGCCTTATGCTGAAGGGCGTCGGCTCTAGCGGTCCCCCTGGCTACAGCTATCGCGGCGGCAAAGCCTGGAGCTTCCTGCATGGTCTTATGGGGGCAGAGGGACCAACGGGCGGGAGTGGCCTGGATGATGTTGACGACTGCGGGGTATATGTCCAAGGGCTTCCCGCTCTTCGCCCGCCCCTCGTTGAGCATGGCGTGGTACCCGATGCCGCCTAGCTTGATGTAGTCGTGAAGCTGGGCCAGTGCGTGGACCTCGATGCGGCGGCCCTGCGGGATGGCCTTGAGAAGCGTCTCAATGCCGTAGACCACGGGTGGAATGGCTTCAGGTGCGTAACCTGTTCCCCACATGGTCCACCTGACGTTGCCGTTGACGAGGATGGCGATGGCGTAGCTACAGGCCGCTAGAGGTGCGGCTCCTGGTCCCTTCTTGGCGGCGGGTTCATGCCAATGCGCAATGGTGGCTGTGAGCTTGTCTTCTGGGCATAGGTTCGCGAGCGCCGCTTGAAGGCGTAGGAAGTCCATGGGGTGCTCCTTGAGAGTGTGGGAGGCTGACCGAAAATGGTCATTGATTAGATGGCACAAGTGATGCGCCAATTGCATAGCAACGCGGTCAACTATGCGTTTATGTCCTAGTAGCTCCAGGCCGCGTAAGTAGCTGTTATCGCTCGTCTCGGGTGTAGCGCGTGGGCCGCTTCTTGAGCCGCTTTCGCTGGATCGAGACGAGGAGGTTGGAGGGGTCCTCCACATTGAGCCGCGCAATGCAGTCATCAAGCGGCGTACTCAGTGGCAGGCGCTTTAGGTCGGACATGAGGTCCTCCTGGATGGGGCTGAGCCTGCCGGATGGAAACTGGAAGGCGGCAAAGGGTCGGACACTGACGCCACCCCCAGTCCTCCCACCCTTGCGCTCCCTGAGGTGGAGAACATGCGTGATGAAATGGTCTGTGCAGTAACCGCGACGAAAGGCATCCGCCCCGCATAATCTGCCTGGAGTTGGAGGCTCGGCCCTATACATGGTCTGAGACCCAGGTTTCGGCATGATGAAGGCTGTGCAGCGTCCCTCTTCCGCCGCCATCTTGATCTGGGCCGCAAGTCGCCGCTCCAGGTCCATCTCCTCTTGTCGCTTCTGGTGGAGCCAGCTTCGTGTCTTAGGGTGGATATCCACGCCCTTCAGGCTCCGCCGTATCTTCTTGAAGTGGTTCATGGGTCTCCTTCATGAGGATGGAGAGGAGGCCGCATAGCGGCCCCCGTGGTGATCCTTGTGCAGTGGACTACCTGCCTAGTGCCTTGAGCAATTCTTGAGCCCCAGGTTGACCCTCCTGCCTCCGCTGGCGGTTCTCGATGAACGCACCACGCGCTTCCTTCTGCCGCTGCTTGATGAGGGGTCGGAGTTCGGGATACCTCCTCACCAATTCGGCTCTGGCGGCATCGCGGTAGCTACCAGTTATGGAGGCAAGACGGTTTAACCGCGTTCCCTTCTCCCCAGCTTCGCCGTCCGGCAAGTCCTGATAGCCTGACTTCTGGATTTCCTTGGCGAGGTAGTGCTTTAGGGGCTTCTTGCCGGGTAGCTGGCCACTGAGTTCCTGTAGGGTTTCATACGCGCTCTTCCTGTTTTCCAGCCGAACGTCGCGTAGATCGATACCTTGGAACTCTGGGTCCGGCTTACCAATCCACTTCTCGGTCTGAAGCATGATGCGGTTATGTTCCGCGTCAACAATGTCGGTGTCCTGGGTGCCTGCTAGAGCCAAAGTACGCTCCATGGGCTGGCCGAACACGTCATAGACCTTTGGAAGGGTTTCCCTTAGACCCGGAACACCTCGGATGAGATTGTCCACGAAGCCCCTGGCCTCTCTGATGTAAGGGTCTGGGTTGTGCTCGCGCATGAGGGTGCTGGCAGGGAGCATAGACGCCATCGTCCTCGCAACGTAAGCGGGGAACTTCTCTGGCTCCATTGCTGCCTGGATGGCATTGTTGAGACTGAGGAGGAATGTCCTGTCTCCCAGGTTCTGTGCCAAAGCTAGAACTACGGCTCCAGAGGCGTCCTCAAGGTCCTTATCCGGGTGCATCTGCCTCTCAACCACGATGTCGGTGATGATGCCCATCGCCATCGCTGCTGGGTCAAAGCGTTGCCACTGGAGGTACTGCTTCTTTCCGTCCGCATCCTCCCAGACGATGGAATAGGGTCTCCACCCTGTCGCCATCATTTCCCGCCTAAGTTCTGGGTCCCTGGGTCCGCCACCTGTCAGCCTTCCCGATGCTGCCATGGATGCCGCAAGGCCTGCGAACATGGACCCCATAAGCATCTGCCCTGTGGCGTGGGCCTTTGCCTCTACCCCACCCTTCCCCTTGATGGCATCTCGGAACTCCTTCTGCGCCAAGTTGAGTCCTGGAGTAAGCTTGATGCCATACCTGAGGACATTCACAGGGGTCTTCACAAACGGCAGGACTAGCGAAAGGACTGGAGCCGTGCGACGGGCTGAGATAGCGGCCCTACCCATGCTTCCTCCAATCGTCGTCTCGTAGTCCAGGTCTTGTTGGAAGCCTACCATCTGAGACTCTCTCAAGGCCTTCGCATCGAGAGCGCGTCCGGTGTCGGGGTCGATGGCCAAATCCATTGCCCTCTGGATGAAGGACTTGGTGTCGGCCGCATTGAGACCACGCTCGGCGGCGTCTACGGCCGCCCTGGACTGGACAACCGCACGGTACCTCATCAGCTTGAACATCTCGTCCATGGCACCCAGGGACCGCGTGGGGAGACCAACGATGTTCCTGTAGCTGGCGGACATATAGGCGTTCTGTACCACGTCCCAGACACCCTTGACGGGCTTCCAGGGGAGCACTTCTGCGCTGATGCCTTGGGCTCCGCCTTGGAAGTATTCCGTGTTGTGTGGGGCAAGGATCGAGTCACCACGCTTGAACGCCTCGACCGCTGAGAACCAGCCGTCCGCTAGTGAGGTCATGGTGTAGGTGTATTCTCGGAGCGCCTGACGCGAGACCGTGGAGAGTTCCGCCCTTCGCGCTGCGTCCTTGGTGACCAGCTTCAGAGCCGCCGACCCGAAGAGCTTCTCCGTGGGACGGGCAACAAGCATCATCGCGTTGGTGGTGGTGTTGACGAGGTGAGTAGGCCACATCCAGAGGAGGCCGTTGGTAAGATGCCAGCTTGCCTCATCCATGACCCTCTCGGACCACTTGCGGTTAGCCATCATCATGATCTTGCGTGGGTCTCCCTCCGCCTTCTCCATGATGACTGCGAGCTTGGCGGAGTCGAGGTTCTTGATGTTCTGAAGGTCTGCATCCCTCACGCGGAACTGGCCACGCGCACGGCGGAGGGCGCGGCCTGAGTTGGCAAGCATGGAGTTGGCATTCGCCATGACATCCACGGCCGCTGCGAGACGGGCCTTGAGTTCCGCATTGGCCGCCTCCGCGTTCCCCGCGAATGCGTCCAGGTTCCCTAAGCGTATGTCGCTGGCTAGTTTGTCTGCGTCGATGAACATCTTGTTGCCCACACGGAGGGAGGCTTCCAGGGTCGGGACCATCTGAGACGCCTTTCTGCCCATCTCCGCGATCTGCCCCAGGATAACCTCAGGGTCTTCATTGAAGACGTCTGCAAGCTCCTTGGTGATACCCTGGACACGTGCGTCCGTCATCTTGGCTCCACCCTTGGCCACGTCATAGCGCGACTTCAGGACGTTGGCCGTCTGGCGGATGAAGGTCATGGTCTCGGTGGTGCCGCGAAGCTTCTGCCACGGGAGAGGCGTTGCGTTTCCGAACTGATGGCCAGCCTCACGGGCTGCCGCAAAGGAACCATACTGCTTGATTGCAGCACTATCGGCGGCGCTGCCCTTGAGGATGTCGTCAAGCTGCTCGTCGGTGATCTCCTGGACGCGGAGGGTACCCGGCTCCTTGACATCGGAGGGCAGTTCCCGGGTGCCGTTCTTACCGATGGGCTGGGAGATACCGACTTGCTCGGTTACGTCTTCTCGCGGCGCGGCCTGGGGATCGACCTCGCGGGGGGACAGAAGGTCTGGGTTTTCAGCGTCGGCTCGTTGGGGTGCCGTAAGGCTGGAGGCCTGACCCTGCGCTGGGACCTCAGGACTTTCACCCACGGTATTACCCCGTACAGGAACTTCACTGGCTGGTCCTTTCAGAATGACACGGGCGTCATCGCCAGGAGAGGGCATGTAGATCGGCGCGGCACCCCAGCGGTGGCCCTGGGAGTCCATCATCATGCCACGGCTTACGGAGGTGATGTCACGGGTCTTTCCCTCGATAACCATCTGGACGGTTCCGCCACCATCAAGCGTCTTCTGGACATCTTCAGCGATGCCATCCGCCGCAGCACTTTGGTCGAACTTTCCGTCTGGACCTGTGAAGCGGGACCTAATGTCGGCACTACGGAGTTCCGTGATACCCCTCGGGCTGGCAACTTGTGTAGCCGCACTTACGGCTTCCTTCGTCTCCAGCTTCTCGATCTCTTTAAGTGCCTCATCTTGTTTGCCAGCCCTCAGGAGCTTCACCACCTTGACGGCACCCACGAGGGCGAAGTCCAGGCCAATACTCTCGATGGCGTTCTTGAAGCGGCCCTCAGCGGCGCTGTCTCCAGGATCGGAGGACAGGTAGGCGGTCACAGGGTTCTGGAGCGATGGATATGACTCGATGAGGTCTGAGAGGCGGTCCTCATGAGGGTCGAGGACGACTGCGGATGCTGCCGCCCCCTTCGTGATCTCAAAGGCCGCCCTCCCAGCCTTACCGCCATTGCGTAGCCGCTGGAGGAACTTGACGGGCTTCATCAGCTTGCCAGCACCCACTAGGCCGGTGACCATCTGGGAGATGCTCTGGGTGGCGGACGTGATGAAGCCGCCTTCCTTGTTCGCCTCGTATCGGTCCTCATGGGCCTGTCGGAAGAGTGACTTGTCGCCGGGCCAAGCCTCACCCGAAAGGAAGTCCTTGGTCTCGATGCCCGCTGCGATGACACCTTCACCGGCCGCCTCAACGAACCTCGGTGGGGAAATTGCCCGGTTGATGGCTCCAAGGATACCGGAGTTGCGGTCCTTCTCGATCTGCTCCGTTGTGATGCCTGTTTGATCAACGTCTGGTATTTCCGCGTCTAGCTCCGCCATGGTCTTGAGGAACATTTCCTCGTCCGGGGTGGTGCCTGAGCGTGATGATGCGTCGGGCGTTTCGGTCATGGGACCGGCCATAGTGTTCTCCTGTCATAGGAATGTGAGGTGCCGTTCGCGAGCCATGGTTTGGGCAACACGTCGAAGCGGGTGATGATGGGGACGCGAGCCTAGCGACGGCTCTTCAAGTACGTGGGAATTATCGATATAGTGGCGAGAAGCGGGACCAACTTATCAAGTACGCGCTTATTTTCTCACGGGTCTTGGCGGCGGCTTATCAAGCACACGCAGATTGCATGTTCGATTAGGAGGCTCCTGCCGCAATCCTATCAAGTACGCACCTATAGAGTGGACTGGGAAGGTCGGGATGGACGAAGGCGTTACCGCCGCGCCCTACCCATTTCACGCTGATATACCAGCCTGACGCCTAAAGAGATGCTTCAGGTGGGCGGCCACGACTTCACCGTCTGGTGTTAGTTCAAAGGCCTTGCAGCGGCCGTTGCTCGGATGCTCGTAGGTATGCACAAGGCCCATCCCCGGCTTCCCCTCCCGGTATCGGCTTCCCAGGTATCGCAGATGAGTGGATATCGTCTGAGGAGTCTTTCCGGTGGCGGCCGCCAACTCCTCTAGGTACATCGGAACGGCTGTCTGACCCTGCTTGGTTCCCCACATCGCAGCACCAAGAAAGGTGACCATAATGGCTACAGGGAGTTCAAGCTCGGTCGAGATGGACATCATGTGTCTGCCAGCATCAAAGTAGGCTTGGAGGGGGCGGTTGTCGTGCATGATTGGTTCCCTTGGCTAACGGCATGAAGCGGCCCGTAGGCCGCCTCTGGGTCAACATCTGGTAGATGAGGCAGCTAGGCGGGTGCGTTTACGTACTCAACCCAAGCTGTCACCTTCACCGCCCAAATGTACGGGTCTGCATCGTCCTGGTACTCAGTGAAAAACTCAACCATCTGGTGCGGCAAGTGTTCAAGCGCCCACGTGATAGCAGTTGCGGGCCTCCCTCTCAGCATCGCCACCGTCTCGGCAACGGTCGGGGTTGGTCCAGCGAAAGAGAAAGGGTCGTTGGGGGTCGCAATCATCAGGCAGTCTCCATAGCGTTCTTGGTAGGCAACACAGCGAACCAGCCGCTTGTGTCTGCTCTGGTTAATTGCTATGGAAATTGAATAGTCTGGCCGCGAGAATGCCTGATTTACTGGTCTTTTCTGATTGAACCTAAAGTTCAAATCTCTCTAGCAGCACCATTTTTCCTTCCATCCATTATAATTAGTCTGCCAGTAATTTTCGGACAGTCGTACGACTAGCGCGACGCGAAGTTTCGCTTCGTCGCGTGCGCAAACTACCAGCCGTTTCATTGTCGATTTCGCGTGCGACCACTTTGGTTCGCCGGAGAACCTGAAGTCGTAGAAGGCCACCTCCCCCTCCCCGCCTAGCCACGACACCCAACATACGGCAGCAGCAGGTTCATCTGCTCACTCATGACGCCCGGACTGTCGCGTGGGGGATCGACGGTTTGCTGGTTGGTGTTGCCCCAGACGCCGCCGCCGGCCCAGTAGGTGGCGCCGAGGAAGATGTCGGGGCGGGCCATCATGGCATCGAGCAGGTCGCGCAGTTCCCGTAGAGAGCCTTCGGTTCGGCCGGTGGCGAATTCGCCGATGAAGATGCGTTTTCGATGTTGGGTCGCCCAGTCTGTGGCGCTTTTCAGGATCCGTTTTCCGATGCCTTCGGTGGCGATCGGGTTGGAGCCGCCAAATCCCTTGTCGAGATACTGGTGCATGTCGAAGCCGCAATTGTCGGCGGGATCGAATGCCTGCAACATCACGGTGCCGTTCGAGGTCTTCGTCCAGGAATGGGCGCCCGTCCAGGCGATGCCGGAAAACAGCACGGTTCCCGTTGCGCCACGCCGCCTGATTTCGGCGCATGCGGCGTTCTGGGTGTTGAGGTTGAGAATGGGATCCTGGTCATGCGGCTCGTTCATCAGCCCGTACCAGACAAGGCTGTTTTTCCCGTAACGCTGTGCCAGCTCGCCCCAGAACGCCGCGTAGCTTTCGAGCGTTGCAGCTGACGTGCCGTCTCCGATGACGATCTTATCGCGCCTTCCGTAGTCATGCATATCCAGGAGGACAACCGCACCATCGCCCACTGCCCGGCCGACCAGACGATCGAGGCCCTCAAGTGCCGCCGGCTCAAGCGGTTTTGCAATATCGGGCTGCAGGCGGTTCCACTTGAAGGGGATCCGAAACACTTTCACGCCCAGCGAGAGGTAATAATTCAGGTTCTCCAGGTGAGGCCACTTCCAACGGCCGCCAATCATCTCGAACTCAGCACCGGCCAGGTTAACCCCGATCAGCGGGCACGTTCCCGTTCGGGCACCTACGGAAGGACCTGACGACACAACCGACGCCGCAAAGGCGCCAGCGCCGAACAACAAAGATCTTCTTGAGCATTCATTCATGTAAGACGCCTGTAATAAAGATTTTATTATAATATTGATGCACTAAACAATCAACAACTTACGGATTTTTGTGCAACACCTCAGCGAATTCACACTACAACACCCTTATTGAATTCCATTATACGATTAACCTAGCGATTAGTTTTGTTTAATGAGGACTCAGCAAGAGCATATCCATGCTGTAACCACGATTCGATGTCGTGCTACTCGACATTTCACTGATTAGCAGCGGTGATGGACGGCATGCGCGGGTGTCCGGCGACAGCAGGAGTGGGAATGCGAGTGATATTCGATCTGACGCTTGCCACGCGCAAGCCGGAGATTACCGGTGTCGAACGTTACGGGATCAATCTATTCGAGGCATTCCGGAAAATTTGCCCTGGCAGCACGGCCTATGTCATGTCGACATCGTTTTTTTCGAGCGACGACAACCTGGTCCTCTGCCGGCATCCTTTGATGGCCTGGCTCACTTTGCCGTTCAGACTGGCATCTTCCAGTTACGATGCGGCCGTCTTTCCGAGCATGCCGGCAAGTCCGCTCTCCATATCATCCAAACTGCCCCTCTATCGCATCATTCACGACGACTTCCCCTGGACAAGGGGACAGGAGATGCCGATCAAGGGGCGCCTTCTGTTTCGGGATGTGGAGCGCGCCGTTTCATCCCGATACCGCGCCATCTTTGCGCCAACCGGCTACTCGGCGGCAAAGCTTCGTCCGATCTTTCCCTCCCATGATGTGAGCGAGATCGGCAATGCCCCCGCGCTGCCGTTCGACGGCGAACTGTCCGAGATCGCGGAACTGCGAGGCAAAGTCTTCGTCCTGAGCGTGGGGACGGTGGAGCCTCGAAAGAACTACGAAAAGATCATCGACGTCGCGGCAGCGCTTCAACCGCACAATGTCGTGTCGGTCGTTGTCGGGCGCAGCGGTTGGGGGAATATTGTCACCGATCTCGACCGGGCAAGCAACGACCCAACGAGCAACATCCGATGGATGAAGGACATATCCGACAGCCAGTTGCGGTGGCTTTACGCAAACTGCCGGTCGTTCCTGTCCTTGTCGCATGACGAGGGGTTCAATATGCCGCTCGTCGAGGCAGGGTCGCTGGGCTGCAGCATTGTCGCGTCCGACATCGCCATCCACCGGGCTGTTTCTCCGCCATGGGGACGGCTGGTCTCGCCGGGCGCACGCGCTGACGAGATCGCGACTGAGATCATGACGGCTCCGCGAGCGACTGAGAGCGCGTATCTTGCCTACAGAGCCCGGTATTCCTGGGATTTTATCGCAGCCAACCTGCTTTCGAAAATCCAGGCCCATAGACGCACCGGAGCACGGTCCCATGCCTGAGCACCAGTTGACCATGCTCTGGCATGAAGCCGGAAACTCGCACTACCATGACCGATTTGTCGAGCTTTCGAAGGTCGCCAATCTCACGGTCATGGGGCCAAAAACCTTTCAAGGCAAAACGTTCGACCCTGAGAAATTCCGCTTCCCGGTGAAGCTGTTTAATTCCGTCTTGTCGTCGCACTGGCTGACATTCATTCCGAGCACCATCGCTTTCTACCGGGAAGCGCGACGGGCGGACATTCTCTACGTTCATGAGGAACCGCACTCGCTTGTCGCGTTCCTAAGCGCCACCCTGCGTCTCGGGCGGCCGATGTACATCGAAAGCTCGGCCATCAATCTCAAGGGAAACCTCTCCGGATGGAATGTCCTCGAGCGGTTCGTCTATAAAACAGCGACCAAGATCATTCCCAAGAACCATGAGGTCGCCGATGTCCTTCACAGACGGGGGGCTCCCCGGAGCAAGATCTCAAGCCCCATCGGTAACGGCGTTTCAAAGTCGTCGTTTTCGATCGTCGATAAGTCGGCGGCACGTTCTGCGCTTGCGCAAAAGTATCCGCAGGTCTCCGATGCATTCAAGAAGGGCGGTCTCGTTCTCGGCTATGCCGGGCGGATCTGGCAGCCGAAAGGGATAGAGATCCTGGCGCAGCTTGCACAGGAACTCCCGGTCACGATCCTCGCCTGCGGGCCGGTCGCAGATGATTATCTGGTCGATACACTCGTTGCGGCAGGGGTAGCGGTTCTTCCCAGTCTTCAAAAGGATGATCTGCGGACATTTTACAGCGCGCTCGATCTCTTCATTCTGCCGAGCCTCTCGACGAAGAACTGGCGGGAACAGTTCGGCCGTGTCTGCATCGAGGCGATCTATTGCGGGACGCCGGCTGTCGGTTCGAATGTGGGCGGCATTCCGATGGTGATCGGCGTCAGCCAGACCTTCGAGGCAGGCAATATCGAGCAGGCCAAGGCACTGCTGACCAAACTTTCAGACGAGGCGGAGCGGGCGGAAATCCTGCGGTGGCAGACCGCCCATGTCGATCAGAATTTTTCCTGGAAAGCGATTGCAGAGCAAGTTTTAGCCGTCACACACTTAAAGAGATAAATGCAATGACCGAAGATCGACTTGGGTCCAGAGATAAAATATTCGGTTTATCCTTTTACGAATATTCCGACGACGCTCTCGTAGAACAGGCTCTTTCTCCCCTTTCCGAGACGGACGGGGTAAAACTGGTCGTCACTGCGAATACGGATCACGTCTCCAACCTGTACAAAAATGCTGAATTCAGACGTGCTTACGACAGTGCGTGGTCAGTCACGATCGATGGCATGCCCGTCTTTCTCTATGCGAAACTGTGCGGCGCGGCCGTCAAGCAGCGGATACCGGGCGCCGATCTCTTTCCCAAGCTGCTCGATGCCCTGACAGACACGAACCATCGGCCGTTTTTTGTCTGCTCGAGCCAGGCGACGGCGGACGGGCTGGCAGTCCAGATGACGGCACGTGGCTTCCCGGAGGCCGGCTTCGGCTACGCGATACCGCCGTTTGGTTTTGAAAAACAACCCTCTCATACGCGCGACCTGCTGAGCGCGATCCGCGACAACCGCACAACGCATCTGTTCATGGGTATCGGCGCGCCCAAATCCGAGATTTGGGTGAACCAGAACAGATCCGCGCTTGGGCACCTTTACGCCTTCTGCTTCGGCGCGGCTCTCGAATTCACAGCCGGCACCAAGACTCGAGCGCCAAAGGTTTTCCGTCTGGTTGGAATGGAATGGTTCTGGCGAGTGGCCACCGAGCCCCGTCGCTTGTTCAAACGGTACTTCATCAGCTCCTGGGGTTTTTTCTCAGCCGTTGTCGCCGATCTGAACCAATCCAGAATAAGCTCGTAGGTGACCCGATGTACGATGTCTCCGTGATCATTCCAGTCGTATCGAAAAGCAGTCGTCTGCCGCGCACCCGCGAAGTGGTGCGGCGATTGCAGGAGCAGAGGGCGATCGCGCTTGAAATCATCATCGTGATGCAGGGGTTCGACGAGACCGAAACGATCGGCATCGACGGTGTGAAAACCATATTCTCGCGCGTGTTCAGCTCGTCGCATTCCCGAAATGTCGGCGCCTGTCACGCGACGGCCGATCTCATCTCGTTTCTGGATGACGACACATTTCCGGCCGCGAGCGATTTCTACCGCAGGGTGAAAACCATTCTCGATGTCGGCGCGGTCGATTTCGTCACCTGCAACATCGTCTCGAACGGCAAGCGGCTGGCTGCAAGCCGGATCGAAAGCGATGTCCAAATCAACAGGCAAACCATCATCGGCAACATGTGGGAACCGGGGCTGACGCTTCGCCGCAAGACGTTCTTAAAATTCCAGTTCGATGCCACGCTGGGTATCGGCGCCATTCATGGATCGGGAGAGGGCTTCGATCTCGGGGCACGTTTGGTCGATGCCGGCCTGAAGGGCAAGCGGTTGGCCGGCCTGGAAATCGACCATCCGCCTTTGCCGTTGAACTCCGAATTCGATGTCCAGCGCACGTTCTACTACTCGCTTGGCAACGGCAGCTCCCTGGTCGCCAGAGGGTTCCACAAGGCCTATGCAAAGCAACTCTTCAAGCAGGTCGCAAAGACGGTGCTCTATCCATGTCTCAACAGGTGGAGCGAGGCGAAGCTTGCCCTGCTGCGGCTTGCCTGCCTGCTGATCGGGCCGGCGATCCCGCGCGGCGTTCCGAAGATCATTCCAAACCAGTTGGCGAAGGACCTGATCGACGGTGAAATCGACCCGTTCCCTAAGGTGGAACCTCGGATCGACCGGGCCACAGCCTAGACCATTCGCATGACGCGACCGAAATATCACCGATCGGGTTCACATGTCCTATTTGAAACTGGCAATCAAGGGTACGAGCTGGTCGCTTGCGCAGGTGCTCGTCGAGCGGCTGACGCAGACCGTGGTGTTTCTGATTGCGGCAGCCTTGCTCGGGCCGCATGAGTTTGGTGTCGCAGCGCTTTCAACCGCGCCGGCCGTGATCATCGCGTCCACCCTGCAGTCCGGAAGCCAGGTGGTGATACAGCGGCGATTGCTCGACGATGACTTCGTCAATTCGGTCTTCGGTCTCTTCCTTCTGCTTGGCCTTTGCGGCTCGGCGCTACTGTTGATAGCGAGCGCCCTTCTCCGCCACCTGGAAACCTTCTCCGGCCTCAGTGCCATGGTTGCCGTGACGTCGATCGCCCCCCTTGTCTCAGCGCTCGCGGTCGTGCCGGAAGGACTGCTCGCGCGAGATTTCGCCTACAAAGTACTGGCGGTCCGAAAGTCGGCCGGGTTGCTTGTGGGCGGGATTGTCTGCTGCGCGCTTGCGTTTTCGGGGTTCGGCGCCTGGAGCATCGTTGCAGTCGTCGTGATAACGCCGATCGTTGCGGCGATGGTCAGTGTTGTGGCGGCGCGCTGGAAGCCAACGGCCATGCCGACGCTGATCTCGATGCGGTCGACGCTGAACTTCTCGTTCGCTGTAATCGGAATGTCGGCAGTCACGCAGATCAACGTGCGCTCTGCCGATGTGGTGGTCGGTTTGGTCGCGACACCGACAGCGACGGGTGTTTTTCGGCTATCACGCACGGTGCTTGATCTCGCATCAAGCCTGTTTCTCAATCCGATCAACAACATCCTGCTCCCAATCTTTTCGAGGATGGGTGAGGATCGTGACCGGATGATAAGCACGATGTGGAGGTCATGCGCGGTAACAGGCCTTGTTGCCGCGATACCTTTTGTCGCTTCCGCGTTTTCAGCGCCCTATGTCGCTTTCATGTTTTTTGGAGACAGGTGGCCACAACTGCCCGAAACGATAACACTGATGCTGGTGGCGCTACCGTTCATTGCGGTTGTCGTGCCAGTGCAAACCTTCCTGGTTGCAACAGGACACCCAAGCTTGGCATTCCTGAACAATGTCTACCAGGCACTTGCTGATGTCGCGATGATTGCAGTCGGAGCATATTTCGGGATTTTTTGGGCAGCAGCGATGTTCAGCCTGAGATTCTCTCTGACAGCGTTGTTTATTCTCCTGGCCGTGCAGAAACGATTCAGTGAGATCAACGCGTTTGATGGGATCAAAACAACATTTCCGGCGCTTGTCGCGATTGCCATCGTATCAACCCTGACCGGGTTTCTATGGCTATGGCAGCTCGATCTCAAACACTTATCAGTCGCTGTATCATTTAGCGTTACGGCCTCTCTGGCATACGCATTGATATGCGCGTTCGTATTTCACGATCGTATCCGGCCAGTTCTTGAGATCTGGAAGGCGCGGCGCGTTCGTGCGCCGACTGCTGCCTGATCTAAAGCCCGGCTGTCTCGCAGGCTGGCCTCCGTCTCGAGGTCCTGGGGAAGGTTGGTGGTCTGATACGGTATCATCGTAACCGTCGGGGCGTCCGACCTGATCGATCAGGACAGCGCGCCGGTGGCTGACGAGTGCGACCCTAGTTTACCATTGGTTGGCAACAAAGGTCGGGCGGTCGTCGGATGCCCCGATCTTGACCCAGATCCTCGGGCTGTTCTGCGACTGCATCATGATCCAGGTCAGGTCGGTCTTCTTCCACGGCTTGATTTCGGAGAACCGGTTGTCCAGCACCAGGTCGCCGGCGGATGTCTTTGCAACCAGCACCGCATGTCCCTCTCCGGACCGCGTTCTTGCCACAGCCATTCTCAGCGATCCGGAAGGCCAGCCTAAGGAGATGAGGTGTTTGCGCTTCGTGAGCGCGTAATCTTCGCAATCGCCTGACGCCACATCAATGCTCCAATCGTCGGAGCCGTCGGCATCATTGACGGGACGGACGGTGCGATTGATGCCTGAATTCACCGAAAGCAGTTGCGCCTTGCGATCCTCGGTCAGTTCGACGATCCCGTCGCCGCCGGTATCGGCGCACTGCTCCTGATTGCTACGGCAGAATTTCGCAAAAGCGTAAGGTGCAAGCGCAAAACCACTTTCCTGGATGCGCTGCATTGAGCCTCTCACATCCCGCAGAATGCCGACAGGGCCAGCCGCCATCGTTACCGATGGAACTGCGAAAAACGCCAGAGTCATGACTATCGAATGCAGTTTCATGGCACGTCTCCATGTGGAATGGAGAGTAATTTACCTGCATTCGTTGTATATCACGTTTTGAGAAAGTGTAAGATTTTAATCGTCGTGCAGATTGAATTTTTCTGTTTAAGAACTACTGCAGATATCGATTTGCTGATGGTTCAAGGAACTGCTGCCATCAGGGCAATAAAAAAGGCCGGAGCGAATACACGCGCCGACCTCCCTGCATTGCTCTCAGCCACTGCGCCAGTACATCCGTGGTCGCCGACGAAAACAATGTTGTAGCCAAGATATGGTAGCTCGATCCAGATATTCAACAGGGAACCTGGATCAAAAATGGGGGCAGCGGCTCAATGCGCTGCCCCTCATCACCTCAAAAGGCTAGACGCCCTCAGTAGGGCGAGTTGCACTGTGCGCGAACGCCCGCACGTGGCACGTAGCTGTTATCCGATGCACGGTAGCTGCGGTAGCGGTCGGCACACCACTGGACGTGAGCACGGGTACCTGCGCGGGCCGGGCGACTTGTCACGGCACCGCCGATGATTGCGCCAGCGCCGAATGCTGCGAGGGGATACCAGAAACCATCGGAATGGCGGCGATAGCCCGGACGGCGATCACGGTATCCACGGTGGCCCTGGTGCCACCCGCGACGATCACGCATTTCCCGGCGTTCGCGCATGTCACGACGGTACTGGACATGTTCGACATCGGATACCTGAGGCGACTTCACCATCGGCAGGGGTGCCGCAGTCGCCGGGACAAGCGAGGTGAGGCCCAGTGCCACCGCAAGCGACGACGCGGTCAGAAACTTCGTAACAATATGCATATTAGTTCTCCGTGTTATGGAGAGACAACACATTGACGCAACAGGGAGTTCCCTCATCACGCGAGAGTGAGGCCCGCGTTACAGGTGTTTCCAACCTTGAGCGATCGCGACAACGGGAACAGCGGCCAATACATCGTTTAAATCTTAAATAAGCATTCTCCGCTATTTCTGATTGTTCAGAGCGTGCGGAGCATCCCATGGGCTTTTACGGCAACCCCTTCGGCTACGAGTATCAGTTCCCAAACAGGCTTACGCCGTCCCTCGACAAGGACGTCGTCAGCGTGGTTGACACCACCGCGGTTGCCGCGCTTACCGTCAATACAAAGTCGCTGTTCCAGCTGAAACTGCAGGACAACTCGATCCGCTTCGAGTTTACCCAGTATGCCTTGTGGACCTCTGGTTACAAGCCGACTTCAAGCGATACCGCCAGCGCTGTGCACTTCAACGGGCCGGTGTTTACCGATATCAACAACAACCTGTCTCCGATCGTCGGCGTCTCGATCAAGAGCAATATTGCCGGCCTCGACAGCCGGGACGTTTCGTTCGACTACAACAAGATTGCGATCGACTTTACCGGCATCAAGGCGGGTCCGACGTCGTACATCACAGTGTCCGTGACCTTCAATGAACCCAAGATCGGGGGTGACGGCAACGACGTGCTGAACGGATCGCGTTACGCAGACATCATGTCCGGCGGCAAGGGCGACGACAAGCTGATGAGCAGCGCCGGCGCCGACAAGATGGACGGTGGTGCCGGAACCGATACCGTTTCCTACGCCAATGCCACAACCGCAGTGGTTGCCAGCCTCGCCGCGCCGGAGGGCAATACGAACAATGCCAAGGGCGATACCTATACCTCGATCGAAAACCTCATCGGTTCGCAGTATCGCGATGTGCTGACGGGCGACCAGGGCGCGAACGTCCTTTCCGGCGGCCTTTCGAACGATCGCCTGACAGGCGGCGAAGGCGCGGACAGTTTCGTGTTCGACACGCGACCGAACAAGAAGGGCGATGTGGATACGATCACGGATTTCTCCGTCGCGGATGACACGATCTGGCTCGACACGGATATATTCACAAAGGCCGGCACGGTTGGGGATCTCGCATCGGATGCATTCCATAGCGGCACCGCGGCCAGCGACGCATCCGACCGGATCATCTACGACAAGGCGACCGGTCGTCTCTACTACGACGCCGATGGAACCGGGAAATACGGGCAGATGCTGTTTGCCATCGTCGACAAGGGCCTCAACATCACCGCAGCAGACTTCGACATCATCGCCTGACCGTATCCGGCACGAGGGTGCTTACGCCGCCTGCTGGACGAAATGGCCCGGCGAGACCTCGAGATAGGTGCGCTTCGGCGCCACGTAATCGAGCGGCCTCACGGGGCTCTTAATCTCTTCGGACAGTGGCGGCGGCGTCTCACCGCGGCGTGAGGGGTCGGGAACCGGCACGGCCGAGATCAGCCGGCGGGTATAGGCGTGCTGCGGATTGTCGAAAATCGCCGCACGCGGCCCGATCTCCACGATCTCTCCAAGGAACATGACAGCGACCCGGTGGCTCATGCGCTCCACGACCGCCATGTCGTGGGAGATGAACAGATAGGCCAGACCGTGCTTTTCCTGAAGCTCGAGCAGCAGGTTGGAGACCTGCGCCTTGACCGTGACGTCGAGGGCCGAGACGGCTTCGTCGGCGACGATGAATTTCGGCTCCAGTGCCAGAGCACGCGCGATCGAGATGCGCTGGCGCTGACCGCCGGAAAACTCATGCGGATGGCGATCGGCCATTGCCGCCGAAAGCCCGACCTGTTCCAGCAGTTCTGAAACACGCGCCTTTGCCTCGCGCTTGCCCATCATTTTATGCGCAAGGATAGGTTCGGCAATGGCCGAACCGACGGTGATGCGCGGATTGAGCGAGGCAAACGGATCCTGAAAGATCATCTGCGAATTGCGACGCATGGTGCGCAGATCGCGCGTGCCGGCCTTGGTCACATCCTGGCCGTCGATGACGATCGAGCCGGCGGAGGGATTGAGCAGACGAATGATTGCGCGTCCCGTCGTCGACTTGCCGCAACCGGATTCGCCGACCAGCGACAGTGTTTCACCGGGGCGCAGATCGAAGGATACGTCTTCCACGGCATGGACCCGGCCATTCGGCAGGTCGAAACGGACGGCGAGATTTTCGACCTTGAGGATCGGTTCGACAGTCTGGGAAACCGGTTTCATTTCGCGGCCGTCGGTCGCCACGCCCGTCGCAGGATCGACTTCGGGGAAGCGCTTGGGCGCCACGCACGCGCCCATCGCGCCGAGGCGCGGGATCGAGGCGAGCAGCGACTTCGTGTAGATCGCCTTCGGACTTGCGAAGATCTCGGTGGTGGGGCCGGTCTCGATCATGTCGCCGCGGAACATCACGACCGTGCGGTCGGCAATCTCGGCCACCACGCCCATGTCGTGGGTGATGAACAGCACGCCCATGTTTTCCTCGCGCTGCAATTCGCGCAGCAGGTGGAGGATCTCGGCCTGGATCGTTACATCGAGTGCCGTCGTCGGTTCGTCGGCGATCAGCAGTTTCGGACGGCAGGCAAGTGCCATGGCAATCATCACGCGCTGGCGCATGCCGCCGGAGAACTTGTGCGGATATTCGTGCAGCCGCGCCTTGGCGGCCGGGATGCGCACCCGCTCCATCAGCCGCACGGTTTCAGCTTCGGCTTGGCCCCACGACAGGCCGCGATGCAGAACCAGCGCTTCGGCAATCTGGTTGCCGATGGTGAAAACCGGGTTGAGCGAGGTCATCGGCTCCTGGAAGATCATGCCGATCGACCCGCCGCGGACCTTGCGCATTTCGGATTCACTTGCGGCAAGCAGATCCTTGCCGTCGAGCAGGATCCTGCCCTCGGTGCGCGAGCGTCCGGGCGGCAGGAGCCGCATGGTGGAGAGCGCTGTGACGCTTTTGCCAGAACCGCTCTCGCCAACGATCGCCACCGTCTCACCGGCATCGACGGACAGGCTGATGTTGCGGATGACGGCCTTCCATCCTTCCGGCGTCTTGAAGGAGGTCGTCAGGTTTTCGACCGACAGAACAGGCGGGGTCGTTTTTACTGTGTCGGTCATGATCAGCTCTCCTTCGCCAGCCGTGGATCGACAAGATCGCGCAGGCCATCCCCCAGCAATTGCAGGGAGAGAACCGAAAACACGATGGCAAGGCCCGGAAAGACCATCAGCCACGGAGCGTTGTTCATGTATTCGCGCCCTGACGCGAGCATCGTGCCCCAGGTCGGCATGTCAGTGGAAACACCGACGCCGAGGAAAGAGAGGCTCGCTTCCGCCAGCATCGCCGAGGCGAACACGAAAGTTGCCTGCACGAGGATGGGCGATGCGAGGTTGAGGAGAACGTGGCGGAGCAGGATCTGCCATGTGGGCAGACCCATGGCCACAGCTGCCTCGATATAGGGCAGTTCGCGCAACACCAGCGTCGAGCCGCGGATGATGCGGGCAAGACGCGGCGCGTAGGTGATGCCGAGCGCCAGGATGACGGTCGTGAGCGACGGACCGAGTGCCGCGACGAGCGCGATCGCGAGCAGGATATCCGGAAACGACATCATCGCATCGAGGAGGCGCGAAATCGGTGCGTCGAGCTTGCGGAAGAAGCCGGCGGCAACACCGAGGATGACGCCGAGAACCGTGGAGATGGCGACCACGCCGAGGCTGACCATCAGCGAAATCCGGCCGGCGAAGATGGCGCGCGAAAAGATGTCGCGGCCGAATTCGTCGGTGCCGAAGAAATTCGCCATCGACGGCGGCTTCAGCTTGTTGACGATCGAGAGCTTGTTTGGCGCGTAAGGGGCGACCCAGGGCGCAAGCAAAGCTGCCGCAACGACGACCACCAGAATGATGGCGCCGGCCAGCATCGCGCGGTTTCCGAACAGGCGGCGCAGGCTTGACGCGAAGGGCATGGAAACGGAGGCCATGGTGTTCATAGGCGCACCCGCGGATCAACGATGATGTAGAGCATGTCGACGATGAAGTTGATGAGAACGTAGATGGCGGCAACGACGAGCAGCGCGCCCTGGATGACCGGATAATCACGCCGCAACACGGCTGACACGACGAGGTTGCCGACGCCCGGAAGGCCGAACACGGTCTCCGTGACGACCGCACCCGCGACCAGCATGGCGACCGACAGGCCGATGACGGTGATGATGGGGATCAGCGCGTTCTTCAAGGCGTGCTTGAGGATGACGCGGCCTTCGCCCGCTCCCTTGGCACGCGCCGTGCGGACGTAATCGTCGCCGAGAACGTCCAGCATTGCGGCGCGCGTGAAGCGTGTGATGAGCGCCGAGTTGACGACGCCGAGTGCCACGGCCGGCAGGACGAGGTGATGCAGCCGCTCGAAGAACGGCGTACCCGGACCGCCATAGCCGGAAGCCGGGAACCAGCCCTGCCCGACCGCGAAGATCTGGATCAGCATCAGCCCGAGCCAGAAGCTCGGCACGCTTGCCGCAACCATGGTCAGCGTCACCACGATCTGGTCGAAGATCGTGCCGCGCTTGACGGCCGAGAGAATGCCGACGGGAAGCGCGATGGCGACCGCGATCAGGATCGAGAACAGCGTGAGGAAGAAGGTTGGCTCCGCACGCGCCGCAAGTGCAGTCGTGACCGGCTGGTTCAAGAAGATGGACTGACCGAGATCACCTTTAAGGATGCCCAGCACGAACTGGCCGTACTGGACGAGCATGGGCGCATCGAGGCCCATGCGGGTGCGCAGCTGCGCGATGTCTTCCGGGGTCGCATCCGACCCCAGCATGACAGCGGCAGGATCGCCAGGCGTCACGCGAACGATGATGAAGACCACCGTCACGACGAGGGCGAGCACGATAGCCATGCCCCCCAGCCGTTTCAAAATTGCCTGTGCGATCCTTGCCATAGCCAGTTCCTAGTTATCCAGCTTACTTCTTCGGGCTCACGTTCCAGAAATGCGGCCAGTAGGTCGGCTCATAGCCGGAAACTCCGTTGGCGAGACCCGAAACACCATTGAAGTTGCCGACCTTGTAGAGCGGCGCATCGTCGTAGATGACCGTCTGGATGGCGTCCCAGGCCGTCTTCTTGGCGTCGTCGGTGGTGGCGTCCATGTAGGTCGCGACGGCCTTGGTCTTCTGGTCGGACACGTACCAGCCCGGATAGGTGTCGGTGAT
Organism: Rhizobium sp. Leaf321; assembly: GCF_001423215.1. Taxonomy (NCBI): domain Bacteria; kingdom Pseudomonadati; phylum Pseudomonadota; class Alphaproteobacteria; order Hyphomicrobiales; family Rhizobiaceae; genus Rhizobium; species Rhizobium sp. Leaf321. Next base: position 428,002 of record NZ_LMOF01000006.1, on the reverse strand, counting down.
CGTGTTGATCGTCGTCGGATCGCCCGGGAAGTTGGAGTGGGTGATGAAGATGTCCCACTGCTTGGCGTCGGCGCGACGGGTCGTCAGCGTCGCCCAGTCGACCACCTGCAGATCGACCTTGAAGCCTGCAGCTTCCAGATAGGCCTTGGCGACTTCGCCGATCTTGTAGTGGAATTCGTACTGGCGGCTGGTCATCAGGCGCAGCGGCTGGCCATCGTAACCGGCAGCCTTGAGCAGCTTGGCCGCCGCTTCCGGATCGCCTTCGCCATAACGGGCAACGCCCGCTTCGGTGTGCCAGACGGAGCCTTCCGGGAAGATCGAGGCATCGACGCTGAAGAAGCGGTCGTCGGAGAAAGCGGCGAGCATCATGTCGGAAGCATTGAGCGCTGCCTGAACGGCCTGACGGAGTTCCTTCTTAACCAGAAGGCCTTCCTTCATGTTCATGTTCATCGATGCCCAGCCGGCATTCTTGAAGATGACGGGCTTGGCATTGCTGCTCTTTTCGACGCGCTCATAGGCGCTGACCGGCAGCGAGTCGGCGAAATCGAACTGGCCGGAGATGAGGCCTTCGACGCGGGTATTGGCGTCTGGAACCGGCACGAAACGGATTTCCTTGGCGATCGCCTCGCGCTTGCCGGCATAGTTGCTCGGCTCACCCTCGGGCGACTTGTAGCCGTCGAAACGGACGAGCTGGGTATACTGGTCGGGCTTGCGTTCCTTCAGCGAATAGGGACCCGTGCCGACGAATTCGGTCAGCGTATCGGCGATCTTTTCGGACGGCAGGATGACCGACGCCTGCGACAGGGTCGCGAGCAGCGGCGCATAGCGCGACTTCAGCTTGATGACGACGGCATGGTCGCCATCTTCCGCGATGCTTTCGACGACGCCGGCAACCTGCTTGCCCTTGGAATTGATCGTCATCCAGCGCTTCAGCGAGGCGGTGACGTCCTTGGCATCGAAATCGCTGCTATCGTGAAACTTCACGCCTTCGCGCAGCGGGATCTTGTAGGTGAGGCCATCTTCCGAAAGCGTCGGCATGGCGGCGGCCAGAAGCGGTACGGACTTCCACTCGGCGTCGTAGGTGTAGAGCGTTTCGAAAATGTGCTGGTCGATCGTCAGCACGATATCGGTCGGCGTCTGCATCACGTCGAGCGACGGCGGCTCGCCGATCGTTGCAACCGTCAGCACGCCGTCGCCTGCCTGGGCATTCGCCTGTGTCAGCGCGAGGCTGCTGGTGCCGGCCAAAGCCGCCAGCGTCATGAGAACAAGTGCACTCTTTTTCATTGTCATCCCCTTGTTGTCTTCAGTGGTCAAATCCCGGCCGGCTTTCCTGTCCGGTCGAAAATTCAGGCATCCAGTCCCAGCGGATCGGCGACGCGCGGCCATATTTCGAGGCTCGCTTTGCGATACGGCGTCGTTGCGGGATTGGTCGGGTAACAGGTCGGCGCGGCGATATAGACGATCTCAGACGAGACCGGCTGGAAGCCCGCGTGAAAATGGTTGGTCGACTTGACGAGCAGATAGGATTTGGCCCCAAATTCGATGCCCTGATTGGCAAAGATATCCGGCTGGTAGGTCTGGGTGCGGCTGGTGATCAGCACGATATCGATACGGGTGCCGACCGGACGCACGACGGCGGTGCTGCCCAGCGTAACGCGGCTGTTGCGAAAGCTCTGCCAGCCCGCATCGAACACGCTTTGAACCGTGACGCGCAGATCGAGCGGTTCACCGCCTTCCGGACCGGATTTACCGCCGATCCGCAGGCTGAGTTCGGCGCCCTCTCCCGCCGCCTGGCAGAAGGTGACGGCAATCGGATCCCAGATGGTTGCAACCGCGAAATCGTCCATGCCGCGCTCCATCATCCGGCGCAGGATGAAGGTCGCGTCGCCAGCCACGCCGCCGCCGGGATTGTCCCAGACATCGGCGATCGTCACCGGCAATCCGGGATGCGAGGCGCGGATCGACACGGCCTTGTCGAGGCCCGCTTCGGTATCGAGCATGGGCATCGCAGTCTGCCGGCGCAGGCTGTAGAGCTCGCGACCGAGAGAGGCCGCCAGCGCATCGCCCTTGGCCTTGTCGTTGTCGGTCACGACGACGATGCGGGTGCCCATGTCGGGCAGGTCGCCGGCCATGAAGCCGTGGATGACCGAGGCAGACAGAATGCCGTCCTTGCCTTCCATCGCTTGCATGCGATCGACGAAGGAGCGCATCGGCTCGCGGCTGGTCGGGAAGATCGTGATCATCCGGCAGTCGAATGTGGAGATGACCGGCTTGATCTTGCCCTTCAAGGCCTGCAGCGCCAGCTCGACCACGTGTTCGCCGCGCTGTTCGAAATCCGTATGGGGGAATTCGAGGAAGGCAGCCATGATATCGAGATTGGCGACACGCAGCGCCGTCAGGTGACTGTGCGGATCGAATTCGGCGGCAACCAGAACATCCGGGCCGACGATCTGTCGGACACGGGCCAGAAAATCACCTTCGGGATCGTCATAGCCCTGCGCGGCCATCGCGCCGTGAAGACCGAGCACGACGCCATCGACGGGAAGCGCTTCCGTCAGTTCGGAAAGGATCAGGTCGCGCAGCGCTTCATAGGTCTGGCGCTGGATCAGGCCCGCGGGCTCTGCCCAGCAGGACGTGCCCTCGATCACGGTAAAACCTTCGGCCCGGCCTCGGCGGCGCAGAATTGGCACGACGGACGAGCACAGCGTCGGCGTATCCGGATGCTCGCCCGGACCGGCGAAGAACGCCGCCTTGAAGGCGTTCATATCCGTCGGGACGGGAGAGAATGTGTTGGTCTCGGTCGCCAGCGAGGCGGTGAAGATGCGCATATGTCTTATCCGGACAGGTCCGACGGCATCAGGCTCCCGTCATGGTCACCGAGCGCCAGCACCCCTATTGCATGAATTTTGTCGATCGCCGGAGCAGGCACGCCATGCTCCGGAAAACCTCAGTCCCGTTTCTCGTTCAGTTCGCCCGCTCACCATTTTGGTGTAATTTATTTTCTTCATAATGCGTCAAACCCAGCTGAAGTCAACGAATTTCCAGAATATGCACCAATTTGTGTAATTTATTTTCTATAAGTCTAAATTCGGGGAAATTTTCACCTCCACCGCATTTCGCGCTCCGAACATGAAAAAGGGCGCCCGAAACAGGCGCCCCATTTTCATTCGGTCCGTAACGATCGATCCGGCGGTTACCAGACGGTGCCGCGCGCATCGACGTTTTCGACCCTCGTCACGATGCCGTTCCGGTGAAACACCATCCGGTCGAACAGGTTGGTGACGACGCAGGTGTGGTTCGGCACGACCTTCACGATCTGGCCGATCTCCGCAAACGGCACTGCACAGCCCGAGAGATCGACCACCGCATGTTCTTCGGACAGCGATACGATCCGCGCGCCCTCGAAGCCGACGAGTGAGCCGTAGTCGGAAAACCCGAGCAAATCGGATGTCAGTGCCTTCGAGCCGCAATCGAGCACCGCCCGGTCGGGCGCCGGCTTCGAAACGACCGTTGCCAGGATATGCATGGCGAGATCATCGGGCGTGCAGTGACCGGCGCGCACCATGCTGCGGTCGTTATAGACATAGGTTCCCGCCCGATGTTCGGTGGCGGAGGGCACCAGATGTGCCGAAAAGAGATCCGGCGAACCGCCGCTGGACCGCACCGGGCATTCGATGCCCTTTCCCGACAGAAGCGACATGGTGGTCGCCATGAACTCCTCGACGGCCTCTGCGCCACCGATGGCCGGGTAGGTCATGATGCCACCGAAGCGCAGGCCGGGCGCCGCCGCAATCTTCTCAGCGAGAGCCACCGCCTGTTCCGGCGTCTGCACGCCGCAGCGTTTTGCGCCCGTATCGCATTCGATCAGGACGGTCAGCGGGCGATCGGCATCGAACGTTGAAGACAGGCCCGACACGGTCGTTTCACTATCTGCAACGACCGCAAGCTTTGCCACGCGCGCATTCAGCGCCTTCAGCCGCGCGAGTTTTACCGGCCCGAGAATGTTGTAGGTGATCAGGATATCGTCGAAACCGGCATCGGCGAACACTTCGGCTTCGGTGACCTTCTGGCAGTTGAGGCCGACGGCGCCGGCTTCGATCTGCTGGCGGGCGACGGCTGCGATCTTGTGGGTCTTGATATGCGGCCGGAACGCCTTGCCCTGCGTATCGCAGTAAGCCTGCACCCTCTCAATATTGGCGGCGAGCCGATCCTCGTCGATCACGGGCATCGGCGTTGCGATCTGATCGAGCGGCGTGCCGGGTTCAGGCCAGGGATAGTTCATGATGTAAACCTCTGTGGGCATGGCTGGTTTCGTTGATGCTTGCCCGCTTTGTGCTATCAGGGCAAGAACTGGTGAAATTCATTTTCACGATCGTGACGTGCTTCGTGTCTGCGCCAATCTTCGAGGAAAGTACCTGATGGATCTGTTTCACGCGCTTTCCGACGAAGACGGCAGGCTCTCGAGCCTGGAGACGAAACTGGCGCAGTTTGCGCTCGCCAATGTCGATTTCGTGGTCAATTCCTCGATCAGCGATCTGGCCGAGCGTGCCGGGGTTTCGCCGCCGACCGTGACAAGGTTCTGCCGCCGGCTGGGCTGCCAGGGCTATTCCGATTTCAAGGTGCAGCTGGCCAAGATGGCCTATGTCGGTTTGCGCTATCTGAAACCGGAAGCGCCGACCGCGACGGTGGAAGAGGTTGCCCAGGACATCATCTCGAAAGCCCAGAACGCGCTTTTCGATTTGCATCGGCAGCTCGACCTTGGCGCAATCGAGAAAGCCGCGCAGATGCTGCGCGGTGCCGACTTCATCCAGGCATTCGGTGCCAGCGGCAATTCCGCGATGGTCGTCAACGAGCTGCACAATCGCCTCTTTCGTCTCGGCTGCCGCATCAATGCATCGAACGACCACAACATGAACCTGATGATCTCGGCAGCAGCCCAGCCCGGCACGGTCGTGTTCGGGTCGTCCTATACCGGCCGCGACATGGGCCTCGTCCAATGCCTCAAGCTGCTCCGCCAACACGGCATTCCCACCATCGTGATGACGCAGCGGGGTTCGCCTGTCTCCGATGCGGCCGACCTGACGATCGCCATCGACATGCAGGAGGGCAAGAACATCTTCCGCCCCACCTCGACCCGCTTTGCCTATCTCGCCGCGATCGACATCCTCGCCAACATGGTCGCCTACGCCGACCGCAACATCGCCCTGAAGGCGCTGCGCAGCATCAAGGAAGAACTGGTGCGCAACCGCGACGGCGACGACCGCCAGCTTCTCGGAGACTGACGGTCGTCATTGACACAATCAGTCGATCGGCTTGTAGGCGATCACGTCCATCTCGACCTTGGCATCGACCATCAGCGGCGACTGTACCGTCGAGCGTGCCGGTGGATGATCGATGAAATGCTTCTGGAACACGGCGTTGAAGCTGGAGAAGTCACGGGCATCGTCGAGCCAGACATTGACCTTCACGACATCGGCCAGCGTGCAGCCCGCAAGCGCAAGCACGTCCTTGATGTTCGCAACGACCCGTTCGGTCTGGGCCACGATGCCACCGGTCACCACTTCGCCATCCACCGTCGGCACCTGGCCGGACACATAGACGAAATCGCCGGCGCGCACGGCCTTGGCGAATGGACGTCGCTGGCCGCCCGCCTGTGCGTCGGCCGCAGCGAGACGTTCGATTTTCTTGTGACTCACGATGCTCTCCGTAATTTATTTTCACCGACCGTGAATCTAGCACTGCCTGGATGCGAATTTCCAGCACCTCGGGGGAATACGAGAAAATTATTTACGGTAGTTAAAACGGCTCGGATATCAGCGACGCCTTGCCGAAGACGCGCGCGAACCGGTCGGCGCCGTCGTATGGCGCTTCTCCAAGCGCTTCTCGACGACATGTGCCGGCTCCGGCCGGCCAAAGGCAAAACCTTGCAACAGGTCAACGCCAAGACTTGCCAACACGTCCGCATGGCCGAGCGTTTCGACGCCCTCGGCGACGACTTCCATGTCCAGCGTCCGGGCGATATCGACCAGTGCGGCGACCAGGCGCTGCTGGGGCAGGCCATCCAGCATGGGCAGGATGAGCTGCCGATCGATCTTGACGCGGTCCGGGCGAAGCTTGATCAACCCGAGCAGTGAGGCATGGCCCGAACCGAGATCGTCGATCTCGATTTCAATCCCAAGCGACCGGATGGCATCGATATTGGCTCTGATCTCCGGTGTGAGCTCATCGAGGAAGATCGTCTCGACCAGTTCGAAACTCACCTGGCCTGCCGGGATATCGAGACGCTTGAGCTTTTCCTCCAAATCAGGATCGGAGAGGCGGGAGGCCGACATGTTGACGGACACGCGCGGCAGAGCAAATCCCTCGGCTTGCCATCGCCTCAAGTCGGCAAGGACGAGGCGCAGCATGATTTCGTCGATTTCGTCGATCAACCCGTTCGTCACCGCCGTCGGCAGAAATGCGCCGGGCGGTTTCAGCTCTTCTCCATGTTTCCACCGCACCAGCGCTTCGAGGCCCTTGATAGCGCGGGTCCGGGCATCGACCTGTACCTGGTAGAACGGCACGAAATTGCCGTTGGTGATGGCGCTGCGCAGCTCGTAGAGGATGTGTTTTTCGGCGATCGATGCGGCTGCCATGGCGGGCGAGAACCATTCGGCGCGGTTGCGTCCGTTTCTCTTGGCCTCATAGAGCGCGAGATCGGAACAGGCGAGCAGTCCGGTGACATCCGACGCCGAGGTTTGCGCCACGCCCATCGAACAGGTGACAACGACATTCTTGCCGTTGAGAAGAACGGGTGACTGTAGCTCGGCGCGGATTTCGGCGACGATCTTCTCCATCGCGTTGAGGCCGCGGTCCATCGAAACGATGGCGAATTCGTCACCCCCCAGCCGCGCCACGATATCTCCCGGGCGGCTTGCCTGCTTCAGGATCGACGCGACATGGGCGATGACCACATCTCCACAGGCGTGGCCATATCGGTCGTTGATTTCCTTAAAGTTATCGACGTCGAGATGGCACAGCGACACGAAGTCCAGCTCACCCCGTTTTGCAAGGCTGGCACATATCGCGTCGAAGCTGCGGCGGTTGAGAAGTCCGGTCAGGTGGTCGTGGTCAGCAGCATAGCGCGCTTCGGCGCGGCTCTGGTCTGCGGCTTCCCGCTCTTCCGCCAGTTGATGGCTTCGCATCACATCGTCGGTGACATCCCATTCCGCGCCGACGAAGCATGGCTCGCCATTCCCGTCGATGAAGAACTTTGCGCGTGAGCGAAGGTGGCGAATGGAGCCATCCTGGCGGATGATCCTGAACTGTGACGCATAGTCTTCGCGGTTTTCGATTGCCTTTTCGAAGTGCGCATTGGCGGCATCTCGGTCGTCTGGGTGGACGCATTCGAGCCACACCACATCCGTCGGACCCTTCGGGACACCGTAGAGTTCCTGTAGCTGCTCATCCCACCGGGTCTGGTTCTTGCGCAGATTGTGCTGCCAGATGCCGATACCGGAAGCCTCCAAAGCAACATTCAACTGGCGCAGGAGGTCGTCCAGTTCGTTGTTCGTCCAGATGCGTTTGTTTTCCATGGCTTGCTCTGCCGACATCAGTGGCGACGACAATAACAGCCATTACTTAGCGAATACTAAAACAATGTGCACGTGTTATTATGAGGGAGCTCTACCCTTTAAACACCGGCGATCCGCGTCAGCGAGATAGCTCAGGCCGTTCGCGACCGCCGCGCGACGCCGTTTCGGCGATCAACCGAACATCGGGAACTTGGAACGTATGTTTTCGATGTAATACTGTCCTGGCGACCGGGACCCTGCCAATTGCTGGAACACCTGCACGGGTACCGTCTCGAATTCGCGAATTTGCCCGTTTTTCATGAACAGCCGGAGACGCTCTGCACCTTCATCATAAGCAGCAGCATCGAAGAGAGATGAGTTTAGCTCTGCTTGCATAATCGCACTCCTTGAACGGAGACAATAATGCAGTGCAGCATAAAAATTGCAAGAAAATTTAAGCTTAATTAAGTAATCGAGATGCTCACGCTCTCTTCGTTGCTTTCACATCGAATTCGGAGGAACTAGCAATTTCCGAGCCCTACTTTTGAGGCTGATCCCGATCCACCTCAAAACAATCCAGGCAGCTTGGCGGTCGTCTCATGGTCGCCTGAGGCCTCGAAATCAGAGAGGCGAACGAATTCTGCGCCTCTGTTTTTCAGATCAACCAGTGCACGAGCGACCCCCTCGCCGGCGGCATGAGTCGGCTGGTTGATGTGTGAAATCACCACATCGCCATCCTTGGCAGCAGCAATCCGCTTTTCGGCAGCCGCGGCGCCGAGGAGCGAGCCATCATCGCCGTTCAGCGAATAGCCGGCGATCTTGAAACCCATGGCCCGGATCTCCCGGATGGCCGAGAGATCATATTTTGCCGTCGCGCCGCGGAACCAGTGCGGTCTAGGAAGACCGGCTGCAAGCATGGCGTCGGCCCCTCGTCCCACCTCGCGGCCGACAGCTTCAGGCGAGCCTGCGGCCGGTATGCCATAGATCGCGACCGGAATATCGACTGCGGGAATGTGGTTCTCGCCGTGATTTTCCAGCTCGAAGAGATCGCTGTTTTCACGCAGAACAGCGACGGTTTCCGGATTGTGCTTCAGCCACCGTGACGTGACGAAGATCGTTGCGGGAATTCTTTCACGAACCAGCGTGGTCAAAATACGCTCGTCGGCCTTGCCCATGCAGGCATCGAAGGTAAGGGCAACACGGATGTGTTTCGCATTTCCCGCAGGCGCCACCGTCAGACGCGGCTCGACCAGTTTCTGAACCGCCAGAGTGTCTGCTTTCGCCAAAGGCGCAAGACAGCAAAGGAGGATAGCGGCGGTGGACAAGAGGCGCATGGTCAGTTTCCGCAGGATCAGGTTGTTCCAGGATCCCGCTTTTAATCCCCTGCACGCCATTCGACCATGCGCATTCTCACGTATCAGCAATGCGGCTGCATCACTGCATCTTGCTTGCGCTCAGAAGCTCGCCGACGCGAGCCGGGTGCGGATTGCACGGATGCTTTCCGGACGGCGATCGCCCAGTTCCCGTTCCCAGCGGATTGCGGTTTCGACGATCAGGTCGAGATCGTCGTGGCGCGGGGTCCATTCAAGAAGGCGCCGGGCGAGCGTCGCATTGGCGACGACGCTTGCTGCATCGCCCGGGCGACGCGGGCCGTAGTTGATGTCGAACCCGCGGGCTCCGGCTTTCTTGACCGCTTCGAGCACTTCCAGCACCGAATAGCCGCGCCCATAACCGCAATTGGCAATCAGCGGTTCGCCGCCACGACGCAGATAGCTCAGTGCCTTCAAGTGCGCTTCGACCAGATCGGTCACATGGATGTAGTCGCGCACACCGGTACCATCGGCTGTCGGATAATCGGTGCCATAGACATCGACGCCGCGGCGCTTGCCGAGAGCCGCCTCGCAGGCGATCTTGATGAGATGCGTCGCACCTTCCGTGGAAAGACCGGTGCGCCCAAGCGGATCAGCACCGGCGACGTTGAAGTAGCGCAGCGCGACGAAGCGGAAATCATGGGCTGCAGCCGCATCGCGCAGCATCAGTTCGGACATCAGCTTGGATTGACCGTAGGGGTTTTTCGGCAGCGTCGGCGCGCTTTCCAGAACCGGCGTGTCATCCTTCTGATCGCCGTAGACGGCGGCGGTGGAAGAGAAGACAAAATGCTTGATGCCCGCTTCGACGGCGGCTGCCGCCAGGAAGCGGGTCTTGCCGGTATTGTTCTCGTAATAATCCAGCGGATGCGCGACCGATTGCGGCACGACGATCGAGCCTGCGAAATGCAGGATAGCGTCGATGTCATTTTCAGCAAAGATCTGCTTTAAGATGATGGAATCGCCGACATCACCCAGATAGAAGCGCGCCTCGTCCGGAACCGCCCAGCGAAAGCCTGTCGACAGCCGGTCGAGCACGACGACATCCTCGCCAGCGTCGAGCAGCGCCCAGACCATGTGACTTCCGATATACCCTGCACCACCCGTGACCAGAACAGCCATTTTCTCGCCCCTGCTTTTTTCTTTCGCAGAGAGAAACACGGCCGCTCTTCAGCAAACCTTACCGCCGGGCGGGGCCGCCGGGTTTAACGCGGAACACGGAAAACACGGCGTTCAGGCGATCGATAAAATTTTACAGACCGCCCTCTTTGCGGTGATGGAGCGGGGTTAGAGGCGCTTGATATAGTCCGCCAACCGACCGGCGGCTTCTTCGACATGGGCCGAATTGCGCAGAAAACAGGCCCGCAGAAACAGTTCGCCACCCTCTCCGAAGGCAGAACCGGGCGCCAGCGCCACGCCGATCTTGTCGACGATGTCCATTGCCGTCAGGCGGCTGTCGGTTACGCCATCCACCTTCAGGAAGGCGTAGATCGCGCCATCCGGTTTCAGCGTCTGCACGCGGTTGGTGGCGATCAGCGCATCGCAGAGGATATCGCGGCCGGCGACGGCGCGGGCCACGTTCTCGTTGACGAAGCCATCGCCTTCGTTCAGCGCCACGACCGCGCCGCGCTGCATGAACTGGGCAACGCCCGAATTGGAATACTGGATGAGGTTTTCGATCACCTGTCCCATTTCCGGCGGGGCCACCAGCCAGCCCATGCGCCAGCCGGTCATCGACCAATTCTTGGAGAAGGAGTTTGCGAAGATGATCCGATCGCCCTCTTCCATGATGTCGAGGAAGGACGGAGCCCTTGCCGCACCACCGTAGTAGTAACGGGCATAGATCTCGTCGGCGATGATCCAGATCCCATGTTTGCGGGCGAGCGTCAGAATGTCTCGGAGATCATCAAGCGTTGCCGTCCAGCCGGTCGGGTTGGCGGGCGTATTGATGAAAAGGCCACGTGTCTTTGGTGTGATCGCAGCGTCCAGCGTGTCGAGATCGAGAGACCAGCCGCCGCCGGTAAAGGCAAGCGGCAGGCCGATGGCGGAAGCGCCGGAAATCTCGATCGCGGAGATGATGTTCGGCCAGGTCGGCGAGAGGTAGATCAGTTCATCGCCCGGCGAGGCGATCGCCTGCACGGCCATCATGATCGCATGCATGCCGGAGCCGGTGACATAGAAATGCTCTGACGACAGCGTCTTTGAAAAATGACGCGTGTAATAGTCTGACAGTGCCTGTCGCAGTTCGGGAATCCCGCGCTGCCAGGTATAGAAGGTCTCACCGCCCAGAAGCGCGCTCGATGCCGCCTGATTGATGAAATCCGGGCTTGGCAGATCGCCCTCGCCGGCCCAGAGCGGTATCAGGTCGCGGCGGCCACCGGCGCGGGCGTGATTGATGATCTCGACAATACCGCTTTCGGGAGTGGAGACGGCGCGCGGGCTGAGACTTGCAATGATCGACATGGTTCCTGAACATTTCCCTATGCTTTAATTCTGTTTAGCGCAGAGAACTCGGAAAATCCCATGACAATCCGTGGATCGGCGATCGTTTTTCTTGATGGATCGCCGATCTGTTGACGCGGTTGGGTTACCGGATCGGGTTACCCGTCTTCAGAAGGTCGCGGATTTCCGAAAGCAACTGGATATCGGCCGGCGGCGGGGCCGGTGTGGCGTCCGCAGGCTTCTTTTCTTCCATGGCGCGGAGCTTGTTCACGCCCTTGACCATGAGGAAGATGATGAAGGCGAGGATGAGAAAGTTGATCGCGACCGTGATGAAGCTGCCATAGGCGAAGACCGCGCCCTGCTTGCGGGCTTCTTCCAGCGAGGGCGCTGTGACCGCACTCGACAGCGCCACGAAGTAGTTGGAAAAGTCGAAGCCACCGCCTGTCACGGCACCTACGACCGGCATGACGAGATCGTTGACCAGTGATGTGACGATGCCGGTAAAGGCGCCGCCGATGATGATGCCGACGGCGAGATCGACGACATTGCCCTTGGCGATAAAGGAACGGAATTCGGAAACAACGGACATAGCATTACCCCTGCTGCTCGGGTTGTTGATCCGCCCCAACATAGTGCATCACCACTTGCTGAAAAGGTGAAAAAGACAGAGACTTAAAGATGACCAGGCATTGGACTTTTTGCCAATGCCGCGGCGATTTGCAAACCCTTGCTTTTGACCTAATCTCATCCGCGTCGCGGCATTGCGGGGAGGAGACATGCTTTCGGGCTGGGTGATCATCGTCGCCGCTTTCGCCTATATCCTGCTGCTGTTTGCGGTCGCAAGTTATGGCGACCGGAGAAGCCGCGTCGTGGGCGTGCCGAAGATCGGCCGGCCCGTGGTCTATGCGCTCAGCCTGGCGATCTACTGCACCTCGTGGACCTATTTCGGTGGCGTGGGTCTGGCTTCCCGTCGCGGGATTGAATTCCTCGGCATCTATATCGGCCCGATCCTGATGCTGACATTGGGCATGCCGCTGATCCGACGCATCGTTGAACTCGCGAAAGCCGAGAAACTGACCTCCGTCGCCGACTTCGTCGCTGCCCGCTATGGCAAGAATTCGACCGTGGCGATGATCGTCGCCATCATCGCGCTGGTGGCCTCCGTGCCCTATATCGCGTTGCAACTCAAAGCCGTGTCGAGTTCGGTCGCCGTGATGGTCAATCCCTCCGACTACGGGATTGGCAGCGGCAACCTGCATTTCATCGATCTGGCCTTGATCGTGACACTGCTGATGGCCGGTTTCGCCGTCATGTTCGGCACACGCCATACGGATGCGACGGAGCATCAGGACGGTCTGATCCTGGCAGTGGCGATGGAATCCGTCGTCAAGGTCTTCGCCTTTGCAACCGTTGGGCTGACGGTGCTGTTCGTGCTGTTCGACGGTCCTGCAGACCTGATGGCCAAGGCTGCCGACAACCTCCTGATCACCTCGGCACTGTCCTACGAAACGCCCCTCAGCCGCTGGCTGATTTTGATACTGCTCTCGGCCTTCGCCATCCTGCTTCTGCCTCGACAGTTCCATGTGACGGTCGTGGAAAACCGCACGGACCGGGAACGCAAGGTCGCTTCGTTTCTGCTGCCGATCTATCTCGTCGCGATCAACCTGTTCGTCCTACCGGTGGCGATTGCCGGACTGGTCACGTTCGGTGGAACCGGCAATGCCGACCTCTACATTCTCACGCTTCCGCTCCACGGCAATCTGCCGGTCGTGACGCTGATCACCTTCATCGGCGGCTTTTCCGCCGCAACCGCGATGGTGATCGTCGAATCCGTCGCACTGTCGATCATGGTGTCGAACGACATCATCATTCCTGTCTTCCTGCGCCGCAAGCTGATGGCGGCACGCTCGGCGCATGGGGGTCGTGCCGATTTCACCCGTGCACTTCTCAATATCCGACGGCTCGCGATCTTCGCCGTGCTGCTTCTCGGCTACGGCTATTACCGCATGGCGGACACCCAGTCGGGTCTTGCCTCGATCGGCCTTCTGGCGTTTGCGGCGATCGCGCAGGTGGCACCCGCGCTGTTCGGCGGGCTGATCTGGCGCCGGGCCAATGCCCGAGGCGCAATCCTTGGCATGTGCCTCGGGTTTGCGGCCTGGGCCTATCTGTTGTTCGTGCCGAGCCTCGGCGGACCGGACAATTCCCACATCGCCGCGGCCGTGCTGAATTTCCTGATCCCCGGCACCGGCATATTCTCCGGTCCCGAAACCGATCCCCTCGTCAACGCGACGATCTTCAGTCTGGCGCTCAACATGCTGGCTTTCGTGCTCGGCTCTCTGTCACGCAATCCACGGCCCGTGGAGCGTTTGCAGGCCGGAATTTTCGTCAAACGGCATCTGCGCTCGGAATTCGCGACCCGCGGCTGGAAGACCCGTGTCAGCGTGGGAGACCTCAAGGCGACGATAGCCCGCTATCTCGGCGAGGAGCGCATGCAGCGTTCGTTTTCCCATTATGAGCGCACCGCGGGACGCCGGTTCGAGGACGACCAGCCGGCCGACATGGCACTGGTGCATTTTTCCGAACAGCTGCTGGGAAGCGCGATCGGTTCTTCCTCGGCACGGCTTGTCTTGTCGCTGATCCTGCAGAAGGCCGAGGATGCCAGTGCCGACACCGCCTTCCTGCTCGATCAGGCGAGCGAGGCGCTGCAGTATAATCAGGACATGCTGCAGACGGCGCTTTCGCAGATGGACCAGGGAATTGCCGTGTTCGACAGTGCCGACCGGCTGACGATCTGGAACCGGCGTTTTCGCCATCTTCTCGACCTTCCCGACCAGGTCGGCCAGGTCGGATTTCCGCTCTCAGATATCGTGGCGATGCTTTCGGACCGGGGTGACATTCCTGCAGACGAACAGGCGGATGTGGTCAACCGGTTCAAGACGCTGGATGCGTCGTTCTCGCTTGTCGTTGCAAGCGGCGAGCGGATCATCGAAGTGCGCACCAACCCGATGCCGGATAGCGGCATCGTTGCAACCTTCACCGATATTTCCGACCGTGTTGCGGCGGCAAAGGCGCTGAAACAGGCGAATGAAACGCTCGAACAGCGGGTGACAGAGCGCACCTCAGAGCTAACCCGCGTCAACCATGCACTGGGCCAGGCGCGTGCCGAGGCCGAGGAAGCCAATATCGGCAAGACACGTTTCTTTGCCGCTGCCGGCCACGATATCCTGCAACCGCTCAATGCCGCGCGGCTGTACTCATCCGCACTGGTCGAGCGCATGACGCCTGCCGACCGCAACGGTCCGCTGGTGCGCAACATCGATTCCGCGCTCGAATCGGTTGAGGCGATCCTTGGGGCGGTACTGGATATTTCGCGGCTCGACACCGGGGCAATGAAGCCGCAGCTTGAAACCATCGCCCTCGACGACCTGTTGCGCCGAATCGCGACCGACTATGAGCCGATGGCGCGCGAGAAGAACCTGACCTTCGTGGTGATGCCGACCTCACTCAGGGTTCGCTCCGACGCCAATCTCCTGCGCCGGCTGGTGCAGAATCTGGTGTCCAACGCGATCAAATACACAATCAGCGGCAAGGTTCTGGTCGGCGCGCGGCGGCATGGCGGGCGAGTATCGATCGAAGTGCACGACTCCGGCATCGGCATTCCGGCAGCCCAGTTCGAGACCGTGTTCAAGGAATTCGCAAGACTCGACGAAGGGGCGAAAACCGCAACCGGTCTCGGCCTTGGTCTTTCCATCGTCGACCGTATCTCGCGGGTGCTCGACCACCCCGTGCAGCTTGCATCGCGGCCCGGTCGCGGAACCATCTTCAGGGTGGATCTGCCGCTCGACGCATCGGTCGCGCGACCGGCGAAAGCCTCCGAGCGGCCTGAACGGCGCAAACGCTCGCAGCCGCTGACCGGGCTGAGGGTTCTGTGCATCGACAACGAGCCGAAGATTCTGGAGGGGATGGCGCTGTTGATTACGGGTTGGGGTTGCACGGTCAGGGAAGCGCAGTCCATCACGGCGCTGGACGAAATCACCCGTTCGGGTGAGCCGGCGCCGGATATCATTATCGCCGATTATCATCTCGATGACGGCGACGGGATCGCGGCGATTCAGTCGCTGCGTGCCGCTTACGAGGCCGATGTTCCGGCCCTGCTCATCACCGCCGATCGGTCCGCGGATGTGCGCAACGAGGCCGAGAAACACGGCATTTCACTCCAGCACAAGCCGGTGCGACCGGCCGCGCTGCGCGCTTACCTCACCCAGATCGCCGGTCAGCGGCGTCTCGCGGCGGAATGACGCAAACTGCTTAAAAAGCTGTTCATCGAATAGTCATCACAGACTGTTTACGGTTGAAATGTCTGAACGTCAGATACAAAGCGAGTGTCGCTCGGAACTCTCCGGCGCGTCGCGACGTTTAGGCGCGTGACTTCCCGGCCCGAAGAGGCCTTACGGACCGAAAGGCACGAGGCCATCGGAACCGGTAGAGACGGAGACCGCGACCGATGAAACGATTCGAGATCATTGACGGGATGCGGGGATATTTCCTTGTATTTATGGTTCTCAACCACCTGATATTTGCCGGTGGCTACTTCCTGGTCAAAATCAACCACAACCAGCTTGCTTTTGTCGAGGATGCGCAGGGCTTCGTGTTCCTGTCCGGCCTGATGATCGGCATGGTCTACGCCCGCAAGATGATGAAAGGCGGATATGCCGCCGGTCGCACTGCGATCTACAGCCGTGCCTTCGAGCTCTATCGCTATGCGATGGGCATCGTGATCGCCGTGCTGGTGGCGCAGATGCTGCTGCCGGGGGCCTATTCGGTCTGGTTCAACTGGCTTGGCTACACCAATTTCGACGATCCGCTGCGTCTCGCTGCGATCGCCACCTTCCTATACCAGCCGACCTTCATGGACATCCTGCCGCAGTATATCGTCTACATGCTGTTTGCACCGATGCTCATCAAGCTGGTGCTTGATGACAAGTGGCACTACGTGGTCGCCGCCTCGATCATGATGTGGATGGCCGGACAGCTGGGTCTGCATCAGATCGCAACGATCCCGATCAATGAGCTGATCATGGGTTCGGACGATCAGGGCATCCGCGTGTCGTTCAACCTGTTCGGCTGGCAGATCGTGTTCTTCTCGGGCCTCGTTCTCGGTGCGTTGACCTCGTCCGGTAAGATCAACTGGGGCAAGATCCTGTCGCCAGACAACACGTTCATCCCCAAGGTGGCGCTGGTGCTGGTGATGTTCTTCCTGCCGCTGCGCCTGATTACCGCCAACGAGCTGATGCCGGCCTACATGATTGGCAAGTTCGCATCGATGGAAATCCGCGCCGATTTCGGTCCGGTCTATCTCCTGAACTTTGCTGCCATGGGTCTTCTTGTCACCTGGCTGCTGGTTGCAGGTCCGCAGCACAAGACAAACTGGGTGCGCAACATCGCGTCTGCCGTGACCTGGGTGTTCACCCTGCGGTACCTGCGCCTGCTCGGCCGCCACTCGCTTTATGTCTACGTGTGGCACGTCGCGATCGTCTACTTCGTCTACTACTTCGATGGTCGTACGCCGGAACTCGGCGAGTGGACGAAGACTGCGATTGCACTGACCGCCGTCGGCCTTCTCTCGATCCCTGCCCTATGGCGCGAGCGCGACAAGTTGCTCGGCACGGCGGAGCCGGCACCTGCGAAGACCCTGAAGTCGCCAAAGCCGGCGGCCCAGAGCGTTCCGCAGCAGATGGTCATCCGGTAAAGACGACTATCGTTCGCATACAAAAAAGGGCGGCTCCAAGCCGCCCTTTTTCATGGTCGCTTGACGGCGACGTCAGGCCGCCTGGCCGATTTTCGCATAAGGGTCGAACCGACCGTAGAAGGTCTCTCCGTTCGCCGCCATGTCCTTGAGCAGCTGCGTCGGCTTGAAATGGCTGCCATATTGCGCGGCCAGCTTTTCGGCGAGTTCGACGAAGGTCTTCACGCCCATGCCGTCGATGTAGGACAGCGTGCCACCCGTATAGGGGGCAAAGCCGAAGCCGAGGATGGAGCCGACATCGGCTTCGCGCGGATCGGTGACGATGCCTTCCTCGACGGTGCGGGCGGCTTCCAGTGCGATCGTCACGAGGAAGCGCTGCTTCAGCACGGTAACGTCGACATCTCGGGCCGGCTTTTGCGGATAGAGATCCTTGAGGCCGGGCCAGAGCGATTTTTTCGCGGGCTTGGCGGGGTAGTCGTAGAAGCCCTTGCCGTTCTTGCGGCCGCGGCGATCGAGCACATCGACCATGTTGTCGATCAGCGCCATGTGTTCCGGCTTGACCGAGTTGGGGCCGAGATCGGCGATCGAGGCCTTCATGATCTTCTGGCTGAGATCGACGGCCACTTCGTCGTTGAGAGACAGCGGGCCGACCGGCATGCCGGCCATCTTGGCGGCATTCTCGATCATGGCTGCCGGCACGCCTTCGGCCAGCATGTCATAGGCTTCGTTGATATAGCGGAAGACGCAGCGGTTGACGAAGAAGCCTCTCGTGTCGTTGACGACGATGGGCGTCTTCTTGATCTTGCCGACGAAATCCAGCGCCACGGCAAGTGCCCTGTCGCCCGTCTTTTCGCCCAGGATGACTTCGGTCAGCATCATCTTTTCGACCGGCGAGAAGAAATGCACGCCGACGAACTGGTCCGGACGCTTGGAGTTTTCCGCGAGGCCCGAGATCGGAAGGGTGGAGGTGTTCGACGCGAAGATCGTGGTTTCCGGAATGACGGCTTCGACCGCTTCGATCACGGCCTTCTTGACCTTGCGGTCTTCGAACACCGCCTCGATGACGAGATCGGCATCGGCAAGTGTCGAATAGTCCGGCGTGGCGGTGACGAGCGAGAGGAGCTTTTCGCCCTCCTCCTTCGTCAGTCGACCCTTGGCGACGCTGTCGGATACCAGCTTTTCGGAGACGGCCTTGCCCTTGTCGGCTGCTTCCTGGCTCTGGTCGATCAGCACGACGGGGATGCCGGCGGCAGCCGTCACATAGGCAATCGAGGCACCCATGAAGCCGGCGCCGACCACGCCGACCTTCTTGAATTCGCTTTTTGGAACGCCTGCCGGACGACGGGCGCCCTTGCCCAGTTCCTGCATCGAGATGAACAGCGAACGGATCATCGAGAAGGCTTCGGTGGTGCCGAGGATCTGCGTGAAATAGCGCTGCTCAACCTTGAGCGCCGTATCGAAGGGCAGCTGAAGCCCCTCATAGACGCATTTGAGGATGGCGAGCGCGCCCGGATAATTGCCTGCCGTCTCGCGGCGCAGGATCGCGGGAGCCGCCGGGAAGAGCTGGGCAGCCTGTGGCGTCCAGACACCGCCGCCGGGTGCCTTGAAGCCCTTTTCGTCCCACGGAGCGACGGGCTTCAAGCCATCCTTGATCATCTGCTTTGCAGCGGTCACGAGCTGATCGGGTTCGACGACCTGATGCATGAGACCCATCGCCTTGGCGCGTTGCGGCGTCAGCGTCTGACCTGTTGTCATCATTTGCAGGGCGGACTGGGCATCGGTCAGGCGCGAGACACGCTGCGTGCCGCCGGCGCCCGGAAAGATGCCGACCTTGACTTCAGGCAGCGCAAGCTTGACCGACTTGGAATTGGCGACGACGCGACCGTGGCAGGCCAGCGACAGCTCGAGAGCGCCGCCCATGCAGGTGCCGTTGATGGCCGATACCCAGGGCTTGCCATTGGTTTCGATGGCGCGGAACAGCCAGGTCATTTGCCCTGCAACCTCGAACAGCTTCTGCTTGGCGGTAACCGGGTCCTGTGCGGTCGCTTCCTGCAGCATGGAGAACATGCCGCGGATCATGGTGAGGTCGGCACCGCCGGAAAACGAGGATTTGCCGCTGGTAAAGACGACGCCCTTGATCGCGGCATCCGCGACCGTTGCATTCAGGATCGCGTCGAGTTCTTCCAACACCTCGGCGGTAAAGACGTTCATCGACTTGCCCGGCATGTCCCAGGTCACGACAGCAATGCCGTCGGCGTCGGTTTCGATGGTGAAGTTGGTGTAGGTCATTGGGTTCCTCCCCTATCAGGCCGACAAATGGCTGCGCTGGGTTTCCAACGTCCTGGTCTTTTCGACCACGACATCGCCGGTGTGCTTCGTCTCGGACGGCTCGAACAAGAGTATCCAGCACTCATCGGCCGCGACCGGATTGTGCTCGACGCCCTTCGGAACGACATGGAAGTCGCCTGCCTTCATATGAACATGCGGCCGGTCCCGATATTCGATCGTGAGTTCGCCCTTCCAGATGAGGAACAGTTCGTCCTCGTCGCGATGCGAATGCCAGGTCAGATGATCCTTGACCTTCGCGACCTTCACGCTCTGTCCGTTGAGATCGGCAATGACGCGTGGCGACCAGTGGTCGTCAACATGCGCAAATTCGTCTTCGATTGTACCGGTATTGAAGCTCACGGTCAGACCCTCTCGATCACGGTAGCAGTACCCATGCCGGCACCGATGCAGAGCGTGACCAGTGCGGTGTTGAGATCGCGGCGTTCGAGTTCGTCGAGAACGGTGCCGAGGATCATCGCGCCGGTGGCGCCGAGTGGATGCCCCATGGCAATCGCGCCGCCATTGACGTTGATGATGTCGTGGGAAATGTCGAACGCCTGCATGTAGCGCAGCACGACGGCGGCAAAGGCCTCGTTGAGTTCGAACAGGTCGATATCGGCAATCGTCATGCCGGTGCGGGCCAGCAGCTTTTCGGTGACGTCGACTGGGCCGGTCAGCATCAGCGCCGGGTCGGAGCCGATGTTTGCGAACGCGCGGATACGGGCGCGCGGCTTGATGCCCATGCTTTCGCCGCCGGCCTTCGAGCCGATCAGGACGGCGGCGGCGCCATCGACGATGCCAGACGAATTGCCGGCGTGGTGGACGTAATTGATCTTTTCGATTTCCGGATGCGCCTGAATGCCAACGGCTTCGAAGCCGCCCATTTCGCCGGGCATCTGGAACGAGGCATTGAGCGAGGCCAGCGCCTGCATGTCGGTGGTGGGCCGCATATGCTCATCGCGGTCGAGAATGGTCAGGCCGTTCTGATCCTTGACCGGGATCACCGAGTTCTTGAAATAGCCCGCATCCCAGGCTTTTCCGGCGCGCTTCTGGCTTTCGACGGCATAGGCATCGACGTCATCGCGGGAGAACCCGTATTTCGTCGCGATCAGATCGGCCGAGACGCCCTGCGGCATGAAGTAGGACGGGAAATTGACCGAAGGGTCCATGTACCAGGCGCCGCCGGACATGCCCATGCCGACGCGCGACATCGACTCGACACCGCCGGCAATGACGATGTCGTCGGATCCGGCTGCGATCTTGCCGGCGCCGAAATTGACGGCGTCGAGGCCCGATGCGCAGAAACGGGAGATCTGCATGCCGGGCGCCCGGGTCGAATATCCCGCTTCGAAGGCTGCGGCCTTGGGGATGACGGCGCCGCTATCCATGACCGGATCGACGCAACCCATGATGATGTCGTCGACGGTTCCCGTATCGAGCCCGTTGCGATCACGGATGGCTTCGAGGGTCTTTGCCGCGAGACGGACGGCCGGCACTTCGTGCAGCGAGCCGTCCTTCTTGCCGCGACCGCGCGGCGTGCGCACGTGATCGTAAATGAAGACTTCGGTCATGGTGTCATCTCCCTTGGTGGCAAATTACATTGCCTTTGTTTCACTGCGGGAGAGAAGACCCCTCCCAAACCCTCCCCACAAGAGGGAGGGCTTATCCCGCCGCGCCGCCGATGTTCAATCGGGACGAGCAGTCGCTACACATTTTCTCCCCCCTTTGAGGGAGATGGCCGGCAGGCCAGAGGGGGTAGCCAACGCCTCAGAACGCCTCGGCGGCCAGTTCCATCATGGTGTCTGCGCCGGCCTCGATGCGCACCTTGCGCAGCGCGGTTTCCGGCATGATACGCTCCATATAGAACTTCGCCGTGACGAGCTTTGCTTTCAGGTACTCTTCGCGCGGGTCCCCGGCGGCCAATGCGGTTTGAGCTGCCTTCGCCATCTTCGCCCACATGTAACCGAGCGTGACGAGGCCGAACAGGTGCATGTAGTCGGTCGAGCCGGCACCGGCATTGTCGGGCTTGGCCATGGCGTTCTGCATGAACCACATTGTCGAGGCCTGCAGGTCGTTCAGACCCTTCTTGAGGCCCTTGGTGTAGAGAACCATCGCCTCGTCGCCGCGGTTTTCCTCGCAGAAATCACCGATTTCCTTGAACATGGCCATAACGGCGCGGCCGCCGTTAAGCGCCAGCTTGCGGCCAACCAGATCGAGCGCCTGAATGCCGTTGGCGCCTTCGTAGATCATCGCGATGCGGGCATCGCGGACATACTGGCTCATGCCCCATTCTTCGATATAGCCGTGGCCGCCGAAGACCTGCTGGGCCATGACCGCGTGATCGAAGCCCTTGTCGGTCAGCACGCCCTTGAGGATCGGCGTTGCAAGCCCGAGGAGATCGTCCGCGTTCTGGCGTTCCGCTTCGTCCTGCGAGCGGTGGGCGATATCGGATTTCAGCGCCGTCCACAAAACAAAGGCGCGGCCGGCCTCGTTGAAGGCCTTGATGGTCATCAGCGAGCGGCGGATATCCGGATGGACGATGATCGGGTCAGCCTTCTTGTCCGGCGCTTTAGCGCCAGAAAGCGAACGGCCCTGGATGCGTTCGTTGGCATAGGCGACGGCGTTCTGGTAGGCGGTCTCGGCGATCGACAGGCCCTGCAGGCCGACACCGAGGCGGGCTTCGTTCATCATCACGAACATGGCCGAGAGACCCTTGTTCTCGGCGCCGATCAGATAGCCCGTGGCATCGTCGTAGTTCATCACGCAGGTCGAATTGCCGTGGATGCCCATCTTCTCTTCGAGCGCACCGCAGCTGACGCCGTTGCGGGCTCCGAGCGAACCGTCATCGCCCACCATGAACTTCGGCACGATGAACAGCGAGATGCCCTTGGTGCCTTCAGGCGCGCCCTCGATCCGGGCGAGAACCAGATGCACGATATTGTCGGTCATCGAGTGTTCACCGGCGGAGATGAAGATCTTCTGACCGGAGATTTTGTAGGAGCCATCATCCTGCGGCACCGCCTTGGTGCGCAGCAGACCGAGATCGGTGCCGCAATGGGGTTCGGTGAGGTTCATGGTGCCTGACCAAGTACCGCCGACCATGTTGGGCAGATAGGTGGCCTTCTGCTCGTCCGTGCCGTGGACGAGGATGGCGGCGATCGCCCCTTGCGTCAGGCCGGGATACATCATCAGCGACATGTTGGCCGACGACATGTATTCGCCGACGGCGGCATGCAGTGTGTAGGGCAGGCCCTGGCCGCCGAACTCTTCCGGTACGGCCAGGCCGATCCAGCCGCCCTGGACATACTGGTCATAGGCCTGCTTGAAGCCGTTGGGCACCAAAACAGTGCCGTCGTCGTTGCGGGTGCAGCCTTCCCGGTCGCCGGAAAGGTTGATCGGGAACAGGGCCTCTTCGGCCACTTTCGCCGCTTCGCCGATGATCGCCTCGATCATGTCGGGCGTCGCATCGGCAAAACCCTGCAGGTTGCCGTAACGCTCCAAGCCGAGCACATCATTCAGAACGAAAAGTGTATCGTTTACCGGTGCCTTATAGACGGGCATCGTTATCCATCCTCCAGATTAGCCTGACGCTTCCTCCCGGGCATCGCAGCCCGTCGTCTCCTGCACTTACTTAATTGACGTTCGCGTAAACGTCAAACAGTTGGAGGCTCATATCGCGAGCCGATTTTGACCCGGCGTTAGCATCACCTAATAGGTGCTTTCGCCTGCACTGCCGAGGAAGTCGCGCCCGCCGCGCTGCATCACAGTGATAGCATCGTGGAAACCCGTGTCATCCGGGCAAACATGCGGAATCGTGGCAAAAAGGTTAAGATCTTAACGAACATTAACGATTTATTTACTACGTTTCTGGAAATAGTGGGGACTACGGGAGGTCAGTCAAATCCATCCAACGAATGAGTCGTTCTTTCATAAGGCAAGCCTTGCGTAAGAAATGTCTAATATGGATGTGATTCACCGGTGCCAATAGGCGGCGGATGAGGCTGAAACCGAGCGTCGGCAGGTAAAACGCGGAAGCGAGCGAGCACATGAACGGATCACGATCGAATCCCAACCGCCCGGGCGAACGCTCCTCTCTTGACGCCCTAAACCGTACGATCGAGGGCCTGGAGGCCCGAATCGAGGATCTGATGTCGGGCGCCGGGCGCGAACGCCGCCAGCCCGCTTCCGACCCGCGCCTCGAAAAACCGGCGTCCGTGCAGCCCCCGCAGATGCAGAGGCCAGCGGCGCCTCGCTTTGCAGACCCGCTGGCGGAAATCCGCGAGCGACAGCGCATGCTGGGATCGGCCCGCGAGCGCATGGCAAGCGCACAGCAGTCGCATGCGGCCGAACCGGTCCGCCAACCCGTCCAATCACCACTCCGCGAAAAGATCACGCCGCCGGAAGCGTATCGTCCCAGCCAGGAGCGCCGTCCGGCTGCACCGGTTGCGGCAACTACCACCGAAGTTTCTGCGAGCCGCTTCGAGCGTGCCGTCGCAAGCCGCGATATGCAAATGCGGGAAACCCGCCAGCAGGCGACCGATGGCGCCTCCATGCGCGAAATCGCCGAAGCGCTGGTCGGCTTGCGTCACGAACTGAAGCAGGACATCGCCGAAGGCGTCGCCCGCGAGATGGGCGCACTGCAAACCGAAATCCGCTCGATCCGCTCGATTGCCGAAGATCATCGCGGCACCGAAGACCTGCGCGGCGATTTCTCCCGTCTTGCCGACAGCATTAGTCAGCTGGGCTACAGCAATTCTCCCGATGCGGAGGCCCTGCGCGCCGAGTTCGAGGAACTGCGCAATGTCATGGCCCAGGTCATGGATGGCGTGGCACGCGAAGATTCCGTGCAGCGCATGGAAAGCCGCTGGCAAGGGCTGGAAGAGCGTATCCACGGGCTTGAGCCAGAGCTTCTGCGCGACGAGGTTTCGCAGCTCGCCTACCGGATCGACGACATCAAGACCCAGCTTGGCGGCATGAACGACAGCCCCGCGCTGCGCGCGCTGGAGCAGAAGCTGATTGCGATCGCGACCGCGATGGAGCAACTCGGCAGCCGCATGCAGCCATCCGACGAACTGCTTGCCGAGCAGTTCACCATTCTCGACGAGCGTCTCGACGAAATCACTCGCGCCGTTGCCGCCGGCAGCCGTGCTTCGGCTGCAGCCACGCTCGACCAGGCTTTCATGCAGAAGCTCGACGGCCGGATCGTCGCTATCGCAGAGCAGGTCGATCAGATCAGCCAGGCTGCTGCCGATCCGAGCGAGATGCTGTCCGGACGGATCGAAGCGCTGACCGCGCGGATCGAGGAACTCTCCGACGAACAGGCCGCCATGCGGCTGGAAGAGCGGCTCGACCAGCTTTCGGTCATGCTGACGCAGGCGCAGAAGCCCGCCTATCAGACCGAGCTTTCCGACCACCTCGCCGATATCTCGCGCAAGATCGATGGTCTTGATCACAACTCGATCAACGACATGCTGGGCGAGCGGCTGGATGATCTCGCCCGTCGTATCGACGAGATCGAATATCGCCCGGCGCCTGCCACCGACGAGCGGGCCTTCGACCGGTTGGAAACCCGGCTGACCGACATCGCCATGCGACTGGACGAAGCAGCCAGCGCACCGCGCGGAGACGAAAACGCCCTGCGTAGCCTGGAAGACCAGATCGCGCATCTTTCGAGCCTGATCAGCGAGCCGCAGACATCTTCGGCCAGTGCGCTACCTGATGGTTTCGAGCATCGGTTCTCGGCAATCGAAAGCTACATGTCGACCAACGACGAGTACATTCTGGAAGCCGCACGGCAGGCCGCAGAAGCCGTCGTCGAGGCCTATTCGCGCAATACCGGGGCCGGCGGCATGGCCGTCGCGTCCGGCGACATGGCAGCCCTTTCAGCCCTCGCCGACGATCTTCGCCATCTTGAAGAGCTGACCCGTGGCACGGAAACGCGCAGCCATCAGACGTTCGAGGCCTTGCACGGAACGCTGGTGCAGATCGCCAATCGTCTGGACACGCTGGAAGACAGCATTTCCACGGCCCGTTTCGAGCCCGCCTATCGCGATGCGCCGGCCAATCGCGAAGCCCAGACCGACCAGCCGCTTCGCCATCCCAAGATGCCGGCCACAGCGCAACTGTCCGTTCCAGCGATGGAATTTGCCGGCGCCGAGGACCGCAATGTTGCTTTGGCAGATGCGCCCGTCGAAACCGACGAGGTCGTCGTGCCCCCTGCAGCCGCGCGGGAAGAGCCGGCCAAGCCCGGTCTGCTGGCCGGCCTCTCGAAGCGTTTCAAGTCGGGCACCCGCGATGCAGGCGAAAAGCCGGCCCGCACCGTCATAGAGCCAACGCCTTCGATCGATCCAGCCGACATTCTCCCAGCCGGCCGTGAAAACGACCTGCTGGAGCCGGGCTCGGGCGCTCCCGACGTCAAAAAGATCCTCGAGCGCGTGCGTGCCAGCCAGGCCGCCGGCGATTTCAGTGGCGAGAAACCCGGAACGGCCGACAAATCGGACCGCGCTGACTATATCGCCGCTGCCCGTCGTGCAGCCAAGGCCGCAGCACAGGAGACGGATCCCTCTCAGGTCAACGCAGTCAAGAGCGTTCGCTCAGCCACCAAGTCGCAGACCACGTCGGTTGCCGGCACGCCGTCCGAAAAGACCGGCATGTTTGCCAAGTTTTCGCAGCATCGCCGCCCCATCCTGATGGCCGTCGGCGCCGTGCTGCTGGTGATGATGTCGATGCAGGTGGTCAAGAACGTGACCGGAAGCAGCGACAGCGCGCCCGAACAGGCTGCCCTCGAAGCCCCGGCTCCGGTCTCCGTGCCGGAAGAGACTGCGCAGGCTCCGAGCGCACCAGTCGAAGCTCCCGCTCCTGTCGACACCGCTCAGGCCCCGGCCGAAAGCCCTGCAGCCAGCGATGGTGACGGACAGGATGTGGCAGCGACGCCGCCTCCGGTCGCGCCCGACGCCGCGACAAACCACCTGATCGATCCGGTTCCCGCAGCCGGAGACCTTGCTTCAATGCGTCCGGCCGCCGAAGCTGCTCCGGCACCTTCAGAAGACGCCGGCTTCACGGCACAAGCGCCGGCTGCCGCCGAAATCGAGGCACCGGCTCCGATCGTCGTGCCTGTCGGCCTGGAGCCGAAATCGCTTGCCGACGCCGCATCGTCGGGCGATGCCAACGCGCTGTTCGAGATTGCCACCCGCTTTACCGAGGGACGTGGCGTCAAGACCGATCTCGCAGAGGCGGCAACCTGGTACAAGCTTGCCGCCGACCGTGGTCTTGCGCCTGCCCAGTACCGCATGGCGAACATGTTCGAAAAGGGAACGGGCGTCGAGCGCAACCTCGGTGAAGCCGTTCGCTACTATCAGCTGGCCGCCGAAGCCGGCAATGCCAGCGCCATGCACAACCTCGCCGTTCTCTACGCGTCCGGTGCCACGGGCCAGCCTGACTACACCCAGGCCGTCAAGTGGTTCACCCAGGCCGCCGACCACGGTGTCGCGGACAGCCAGTTCAACCTTGCCATCCTGTTTGCCCGCGGCAACGGCGTGAAGCAGGATCTGGAAGAGAGCTACAAGTGGTTTGCCGTTGCGGCAAAGGCAGGCGACAACGACGCCGCCCAGAAGCGCGACGAAGTGGCGAATGCCATGCGCAAGGAACAGCTGGAAAGCGCCCGCGCCAAGGTCGACCTCTGGAAGGTGATGACACCCGAGCCGCGGGCAAATGCCGTTGTTGTTCCGGATGAATGGGCTGCCGGCAAGCGTCTTACCACCGCATCTGTTGACATGGAAAAGGCCGTCCGCAACATCCAGGCGATCCTCAACAAGAACGGCTTTGAAGCCGGACGGCCGGACGGCAAGCTTGGGGCCAAGACGGTAAGCGCAATCAAGTCGTTCCAGTCCTCGATCGGCCAGGAGCCTTCCGGCCGCATCAACGACGCACTGGTTCGGGAATTGCTGGCACGCAACAAGTAGCCAGCAACCCGTAAGACGACCAATCCGGTCGGGCTGGGGACTATCGGCCACGCCCATTGGAAAACGCTGAAGCTGCTGTTTTCCCCGCGGATTCACGAATTGACACCCCGGCAGGCCAAGCGCATGACGGGGTGTCCTTCATGCGCGGTTCATCGCGTCTGTGAAAGGGTTCCCCAAAGCCAGAGCGACGGCCATCTTGAATGCGTGCCGCCTGCAACGGCGTTGTCTTTTTCGACGTGTCGAGGTTCAGCCGTGACTGTCTACCTGCCGATTGCAGAGCTTTCGGTGAACATCTTCATCATCCTCGGCATGGGTGCAGCTGTCGGGTTTCTGTCCGGCATGTTCGGCGTCGGCGGTGGCTTCCTGATCACGCCGCTTCTCATTTTCTACAACATTCCACCCGTCGTTGCCGTGGCAACCGGCGCCAACCAGGTCGTTGCCTCCTCGATCTCGGGCGCGATCACCCATTTCCGGCGCGGGTCGCTGGATATGAAACTGGGCACGGTGCTGCTTGCCGGGGGCCTTGTCGGCGCGACGGTCGGTGTGTGGATCTTTTCCTGGCTACGGCGCATCGGCCAGCTCGACCTGTTCATCTCGCTTCTCTATGTCGTGCTTTTGTCGACGATCGGCGCGCTGATGCTGCAGGAGAGCCTGAGAGCCATGCGGCGGGCAAAGAACAACCAGCAGCTTCCGCTGAAACGCCCGGGCCAGCACAACTGGGTGCACCGCCTGCCCTTCAAGATGCGGTTCAAGAAGTCGAAGATCTATCTCTCCGCCATTCCGATCCTGGTGCTCGGTTTCGTCATCGGCGTCCTCACCTCCATCATGGGCGTCGGCGGCGGCTTCATCATGGTGCCGGCGATGATCTATCTCCTGCGCATTCCGACCAATGTCGTGGTCGGCACCTCGCTGTTCCAGATCATCTTCACCACCGCCTATACGACGATGGTTCAGGCGGCGACGAACTACTCCGTCGATATCGTGCTTGCGACGATCCTGATGATTGCCGGCGTGATCGGCGCCCAGTACGGCGTGCGCGTCGGCCAGAAGCTGCGCGGCGAACAGCTGCGCGCGCTTTTGGCGCTGCTGGTTCTCGCCGTCGGCATCCGTCTTGCGATCGGCCTGATCGCAACGCCGAGCGACGTCTATTCGGTGGCCGTCGGAGGACTGTCCTACTGATGCGCAGGCTGATCCTCTCCCTCCTTCTTCTTCTCTCATTCGGATTGTCGCTGGCAACGCAGGTCGCGGCCCAGACGCCGTTCGACACGGCCTCGCCGATCAAGGAAGGGCTGGAGATCGGAGCATCGTCGAGCGAGATTGCCATCACCTCGGATTTCCGCGGCGCCGACCTCACCATCTTCGGGGCCATTACCAATCCGGACGAGCTGCTGCTTGCGATCGGTCAGTACGATATCGTCGTGACGCTTGAAGGTCCGCGCGACTATGCCACCGTGCGGCGCAAGGAACGCGTGCTCGGGATCTGGATGAACACTCAGGCGATGACGTTCGAACAGGTGCCGGAGAGCTATTCGATCGCCAGCACACGCCAGCTGAACGACCTCGATCACCAGGCGCCGTCCTTCAACAACATCGGGGTCGGCATCGAACACCTGCCTCTCAACCCCACCGGCTACATTCCGAATTCCGGTCTGATCAGCGATTTCCGCGAGGCCTATCGCCGGCAGAAGCTCAACAGCGGGCTTTACCAGCGCGACACGAGCGGCGTGCGCTTCGTCTCGTCCAGCCTGTTCCGCGCCTCGTTGCGGCTTCCAGCCAACGTGCCCGATGGCGTGCACATGGTCCACGCCTATCTGTTCAAGAGCGGCGACCTGATCTTTCAGCGGGAGATGCCGTTGCGCGTGGTCAAGACCGGCCTGGAGCAGGCGATCACCGATGCAGCCCACGAGCGTCCGATCGCCTACGGTCTGTTCTGCGTGCTGATCGCTGTCGTAACCGGATGGGGCGCCAGCATCATCTTCCGCAAGGACTGATCGTCTAACAAATTCGCCGGAACGGTTTCCAATCCTCTCCTCACGCCCTAGTTAGGGCGCAACATACAGTTCCAATGCAAAGCGTCAGCATGTTCCGCCGGATCGCCGCACGCCTTTTGGCTTCCCTGTCCCTCCTCCGTCCGCTGCTTCGGCCATCCGAACTGCGCGCAGTCATCAGGCGCAGCGAATTCGGCCTGATCCTGATCGCAGGCGTTGTCGGGGTTCTCGCCGGCCTCGCGGTCGCCGCGATGAGTTTTATCTCGCACGCGCTGCATGTCCTGATCTTCAAGATCGGCAGCACCGAGCGCTTAAGCTCGGCAGCGTTTCTCGAGCCGACGACGGTGCTTTTGGCGCCGGTTGCCGGCGGTGTCGTGATGGGCCTGCTGTACCTGATCCTGCGCAAGTGGCGTAAAAAGCCGATGGTCGACCCGATTGAGGCCAATGCGCTGCATGGCGGTCGCCTGTCACTGACCGACAGCATCATCGTCGCGGTGCAGAACCTGATCTCCAACGGCTTCGGCACCTCGATCGGGCTTGAGGCCGGCTATACGCAGCTGTCCTCCGGCATTGCGTCGAAGATCGGCTCATTGGTACAGCTGCGCCGAACGGATCTGCGCGTGCTGGTCGGCTGTGGTGCTGCCGGTGCCATCGCATCCGCGTTCAACGCACCGCTGACCGGCGCCTTCTACGCGTTCGAGCTGATCATCGGCACCTACACGATCGTCAGCCTCGCGCCGGTCGTCGTTGCGGCGCTTGCGGCAACCTTTGTCACCCGGCTTTTCGTCGGCGACGCTTTCATGATCGATATCGGCAAGATCGGCACCGTCGTGCCTGCGGATTACCTGCCGGCGGTGGTGCTGGGCATCGTTTGCGCGGGCGGCGGCATCCTGCTCATGCAGGGCGTCACCAAGGTCGAGGAACTGGCGCGCGCCAGTTCCATCTCGTCCGCCTTCCGGCCGGCGATCGGCGGACTTGCGGTGGGCCTGCTGGCGCTGATCGATACGCAGGTGCTTTCGGCCGGCCACGGCGCGCTGCATGCGAGCCTCAACCAGAATATGGCGATCGGAGCGGTTCTGGGCCTGCTTCTGCTGAAATCCGTCGCTTCGGCCATCACTATCGGCGCCGGTTTTCGTGGCGGGTTGTTCTTCGCCTCGCTGTTTCTCGGTGCGCTGATCGGCAAGCTGTTTGCCTATTCGACACCCTACATTTTCGCCAATGCGACGCTGACGCCGGTCATCTATGCGGTGGTCGGAATGAGCGCGATGGCCGTTGCCGTGATCGGCGGGCCTCTGACCATGACCTTTCTGGCGCTGGAAGTGACCGGCGACTTTCCGATCACGGCGCTGGCGCTTGCCGCCGTCATCACCTCGTCCGTCGTGGTGCGCACCACGTTCGGCTACTCGTTTGCGACATGGCGTTTTCACCTTCGCGGCGAGAGCATTCGCAGTGCCCATGACGTCGGGTGGATCCGCAACCTTACCGTCGACAAGCTGATGCGCGCCGACGTGAAGACCGCGCCGGCTTCGATGACGCTCGAGGACTTTCGCAAGGAGTTTCCGCTTGGATCAACCCAGCGCGTGATCATGGTCGGTGAGGACGAAAAATATATCGGCATGGTGCTGACGCCGGATATCTATTCGGCGGCGACCGAAGGCGGCGAGGAAAAGCCGCAGCTCGCAGATTTCATCCGCTTCAAGAACGACGTTCTCCTGCGCAGCATGAATGCCAAGCAGGCAGCGGCGATGTTCGACAAGACGGAGACGGAAGCGCTGGCCGTGGTCAACAACCAGATCGAGCGCAAGGTGATCGGTCAGCTTTCGGAAAGTCATACGCTACGGCGCTACACGGAAGAGCTGGACCGCAGGCGCCGGGAGATCTCGGGCGAGATCTAGGCGGCACGCATCGTTTGAGTCGGCGGGGCGGAACCGCTGTGGTCCGCCCCGCCGGTGGCATTACATAGCAGGCAGAACCGCGATGTCACGTACATCAGTCTCGACGCCGGAGATTGTACCGACTTCGGTCGCAGCGCCCGTTTCCAGGTTGACCGTATAGAGCATCTTTCCGGCTGCGAGATAGGCGGTGTTCTTGCCGCCGTCTTCACCCTGAATATCGAAGGCGTAGGTCGCAGGCTTGTCCTTGAGACCGAGCTTGCCGATTGCCTTCAGGGTACCGTCGTTCGGCTTGGTCTGCTGGATCAGTGCGCCGATCGTGGCATCGATGTTGTACATCGCGGTCTTCTCGGGCTTGCCGATCGAATTGGTATAGGCCGCGGCGACGATGTTCGGGGCCTCGCCCTTGTGCATGTCGCCCTCTTCGAAGGCAAGCGTCCCATCGACCGTGACGGCGCCCGTATCCGGATGGACGCGGTGGTTGGTGGTGCCGGTCATGAAGCGCAGGCGGTCCGCCATCGGGTTGAAATCGACCACGACAGGCGCGTCCGACATGGTCAGCATCTTGTCCATCTTGGCGACTTCGGTGGCGGCACCGGTTTCGAGATTGATCGAGACGATCGCGTGTTCCGGCGTGACGCCGATCACGGTCTTGTTGCCCGGGCGGAAATCAATGCCAACCAGCTTGGTGACGCCGGTGACTTCCATCGTCTTGGTGACTTCAGGCTTTGCCGTGTCGAACATGACAAGCGTCTTGTCGCCGGTAAGACCGAGGACCGGGGCGGCGGAGGCGGCAACTGCGCCCGTGACGGCTGAAGCTGCGAGGATCGAGGATGCGATCAGAGCGTGGCGAAGGGTTTTCATGGTGTCTGTTCTCCCGTTGAAACCTTTGACGAGAGCATGTCGGCGCATGGCCTTTCCGATGCTCTCAGAAGGGAGACACACGGGAGGATACGTTTGGATGCAGCAGACGAAAATATTTTTTCGCTGCATCCATTTTCCGGTTTGGCGTGTCCTCAAGTTCGAAGGCGACTTTGCAGCCGGTAAACCTTTCGAGACTGGACGAGCCCATGCCCGCCGTGGCAACAGCACAGAGACAATATTCGCGTTCCTGCGAACGCGCATGGGGAGAGAGCGGCTTGGCCCTTGTGACCGACCAAACACACGATCTCGAAAGGGCGCTTGCCGCCTGCGCTGCGGGCGACCGTCAGGGCTTGCGCCGCATCTTCGACCACGAGGCCGGCCGGCTGGTCGCCGTCGCGCAGCGGATCGTGCGCCGGCGGGAACTGGCGGAAGAAGTGGTGCAGGAAGCCTTCATCCGCATCTGGACGCATGCGCATCAATATTCCCCCGACCGCGGATCGGCGCGCGGCTGGATCTACGCGATCGTGCGCAACCGCGCACTCAATCTGTTGCGCGACGGCAAGCGTGAGGATCTGGTCGGCGAAGATAGGCTCGAGACGCTGCAGGACGGCGAGCAACTGGACCAGATCATGGCCTCCTTCCACAGGCTCGACCGCAACAGCCGCCTGCACGAGTGCCTCGGCTCGCTCGACGAGATCAAGCGACGCGGCATTCTGATGGCCTATGTCGGCGGCTACACGCATGGCGAAATCGCCGGACGCCTCAAGCTTCCGCTTGGAACGGCAAAATCGTGGATCCGGCGCGGACTTTCCTCGCTGCGGGAGTGCATGGCATGAGGATCGAGGAACGAGACTTTCCGGCCATCGCCGACGACTATGTTCTGGGTCTTCTCGATGCGGCTGAGGCTGCCGAGGTCGAAGCCGCCATCGAGCGCGACGGCGGCCTTGCCGAAGCAGTCGCCAGGGCACGCGAGCGGTTCCTGCCGCTCGACACCAGCGTCGAGCCGGCTCCGGTATCCTCGGCGCTGTGGGACGCGATCTCTTCCCGTCTGCCGGAGCAACCGGGCGCCGTTGCCCCGTCTCTCGCTTCGGTTTCGCCGAGACTGCCTCTCGCGGGCAACGACAACAGCCGCTCCGGCTGGCGGGCAACCGCGATCTCCGCAATCGCGGCGTCGCTGATCCTTGCCGGTGGTCTGGTCTGGAGCGTCACCCGGGTAAACGAGCCGTTGGTGGTGGCTGTGCTCCTCAACGAGGCCGGCGAAATCCAGGCCGTGGTCGAAGACTTCGGCAACGACACGGCAAGCGTGAAACTGCTCAACGATTTTGCGGTGCCGCAAGACAAGACGATGCAGGTCTGGACCCTGCCGTCCCGCGAGATGGGCCCGATGTCGCTGGGTCTGCTTGAGCAGTCGCACTCGGCTAAGCTCAGCGGCTCCACTCTTCCGCGACCACAGGAAACGCAGCTCTACGAGATCACGCTGGAACAGGCGGGTGGTTCACCAACCGGACGGCCGACAGGGCCGATCCTTGCCAAGGGGTTCGCGAAACTGGCGCGGTAGAGGCGCGCAACCGCCTTGGCCTTTCGGCCAATTGCGCACCAAAAACCGGGCTGTATTCTCCCTTCGCCGAAGGGAGAATGGGATGACGCTGACGCAGGACACACCACGTCCGATAGGTGAACCGGTGACGATCACCTGCCAGGACGGGGTGGTGCTCGGCGGTCACATCTGGCCGGCATCGGGGCCGCCGCTTGCCAGTGTCGTCATCAACCCGGCAACCGGCGTCCTTGCCCGCTACTATCACTATTATGCAGAGTTTCTAACGAGGCACGGCTTCGATGTGCTGACCTACGATTATCGCGGCATCGGACTGTCGCGACCGGCGAGCCTTAAGGGCTGCGGCTATCGCTGGCGGGACTGGGGCGAGCAGGATTTCGACGCAGCGCTTCGGTTCATGCACGACAGGCGGCCGGATCAACCGCTGCAGGTGGTTGGCCACAGTATCGGCGGCTATCTGCCCGGCCTATCTCCGAACGGGGCACGGATCGACCGGATGCTGACGGTAGGCGCGCAATACGCCTACTGGCGCGATTATGCGCCGGGGCACCGCGCCCGGCTGTTTTTCAAGTGGCATGTCGTGATGCCGGTGCTCACCGCCGCATTCGGCTATTTCCCGGGCAAGCGGCTCGGCTGGCTCGAAGACCTGCCGGCGGGCGTTGCCAACGAGTGGAGCTTTCGCGGGGCCCGGATGGAGATGACCCATCCGGTCGGCGAGCGCGACGAGGTTCTGCGCCGGTTTGCGGCGGTCACGGCACCCATCCTGGCCATTGCCGTTGCGGACGACGACATCGGCAGCGTGGCAGCTATTCGCCGCAGCCTTGCCTATTATAACGGCGCCGAACGGACGGAGGTTCTGCTGGAGCCCGCGGTCTACGGGCACTCACGGATCGGGCATTTCGGCCTGTTCCACGCGCGCCACAGGGAGGAGTTCTGGACCGACACACTGCGTTGGCTGAAGGAGGGGGGTAATCCCTGGAGCGATCAGCCCAGCAAATTGCCGTAGCGGACGGAATAGATGCGGTCGCGGCCGAGGAGGTGGGCGACCAGGGTTTCGCGGTCGAATATGCCGTGCATCGCCTTGTGATTGAGGTCGAGGCCGCCGGCGAGAACACCGAAGGCGGGCATGAGGAGGCGGTGGCCGTCACTGGCAAAGCACGGACGGCGGACGGATTTTTCGCGGCGGCGGACCGTGGCGGACGGGTGGAGATGGCCTGCGACCTCGCCCTTGACGCCGTTCGGGCCTGTGGCCAGGCTCGGTTCATGGCGGAAGACGAGGTCGCCATAGACGAGTTCGTCGGTGCAGGTGCCGGGCAGATCGATCGTTCCGTCCGGATCGTGATTTCCGTTGATCCAGATCCAGTCGCGACCGCGCGCCATGTCTGCAATCATGGTGCGGAGGTTCGCCGGCAGGTATTCGGAGCCGCGGCGATCGTGGAAGTTATCGCCGAGCGAAACGACGACTTTCGGATCATAGCGGGCAATGACGGCGGCGAGGATGTTGAGGGTGGCGATCGTATCGTAGGGCGGCAGCATCATGCCGCGCCTTGCAAAGGCGGCACCTTTTTCAAGGTGCAGGTCGGAAACGACGAGCATGCCGGTTGCCGGCAGATAGAGGCCGCCGAGCGGATCGCAGACGGCCGCGACGCCATGGACGACGATCTCTTCCGCACCGGTCGCGACCGGGGTCACCGTGCTGGATTGGGCGGCTAGGCGCAGGCGATGCAGCAATGTCTTTCCGTCTTTCCTGTCTTGCGGAACAAAGTCATTTATCCGCCGGGCCGGGCATTATCCGGGCCATGCGTGGCGAATAAAGCCCTACCCCATCGCCTCGGCGATCAATTCGTCTGCGGCCTCTGCCAACACCACGTCCTGCGCTTCGCCCGGTACCGTTTCACGGCCGATTTCCAGCATGATCGGTACCGCCAGCGGCGAAACGCGATCCAGCGCACGGTGGGTGATATGCCCTTTGATTCGTGCCAGCATATCTCCTAGCCGGCCAATATCCAAAAGCCCCGTTGCCGCATCGCGGCGTGTCGCTTCCAAAAGAACGTGATCGGGCTCGTGGCTGCGCAGAACGTCGTAGATCAGATCGGTCGAGACCGTGACCTGCCGGCCGGTCTTTTCCTTGCCCGGATGACGCCGCTCGATCAATCCGGAAATCACGGCGCAATTGCGGAAGGTCCGTTTCAAAAGATAGCTTTCGGCGAGCCAGGTTTCGAGATCATCGCCCAGCATGTCTTCGTCGAACAGATCGGAAAGGCTGAGGCTGCCGTCCGCGATCATGCCCCCCATGTCGTTGAGGCCGTAGACGGCGAGCGAATAATCCGTGGCGACAAAGCCGAGCGGCCTGCCGCCGGCGCGCTCCAGCCGGCGTGTGAGAAGCATGCCAAGCGTCTGGTGTGCGAGCCGACCTTCGAAGCAGTAGGCGATCATGAAGAAGCGTTTGCCGCGCGGAAACGTCTCGATCAGCAACTCGTCGCGGCGCGGCAGGATGGAGCGTTCCTTCTGGATCGCCAGCCAGTCGCGCACCTGATCCGGCAGAACCTTCCAGCGTTCCGGATCCGCCAGCATGGCGCGCACCTGATCGGCGAGATAGGTGGTGAGCGGAAATTTAGCGCCCGCATAGGTCGGGATCATCGGATCGGTCGAATAGGTGTTCGACACCAGACATTCGTTCTCGCGGATGGTTTCAAACCGCAGCACCTTGCCGGCAAACAGAAACGTATCGCCGGGCACGAGCTGTTCCAGGAACTGCTCTTCCACCTTGCCGAGCGTCATGCCGCCGCGGCCGACCGCGCCCTTGGCATTGCGCTTGACGAGGCGGACACTGAGCTCGGTCGCCTCGACAATGGTGCCGAGGTTGAGGCGGTATTGCTGCGCCACCTGCGCATTCGAGACCCGCCAGCGGCCCTCCTCCGTCTTGCGGATCTTGGCGTAACGCTCATAGGCGCGCAGGGCATAACCGCCGGTCGCGACGAAATCGACGATCCGTTCGAACATTTCCCAGGAAAGGCCGGCATAGGGCGAGGCCGAGATGATCTCGTCATAGAGCTCGAGCGGATCGAACGGCTCGGCGCAGGCCATGCCGAGGACGTGCTGGGCGAGAACATCGAGCGCACCTTCGCCGACCGGCGGCGTATCCTGGGCGCCCAGGTAATTGGCATCGAGCGCCGCCTGGCATTCCATCACCTCGAACCGGTTGCCGGGGACGAGGATCGCCTTCGACGGCTCGTCCATGCGGTGATTGGCGCGGCCGATGCGCTGGGCAAGACGCGAGGCGCCCTTGGGCGCGCCGATATGGAGGACGAGATCGATATCGCCCCAGTCGATCCCCATGTCGAGCGTCGAGGTCGCAACGACGGCGCGCAGCTTGTTTTCGGACATCGCCGCTTCCACCTTGCGACGCTGGCCGGCATCGAGCGAGCCGTGGTGGAGCGCGATCGGAAGATTATCGTCGTTGATGGTCCACAGCGCCTGGAACAGGAATTCCGCCTGGAAGCGGGTGTTGACGAAGATCAGCGTCGTCGCATGGCGCTTGATCTCGCGGTAGACATCCGGAATGGCATAGGCCGAAACATGGCCTCCCCAGGGGATGCGGTTTTCCGTGTCGAGAATGGTGATATCGGGTGCCGCCCCGCCCGTCACATGAACGAGGCCGGCGGGTGGGGCCGGATGTTCGCCCTGCGGCACCAGCCAGCGCTGGAGATCCATCGGATCGGCCACGGTGGCCGACAGCCCGATCGTCTGCATGCCGGGTGCGAGACGGCGCAGGCGCCCGAGGGCGAGCGACAGGAGATGGCCGCGCTTGGAGGTGACCAGAGAATGCAGCTCATCAAGGACGACGTATTTCAGGTCCTTGAAGAACCGCTCCGCCTCCTTGTTGGCGAGCAGCAGCGACACCTGTTCGGGCGTGGTCAGCAGAATATTGGGCGGATTGAGCTTCTGGCGCTGTCGCTTCGACTGCGGCGTGTCGCCGGTGCGGTTCTCGACGGTGACCGAGAGACCCATTTCGGTGACCGGCTTCATCAGGTTGCGTTCGATATCGACCGTCAGGGCCTTCAGCGGCGAGATGTACAGCGTGTGGATGCCGGTAAACGCCGAGCCCGGCGGGATCTTGCCGCGCATGACCAGATCGGTCAGCGACGGCATGAAGCCCGCGAGCGTCTTGCCGGCACCGGTCGGCGCAATCAGCAGCATGTTTTCGCCGGCCTGGGCGCGGGCCAGAAGCTCCAACTGATGGGCGCGCGGAGACCAGCCCTTTTCCGCGAACCATTTGAGGAACGGGCGGGGCAGAGCGACAGCATCAGAGCCGGGCGTTGGGTTTTCGACGAGATCCACCCCGCTAAGGTAAGACGAACCTTGCGAAAATGAAGAGGATTACCGAACGATATATCTGTCGGTGCGGTGGTTGATCGCAAGCGTCAGGTT
The DNA here is from genome assembly GCF_001423215.1 of Rhizobium sp. Leaf321. Classification (NCBI taxonomy): domain Bacteria; kingdom Pseudomonadati; phylum Pseudomonadota; class Alphaproteobacteria; order Hyphomicrobiales; family Rhizobiaceae; genus Rhizobium; species Rhizobium sp. Leaf321. The sequence continues at coordinate 389,875 of NZ_LMOF01000006.1, read as the reverse complement.
CAGCGTCACCGCGGCGATGACCGAGCAGAGGATGACGAAGGGGCTGGCGACGAGGAAGGACAGGACCAGCACGACACAATCAAGCCCGAGCTGCACGAAGCCGGCCCGCCAGCCGAGACGGTCCTGCAGGTAGAGGGCGAGAATGCCGAAACCGCCGAGCGAGGCGCGATGGCGAAACAGGATCAGCATGCCGCATCCGATCAGGAGACCGCCGAACAGGGCGGCAATGACCGGATCGATGGCGCTGATGGTAATCACCTTCGGCAGGACGCCCGTGAGCACCGACGTGACCGCGACGGCGGAGAAGGTCTTGACCGTGAAGACCGGACCGAGCCGCTTGTAGGCAAGCCAGTAGAACGGAAGGTTGAGCAGGAAGAAAGCGGCACCGAAACTGATATCGACCGAGTAGCGCAGCAGGAAGCCGATACCTGCCGTGCCGCCGATCAGAAGGTTTGCGGCCTGCAGCAGCACGACGCCCAGCGCTGCCAGCATGGAACCGGCAAGGATCGCCTGCACATCCTCGATGAGCGAGTGTTTTTCGGAGCTGGAAGTCCAGAGGCCGACGGGGCTCCTTTTGTCGGTCACGTTTGCCATCAGCGCACCGCGATATAGCGATCGGAGCGATGGTTGACGGTCAAGAGCAGGTTGAGCACGACAGCACTCAGGAGCGACCAGACCACGGTCATCGGGCTAACGACGAAGAAGGCGGCGGCCATGACGCAGAGATCGAAGCCAAGCTGAACGAGGCCTGCCGGGATCTTGAACCGGTCCTGGATATAGATCGCGAGAATGCCGATGCCGCCAAGCGAGGCGCGGTGCCGGTAAAGGCCCAGAAGGCCGAAGCCGATCAGGATGCCGCCGAGCAGCGCTGCCCAGAATGGATCGAGATACTGGATCACCAGAAAGCGCTTCTCCAGCTCGGCAATGACGGAAACGCCGGCAATAGCGATGAAGGTCTTGACCGAAAAGCCGAGGCCGAGGCGCTTGAAGGACAGGTAGTAGAACGGCAGATTGACGACGAAGAACAGGACGCCGAAGGGAATATCGAACGCATAATGCAGCAGGAAGGCGACGCCGGCCGTGCCGCTGGTGAGGAGCCCGACCTGGTTCAGGAGATAAAGACCTAGGGCTGCAACCATGGCACTGATGAACAGGCCCTGCGCATCTTCCAGCATCGTATGGCGTGCCGGATCAAGGCTGTAGAAACCCATACGGCGCCTTGCTGCAACCTGTTCGTCGGCCACGCTATTCCCCTAGATTTTTGGCGATTGTGCACCGCGATAGCAGCTTCATCAAGCGACATCGCTGCGCCCGCCGACGGCCTTTCGAAATAACAACAAAGTGAAGGCTTATCCGGTCTTTCGCGACAGAAACAGTATGCCGTGGATGGGTTTGCCGGCATCCATGCGAATGGTCGTCCGCTCGACGGCGATGAGATCGAAGCCGTAATGCGCGAGCAGGCCGCCGATATAGACTTCCGAATGGGCGTAACGGAGCGAATCCTTGAGCACAAACGTCTCGTCCTCGCCCGCATCTTCCACCGAGAAGGCGAACAGACCGGCCGGTGCCAGAAGCTCGGTCACGAGTGGGAAGACCGTTTCGAGCGAGCCGAGATACATCAGCACATCGGCTGCCGAAACGAGATCGGCACGGTGCGGCGGAAGCGTGTCGAACAGGCCGGACTGTGCTGCCTCAAGGCTGAGATCCGATTGCCCTAAGTGATCGTAGAGGTGTTTTTCCGCAGCCTTGGCCAGCATGTTGGCGGACAGGTCGAACCCTTCGAGGCGCCCTGCCCGGTCGCGGATCTCGGCGCCGAACAGGCCGGTGCCGCAGCCGAGATCGACCACGGTCGCAAACGGCCCATGGGGCGCAACCAGCGTGCCAAGCTTTTGCGGGACCGAGTAGTTGAGCTTTTCCACCAGTGACGTATCGAACCTGTCGGCATAGTCGTCGAACAGGCCCTCCACATAGCGGCTGGGCGGCTGGTCCGGGACATCGCCGGCGCCGATCAGCGCGAGCCGCAGGCTGGCGCCGAAGATATCGTCCGGCTGCAGTTCGAGCGCGCGGCGATAGGCGTCGGCTGCATTCGCGAGTGCCGCCTTGTCGCGGTATTCGCCGAGCCTGAACCATCCGGCGGCCCAGGTGGGCACGAGTTCCAGTGCCTGCTCCATCAGTTCTGCGGCGGCGGGAAAATCCTGTCCCTCGGCCAGCATGCGGGCATAATCCGCGCGGCGGTCGGCAATGACGTCACCGGAAGAGAACTGGATCGCGCTCATGGCGTGACGGCTTTCACTGGAGTTACGGCGGGCATTACGGCGACGGTGGAGTTGCGTCATCTCGCCATTCCCCTTGCCCCTCCTGTCACCCGGGCCACAAAAAAACTCAAGTTGTATTTGAGAGGCTAGTGAAGAGTGCCTATGTGACAGGTTGCGGGACTGTTCCCGCAAGGCTATGGCAATCCCAAACCAATTTTCCAACGGTGGAGACGATCGACGATGGCGGATGGCGTGAACAGGTTCCTCGGCGATTCGATCGGCCGCACGATCGTCAAGCTGATCGTCGTCTGCCTGATCGTCGGCTTCGTGCTGGCGTTTTTCGGCTTCACGCCGGACAATATCGTCGACACCATCCGCTACTATTTCCTCGACCTCTGGTACAACGGTTTCCAGGCACTGGGACGCGTCGGAGACTATCTCCTTCTCGGCGCGATCATCGTGGTGCCTGTCTTCATCGTGCTGCGGCTTCTGAGCATTCGCCGCTGAATGTCGATGGTGTCTCTCCCCTCCCGTCGCACCTTTCTGGCGCTCGCCGGCACCGGCCTTCTCCTTGCCGGCTGCTCCACCACAGCAGTCCTGACACCGACGCCGGGTTCTGTCGACGAGACGGAAGCGGCGCTTCCGCTCGTCAACAAGCTGCGCCAGGCAAAGGGCCTTTCGTCTCTTGGCCTCGACAAGCAGGCACGACTGGCAGCAGGGCGGCAGGCCGTCCGAATGGCGAAGGCCAAGGAAATGAAGCACCTGATCGGCTTCGGGGACGATTTCGGCGACCGGATGCGAAAGAGCGAGGTGGCGCTGCCAGCGGCGGAAAACATTGCGGCTGGCCAGCATGATGTCGGCGACGCGGTCCAGGCCTGGATCGACTCGCCGAAACACTTGCGCAACATGCTGGGCAGCTACAAGAGCCTCGGCGTTGCCGCCGCCCGCGCAAGCGACGGACGGCTGTACTGGGCGATGGTGCTTTCCAACTGATCGAAGCCGGCGGCTAGAGGCTTTTGGCCGCCCATTGGTCGAGATGCGTGTCGCGCAGATCGCGGATCGAGGTGACCTTTTCCTGGTCAAGCAGAGACGACAAGCCGCGGACGATTGCGGATGGCAGGCCCGGCCCTTCATAGACCATGCAGGAATAGACCTGAACGAGATCGGCTCCGGCGCGGATCTTTTCGAGCGCTTGCGCCGCATTTCCCACACCGCCAACGCCGATGATCGGCAGGTCCTTGCCCACCCGCTGGCGCATCTTGGCAAGCACGGTCGTCGAGCGTGAAAACAGCGGCGCACCTGAAAGGCCGCCCATTTCCTTCGCCTGGGTATGGTTGCGCAGACCGTCGCGCGCCAGTGTCGTGTTGGAAACGATCAGACCATCCAGCGCATGGGACGTCGCTTCAGCTGCGACGTCATCCATTCCTTCTTCGGTCAGATCCGGCGCGATCTTCAGGAAGATCGGCACGGAACGGCCATGGCGGGTCGCCTCTTCGTCACGCACGGACAGGATTGCCTCGAGCAGTGCCTTCAGACTGTCGCGCGCCTGCAGGTCGCGCAGGCCGGGCGTGTTGGGCGACGAGATATTGGCTGTGAAATAGGTGGCAAGGCCGTAGAATTTGCGGATACCGGCGACGTAATCGGCGATACGGTCCTGCGCATCCTTGTTGGCACCGATATTGACGCCCACGATGCCGCTTGCGCCTCTACGGGCCGAAAGTCGCTGGAACGCCGCCTCGTGGCCCTCGTTGTTGAAGCCGAGCCGGTTGATGATGCCGCGATCCTCGACCAGCCGGAAAATGCGCGGCTTGTCGTTGCCGGCCTGCGGCTTCGGCGTGACGGTTCCGATTTCGGTGAAGCCGAAGCCGAGCTTCAGGACCGCATCCGGCACTTCGGCATTCTTGTCATAGCCGGCGGCAAGCCCGATCGGGTTTTCGAAGCGGATGCCGGCGATCGTCTGGGCGAGCCGCGGATCGGCCTTGAGGCTGCAGGCCGGCACGACACCGCTTTTCAGCGCCGCGACCGACAGGCCGTGAGCTTTTTCCGGATCGAAGACGAACAGACTGCGCGACGCCAGCGCCGAAAACGGCCGCATCACTGTTCCGATCATGGCATTTTCTCCGGAAAGGCATGCTGGCCGTCAACGCCGATCAAAAGCGGCATTTCCCAGAGCACGGCTGAAAACGGCAGGAAGCCATATAGGTGGGGGAAAAGATCGCCGCCGCGCGAGGGTTCGAATTTCAGGGCATCGCCCAGAACCAGCGTGTTGACGGCGACCAGCATCAGGCCCGTCAGGCCGGCGAAATGCCGCTTGGCCGTTTCGCGCGCCTGGGACCCGGTGGAGAAATGGATGTAGCCGTCGCGCAGGTCGATTTCCGCACCTTCGAAGCGACCAGTCTCCTTGGCCTTGCGCCAAAGTGAATCGGGTACGATCTTGTAGACGATATCGGGCATCACGAACTCCCATAGTCCGGCTCTGATCTATGATCGGCACCGTTTGCCGCAAAGGGCGTTGATTGTCCATGGTGCAATGAGGAGGAAGGATCATGAAAAGAATCACTGCGACACGAGTCTTTGTAACCGTTGCGCTCTCGACGCAGGTGCTTTCGCTGCCGGCTCAAGCGCAAGACGACCGGCGGTTCCAGCTGGAGCGGACCGAACAGGGGATCGTTCGGCTGGATACGCAAACCGGCGCGATGTCGCTGTGCAACGACACCGACGGAGAACTCGTCTGCCGCATGGCACCGGACGAGCGGGCCGCCTATGAAAACGAACTGGATCTGCTCGAAAAACGCGTGACCGCGCTGGAACAGCGTCTTGCCGATCGCCCCAAGATCTTTCCTGATGACGATGCTGTCGACCGGTCGCTCTCGATCATCGAGCGGTTCATGCGCGGCGTCATGTCGTTGGTGCGGGAGTTTGGCGGCGAGCCGCAACCGGACAGGACCTGAGTCAGGCTATTTTGCAGACTTGTGTCGCGCCACACTCGGCGCTACACATTAGGTATTACAGGGAAAGCACGACTATGCCTTTGGGAGGGGGCGTGGACATGCAGACACTCAACATCATCATCGCCGACGACCATCCGCTTTTCCGCGGCGCGCTGAAACAGGCGATACAAGGCGTTGCCGACGAAATTGTCATCATCGAAGCGGGCGACTTCGATGCGGCGAGAACAGCGGCGCAAGACAATCCCGAAACCGATCTCATGCTGCTCGACCTTGCCATGCCGGGCGTGAGCGGATTTGCGGGCCTGACGTCGCTCAGGTCGGCCTTTCCGGCGCTACCGGTGATCATCGTTTCAGCCACGGACGATCGCAGCACGATCAGGCGGGCGCTCGATCTGGGCGCTTCCGGCTTCATTTCCAAATCCTGCGGGCTTGACGATATCAGGGCCGGAATACAGGCCGTGCTGGAAGGCGATATCTGGGTGCCGAAAGGCGAGACATCGCAGAGCGAGGAAGACGCCGCAAGATCAGACATTCTCGACCGTCTGCGGACGCTGACGCCCCAGCAGCACCGGGTTCTGTCGATGCTTGGCGAAGGCCTGCTCAACAAGCAGATCGCCTACGAGCTGGGCGTCTCGGAGGCGACCATCAAGGCGCATGTCTCGGCTATTCTTTTGAAGCTGAACGTCGATAGTCGCACCCAAGCCGTCATCAAGCTCGGCCGGCTCAACATGGCCATGGTGGCGTAGGATAGCAGCAAAGGATTTTATTCCTTTTCTGCTTTACGAAATCCCCCTGCTGGGCTAAATTCTGCGACGAGCAAGCGGAGATCGCTCATCTCCGGGCGGCGGCCTTGAGGGCCGGTATCCTTGACGCTTGCATCCAACGGGACTGATCGGCAATGGCAGGCGGAAGGCGGCAACGGCTGTTTCCTCTTGTGCCGGGGGCAGGGACGACGATGCTGTCACATGAGACGATATGGATCGCGATCGACACGCTGGCTGAGCGTCATCAGCTGTCGCCGTCTGGGCTTGCCCGACGCGCAGGACTGGATCCGACCTCGTTCAACAAGTCGAAACGGCTTGGCCCCGACGGACGACTGCGATGGCCCTCGACGGAATCGATTGCCAAAGTTCTGGAAGCGACCGGCGCAACGGTCGATCAGTTCATGAGCTATCTGCCGCATGCGATGGGCAGGTCGCAACTTCCCGACGGCAATTTTCCATCCCAGAACGGCACGATCCCGCTGCTCGGCTTTGCCCAGGCCGGCTCCGGCGGCTTTTTCGACGATGGCGGTTTTCCTGCCGGACAGGGCTGGGATGTGGTGGAGTTTCCCGTCGATCCTGCTCGAAAAGCCGGTGTCTACGCGCTCGAGGTCCAGGGCGATTCCATGATGCCGCTCTATCGGGACGGCGACGTGCTGATCGTCGAGCCCGGCGCACAGGTTCGGCGTGGCGACCGCGTGGTGTTGAAAACCCGCGAGGGCGAGGTGATGGCGAAAGTTCTGGCGCGCCAGAGTGCGCGCCTGATCGAGCTTCTGTCGCTCAACCCCGAACACGCGAACCGTTCATTCGACACGGCCGATGTGGAATGGATGGCACGGATCATCTGGGCGAGCCAGTAAGCCGCGTTGCATTCAACGTATCTTGAGAAAAAATTCCTTGGTCTCAATAGAGGCCGTTCGGGAAATAGCGCAGGTAGAGTTCCTGCAGGCGGCCGTTGCGCGACAATTCGGCCAGCGCCTGATCAAAGGCGGCGGCAAGGGTCGGATCGTTTCTGCGGACCATGATGGTCAGGCCCTCGCCTAGAAATTTCTGCGACAGGTAGGGGCCGTCGAACAGGCTGCAACAGGTCTCCGATGCCTCGCTTGCGACCCAGAACGGCAGGCGAAGGCCATCGGCAAAGACCGCATCCACTTGTCTCTCCTTCAGCGCTGCCAGCATGTCCTCGTAACTGTCGAACGACTTTTGCGTGAGCTTCGGGAAGAACGCTCTTACCATCGCCTCATGCGCCGTTCCCGCGACGACACCGACCGGACGATCGCTGAGGTCCGATACCGTGGTCGCAGCCAGTGTCGCCGCGTTGTTGCGGGCAAACCTTGCCGGGATACCGAGATAGGGCCTGGAAAAAAGAAAGCGCTGCCGCAGCGACGGAGTTGCAGCGACCGCTGCCATCACGGCCTCCCCGCCCCCGTCTTCCAGGGTCTTTTCGAGATCCGCGAAGGGCATGGCCTGAATCTGGCACTTTGCCTCGATCTTCAGGACCGTGCAAATCTCGCGGGCGAGATCGATGTTGAAGCCTGACAGCCGGCCAGATTGATCTGCGAAATTGAAAGGGGGGAAATCGACAGTCGTCAGGATGCGCACGCGCAGGATTGTCGACAGATCCTGGCGCTCCACGCGTTCTCGTGCGTCAAACATCAGCGGAAGCTGGGTCGCCGGGGTAGAAGGCGGAGCGGTGGAGGCCGCAAGTGCCTGCGATGCGGACAGAAGTCCGTGTATCACCACCACCAAAAGCTGCATAAACTTGAAAACACCACTGCTTTTTAGGGATGTAATCAGGTATCGCATCTTTATGATCCGTGTGGGGCAATAGGGGTTCGTCTGCGGACGGTGTAGCAGCAACATGCGCTCAGAGGAACATGCTTCGCAGCCGACCTATCACGACGAAACGGGGGCGCCGCCGACCGACGAGACCGAGTCCGGGCAATTGCTCGACTTTCGTCCCGGCATCCAGGTCGAGCTGACAGCGCTTGCGGCCCTCGGTTTCTCGAAACCGTTGATCGCCAAGCTGGCTGGCCTCTCCAGGCAAAACGGGACGACGGTCGAGGCCGAGCTTCTGGCATGCGGCGACGTGAGGGAAGACGCCTATTACGGTGCCATCGCCCGTCTGCTGCGACTTCCCTTCGTCTCGTCGCTCGATCCCGCGCTTGTCGTTATCCTGCCCTCGACCGACGCCCAGCTGACACGCCCGACCATGGTGAGGATCGCCCATCGCAACAAGGCGCAGGAAATCGCCATCGTGCCGGAGGCGGCGCGACTTTCGCAGATTGCGGCAACGCTTGCGACCCTGCCGCTTGTGGGCCGCGATCTCGTCATCACCACGCCGAGCGCCATTCGCGAATCCGTCTGGAAAGCCGATGCAGCGCGCCGCATCCGCGAGACCACGAATACCCTGTTCGAGCAGAGACCCCTGCTGTCGGCCCGCGTTGTGCTTGCAGGCCACCAGGGCTTTTACGGTGGGTCGTTTCTGACGACCCTTGCCTGTCTCCTGCTGATTGCACCGATCGATACGCTGCTTGCGCTGCATATCGTCCTGTCGCTCACCTATTTCTCGACGCTCTGTCTTCGGCTTTCGGCGATGATCCGGCAAACGTTGGTGGCGCCTGAACGCGTGCCAGTCGCTCCACCGTTCGGGCTGCTGCCGCGTTACACTATTCTGGTCGCACTCTACCGCGAAGAGGACATGGCCGAGCAGTTGGTCGCAAGCCTCAAGCGGCTGGACTGGCCCGCATCTCTGCTCGACATCAAGTTCGTATGCGAAATCGACGACCGGCAGACGATCGAAGCCTTGAAGGCGCTTGAGCCTGGCCCCCAGTTCGAGATCGTCGAAGTGCCGGCCTATGGTCCGCGGACGAAGCCAAAGGCTCTCACCTATGCGCTGAAAGGTGCGCGCGGCGAATTCACGGCAATCTACGACGCCGAGGACAGGCCGCACCCGCTACAACTCCGCGAGGCGTACCGGCGGTTTCGCGCGGCACCATCCGAACTTGCCTGCCTGCAGGCACCACTGATCATCACCAACGCCCGGGAAAGCTGGTTGAGCGCGTTGTTTTCGCTCGAATATGCAGCGCTGTTTCGCGGCCTTTTGCCGATGCTCGGGAGAATGAACATGCCGCTTCCACTCGGCGGCACGTCCAACCATTTCCGCACCAGCGCGCTGATCGCAGCCGGCGGATGGGATCCGTACAACGTGACGGAAGACGCCGATCTTGGCATGCGGCTCTACCGGCTCGGCTTTACCGCCGACGTGATGCGGCACCAGACGCTGGAGGACGCGCCTTTATCGATCAAGGTGTGGACGTCGCAGAGAAGCCGCTGGTTCAAGGGCTGGCTGCAAACCTGGCTGGTGCTGATGCGCGACCCGGCGCGGCTGATCGGCGAAATCGGCATCAAGCCTTTCTGCGTGATCCAATTGCTGGTGGGCGGCATGCTTTTGTCATCGCTGCTGCATCCGCTGATCCTCGTCTTTCTCGGCGTCGGCTTCTCGGCAATGCTGCGGGCGCCGATCGACACGCTGCCGCTTGAGGTCGTCGGCCTGTTCGCGATCGACTTCACCAATATCCTCGGCAGCTATCTCATCTTCCTCGGCCTCGGCATCGGATCGATGACCGACCACGAAAAGCGCCTCGTCGGCCGCCGCTGGGTTGCCGTGCCGCTCTACTGGATGATGACATCCTTCGCCGCCTGGAAGGCGCTACGGGAACTCAGGACAAAGCCCTTCCACTGGAGCAAGACACCCCACATGCCGCGCCGGAAGGAGAGCTGATCGGGAGAGGGGATTGGAGCAGGCGAAGGGAAGCTGAACCTCGTCTTCAGCTGGGGAAACTTCGGGAAGACGCAGGAGACCCAATTGAACGCTTCGTTGGGCACATATCGCGCTGGTCTGTAGGCGACGGGTTATCTGTAGCATTTTTGGGACGGGCAGCTGGAGGCACGCAAATATTTTTTACACCGACGATATTTTACCCATGCAGCAAAGAGGTCATTTCATGTATGTTGAAGTGTATTGTTGTATTCTAATGGGGGATTGGAACAATGGCTTTACAGATATTCGCAACTAATTCCGCTGGCGCCGGTATTCGTGCCGACCTCACCACACTTGACGACGCCTTCATCGCTTCGGGCGTTACTGTCGGTTCTACTGACGGAACCGCGATCAGGGGTACTGGGAGTTATCATGACGTCAACGTACAAGGCACATTAATTGGTAACTATGACACTGTCGTACTCGGCGATGAAGGCACGGTCGACCATGATCTACACCTGATCGTCGGAAGCAGTGCTTATATGGCCCAATTTAGCGACACTGGTTATGGCGCCTGGATCAGGGGTTACAACTCTACCGTAGAGAATAGCGGTACGATTTGGAGCAACTATCGTGGAGTGGTAATTTCGGCCTCTAACGCGGCCACACAATCGACCGTAATCAATACCGGCATGATCGATGGGAGATTTACCGGCCTCTTTCATGCCGGCAACGAAACGCTGGTCGTACAAAATAGCGGAACGATCAAATCGCTCTCTCAAGCTTATTTAGGTTCAGAGGGGATCGATCAGATTGTCAACACTGGCAAGATCATAGGCACGGTATCCCTGAATGACGGAGCCGACATTTTCGACACGAAGTTCGGAACCCTCTCCGGCACAGTCGATGCGGGCGGAGGCAGCGACAAGCTCTACGGCAGCGCTCTTGCCGACACCCTTAATGGAGGCGCCGACGAGGATATCCTCAACGGCTACGGTGGAGACGACAAGCTATCTGGAGATGATGGCGATGATACGCTGAATGGCGGTGAAGGCGCCGATACACTCAGCGGCGGCGCGGGAACCGACCGGGCCTCCTACTCGTCGGCAACGTCAGGCGTGGTTGCCAGTTTACTCACTTCGTCCATCAACGCCGGAGAAGCCAAGGGCGACACCTACAGCTCGATTGAAAATCTAACGGGCTCAAATTTTAAAGACACCCTTCACGGCAACGCAGCAGCAAACAGTATCAATGGGGGTGCTGGTAATGACATCATCAACGGTTACGGCGGATTGGATAGGCTAACTGGTAGTTCAGGCAACGACACATTCATCTTCGATACTGCCCTTAACGCGGCGACTAATGTCGACACCATCACCGACTTCAATGTTGTCGCTGATACGATGCAACTACAGAATGCAGTGTTCACGGCCTTCAACGCTACCGGCGTTCTGAACGCTACTGCCTTTGTCAAAAGCGCGTCGGGCGTGGCAGCGGATGCCTCCGATCGAATCATTTATGAAACCGATACCGGCAAGGTGTTTTACGATCAGGATGGAAACGGCGGCGCATTTGCCGGCATCCAATTTGCGAAGCTGGCGGCAGGCCTAGCGATCACCAACGCGGATTTCTTCGTTATCTGAGGCGCTCACTCAAAATTGTGGACGTCGAGACATGCTCGGCGTTCACCTCCATTTGTGACTAAGGCAGGTGTCGATTGCATAATCGCAAACAATGAACGTGTCAGCAGCAGCGGAGGATAGCCGGAGCACGAACCGCGAAGCGGGCCACTGCAACGGCAGATAACAGTGAAACGCCATTGCCTTTGAGGTATTAAATCCGCTGGAGCGGGTGAAGGGAATCGAACCCTCGTATTCAGCTTGGGAAGCTGCTGCTCTACCATTGAGCTACACCCGCGTCGGGGGAAGGTTTCCAACAATGGGCCTTGTCTGTCAAGGTCGCCGGGGTGGAAGCGTCCGGGGATGTCCTAGCTGCGGAAATGCTTGGAGAGTTTGAGGCCCTGCGCCTGATAGTTCGAGCCGAGGCCGGAGCCGTAGAGGCCCTGGGGTTCTTCCAGCATGTGTTCGTAGACGAGGCGACCGACGATCTGGCCGTCTTCGAGGATGAACGGGACCTCGTGGCTGCGCACCTCTAGGACTGCGCGGCTGCCGCGGCCGCCGGCGGCCTCGTGGCCGAAGCCGGGGTCGAAGAAGCCGGCGTAATGGACGCGGAATTCGCCGACCAGCGGGTCGAACGGTGTCATTTCGGCCGCGTAGAGCGGTGGCACATGGACGGCCTCGCGCGAGACGAGGATGTAGAATTCATCCGGATCCAGAATCAGTTCGTTGCGGCCGCGGCTGTGGATCGGCTCCCAGAAATCGAACAGATCATGCTGGGCCTTCTTGTCGACATCGACGACGGCCGTGTGGTGCTTGCCGCGGTAGCCGATCAGGCCATCGTTGTCGCCGGCAAGGTCGATCGATAGCGCTATGCCGCCGCCGGAAATGTTCGGCTGCGCGGCGGCGACCAGCGTTTCGGCTCCATGCAGCGCCAACAGCTCCGGCTCCTGCAGAAGGGCGTTGCCGACGCGGAAGCGGATCTGCGACAGGCGCGAGCCCTGGCGCACGACGATCGGAAATGTGCGCGGGGAAATTTCGAGATAGAGCGGACCGCGATAGCCTGAAGGGATCTTGTCGAACTCCTGGGCGCGATCGGTGATGACGCGGGTAAAGATATCGAGGCGGCCGGTGGAGCTTTTCGGATTGGCCGAAGCCGACATCTCGGCCGGCAGATCGAGGCTTTCCATCAGCGGCACGATATAGACGCAGCCGGTTTCGAGGACGGCGCTTTCGGAGAGATCGATGACGTGCAGGCTGAGGCGCTCGAGCTTGTCGGACACGAGGCTCATCGGCCCCGGCATGAACGAGGCGCGCACGCGAAACGCCTTCTGCCCCAAGCGCAGATCAAGGCTCGCCGGCTGGATCTGGTCCTGATCAAGCGCCCTCTCGGACTTCAGCCGTCCTTGTTCGAAGAGCGCCGCAATTGCGCGGTCCGCCAGAATTCCCGTTTCGCGAGCCATCATGTCTCTTTCAGATTTTGGGGCCGACAAAACCAAATGCGGACCATTGACGCAAGCGGAAGCGAGGCGTAAGGCAGCTTTATCCCGTGGTGATTTGGCCGGTCGGCTTGCAGCCACGTTAAACAAGTGGCTAAAAAGACCGGGTTGAAAACCGGTCTGCGATTGCGGCCGGTTTTTTTGTATCACGAAGGTGATGAACACATGAGCAAATCCCCGAACAAGAACTGGCGCCCTGCCACCACGCTCGTCCATGGCGGCACGCTGCGCTCGCAATATGGCGAGATGTCGGAAGCCATCTACCTGACGCAGGGCTTCGCCTACGACAGTTCAGAAGCCGCCGAGGCCCGTTTCAAGGGCGAGGCCGACGGCTATATCTATGCCCGCTACGGCAGCCCCACCAACGACATGTTCGAAAAGCGCATGTGTGCGCTGGAAGGTGCAGAAGAAGCCCGCGCCACCGCCTCCGGCATGGCCGCCATCACGGCAGCGCTCATGTGCCAGCTTCGCGCCGGCGACCATATCGTTGCCGCGCGGGCCCTGTTCGGTTCCTGCCGCTGGGTTGTCGAAACGCTCGCCCCGCGCTACGGCATCGAATGCACGCTGGTCGACGGTCGCGACCTTGCCAACTGGGAAGCGGCGATCAAGCCCAACACCAAGGTGTTTTTCCTGGAAAGCCCGACAAACCCGACGCTGGAAGTGATCGACATTGCCGGCGTTGCCAAGCTTGCCAATCAGGTCGGCGCCCGTCTGGTGGTCGACAACGTGTTCGCAACGCCGCTCTTCCAGCGGCCGCTGGAACTCGGCGCCCATGTGGTCGTCTATTCCGCCACCAAGCATATCGACGGCCAGGGCCGGAGCCTTGCCGGCGTCATCCTTTCGGACCGCGAATGGGTTCTGGAGCACCTGCAGGACTATTATCGCCATACCGGTCCGGCAATGTCGCCGTTCACGGCATGGACACTGATCAAGGGGCTGGAAACGCTGCCGATCCGTGTTGCCCAGCAGACGTCCAATGCGGCAAAGATCGCCGATTTCCTGGCCGAGCAGTCCAAGGTCGCGAAAGTGATCTATCCCGGTCGCAAAGACCATCCGCAGGCCGATATCATCGCCAAGCAGATGACGGGCGGATCGACGCTGGTCTGCTTCGAGCTGAAGGGCGGCAAGGAAGCGGCCTTCAAGCTGCAGAATGCCATGGAGGTGGTCACCATCTCCAACAATCTCGGCGACACCCGCTCCATCATCACGCATCCGGCAACGACGACGCACAAGAACCTCAGCGACGAGGCCCGTACGGAACTGGGAATTTCGCCCGGCACCGTGCGCTTTTCGGCCGGCATCGAGGATGCGGACGACCTGCTGGAAGATTTCGCGCAGGCGCTGAAGCAGATCTGATCGGCTTTACGCCGAACGATGGGTAGACCCGGAACGCTCCGGGTTTACCATATCAGTTATCCCTATCATCAAGAACGCGACATTGCCTCAGATGCAAGCCGCGAGAATTCTTGACCTTTCTCCCCCACTGTACGATATCGGCACGATGAGCAATCTTGAGGTGCCAATGTACCGCGCCCGCACCAGAGACATAGACGTCGCCGTCGAGCCCTATTATCTCGAGGAGCAGTCGAGCCCCGAGGACAGTCGTTATGTCTGGGGATACCGGATCGTGATCGAGAACAAGTCCTCGATCAGCGTCACGCTCGTGCATCGCTACTGGAACATCACGGACGAAAACGGGATCGTCGACGAGGTCGACGGACCAGGCGTCGTTGGCGACCAGCCGCGACTGGAGCCGGGCGACAGCTATGAATATTCGTCCGGATGCCCGCTCGACACGCCATCAGGCGTCATGTTCGGCACCTACGATATGAAGACGGACGAAGGCGAGACTTTCAAAGTCGACATTCCCGCCTTCTCGCTGGATTCACCAGGCGTCGTGCGCGTTCTGAACTGACCCGCAAAGCGGATCAGGCGCTTTCGAATTCCTCCGTCACGAACTTGTAGGTGGTCGAGCAGAACTCGCAGGTTACCGCGATTTCTCCATCTTCCACACTCGCGTGGATTTCTTCCGCAGAGAACCCGTCCAGAACGCCCTTGATCTTGTCGCGCGAGCAGCTGCAGCGGTCGAACACCGTCTGCGGATCATAGACCCGCACGCCGCGCTCGTGGAACAGCCGGAACAGCAGCCGTTCGATCGCCACCTGCGGATCGGTCAGCTCGTCCGTATCGATGGTGCCGACCAGCGTGCTCGCCTCTAACCAGGCATCGTCCTCGACTTCGACGGCATCGCGTTCGTCACCGTCGCCGCCGTGCAGGTCGGGCTGGCGCATGCGCTCAGGCGCCTGCGGAAGGAACTGGGCGACAAGTCCGCCGGCGCGCCAGTTGTGGCGCGGGTTGCCGTCCTCGTCGCGGTCGATGAGTTCGGCGACGGCAAGGCGAACCCGGGTCGGGATCTGTTCGGACTGGCGGAAATAGACGCCGGCCATTTCCTCGAGCGACGAGCCGTCCATCGGTACGATGCCCTGATAGGGCTGCATGCCGCGGCCCTGATCGATGGTCAGCGCAAGAAAACCATGGCCGAGCAGTTCGGCAGGCGAGATCTTGCCGTTCTCGACGGCTTCGGCCAGCGCATCCTCGTCGTAGCGGGCATAGGCGCGCAGTGCATCCGGCGTGGAGAAATCGGCAACAAGCAGGTCGACCGGGCCGTCGCCCTTGGTCTGCATGGTGAACTTGCCTTCGAATTTCAGCGAAGTGCCCAGCAGTGCAGTGAGCACGACGGCTTCCGCCAGCAGCCGCGCGACTGGTGCCGGATAATCGTGCCGTGCGAGGATCGCGTTGAGGAGTGGCCCGAGCTGGACTGCACGGCCGCGCACATCGAGGCCATCCACCTGGAAGGGCACGACGCGGTCGTCGCCGGCAAAATCGAGTTCGTTCAGTTCAACAGTCGCTTCCGCCATGAGTTAACTCCTTCGCGCCGGCGCTCTCAGTTCCTCGAACGCTTTTACACAAGCGCCAGCCGCAGCGGAACCGCCGGCCGGGGATTTGAGAACGTTGACGATATCGTGTTGAAGCGCCGCACTCGTTCGGCGGCGCGCTTTGAAAGCCGTCAGATGGTGGCGGCTCTCATCGAATTCAAGTCGGAAGCGCTTTCGATCCTCAGACGATGCCGAAGCACCAGGCTAGGATCGACTTCTGCGCATGAAGGCGGTTTTCCGCCTCGTCGAACACTACTGACTGCGGTCCGTCGATGACCTCGTCGGTGACTTCCTCGCCGCGATGGGCCGGCAGGCAGTGCATGAAGAGCGCGTCCTTGTTTGCCTGATCCATCAGCGCCTTGTTGACCTGATAGGGCTGGAAGATGTTGTGGCCGCGCGCCTTGTGCTCCTGGTTCATCGACACCCACGTATCGGTGACGACGACATCAGCGCCGGTGACCGCCCGTTCGGCGTCGTGGCAGAGCATGATCTCGCCGCCATTGTTGCGCGCCCAGTTCAGGAACTTGTCATGCGGCTCGGAGCCCATCGGCACGGCCATGTTCATCTTGTAGCCGAACCGCGCCGAGCCTTCGACGAGCGAGTGCAGCACGTTGTTGCCGTCACCCGTCCAGGCGATGGTCTTGCCTTTGACAGGACCGCGATGCTCCTCGAAGGTCATCAGGTCGGCCATGATCTGGCAGGGATGGGTATCGTCGGTCAGCGCGTTGATAACAGGCACGGTGGCGTGCTCGGCCATTTCCCGCATGCGGTTGTGATCGGTGGTGCGGATCATGATCGCATCGACATAGCGCGACAGGACACGTGCCGTATCGCCGATCGTCTCGGCGCGGCCGAGCTGCATTTCCGTGCCGGACAGGAAGAGCGTCTCGCCGCCGAGCTGGCGCATGCCGACATCGAAGGAGACGCGGGTGCGGGTGGACGGCTTTTCGAAGATCATCGCCAGCATCTTGCCGGCGAGTGGCTGATCGCCCTTGCCGGCCTTGAAGGCCTGCTTGCGGCTCTTGGCGTCGTCAAGAATGGTGCGGAGGTCCTCCGGCGAAACCGCCGAAAGATCCAGGAAATGCTTTGGTGATGCCATGCTATCGTCCCCTATCGAGGGGAACCGTCACCGGCACCCCTCATCGCGCTCAGGCTGTTTTCTTAAGTTCTGCCTTGGTCAGCTTTTCGGCTGCCCGTTCGATCCGTGCGAGCCCCTCGCGGGCTTCCTCGGCCGTGATCGTCAACGGCGGCAGAAGGCGCACGACGTTATCGCCAGCAGGTACTGACAGCATTTTCTCATCGCGCATTGCAACGACCAGATCGCCAGCAGGCACCCTTGCCTTGATGCCGAGCATCAGGCCTTCGCCTCTGATATCTTCGATCACGTCAGGGAAACGGTCCTTCAGGCTTGCCAGTCCCTGGCGGAACACGAGCGCGACATCGCGGACATTTTCAAGGAAGCCATCGGCCAGCACGACGTCGAGCACCGCGTTGCCGCAGGCCATGCCGAGCGGATTGCCGCCATAGGTCGTGCCGTGAATGCCGGGCTTCATGCCGGAAGCAGCCTCTGCGGTCGCAAGGCAGGCGCCGAACGGGAAGCCGCCGCCGATGCCCTTGGCAACAGCCATGATATCAGGCGTGATGCCTGTCAGTTCGTGGGCGAAGAACCGGCCGGTGCGGCCAACCCCGCTCTGCACTTCGTCGAGGATCAGCAGCAGACCCCGGTCGTCGCAGATGCGACGCAGCTCGCGCAGGAATTCCTTGTCCACGACGCGCACGCCGCCCTCGCCCTGGATCGGCTCGATCAGCAGCGCGCCGGTGTTTTCGTTTATCGCAGCGTTGAGGGCATCGAGATCACCGAATGGGACCTGATCGAACCCTGGCGCCTTCGGGCCGAAGCCTTCCATGTATTTTTCCTGACCACCGGCGGCGATCGTCGCGATGGTCCGGCCGTGGAAAGCACCCTCGAAGGTGATGATGTGGAATTTCTCCGGATGGCCCTTGGAGAAATGATAGCGACGCGCCGTCTTGATGGCGGTCTCAAGCGCTTCGGCGCCGGAATTGGTAAAGAACACCTTGTCGGCGAACGTGGCATCCACCAGACGGCGGGCCAGACGCTCCTGCTCCGGGATCTCGTAGAGGTTGGAAAGGTGCCAGACCTTCTCGGCCTGCGACTTCAGCGCGTTTACCAGATGCGGATTGGAATGACCGCAGGAGGTGACGGCAACGCCTGCCCCGAAATCCAGATATCGCTCGCCACCTTCCGTCACAAGCCATACGCCCTCGCCTCGATCAAAGCGCAAAGGTGCCCGGGCAAACGTGTCGTAAAGTGCGGCTTCAGCCATGGCGACATCACTCCTCTGGGTAGGTTCCGACCCCCCTCTCCAGACCTCTCCGGAGACCGGGAATGCGGCCTGAAAAATCAAAAATGCCGCCCACCGGGCGGCGCGGGCACTATCATGGCTAAGTGCCTCCATGTCAACAAAACTTGGTGTTTTATAGGGCTTTCGGGGCATATGCCGCGATGCAACCTGATGCTGTATTGCGGCATTTCGGTCTGTGACAAAAATGACTCTTGAGGGCAGCAAGTTGGGGAAAACCGCGAAATCGATTCGCGGCGATTCGAGCGACTCTTGCCACGGAGTCAGCCACACACTAGGTTAATCCTCAATTACTAGAACGCATGCGGCGGAACTAGTCACCTCGAAGCATAGATTGCGTGGGTGCGGCGGATTTATTTCGCCGCAGAGGTGAACGGATTCTGTCTGCCAGCAACGTTCAAAGGCGGAGAACGGCATGAACTGGACTGATGAGCGCGTCGAGCGACTTAAAAAACTATGGTCGGAAGGTCTCAGCGCCAGCCAGATTGCAGCCCAACTTGGAGGCGTAAGCCGCAATGCCGTGATCGGCAAAGTGCACCGTCTCAACCTTCCGGGTCGCGCCAAAGCAGGCGGTTCGGCGTCGGCCAATCGCCCGGCATCTAAGCGCCCAGCGCCCGCAGCTCCGCGCGCGCCGAGCTTTGCCGGACGCGACACAGCCCGTCCCGCAGCACGGACGGTGGGTGCAAACGCACTCAAGGAAGATCAGGACGTCAACGTCGCCGAACCGGTGAAATACACCGCTTCCGGCAGCGTCGTCGTGCCGATCTCGCGCCGTCTGTCGCTGACGGATCTCACCGAGCGCACATGCAAGTGGCCGGTTGGCGATCCGCTGACGGACGACTTCCATTTCTGCGGTTGCGATGCGCAGGATGCGTCGCCCTATTGCAAATATCACGCGAAGCTTGCCTACCAGCCCGTGCATGAGCGCCGTCGTCCGGCTGCTCGCGCGTCCTAAGCCAGGCGGCTACGGAAACAAAATCGAAGGCGGGCTCTGGCCCGCCTTTTGCGTTTTCGGCATGGCTGACTTGCGCTGAAAAAACTTGCCTCGCACTCCCTGGGCTCCTATTTCGGCCTCGAGAGAGGACGACCTCCCCCTGAATGGGCATAACGCCGGGACGACCCGGCATGAACCTCACCTAAAGGGGAAGATCATGCGCTCGATAAGAGACCGTATTCGCCACGCCATCAGCTTTGAAATCATCGGGCTTCTGATGATGGTGCCGCTCGGCGCTTTCGTCTTCGACATGCCGGCCGAACATATGGGCATTGTCGGCGTCGTGTCTGCGACGGTCGCGACCGGCTGGAACTACCTCTACAATCTGGGTTTCGACCGCTTTCTGCAGGCGCGACGGGGTACGACGCTAAAGACGCCTGCCTTGCGCATTGCTCATGCGGTGCTGTTCGAAATCGGTCTGCTGGTCGTGCTGATGCCGTTTATCGCGTGGTATCTGCAGATTACCCTTCTCCATGCGCTGACAATGGATATCGCGATCGCGCTGTTCTACGTGGTCTATGCCTATCTCTTCAATCTTGGCTACGACAAGCTGTTCCCGCTGCCGGAATGGAAGACCCAGGAAGCCGCCTGACCATCAGAGTTTCGGACGGTGCGATACGCCAGTCCGATGGAACACTGAATGTCTCGGCAAACCCGATCTCTCCGGCGCGCGTGATACGCACGGCCCGGGTTTCCTCCCGGCGACCGATCCAGCCGACGGCGAGTGCGCGGTCCAGCAGCGCCGCACCCATTTGTCCCGCCAGATGCGGCCGTCGCTCGCTCCAATCCAGGCATGTCCGGCAGAGCGGGCGTTTCGAACGGGTCAGCTGGTCGAGATCGATCCCGAAATCACAAAAGAAACGCCGGCCTTCATCGGTGATCAGGCCGGCTCCATCGCCGAGCAGCAGATAGCCGTTGCCGGTCAGGGAGTCGGCGAGCGCGATGGCGAGACGGCCTGCCATGTGATCGTAACAGGTGCGGGCAAGCCGTAACGCCTCGTCTTTCGGGCCGACAGGATGATGGCGCTTCGGCCCATCCGCGGCGACTGCCATCAACGCGTGGATCACGTGCGCGACTTCCGGAGAGGCAAGCCGGTAGTAGCGGTGCCTGCCCTGCTTCTCGACTGCGATCAGATGCGCCTGCGCCAGTTTGCCGAGATGGCCGCTGGTGGTCTGCGCGGTGACACCGGCGTGGCGTGCCAGTTCGCCCGCCGTCAGGGCCTGGCCGCCCATCAGCGCGGACAGCATGTTGGCGCGTGCAGCATCGCCGATCAGGCTTGCAACTTCCGCAATCGTATTTCCTGAAACCATATTGGACATGATCCAGTTCTAGCACCGGAAAACTTTGCCGTCAGCGGTCAACGGTTCGGCCGTCGCCGAAGCATTTCTTTTCCTGGTTCCGCTAAGAGGGGCGGAGATTGCATGGATGGGGATAGGAACTGGAATGGCGGACACCAAAACAAGCATGGCAACGGATCTGTTGCTGCTCCTCACGCTCGCGACGCTTTGGGGCGCGTCCTACACGCTGATCAAGGTCGGTGTGGAGACGATCTCGCCCGTCACCTTTATCGCCGTCAGGACGCTGGTCGCCGGGCTCATTCTCGTTGCGGCACTGCGCCTTCGCGGATTGAAGCTGCCGACGGACCGGCAGACCTGGACGCTCTTCACGGTTCAGGCCTGCCTCAACAGCGCTGTCCCCTTCACCCTGATTGCCTGGGCCGAACAGACGACCGATGCGGGCCTTGCCACCATCTTGAGTTCAACGACGCCGATCTTCGCCTTTCTGTTGACGGCGCTGATCACCCGCCATGAGAGCGTCTCTGGGACCAAGCTGTTCGGAGTTGCGGCAGGCATTGTCGGCATATGCCTGATCGTCGGCATGGAGGCGCTTGCCGGCTCGGGCGAGAACCTCTGGGCGCAACTGGCCATCGTGGCGGCGACGATCTGCTATGCGGCGGCTGCCATCTTCGGCAAGAATTTTAAGGGATTGGACCCGATGATGCCCGCCGCGGGATCGCTGACTGCAGGCGCTGCCATCCTCATTCCCGTGAGCCTCGTGGTCGACCGGCCCTGGACGCTGACTCCCAGCACCGATTCCATGCTCGCCCTATTGGCGCTGGCGGTATTTTCGACGCCGCTCGCCTTCGTCATCTATTTCCGGCTGGTGCAGACGCTGGGCTCCGTCGGCACGACGGCGCAGGCCTATCTGCGGGTGCCGATCGGCGTTGGCATCGGCGTCGTGTTTCTCGGCGAAACGCTTGCCTCGACAGCCTGGCTCGGCCTCGCCTGCGTCGTGGCCGGTGTCATTGCCATGACGCTGCCGGCTAGGAGACGCGGTGCTCAGGCTTCCATCGAGTAGCCGGCACCGCGGACCGTGCGGATGACATCCTGCATGTTGGAAAAGTTGAGCGCCTTCCGGAGGCGCCCTACATGCACGTCGACGGTACGCTCGTCGACATAGATGTCATGGCCCCAGACGCCGTCGAGCAACTGCGAGCGCGAAAAGACGCGGCTGGGCGACGCCATCAGGAATTCCAGAAGTCTAAACTCTGTCGGCCCGAGGCGAACTTCGCGGCTCTTGCGGTGAACGCGATGGGTTTCGCGATCGAGTTCGATATCGCCGCATTTGAGGACGCTCGAAAGGACCTCCGGTCGGGCACGGCGCAGCATCGCCTTGACGCGGGCCATCAGTTCCGGCGTCGAGAAAGGCTTGACCACATAGTCGTCTGCGCCGGTGGCAAGCCCGCGAACGCGCTCGCTTTCTTCGCCGCGCGCCGTCAGCATGATGATCGGCAGGCGTTCCGTCTCCGGCCGCATGCGCAGGCGACGGCACAGTTCGATGCCCGAAACGCCCGGCAGCATCCAGTCGAGAATGAGAAGATCCGGAACGCGCTCCTGAAGCCTGATTTCCGCTTCGTCACCGCGAAGCACGGTATCGACCTCGTATCCCTCGGCCTCCAGGTTATACCGAAGGAGGACGCTGAGGGCCTCTTCGTCTTCCACGACTGCGATCTTCGGCTGCATTCCGACTTGCTCCGTCACTCGTCCCGAACCGCACTTAGATCCGCCAGATCCGCTCGCGCTGCTTCAGGTCATTGGTTTTGGCAGTTATTGTCGCGAAACCGGCAGGCGATTTCGGGAGAGCTGCATCATGTCCCGGCGGAGCCGAGCATGTTGGACGTATCGTCCTTCGGACGTTCGCCCTCCGGCTGTGCGCCGGTCGCGATGTAGTAGATGGTCTCGGCGATATTCGTCGCGTGGTCGCCGATGCGCTCGATGTTCTTGGCGCAGAACAGGAGATGGGTGCACGTGGTGATGTTGCGCGGATCCTCCATCATGTAGGTGAGGAGTTCGCGGAACAGCGAGGTGTACATCGCGTCGATTTCTTCGTCGCGCTGGCGGATGATCTCGGCTTTTTCCGCAGAGCGGTTAGCGAAGACATCAAGAACGTCCTTGAGCTGCACCAGCGCCAGTTCGGAAAGATGCTCCAGACCACGGGCGAGCTTGCGCGGGACGCCTGTTCCCTGCACGGCGAGCACGCGCTTGGCGGTGTTCTTGCCAAGGTCGCCGACGCGTTCCAGGTCAGCTGCAATGCGCAGCGTGCCGATGATCTCGCGAAGGTCAGCCGCCATCGGCTGGCGCTTGGCGATGGTGACGATCGCCTTGTCCTGGATATCGCGCTCGGCGTGGTCGAGAATGACGTCGTCCGAGATGACCTTCTGGGCCAGTGCGGAGTCGGAGTTCACGAGCGCACGCACGGCATCTCCGCACATCTGTTCAGCGAGACCGCCCATTTCGGAGATCCGGCGGTTCAGGTATTTCAGTTCCTCGTCATAGGCCGAGAGAATATGGGTCGAAACCATGTGTCTGATCCTTGATGTCTGCAGTTGCGGCTGACGGGCTCTGCGCCCGCATCAGCCGAAGCGGCCCATGATGTAATCCTGGGTGCGCTGGTCATCCGGATTGGTGAACATCTTGTCGGTATCGTTCTCCTCGACCAGGTGGCCGAGATGGAACATCGCCGTGCGCTGCGAAACGCGGGCCGCCTGCTGCATCGAGTGGGTGACGATCACGATCGTGTAGTTGGCGCGCAGTTCGTGGATCAGTTCCTCGACCTTGGCCGTGGCGATGGGGTCGAGTGCCGAGCACGGCTCGTCCATCAGAATGACTTCAGGCGAAACGGCGATCGCACGGGCGATGCAAAGGCGCTGCTGCTGACCGCCGGAAAGGCCGGTACCGCCTTCATGCAGGCGATCCTTGACTTCTGCCCAGAGGCCGGCGCGCTGCAGGCTTGCCTCGACGATCGCGTCCATTTCCGTCTTGCCGCGGGCAAGACCGTGGATGCGGGGACCGTAGGCAATGTTCTCGTAGATCGACTTCGGGAACGGGTTCGGCTTTTGGAACACCATGCCGACCCGGGCACGCAGCTCCACGACGTCGATTTCCTTGTCGTAGATATCGTCGCCGTCGAGCGTGATCTTGCCGGTGACGCGGCAACCCTCGATCGTGTCGTTCATGCGGTTCATCGTGCGCAGGAAGGTGGACTTGCCGCAGCCAGACGGACCGATCAAAGCAGTGACGGTATTTTGGCGGACATTCAGGTTCACGTCATAAAGGGCGCGCTTGTCACCGTAATAAACGGAGACATCCTTGCCGATCATCTTATATGCAACGTCGTTCATTTTCTTGTCCAGCGCCTTCTCAACTGCAGCTTCTGACATCATGTTCATTGCTTCCCCCTTCCTCTACCAACGCCGTTCGAAGCGGCGTCGCAAGAGAATTGCGCCAACATTCATCAAGATCAGGAACAGGAGCAGGATCATGATCGCTCCCGAGGTTCGTTCAACGAAGGCGCGTTCCGCCTCGTTAGCCCACATGTAGATCTGTACCGGCAGCGCTGTCGACGGATCCATCGGCGTGGTCGGATAGTTCGCCACGAAGGCGACCATGCCGATCAAGAGGAGCGGCGCGGTTTCGCCAAGGGCGTGCGCGAGGCCGATGATCGTACCGGTCAGGATACCGGGCATGGCAAGCGGCAGGACATGGTGGAAGATGGTCTGCATCTTCGAGGCACCGAGCCCGAGCGCTGCAGCACGGATCGACGGTGGCACTGCTTTCAGTGCCGCGCGGGTGGCGATGATAATGGTCGGAAGCGTCATCAGCGTCAGCACCAGGCCGCCGACCAGCGAGGCCGAGCGCGGCAGGCCCATGAAGTTGATGAAGACCGCGAGACCCAACAGACCGTAGACGATCGACGGGACCGCTGCGAGATTGTTGATGTTGACCTCGATCAGGTCCGTGAACCGGTTCTTCGGGGCAAACTCTTCAAGATAGATCGAGGCTGCGACGCCGATCGGCAGCGACAGGACGAGCACGATCAGCATCATGTAGAAGGAGCCGATCAGAGCGACGCCGACGCCGGCTGCTTCCGGACGGCTGGACGCGCCGTTGAAGAAAATGCCGGTGTTGAATTCCTTGGCGAGCGCACCGCTGTCGGTCAGCTGCTTCATCCATCCGACCTGCTGGTCGGACACCTTGCGGCTGGTTTCCGCCACGTCGAGATTGATCTGGCCTTTCACGGCGCTGTCGATATCGCCGGCCGCCAGAAGCGAAACCGTCTGAGTCGTGCCGATGATCTCAGGATCGGAAACGACCATATCGCGCAGCTGGCCACGAACGCCGTCCGAAATCATCTGGTTGACGGCACGCAGGCCCTGGCGATCGGTTTCGGCGACGCCCAGAACCTTCGCCAGCGCATTGCGGGCGACGATCGGGTAGTTGGCCGTCATCAGCTTGGCCGGATCCGTAGCCCGCACATTATCCTTGTCGATGATCTGCTGCGAGAACTCCACAGGGATGGTGATCATCGTCTGCTGAAAGGCGGTATAGCCCTTGGAGACGACCGACCACAGAAGGAGCATCAGGAACAGGATGCCGAACGAGAGAGCAGCGATGCCATAGGCGCGGAAGCGGCGCTCGGCGGCGTAGCGGCGTTTGATACCGATATCGCGACGGGCAGGCTTGGCCAAGACGCCGGCGGTGGAGGAAACCACGTCGGTCATTCGTACTGCTCCCGGTATTTGCGCACGATGTAGAGCGCGTAGATGTTGAGGCAAAGCGTGATCGCAAACAGCGTGATGCCGAGTGCGAAGGCGACGAGCGTCTGCGGCGAGGTGAATTCAAGGTCGCCCGTCAGCTGGCTGACGATCTTGACGGTCACCGTCGTCATCGGCTCGAACGGGTTGAGCTGCATGCGGGCGGCGACGCCGGCGGCGAGCACCACGATCATGGTTTCGCCGATGGCGCGCGAGGCGGTCATCAGAAGTGCGCCGACGATGCCCGGCAGTGCTGCCGGCAGGACGACCTTCTTGATGGTTTCGGACTGGGTGGCGCCGAGACCGAGCGAGCCGTCACGAAGCGTTCCCGGCACGGCGGTGATGATGTCGTCCGACAGCGACGAGACGTAAGGGATCAGCATGATGCCCATGACGAAGCCGGCGGTGAGAACGCTCTGTGCCTGGATGAAGTTGGCGTAGTCGCCTGTGACAAGGCCGTTCAGCTGCGAAGACAGGTCGCGCAGGAACGGGCCGACCGTCGTCAGGGCAAAGAAGCCGTAGACGATGGTGGGAATGCCGGCGAGAACTTCGAGCAGAGGCTTTGCGACGGAGCGGACACCGCGGGAGGCGTATTCCGACATGTAGATCGCGGAAAACAGACCGCTCGGGACGGCAACGAGCATGGCGACGAAGCCGATATAGAGTGTGCCGAGAAGCAGCGGGATAAGGCCGAACTGACCAGCCGAGTCCGTGGCGCCGGCGGCCGCAAAGCGCGGATCCCAGACGGTGCCGAAGAAGAACTCCCACGGCGGGATGCTGGTGAAGAAGTGCGTTGCTTCCGTCAGCATCGAGGCAACGATGCCGACCGTGGTCAGGATCGCGATCGAGGATGCGACGACGAGGCTGGCGAGGATCACCTTCTCGACACGGTTGCGAGCCCGAAACCGCGGCGCGATGCGCGTGTAGGAAAAGCCGGCGCCGATCAGGGCTGCCAGAAGGACTACCGCGGTCATAACCCAGTTGCTGATCTTGGTCATTACGTTGAGATCGCCAGCGGACTCGACCATGTATGGTTCGGGGTCGCCGGCAAGCGGGACGCCCTTAGCGCCAAGCGCTGCGCGCAGTTCGACGGGATTTCCGCCGATGAGCTCGATCTCGTCCAGGCTCAGTACGTTCATGCCGCGCGCAAGCGAGCTTACCATGCCGAAGGAGAGACCCTGTTCGGCCGGCGAACGCGCCTTTACGTCTTCAGGAAAGCCATCGAGGACAGTGGAGTTGATATAGAGGGGGCTGACGACCAGCCACGCGGCCAGGATGAGAACCGACGGCAGAACGGCGCAGAGTGCGACGAAGGTGCCGTAGTAGCCCGGACGTGAATGAAGCTTTGAGGAACGGCCGCCGGCGATTGCCAGGGCGTGCCTGGTTCCGACAACGTAACAAGCGATCGCAATTATCGCCAGAATCAATAAAATCAATGGTGTGCTCATTAAAATCCCCCGGCCTACCGCCATCGACGGCACCCATTACCGCACAAATCCCACCATCGGAATCAATATGTTTCGCCATCCAAAACGCAGCGACTGACGCCAGGCTTTGCTTCTGTCGCGCGACGGACAAGTCGCCGCCTGGCACGAAAGAAGACCGGCGCCGCAAGAAGCGGCGCCGGAATTTTGATTACATGGTCTTGCCGGCTTCGAAGTCCTTGCGGACCTGTTCGCGCTGATCGTCCGGAGCAGCAACCAGGCCGTATTCGGCGAGCGGGCTGTCAGGGCCGATCATTTCGTCGGAGATGAAGAACTCAACATATTCCTTGAGGCCTGGGATAACGCCGAGGTGAGCCTTCTTGACGTAGAAGAACAGAGGGCGCGACACCGGGTACTTGCCCGAAGCAATGGTTTCGGTGGAAGCAACGACATCCGAAACGGTCGCGACCTTCAGCTTGTCCATGTTGTTTTCATAGAAGGCCAGGCCGAAAACGCCGAGGCCGGTCTTGTTGGCCGAGATGCGGGCCAGCGTTTCGGTGTAATCGCCGTCGATGTCGACAGCTGCGCCGTCCTTGCGAACTGCAACGCACTTGGCAGCAGCCTGCTTGGCATCGGTGATGGCAGCCTTGATGACGTCAGTCGCGCCGGCTTCCTTGCAGCCTTCAGCCATGATCTTCTCTTCGAAGACTTCGCGGGTGCCGTGCTTGGAGCCTGGGATGTAAGCTGCGATCGGGCCCTTCGGCAGGGTCGCATTGACTTCCGACCAGTTCTTGTAAGGGTTGGCAACGAGCTTGCCGTCAACGACGACTTCAGCAGCCAATGCCTTGTAGAGATCCTTCGGGGTGATCTTCATGTCGCCGTTCGACGAGTCGGCAGCGAATACGATGCCGTCGTAACCGATGCGGATTTCCTGAACGTCCGTGACGCCGGCAGCCTTGCAGGCTTCGGCTTCGCTCTTGTTGATCTTGCGCGAAGCATTGGCAACGTCGATCGTGCCTTCGCCGACGCCGGAGCAGAATGCCTTCAGACCGCCGCCCGTGCCGCCGGACTCAACAACCGGTGCCTTGAAGTTCGGGTTGGTCTCGGCAAAGGTCTCGGCAACGATCTTCGCATAGGGAAGAACGGTGGAGGAGCCGGCAACCTGAACCTGGTCGCGTGCGGATGCAACGCCGGCAAAGGCAACAGAGGCCACGAGGGCTGCTGCGGAAAGTTTGAACATGTTCATCGAAGTTCTCCCGGTATGGGTTTCCAGAAATCTTGTCATGCCGGCCTCTTAGACATTTGCCGGCTCTCGGCCCGCTGGTCATAGCCGCCCTTGGCCTTAGCTTTTATGTCACTTCGGTGAAACATTTGTGACAATTCAAGCTGTTGAAAATATTGACGTTCTGGAAGAGACCGGGAAAACTGGGTTGGTTTTATGTCAGAAACGGACGGTAAACTCCGTCCCCTTGCCGAGTTCCGACTTCACAAGCAGGCGGGCGCGGTGCCTGGTGAGGATGTGCTTGACGATGGCAAGCCCCAATCCGGTGCCCTTCTTGGAGCGGCTGTCGGCGACGCTGACGCGGTAGAAACGCTCGGTCAGGCGGGGAACGTGCTCAGCGGGAATGCCCGGACCCTTGTCGATGACATTGACTTCGACCGGCAGCCTGCCGCCGCCTTTCAGGAAGACATCGACGAACTTGCCCTCCTGGCCATACTTGCAGGCATTCTCGATGAGGTTCTCGATCACTTCGATCAGTTCGTCTCGATCGCCCAGCACATCGACCCTGCCTTCGGGAAGATGCAGGCGGATTTCGACGCCCAGTTCCTCAGCCAAAGGCAAGAGCGCGTCGCTGACATGGATGATCAGCGGCTTCAGGTCCACGGTCTGGTCCGGAGCAATATGCGACTTCAGTTCCAGCCGCGACAGCGAGAGAAGGTCGTCCACCAGTCGGCTCATCCTGGTCGCCTGGTCGAGCATGATGCCGAGAAAGCGTTCCTGCGCCTTCGGATCGCCGCGAGCCGGGCCCTGGATTGTCTCGATGAAGCCTCTGAGCGAGGCAAGCGGCGTTCTCAGCTCATGGCTTGCATTGGCGACGAAATCGGATCGCATCCGGTCGATGCTTCGCAGTTCGGAGACATCGCGGAACGACAAGAGGTAATAGTTTCCCATGCCAGGTGCCAGGTCGGCGATATCGATCGGCGCCACGCGCAGGATGAAGACCCGTTCGGACGGAAGTCGCTCGGAATGTTCGATCTGGTTGGGTTGTCCGGTCGCGATGGTTTCGCGCAGCATGTCGAGAATACCGGGCGACCGCAGCCGCGCCGTCAGATGGGTGCCGATCGGCAAATCGCCAAAGGCCCGCTCCGCCGCCTTGTTGCGGTAGAGAACGGTGATGTCTCCACCCAGCACCACGACCGGCATGTCCAGCGTGCCGAGAGTTGCCGAGATCAGCGGCAGCGGGTCGAAGACGGGTGGCTCCGGAACAGGCATTTCAACCGGTACGACAGGTATCTCCGGCAAGGGCCGGGACAGTACGGCGACGACGAGGGGAAGCCAGAGCGCGAAGACCAGAAGATCGTTCGCGCCGGCAACAAAAGCGATCACCGCGATCGTCGAGAGCAGCAGAAGCAGCAGCCACTCGCGCCGGAAGCGAAGTGCCAGCTCTTGCGCAAACCCGCGCTCTTCCTTCGGCAACGCTTCCACGCGCGAACCCCTTTTTGTTTGGTCGAACTTGCGGTCATATAACGCTTGCATGACAGATATGCATCGGTCCTGAGGGAAACCTCAAGCCCTGCAAACCGTTGAAGCAGTCGCAGCCGTTTCGGCCGCCGAAGGAAAAAGGACAGCAATCATGGCAGAGACAAGCAGCCGGTCAGCGGAACTGGAAATCGATGGCAAGCTGAGGCATTTCGACATTGACGATCCGAAACTGCCCGGCTGGGTGCATGATCACGCGCTGGAATCCGGCGGCTTTCCCTATGACCACAAGTTGGACAAGGAGAAATACGCCAAGCAGCTGGAGAAGCTGCAGATCGAGCTCGTGAAGGTGCAGTACTGGCTGCAGGATACCGGCAAGCGGATGATTGCGCTGTTCGAAGGCCGGGATGCTGCCGGCAAGGGCGGTACGATCATGTCCATCCGCTCCTATATCAATCCGCGATCTGCACGCGTGGTGGCGTTGAGCAAGCCTTCGCCCACCGAGGCGGGCCAATGGTATTTCCAGCGTTACGTGTCGCACTTCCCGACGTCGGGCGAGATCGTGCTGTTCGACCGCTCTTGGTACAATCGCGCCGTGGTCGAGCCTGTCATGGGATTCTGCAAGCCGGGCCAATACGAAGCCTTTATGAAGGACGTGCCGCAGTTCGAGGAGATGATCGTCGACGACGATATCCATCTGTTCAAGTTCTGGCTGGATATCGGCCAGGAAATGCAGCTGAAGCGGTTTCACGACCGGCGCCACGATCCGTTGAAGATCTGGAAGCTTTCGCCGATGGACATCGCGGCACTGAACAAATGGCCTGACTACACCGCAAAGCGCGACCAGATGCTGGAGCGAACACACAGCAAGCTTGCGCCATGGACGGTGGTGCTGGCAAACGACAAGCGGCGTGCGCATCTGAACGTCATCCGCCACATCCTTGGATCCCTCGATTACGAAGGGAAAGACAGGGACGCGATCGGTGAGATCGACGACAAGATCCTCGGATTTGGCAGCAAGTTCCTGAAATAGAGACAGACAGGTGAGCGAGCCGGACGACGTTGTCGTCCGGCGTTCAGGGTTCAGCCTGCGGGCAAAATGCGGACGGAGTAGAGCAGGACCGGTCTGTCGGAACCGTCGAGGCCGGTATTGATCAGGATGCGGCCCGGCGCGTTTGGCGCGATCGCCCGGTCGAAGCTGACCTTGAACAGGGCTTCCAGTCGCTCCTGGGTTGCTGTGAACCGATGTCTTGCGCAGCCCCCAAGGCTGCCGAAATCGCAGCGTATCGACATCTGGACACCTTGGTTGCCGCCAGCCTGGACGGTGACTGCGATGGTGGCCGGCCCGCCTGCCAGGCGCTGCAATACATCCGCCGGAACCGTGACGGCGATATCACCGCCGGTTTGCGGGGTTGCCGACAGGAGCCGAACGGCTGGACCTTCCGAACCGGTTGCAGCCTCTGCCTTTGCCTCGCGACCGACCTGCAGCGTATCGATCTGCTTCGGTTCGAAGACCTGCGCCCATTCATCGGAAAAGCCGCCGCGAGGATCAAAGCGCGCATTGGGACCGGCCTGCGATTGCGACGCCCGGTTGGCGGCCTGCAGGGCCTCGTCCATCACCGACTGAACCAGACCCGAATTATAGAAATACCAGCAGGCGACGCCGACGACTGCAAGCGAGATGATCCATTTCAGCAGCCAGGAGATCAGCCGCTGACGACGGCTCTTGCGCGGCTTGGCTGCAGGGTTCGTCTCGGCGTCGCGCGATCCGCGCCGCTTCCTGCCGCGCTCGGGCTTGGCAACAGGCGGTTGGCCACGTTGCACGCGGTCCGGCTCGACCGAGGTCAGTCCATCCATCTGCGGCACTTCGGATGAAGCCGGACGGAAATCCGGTCGCGCGGCGCCGAGACTTCCGAGATCCCCGGCCGACTGGACATCGTTGGGCTGCCTCTGGTCATTTGCCGGGGATGGCGCGCGTGTTGCGCCGCCGAGACCGGTATCCGGATCGGGGACGGCTACCCTTTCATCCGCAACGATCGGGGCTGCGACATCTGGAGCTGCGGCTCTGGCCGTGGCGGCAGGTGCGACGACCGGGTCGATGACAGGATGAGTGATCTCGTCAGGCTCGATAGCGGGACCGGCCAGCCGGTCCACTTCCTCCGTCTCGATCTCGCGGATCTTTTCTTCCAGCCGCTTTTGCTGCTGCATGACAATCAGCTTGTCGGTCACGCCCTGGCGCTGCAGACCTGCTTCCAGCGCCTGTCGCGCCGACTGATAAATCCGTGCCCGCGTGTCGCCATCGGTCCGATCGGAACGATCAAGGGCATTCCTGATGGCTGTTTCCAAACCGCTCACTGCGGATCCTTCCGATTGTGCATACCCGACTGCCGGCCTTGCTGAAAAGACGGCGTTAATTTTCGGTAACCTCTCCGTCGCCGAACTGCAAGCCGGTGGTCAATGGCCTTCCTTCGCCAAGATTGGGGAGAAGATATGGTTAGGCTTGAGAATGCCGCGGAAACAGCCGCTTATCGACCCGCCAGTGCGCATGGCACGCATACCTTCGCCAGACGGAGCCATCTTTCCCGAGCCGGATGCATCTGCTAAAACCGATCTTACGTGTGCGTAAACGTAAACCAAAAGGAGATTGCCGATGCTTCCGGACGTGCTGAGACAAGGACTGCGAATTCCCGTCGTGGCGTCGCCGCTGTTCATCATCTCGCATCCGGCACTGACCTTGGCGCAGTGCAAGGCCGGCGTTATCGGCGCCTTCCCTGCCCTCAATGCTCGACCGGAAAGCCAGCTGGACGAATGGCTTGCCATGATGACCGAGGATCTTGCCACCTATAATGCGGCCAATCCCGACAGGCCCGCCGCACCGTTCGCCGTCAACCAGATCGTTCATACGTCCAACAGGCGGCTGGAACACGATCTGACGATGTGCGTGAAATACAAGGTGCCGATCGTCATCTCCTCGCTCGGCGCGGTGCCGGAAGTGAATGCCGCTGTTCATTCCTATGGCGGCATCGTGCTGCATGACGTCATCAACAACCGGCATGCGAAGTCCGCGATCCGCAAGGGTGCCGATGGGCTGATTGCTGTCGCAACCGGCGCCGGCGGGCATGC
Organism: Rhizobium sp. Leaf321; assembly: GCF_001423215.1. Classification (NCBI taxonomy): domain Bacteria; kingdom Pseudomonadati; phylum Pseudomonadota; class Alphaproteobacteria; order Hyphomicrobiales; family Rhizobiaceae; genus Rhizobium; species Rhizobium sp. Leaf321. The sequence goes on along the minus strand of NZ_LMOF01000006.1, from coordinate 357,377 downwards.
GGGGACGCTGTCGCCCTTCGCGCTTGTCCAGGAGATCCGCGAGTGGTTCGACGGTCCGCTGCTGCTCGCCGGCTCGATCGCCACCGGCGGCGGCATCTTGGCGGCGCAGGCGATGGGTGCCGACATGGCCTATATCGGCTCACCCTTTATCGCCACGTACGAGGCACGCGCCGTCGACGGCTACAAGCAGATGATCGTTGAATCCTCCGCTTCCGATATCGTCTATTCCAACTATTTTACCGGCATCCACGGCAACTACCTGAAGGGCTCGGTGACGGCGATGGGGCTGGATCCGGATGCGCTTCCAAGCGCCGATCCGACCAAGATGGATTTCGACGCGGCAGTGAGCGGACCCAAGGCCTGGAAAGACATCTGGGGTGCCGGCCAGGGCGTCGGAGCCGTCAAATCCGTGACATCAGTCGCAGATCTGGTCGGCCGGCTAGAGCGCGAATATGGCGAGGCCCGCAGCCGTCTTGCTCTTTGACAGCCCATGGACCGCATGCATAAAATTTCATGCCGATCGAAAACCGGCTTGAAATCACGCCCCATTGCCTGTATCAGCGCCTTCACTCGCAGAAGGCAACACCTTGCCCTGCGTAGGCCGCTTTAGCTCAGGTGGTAGAGCACATCATTCGTAATGATGGGGTCAGAGGTTCGAGTCCTCTAAGCGGCACCATTTTTCCCAATACCTCTCATCTCACCACCCCCTCACATCCGCCCCGATGCCTGCAAATCGCGTTCGGCGCGTTCAAGTGCGCTGGTGTTGAGGACCTTGCGCTGGAGGGCGACCGCGACGGCGCGCATGCGGAGGTTGAACCAGCCTTCGCTGCCTTCGTGGTTGCGGCCGCATGATTCGTAGACATCGAGTTTTTCGTAGAGCTGCTGCAGACGGTTCTGGACGCTGCGGAGCGACAGGTGCTTGCGGTGAGCGATCGCCTTGTCGGTGAGGCCGAGCGCGACGTCGATGAGGATTTCGTATTCGACGTCGCTGAGGCCGAGCGAATTGCCGAGGCTTTTCTGCTGGATGCCGCGCACCTCGCGGTCGATGACGCATTGGGATTCCATGAAGACGCTGCGCAGCGCCAGCTTCAACCGGTCTTCGGATGCGGATTTGAGGACATAGCCGTAGGTTGCGCCCTCGGGCACGATGCGTGAGACGCCGCGCACATAGGCCTCGTCGGAATAGTTCGACCAGAACAGTATTTTCGTATCGGGACGTTCGCGCCAGATGGTGCGTGCTGCTTCGATGCCGTTGCGCTCGCTCATCTGCAGGTCCATCACCACATGCTCGATGCGCGAGGAGCGCGCCTGCGCTTCGCCGATGAGGCCGTTTTCGGCCTCCACAACGCTGCGGCACTCGGGAAGGGCCGCGCGCACCGCCTCGTGGAGATAGGAGCGGTGAAGCGCGTCGTCCTCGATGATCAGGACATCCATCATCATCCTATCTCTGCCCCGTTTTTCGGCTGTATCGGAAGGGTCAGCCGCACGAGCGTGCCGCGATCTTTGGCGCTGGTGATCTCGAACCTTGCGGAGATCAGCCGCGCGCGGGTCTTCATGTTGTCGATGCCGTGACCGGCGCGGTTTTCAGGCGCGCCGATGCCGCTGCCGTCGTCCTTGACCTCGATCGAAAGGGCCCTGCCCGCCTGCGTCAGCGCCACGTCGATCCGGTCTGCCTGGCCATGGCGGATAGCGTTGTTGACCGCTTCCTGGACGATCCGGAACAGGGCGATTGCGACCGTCGGATCGAGATCGCGAAGCGTGCCGCCGGTCTCGTCGGTCATCTCCCAGGCGATCGTCTGGCCGCTTTCGCGCACCGACCGCTCCAGATGGTTCTCGATCGCCTCGGCGACGCCGAACAGTTGCAGCACGGTGGGCTTGGCTTCCTCGATGATCTCGCGGAGATCGTGCATGCATTGCTGCATGGCGCGGCAGAGCGGCTCCAGCGCATCGCCCGGCACGCTCGCAACCCCGGTCAGCTTCTCCATGCGGCGCGTCAGCCGGGTGAGGTCGGCGAGCGTCTGGTCATGCAGATCCATGCCGATGCGCTGGCGCTCTGCCTCCAGAGCCTCGGTGAGTTTGAGGGCGCCCAGCCGCAAGCCCTCCTCGCGGGCGCTGGCTTCGGTCTGGATCACGGCCGAGCGCTTGGCCTGTTCGGCAGCCCGTAGCGCGAAGAAATAGGGGGCGAGCAGGTCGGCCACCGCGCGGGCGTTCTCGACATCCTCCATCGTGTAGCAGTCGTATTGCCGGCTGGAACAGCTGAGCGCGCCGATCACGTCGCCTTGGGCTTTGAGCGGAACATGGAGACGGCTTTTGAGCGACAGCTCGATGATGGGGCTCGCAAAGGCGCCGTCGAAATGGAAGCGCGGATCGGTCAGGGCATTGCCCGAGAGAAGATAGTCCACCTCGCCAGCCAGCAGCGTGCGGATCGGACTGCCGGTCAGAAGTGCGGGCGGCTCCTTGCTCCAGGCGGTATCGAGGCCGCTTTCGTAGGCAATATGGTATTTTCCATCCAGCATCTTGATGCAGACATCGAGATGGTCGTGCGGGATGATATGGCTGATCTCCTCGCCCACGGCCTTGATGATCGCATCGAAATCGAGCTGGCCGGCGAGCAATCTCGAAATGCCGAGATAGCGGTCGAACAGCGAGTTGCGCGCCGGATTGAGCATGATCAGGCCTCCTCCCAGGCCTTGGCGACATTAAGCGCCAGCTTTTCAGTCACGTCCTGCGGGAACCCGCAGACTTTGCGCGAAAGCCCGCAGAAAGCGTGCTTGGATGCGCCTGTACAACATTAGAAAACTCCTCCATTCTCGATTTACTGAGCAAAAGGGGCTCAGGGCAATCATTATCTCCGGACACCCGTTGAGGAGCGGCCCGGGGATATAGAGGGAGCTTTTGGGAGGAAATCATGAATATCAGAACGATGCTTGCGGCATCCGTTGCCGTCGCGTGCCTGTGTGGTCCGGCGCTTGCCGATACCTCATCCAAGAAGATCGCGCTTTCCAACAATTATTCCGGCAATTCCTGGCGACAGGCGATGCTGACGAGCTGGGACAAAATCACCAAGGAAGCAGTTTCCAATGGCGTGGTCGCAGCTGCTGATCCGTTTACCACGGCCGAAAACCAGGCGACCGAACAGGCCGCCCAGATCCAGAACATGATCCTGCAGGGTTATGATGCGATCGTCATCAATGCCGCGTCGCCGACCGCACTCAACGGCGCCGTCAAGGAAGCCTGCGACGCCGGCATCACCGTCGTGTCCTTCGACGGTATCGTGACTGAACCCTGCGCATGGCGCATCGCGGTCGACTTCAAGAAGATGGGTGAGAGCCAGGTCGACTATCTCGCGAAGAAGCTGCCGAAGGGCGGCAATCTTCTCGAAATCCGCGGCCTTGCCGGCGTTTCCGTGGACGACCAGATCCATGCCGGCATCCAGGCAGGCGTTGCCAAGCACACCCAGTTCAAGGTGGTCGGCTCTGTCAACGGCGACTGGGCGCAGGACGTGGCCCAGCGTGCGGTTGCAGGCATCCTGCCGAGCCTTCCGGACGTAGTTGGCGTGGTGACACAGGGCGGCGACGGGTATGGTGCGGCCCAGGCATTTGCCGCCGCCAAGCGCCCGACGCCGACGATCGTGATGGGCAACCGCGAAGACGAACTCGTGTGGTGGAAGCAGCAGAAGGACAAGGATGGTTACGAGACCATGTCGGTCTCGATCGCGCCTGGCGTTTCGACGCTCGCCTTCTGGGTCGCCCAGCAGATCCTTGACGGCAAGGAGGTCAAGAAAGACCTCGTCGTGCCGTTCCTCAGCATCGACCAGGCCGGTCTGGAAGAGAGCCTGAAGACCACCCAGAAGGGTGGCGTGGCGAATGTCGAATATTCGCTGGCAGACGCCCAAAAGGTGATCGACGCCAAGTAGCGTCGCCTCCCGCGTGCCGGGCCGCGAGGGCTTCGACCTCTCGCGACCCGGCATGATTTCCCATTCAAAAAACAGACTGCGATCTGCATGAGCGAAACCTTGAACCGACAAGAGGTTGTGGCCGCGCGCGGCGTCCGTGTGACTTTCGGAGCCGTGAAGGCGCTTGATGGCGCCGACCTCGTGATCCACGCGGGCGAATGCGTCGGGCTGGTCGGCCATAACGGTGCCGGCAAATCCACCATCGTCAATGTCATCAATGGCGGCTTATCTCCCCATGAAGGCTCGCTCCGCTACAGCGGCAACGATGTGCGGGGCATTTCGGCTGCGCGTGCCAACGGCGTGCGCTGCGTATTCCAGGAACTGTCGCTCTGCCCAAACCTGACGGTCGGTGAAAACGCCCGCATCATGCATGCGGAGCTGAAAGGATGGAACTGGCGCGGCCGGGCGCTTGCGCTGGTCGAAACCCAGCTGCAGGACATCTTTCCCGGCCATGCCATCGATTGCGACAGCACGGTCAACGACCTCTCGATCGCCGAACGGCAGATGGTGGAGATCGCCATCAGCTTTGCCGGCATCTCGGCGCCGCCGAAGCTGGTCATTCTGGATGAGCCGACGTCATCGCTCGATGCCGGACTTGCCGCACAGCTGATGGCCTATATCCGCAAGTTCGTTGCCGCCGGCGGGTCGGTGCTGCTGATCTCGCATATTCTCGGCGAAATCCTCACCACGTCCAACCGCATCGTTGTGATGAAGGATGGCCGCGTGGTGGCAGATCGCGCCGCTTCAAAATTCAATAACCGCAGCCTTGTCGAGGCGATGGGCAATGTGGTGCGCGAACAGGAGCTTTCCCGCCCCGCGGTTGCGAAGTCGGGCGCTCCGGTGCTTTCGATGCCGGCGCGGCGTGGGCGCGGGCATGGACAGGGAAATGCTTTGCCCTTCGAAGCCTATCGCGGCGAGATGATCGGGCTTGCCGGTCTCGGCGGCCATGGCCAGACGCAGGCGCTGCTCGATCTCTATCTGGCGCGCAACAGCAACTGGTTTCCGACGAAAAAGCGCGACATCGCCTTCGTCGCCGGTGACCGCAGCCTGAACGGCACGTTTCCGCTCTGGAGCATTCTCAAGAACCTGTCGATCGCTTCGCTCGACCAGCTGTCATCGAAGCGGATGATCGATGGCGACCGCGAGACTGCGCTCGGCGAAGGCTGGAAGAAGCGGATCGAGATTCGCACGCCCGACATGGGCAACCGCATCCTGTCGCTTTCCGGCGGCAACCAGCAGAAGGTTCTGTTTGCGCGGGCACTCGCGACCACCGCAGATATCGTGCTGATGGACGATCCGATGCGCGGCGTCGATATCGGCACCAAGCAGGAAGTTTATGAAATTCTGCGCTCGGAGGCCGCCAACGGCCGGACATTCATCTGGTACTCGACCGAGATGGACGAAATCCGGCTCTGCGACCGGGTCTATGTGTTTCGCGAGGGCGCGATCGTCGCCGAACTTGTCGGAGAGGAGATCAGCGAGAAGAGCGTGCTTTCTGCCTCGTTTTCGCAGGGAGAAGCGGCATGAAGATCTCGTCCGGCACCATTCGCCTGATCATTCCCGCCGCATCGCTGGTGCTGCTGCTGGCGGCCGTCTTCTATATGCAGCCGCGTGCCATGAGCTATAACGGCCTCAACCTGCTGTTCAATCTAGCGGTGCCGATCGCGCTTGCGACCATCGCCCAGATGCTGATCATGTCCGTCAACGACCTCGACCTGTCGATGGGCACGTTTGTGAGCTTCTGCGCCTGTGTCGCCGCAACGCTTTTGCAGACCTCGCCGGCACTCGGCATCCTGATCCTGCTCGGAGCGATCGCGACCTATGCCGTCATCGGCGTCGTCATCCATCTGCGCGAACTGCCGTCGATCGTCGTTACGCTCGGGATGAGTTTTGTCTGGGGCGGGCTTGCGGTGCTGATCCTCCCCTCGCCTGGCGGTACGGCACCGGGTTTTGCGCGATGGATCATGACCGCCAAGCCGCCGCTCGTGCCGATGGCGATCGTTGCCAGCATCCTGATCGCCGCCGTTACCCATTATATCGTGATGCGCTCGTCGTTCGGGGTTCTCATGCGCGGCGTCGGCGGCAACGACCGTTCGGTTGAACGGGCCGGCTGGTCGGTGATCGGCATCCGTGCCGGAACCTACGCGCTGGCCGGGCTGTTTGCGGTGCTTGCCGGCATCGCGCTGGTGGGGCTCACCACCTCTGCCGATGCCAATATCGCCCTGCGCTACACGCTGCTTTCGATCGCCGGCGTCATTCTTGGTGGCGGCGAGTTCGTCGGCGGAAAGGTGTCGCCGATCGGGGCCGTCATCGGGGCGCTGACGCTGACGCTTGCCGGATCGTTCCTCTCCTTCATGCGGATTTCGCCGGACTGGCAGATCGGCGCGCAGGGTGCGATCCTGATCGTCGTGCTCGCCCTTCGCCTCGCCCTCAACCGTCTCGAAAAGCGGGAGAAGAGCCAATGACCATGCAACGTCTTCTCGTCGCCAAGCCTTGGATCTGGTCGTTTGCAGCGACCGCCATCGTCTGGATCATCACCGTTCTCTTTACCGGCGGGGCAAGTTCGTTCGGCCTGTCGCAGGCAGCGCTGACCTTTGCGGCCTTTTCCGTCATCGTCGGCATCGGCCAGATGTTCGTCATCACGCTCGGGCCGGGCAATATCGATCTATCCGTGCCGGCGACGATGACGCTGTCAGGCACGCTTGCCCTGAAGCTGATGGATGTGCAGGACGGCATGATCGTCGTCGGTCTTCTTGCCTCTGTTGGCATCGGCCTCGTCGTCGGGCTGGGCAACTACATCCTGATCAAGCTCTTGCGCATTCCGCCGATCATCGCGACGCTGTCGATGAGTTTCATCGTGCAGTCGGTGGCGATCTGGAGCAATCGCGGCCTACGCATCAAGCCGCCGGAAACGCTGGCGGAATTCGCCACATCCGGTCTGTTCGGCATTCCCAACGTGGCGCTGGTGGCATTGATACTTTCGGCCGGAGCATGGGTGCTACTTGAGAAGTCGATCTACGGCCGCTGGATCTCGGCGATCGGCCAGAGCACGTTTGCAGCCCGCATGACCGGTATCCCTGTCGATGGCACGCGGCTTGTCACCTATATGCTGTGCGCGGTTCTCGCTTCCGTCTGCGGTTATCTGCTGGCGAGCTTCTCCGGAGGTGCTGCGCTCAACATGGGCTCGGAGTACCTGCTGATGTCGATTGCCGTCGTGGTCATCGGCGGCACGGCGGTGGCGGGCGGAAATTCGAACATACCGGGCATCTGGGGCGCCTCGCTGTTCATGTTCCTGGTCGTGTCGATGCTCAACACCTATGGTTTCGGCGCCGGTGTGCGCCTCATCCTTACCGGCACGATCATCATCGCCGTCATTCTTCTGGCCGGCGGTCGGCAATCGGGCCGATAATCTTCAAACAGTTCAGACAGTTTCAACCGGACGCAATGCCATGTCGCAGACATCTTCACATTACGAAATCCACGACGACCGCTTCCGGCATCTGATCGTTCCGAGTTCAGGCCTGGAGGAGCTCTATTCCGACTGCCGCTGGGCGGAGGGGCCTGTGTGGTTTTCCGATCTGCAATGCCTGATCTGGAGCGACATTCCCAACCAGCGGATGCTGCGCTGGGTGAAGGACGGCGGCGTTTCGGTGTTTCGCACCCCCTCCAATTTCACCAACGGCAATACCCGCGACCGGCAGGGGCGGCTTGTCTCCTGCGAGCATGGTGGTCGCCGCGTCACCCGCACCGAGATCGACGGCTCGATCACCGTGCTTGCCGAAAGCTATGAGGGCAAGCGGCTGAATTCGCCCAACGACGTGGTGGTACGCTCGGATGGCAGCGTCTGGTTCACCGACCCGACCTATGGCATCAAATCGGATTACGAGGGTTTTCGCGCCGAGCCTGAACAGGCGACCCGCAACGTCTATCGGCTGGATCCGCAAACCGGCGAGATCGATGCCGTGGTGACCGATTTCGGCCAGCCGAACGGGATTGCCTTCTCGCCGGACGAAACGATCCTCTATGTGGCCGACTCATCCTCCAGCCACGACCCGTCCGCGCCACGTCATATCCGCGCCTTCGATGTCGTGGACGGCAGGCAGCTTAAAAACAGCCGGGTATTCTGCGATATCGACAACGGTCTGGCGGACGGGTTCCGCGTCGATGTAGCAGGCAACGTCTGGACGAGCGCCGGAGACGGCGTTCATTGCTTCGGTCCCGACGGCAAGCTTTTGGGGAAAATCCTGCTGCCGCAGACGGCGGCGAACCTCACGTTCGGCGGCCCGCGGCGCAACCAGTTGTTCATCACGGCGACGAAATCGCTCTATGCGATCTTCCTTGCAACAACGGGCGCCGGCGTTAGCTGAGCAAGTGTAAAATTAGCAAAACGCAATCCATGGTGAGGCAAGCTTCGGTTATTATTCAACAACCCGTCGCTCACCGCCAAGGAGCGTCATTCGGGAGGATTGGCTACCCGCCGTAGGCGGTCCTCCCGTCATTCACGCGTCACGCGATACCAGTCACGCGCTCCGCGAAAAATCAGCCAGCTGATACGTCCGCATCCTGTTCTGCAAACATCATCTGCAGTTCCATCTGGACGGCATGCATGAACAGTGCGGCCTGCCTTGAGATTTCCTGGTCGTCAGCGCCGCGCTGGCGCATGGACCGTGCAAATTCCGCCATTTCCGTTCTCCAGAACTGGTTGGCGGCGTGGCCATGAAGATCACTCAGGGTTTCAGCACATCGTCTGACATCACCAGTGCGTCGATCGGCCGGGAACTGTAAGAGCGTCATTTCAACTCCGTAAATACCGGGCGAATCGCCCGTACTGAGCGAAACAATGAGCTTTACTCCTTCACAAAAGCTGAACGAGGCTCGCAGAGGTGCGTTTCCAAACCTCGCGAAATCGTTAATACATTAGTTTTTCTAGATATTCGGCGATTGCCATCGACGATGTCAGCCCGGGCGACTCTATTCCGTAGAGCGCCGCATACCCCGGGTGACCCGTCTGCTTCGGTCCCTGAATGATGAAATCTCCCCCGCCGCCTTTCTTGGGACCGACGACCTTGGGGCGGATGCCGGAATAGGCGGGAACAAGCGTGCCATCGGCAAGATCCGGCCAGTAGCGGCGGATGGCGGAATAGAACTTCTGCGATCGATCGGGATCGACGTCATAGTCGACCCTCTCCACCCATTCGACGTCAGGGCCGAACCGTGCCTGACCGGCCATATCCAGCGTCAGATGCACGCCGAGCCCGCCGGGTTCCGGCACCGGATAGATCAGCCGTTGCGCCGGCGCGCGTGCGGACAGTGAGAAATAGGATCCCTTGGCATAATGGCGTTCGGGGATGGTCGTGGGGTTGAGACCTTCGAGACCGGCGGAGATGCCCCACGCGCCGAGGCCCGCCGCATTGACGACCAGCTTTGCGTCGACATCAACCGGATCGGCTCCACCGACCGACAGGCGCACCGAATCGTCCCGCAAGGTGCCGCCAAGAACCGGAGAGTTGAGGACGATGCTGCCGCCGTGGTTCTCGATATCGGCGATATAGGCTTCCATCAGCCGGTGGCTGTCGATGATGCCGGTCGAGGGCGAAAGCAGCGCCTTGAAGCCGCGGATCTGCGGCTCCATAGCGGCCAGTTCCGCGCCGTCGATCAGCCGGCAATCCTCGACGCCATTGGCCGTTGCCTGCTTCAGAAGTTTCTCGAGGTAGGCGACCTCTGTCTCGCTGGAAGCAACGACGAGCTTGCCGCAGCGCCGGTGGGGAATGCCGCGCTCCTCGCAGTACTGGTAGAGACTGTGTTTGCCGGCGACCGACAGTGACGCCTTGAGACTGCCTGTCGCGTAATAGAGTCCGGCATGGATGACTTCGCTGTTGCGGGCGGAGGTAATGCTGCCGGTCAGTGATTCGGCCTCGAGCACGATCACCTCGCGGCCGGAGAGCGCAAGGCGACGCGCGATCGCCAGCCCCACCACACCGCCGCCGATGACGACGCAATCGAGCTCCAGTATTTCCGCCATGCCCACTCTCGCAGTTTCCGCCTTCCACGCGGCATGACGGATGTTATACGAGAAATCCGGTGAGGCCAGAGGAGGAAAGCCAGTGCTGAAGATCGTATTCCTGGATCGCGACACGATCGGCCCTTCGGTAACGATCACAAGGCCGGGGTTTGCGCATGAGTGGATCGAATACGGCAAGACGCCTGAAGATGACGTCGCAGCGCGGATTGCCGATGCCGATATCGTCATCACCAACAAGGCACCGGTGCGTGGCGCCTCGATCGCTCAGGCATCGCGGCTGAAGATGATTGCGGTCGCAGCGACAGGCTATGACGTGATTGATCTGGCAGCGGCAAAGGAGCGCGACATCGTCGTTTCGAACGTGCGCGGTTATGCGGTCAACACGGTTCCGGAGCATACATTCGCGCTGATCTTTGGGCTGCGCCGCTCGATCATCGGCTTCCGTCAGGACGTGATCGACGGCGAATGGCAGCGGGCGAACCAGTTCTGTTTCTTCAAGCATCCGATCAAGGATCTTGCCGGCTCGACGCTCGGCATTTTCGGCGGCGGGACGCTTGGCAAATCGGTGGCACGGATCGGCGAAGCGCTGGGCATGAGCCCGCTGTTTGCCGATCGCAAGGGATCGACGGAGGTTGCGCCGGGCTATACGGCGTTCAATGAGGTGCTCGAGCGCGCCGATATCATCACGTTTCATATGCCGCTGACGCCCGAGACCCGTGACATGATCGGCATCGAAGAGTTCCGGCAGATGAAGCGCAAGCCGCTGGTCATCAACACGGCGCGCGGCGGGCTGGTGAACGAGGCCGACCTGGTGACGGCACTGAACGAGGGCTTGATCGGCGGGGCGGGCTTCGACGTGCTGACGAAGGAGCCTCCGGCACCGGACAATCCGCTGCTTGCCGTTCTCGACCGGCCGAACGTGATCGTCACGCCGCATGTCGCCTGGGCAAGCGACGAGGCGATGCAATCGCTCTGGGCACAGGTCATCGACCATGTGGAGAATTTCGAGAAAGGCGCACCCTCCAACGTTCTGTAGACAGTGTCGGTGGGTGGAGGTCTTGATCAATGCAGCGAACGGAAGCCGTCACGCGTCGCAGCCTTGCGGAAACAACGATGGAGGATGCAGCCGCCGCCTTCACCGAAGGCTTTCGCGGCTATGTGGTGAAATTCACGATTTCGCCTGAGGCGTTCTCTTTGCGCATGGCGCGTGAAGATGTCGACCCTGAAGCAAGCGAAGTGTTTTTCGACGGTGACAAGCCCGCCGGGACCCTGCTGATTGCGCGACGTGGGCGACGGTCGCGCGTCAGTGCGCTCGGCATCGGCCCGACGATCCGCGGTCAGGGCCTCGGGACCCGCGTCATGACGGATGCGATTGCCGCTGCAAGGGCACGGGGCGATGACGTCCTTATCCTCGAAGTGATCGATTCCAATATCCGCGCTCGTGACCTTTATCTGTCACTCGGCTTCGAGATGTCCCGCAATCAGGTCGGCTTCAGCCGCAGCCGGACACGACCGGTGCCGGAGGTTCCGCCCGCGGCCGAATGCGAATATATGGAAGCGGCCGCGATGCTGTCCCGGTTTGCGGATGCAAACCCGACGTGGCAGACCGATCCGGACTGTTTTCACCATCCCGGGTCACCGCTGAGAAGTTTTTCGATCGGGACGAAGGCTGTCGCTTTGCTTGATGATACGAAGGATGACGTGCGGATCTATGGTTTCGCGGTCGATCCGGCGGAAAGGCGCAAGGGTCTCGGCCGCGCCTTGGCCGACAGCCTCGCGGCGCGCTATCCCGGTCGCAGGCTATATACGGCGGAGAATATTGCAGCTGGGTTGCTTGATCCCTTCATGCGCCGCATCGGATGGCGACGCAGCCGGCTGACGCAGTCCGAGATGGTGCTGAGGCTGGATTGAGCGGAAACGCAAAAAGGCCTCGCACGCGGCGAGGCCTTTCGATCAAAAGTAGCTTATTGAGCGACTACATCCAGTATGGCGGGACGCCGTAGTAGTCGTAAACCGACTTGTCCTTCGCGCTATAGAAGCTGTCGTCGTCGATATCCTTGTAGCGCGGCGCTCCGGAAATCTGGTCCTTGGTAAGGTCGATCCGGTAACCGTCCAGCTCCTCGTCGTAGTGAAGCTTTTCCCACGGCAGCGGATAGTAATCGTCACCAATGCCAAGGAAGCCACCGAAGCTCAGGACGGCGTAGGCAACGCGGCCACCCTTTTTCTCCAGCAGAATTCGCGCAATCGAGCCGATCCGCTTGCCATCGGCGCCGTAAACTGCGGTGCCTTCGACCTTGTCGCTGGCAATCAGCGAAACGGTATCCTTGACATAGGGGTCCTGCCCCGCACGCGGTTCATGATGCATCATAACGCAACTCCTTTTTGTCGTGTCGTTATGGTTGAAAAACGGCTTGCGGCCGTGGAGGTTCCGCACTTTGCGTCCAAAAGCTTGTCGAGTATCAAGTCTCGGCACATTGACGCTTACGTCAAAGTTAGATAGCAATTCACGATAGGTTGCGCTGGTCTGTTGGGGCTGACGCATGGCATAATCATCGACGATGGCCGGCGGAGGAGGAAGCCGCCAGCCAGCTGCGCCTGATGCGCGCAGATCGATATGGGAGGAGACGCAGATGAGCGAATTGTCCAAGCAGCCCGCCACAGCGAGGGAAAAGATCTGGCTTGCCAGCTACCCGCCCGGCGTTCCCCCCGAAATCCCACCCCTGGCACATGCTTCGCTCGGCGCTCTATTCGAAAATAGCTGCGCCCGTTATGCCGATCGCCCGGCCTTCTCGAGCATGGGCAAGGCCATCACCTTTCGCGAGCTTGAAGCCGAGAGCCGCAAGATCGGCGCCTGGCTGCAATCGACGGGCTTGCAAAAGGGAGACCGGGTGGCGGTGATGCTGCCGAACATCCTGCAGAACCCTGTCGTTGTCTACGGCATCCTTCGGGCAGGCTATACGGTCGTCAACGTCAACCCGCTCTACACACCGCGCGAACTGCAATACCAGCTGGAGGATTCGGGTGCCAAGGCGCTCTTCGTACTGGAAAACTTCGCCCATACGGTAGAACAGTCGCTTGCTGGCACCGATGTGAAGCATGTGGTCGTAGCAACGATGGGCGACATGCTGGGCCTCAAGGGCCATATCGTCAATCTCGTCGTGCGAAAGGTGAAGAAGCTCGTTCCGAACTGGTCGTTACCCTCGGCGACAAGCTTCAAGCAGGTTCTCTCCGACGGATCGGGCAAAACCCTGACGCCGCAGGATGTGGGACCACAGGATGTCGCGTTCCTGCAATATACGGGCGGCACGACGGGTGTTTCCAAGGGCGCGATCCTGACGCACGCCAATCTTCTTTCCAACGCATCGCAGATGGGCCTGTGGCTGGACACCGCCTTCCTGACAAAGCCGCGTCCGCCGCAATTGCAGTTCCTATGCGCGCTACCCCTCTACCACATTTTCGCGCTGACGGTGAATTCGCTGATGGGGGTTGCGACCGGCAGCCACAATATCCTGATTGCCAATCCGCGCGATATCCCGGCCTTCGTCAAGGATCTGCAGAAATACAAGATCCACGTCTTCCCCGGGCTCAACACGCTGTTTAATGCGCTGATGAACAATGCCGATTTCCAGAAGCTGGACTTTTCGGCGCTGCTGCTTGTGTTCGGCGGTGGCATGTCGGTGCAGCGGCCGGTCGCCGAGCGCTGGCTTGAGATGACCGGTTGCCCGATTACCGAAGGCTACGGCCTGTCCGAGACGTCGCCGGTCGCCACCGCCAACCGGATGGATGTCCAGGGATTCACCGGCATGATTGGCTTGCCGATCTCGTCTACCGATATCTCGATCCGCGACGACGACGGGCTGGAGGTCGAACTCGGCGGCGTCGGCGAAATCTGCATCCACGGCCCGCAGGTGATGGCCGGATACTGGAACCGGCCGGACGAGACGGAGAAGGCGATGACCCCGGACGGATTCTTCCGCACCGGCGACATGGGCTACATGGACGCTGCCGGCTATATCAAGATCGTCGATCGCAAGAAGGACATGATCCTTGTCTCCGGCTTCAACGTCTATCCGAACGAGGTTGAGGAAGTCGTGGCGAGCCATCCGGGCGTGCTGGAATGCGCAGCAGTTGGCGTCAAGGACGAACATTCCGGCGAGGCGGTCAAGGTGTTCGTCGTGCGCCGGGATCCGGAACTGACCGAGGCCAATATCAAGGCGCACTGCATTGCCAACCTGACAAACTACAAGCGCCCTCGCTTTATCGAGTTCCGCGACGCGCTGCCGAAAACGAATGTCGGAAAAATTCTGAGGCGCGAGCTTCGGCAATAGCCATTCGTTGCGCGGCTGCGACAAGCGCTGCCCAACTGCCCCCGTCCGACGAGAGATCACCCGTTTGAGGTGGACCTTGGACGCCTGCTCCGTTAGCCGTTAAGGATAATTAACTTTTTGGCATGTGGAGTTCGCTTGGATAAAAGCGCTGGACCCTTTCGTTGCATCGTCATTGCTGCGCTCTTGGCAGCCGCCCTTTCGGGCTGCGCCGGGCGGCCTGAAGGCGTGCTCGTTCCAGCCGCGGCAGGGGCTGCGGAAACCAAGGGCATATCCAAGGTAGACGTTCTCGTCGCCACCACCCGCCGACCCTCCGAGACGCCGGGCGTGCTGTTTTCCGGAGAGCGCGACAAGACCCCGAGCGTGACCGAAATCAGCGTCTCGATACCCCCCGATTCCGTCCGCAAGATCGGCGAGGTCCAGTGGCCGAAAAAGATCGTGGCGGATCCGACCAAGGAATTTGCGACGCTTTCGGTCACGCCGCTCTCGCCGCAGCGTGCCAGTGAGTGGCTGCGCGGCAACCTGCCGAAAAGCCGACGGGTAATGGTGTTCGTGCACGGGTTCAACAACCGCTACGACGACGCCGTCTACCGTTTTGCCCAGATCGTCCACGACAGCGGCACCGATGTGGCACCGGTCCTCTTCACATGGCCGTCGCGCGGCAGCATCTTTGCCTATAACTACGACAAGGAAAGCACCAACTATTCCCGTGACGCGCTGGAAGACATGCTGAGCCGGCTTTCCAAGGATTCCCAAGTCAGCGAAGTAACGATCATGGCGCATTCGATGGGTTCATGGCTGACAGTCGAGGCGCTGCGCCAGATGGCGATCCGCGACGGTCGCGTGGCACCGAAGATCACCAACGTCATCCTTGCCTCGCCGGATCTCGATGTCGACGTGTTCACCAACCAGTTCTCGGCGCTTGGTCCCAAGCATCCGAAATTCACGTTGTTCGTTTCGCGCGATGACCGTGCGCTCAATCTGTCGCGACGGATTTCGGGCAATATCGATCGGCTCGGGCAGGTGGATCCGACCGTCGAACCCTATCGTACCGAATTCGAGAAGGCCGGTATTACCGTGCTCGATCTGACGGCGCTGAAGGGGAACGATCCGCTCAACCACGGCAAGTTCGCCTCAAGCCCGGATGTCGTGAAGCTGATCGGCAACCGGCTGATCGCCGGCCAGGAAGTGACCGACAGCGATGTCGGACTTGGCGAGCGCCTGGGTGCTGTGGCGCTCGGCACGGCGCAGACGGTCGGCAGTGCGGCAAGCGTTGCCGTCTCAACACCGATCTCGATCTTCGACCCGCGCACGCGGCGCAACTACGCCGAACAGGTGGATCGCTTCGGCCGCGCCATCGGCAACACGGCCGAAAGTGCCATCGTTCCGTAAGGCCAGAAGTCCAGGCACGCAGCGAACATCGCGCGCAGCGCTTGATTTGAACGCGAAAGCGAATAGGTTCCCACGCATCCATCCGAATGCGAGGAACGTCCATGCAGACCATCGTCAACGAGCTGAAATCCACTGCCGAGAAGACAAATGCCACGGATATCCGCGCGGCTTTTGCTGCTGATCCCGGCCGGTTCGGGAAATTCAGCGTCAGCTTCGACGACCTCACCATGGATTATTCCAAGACTGCGGTGGACGACGACATCCTCGCTTTGTTCGAGACGCTGGCCGAAGCTGCCGGTGTTGCGAAAAAGCGCGACGAGATGTTTTCGGGCGTCGCCATCAACTTCACGGAAGACCGTGCCGTTCTTCATACCGCCTTGCGCAACCGTTCCAACGCTCCGGTGATGGTCGATGGCAAGGACGTGATGCCGGATGTCAACGCCGTGCTTGCGGCGATGGGCAAATTCGCAGACGGCATCCGCTCCGGCAGCCTGAAGGGCGCAACGGGCAAGGCGATCACCGACGTCGTCAACATCGGCATCGGCGGCTCCGATCTCGGCCCGGTCATGGCTACGCTTGCACTTGCGCCTTTCCATGACGGCCCGCGCGCACATTTCGTTTCCAATGTCGATGGCGCCCATATCGCCGATACGCTGAAGCATCTCGACGCCGAAACGACGCTGTTCATTGTCGCGTCCAAGACCTTCACGACGATCGAGACGATGACCAATGCCGCCACGGCCCGCAAGTTCATCGCCGACAAGCTGGGTGACGATGCGGTGAAGCATCATTTCTGCGCGGTCTCGACGGCGCTCGACAAGGTTGCCGCCTTCGGCATCGACCAGGACCGGGTGTTCGGCTTCTGGGACTGGGTCGGCGGTCGCTATTCGATCTGGTCGGCGATCGGCCTGCCGCTGATGCTTGCCGTCGGTCCTGAGAATTTCGGCAAGTTTCTCGATGGCGCGCATGCGATGGATACCCATTTCCGCACGGCGCCGACCGCGCAGAACCTGCCGATGCTGCTTGGCCTGATCGGCTTTTATCACCGCAACGTGCTGGATTACCCGACCCGCGCGATCCTGCCTTATGACCAGCGGCTCCTGCGCTTTCCGGCCTATCTGCAGCAGCTCGACATGGAATCAAACGGCAAGGGCGTGACGATCGACGGCACGCCGGTTGAGGGCAATTCCGGCCCGGTCGTCTGGGGCGAGCCCGGCACCAACGGCCAGCACGCCTTCTACCAGCTGATCCACCAGGGCACGAGCGTCATCCCGACCGAGTTCATGATCGCAAAGACAGGCTTCGAGCCGGAGCTTCGCCATCAGCACGATCTGCTGATCGCCAATTGCCTGGCGCAGTCGGCGGCCCTGATGAAAGGCCGGACACTGGATGAGGCCAAGGCGCAGCTGGCAAAGGCCGGCATGGACGACGCGAAGGCCAGCCACATCGCGCCGCATCGGGTGTTCACCGGCAACCGCCCGTCGATCACCTTCGTGTACGAGAAGCTGACGCCGTTTGCGCTCGGCCGGCTGATTGCGCTCTACGAGCACCGGGTCTTTGTCGAAGGCGTGCTGTTCCGCATCAATTCCTTCGACCAGTGGGGCGTGGAGCTTGGTAAGGAACTGGCGACAGGTCTTTTGCCCGTCGTGCAGGGCAAGGCCGCCGCTGACGACCAGGACGGCTCGACGCAAGGTCTCGTGAAGGCATTGATTGGCTGAGACGCCTTAGGATGAGCCGGGTTCGCCCGGCTCATCCTTGATACCACGGAAGCGCATGCCGGACTCGTCGTGATTGGCGATCCGAGCAACCAATAGCTCCTCACCGAGTTTGTGAAGGCGCGGACATTTTTGCCGTTGCAGGCGAAACGCCCAAAGTCTGACCAGGAGCCAAGACAATGCAATCGATCGTCTTCATACAGCCGCTCGTCGCGCTCATCGCGGGGATTGTCATCCTTCTGATGCCGCGCATTCTGAATTACGTGGTGGCGCTCTATCTGATCTTCATCGGCGTTACTGGCCTTTGGCCCAATGTGATGCAAAACATCCCGATGCCAAATTAAGCCTGAAGTCCTGCCGCTGCTTCGTTCATCAACGAGGACAGTCGGCAGGCGACAAGGTCCTTCTCAGAGCCCGATCTCTTTCGCGAACGGCGGGTTTGCCCCTGCCCGCGAGACGGTGACTGCCGCAGCCTTGGCGCCGAGTGCCAGAAGGGCCGCGATCTGATCCTCCGACAGGCTTGCGATCTGCGGCTTGGTAAGGAGGTTCTGCATTTTCAGGGATGCCAGCACACCGGCGTCGAACGTATCACCGGCACCGACCGTATCGACCACCGTCACCTTCTCGCTCGGCACGGTCACCTTGTGATTGGCGGTGTAGCCGACTGCACCATAGGCGCCGCGGGTCACGACGACGAGCTTTGCGCCGTGATGCAGCCAGTGGCGGGCAAGCGTGTCCTCATCGCCTTCAAGGCCGAACCAAGCGAGGTCCTCGTCGGAGAACTTGACGATATCAGACATCGCCGCCATGCGGTTGATGCGGGCGAGATGCGAGGCCTTGTCCTTGATAAAGCCGGGACGGATGTTCGGATCGAGAGAGATGACGCGCTTGCCCTGCTCGCGGGCCATCAGCGCTTCGTAGGTCGAGCCACAGGGTTCCGGAATGAGGCTGATCGCGCCGAAATGCAGGGCTTCGCAATCGTCGCCGATCGCTGGCAGGTCGGCCTCTGTGATCATGCGGCCAGCCGTTCCCTCGTCGTAGAAGGCGTAGGTAGCATGGCCATCCACCAACTTCACGAAGGCGATGGTGGACGGGCGGGCGGTGATGGCGCAGTAGCTGAAATCGACATTGCTGCCGCGCAGCGTGTCGCGCAGCACATCCCCCATCATGTCATCGGCAAGGCCCGTGAAGAAGCCCGTGTCCACGCCGAGGCGCCCGAGCGCGATGGCCGTATTGAAAATCGCACCACCGGCATAGGGCGCAAAGCCCTTTTCGCCGAGCGTCGTTTCACGCGGAAGCATGTCGATAAGAGCTTCGCCGCAGCACAGGATCATTGATTTCCTCCCAAGGAATTTGCCTGTTTTCGACAGGAATAAGCGAGCTTTTGTCCGTTGACCAGAGCAAAAGCTCGCGTTCCGCGAATGCTTAGCGGGGCAGTTCGCTGATGCCGCCGTTGCGGGCCGACCATGCCAGCGGGGCATCCAGAAATGCCTCGACTTCCGACAGCGTGTTCTCGTCGAACAGCTTCTGGTCGCGGGCGACCGAAAGCACGTTGCGCCATGTGGCGATGTGGTGGAACTGCACCTTGCCATCGGCAAACCGCAGCGCGCCCTCGTCAAAGATACCGTAGTAGAACAGGGCCATGCCATGATCGACGACGCCGCCGGCAGCGCGGATGGCATCGATGAACTTGAACATCGAACCGCCGGCCGTGGTCAGATCCTCGATCACGAGGACGCGTGAACCTTCGGGCAGGTTACCCTCGATCTGGGCGTTGCGGCCATGGCCCTTGGGCTGCTTGCGCACATAGATCATCGGCAGCGCCAGGCGATCTGCCAGGAGGGCTGCGAATGGAATACCGGCTGTCTCGCCGCCTGCGATGCAATCGAACTTTTCAAAGCCGGCGTCACGCAGAAGCGTCGACACGGCGAAATCCATGATGGTGGAGCGGATGCGCGGGTAGGACAGCAGCTTGCGGCAATCGATATAGACCGGGCTCATCATGCCTGAGGCAAACTTGTAGTGCTTTTCGGCATTGAAATGCACCGCACCGATTTCCCACAGCATCTTGGCCATGAGTTCGGCCATAACGCTACGGTCCGGAAATGTGGTCTGAATCATGCGCCCGCTCCTTTGCTCGATTCATCGTGTCGCAAGTCCCTGCGGAAAGGCCGCATGACATTCTCGTCGGAACTGCATCTAGAAACCACGCGCCGCAATATCAGCAAGCGGGAGACCGCGCCAGCGCAAGGCGGGTACGATTTACTGAATTCAGGCGTTTTCAGGCGCTTGTGCGATTTTCGCCCGACGACACTGACCGCAGGTAGCCTGAGACCTGGACGCGGTCACGCCCGGCCCGCTTTGCTTCGTAAAGTGCCGCATCGGCGAGGCTAAGCACAGTTTCGAAAAGCACGCCCGATTGGGAACCCACCGCGATTCCGGCGCTGACCGTGCAGCGCACGCGGTCAACCCCGACTGTGATGTCACGGGCACCGAAACGATTGCGGATATCGTTGGCGATCCGCTCGGCGCGCCCCGGCAGAACATTGTCGAGAAGGACGGCGAATTCCTCGCCGCCCAGTCGCGCGGTGTTGGGGCCCGGCGTTTCCACCAGCAGATCCTCGGCAAAGATCTTCAGCACTTCATCGCCGACTGCATGACCGTACTGGTCGTTGATTGTCTTGAAACGGTCGATGTCGAACACGATGACTGCGGTGGAGGTGCCCAGCATCCGACCGCCGTTGCGCTCGAACATGGCGCGGCGGTTCATCAGTCCGGTCAGCGCATCGGTCATTGCCTCGCGCCGATGGAGCGCTGCCATGCGCCACTGGTGAAGCGCCAGCGAGAGCGCGCCGATGCCTGTCATGCCGGCGATGCAGATGCCGATATTGAGCGTCTCGGCCCAGTTGTTCGGGGCGTGACCCAGCACCCATTGCTGGTTGGCAATGAGGACGGATGCACACAGAACGAAGGAAAATCCGCTCATCGCATAAAGGATGGCCATGCCGGTCAGCGGACCGGGCGCTTCGCTGCGCGCCAGCCAGTATTGCCATGCCGTACCGCCAAGAAGCAGCGCTGCTGCAATGTTCATCAGGATGAAGCCCAGCCCGTCGAGACCGCCGATCATCAGCGGCAGACCCGGGGCGATCGCCGCGAGCGCCAAAAGTGCGGCAAGCCGCCAAGGCTTTGCACCGGTGCGGAACTGCACGGAAGCACCGTATATCACGCTGAGGCCGGAGATCATGAACACGTATGCGACGGATGCGGTCAGGGTACCGGCTTCGGCCGTATAAAAACCATAGGCGAAGATGCCGGTTACCGTCATGCTCAATGCGATGACCAGCGTCAGCAGGAAAGAATCGGTCCGCCTTGAAAACCAGGTGCCGAACAAGGTCACCATCAGGCACGCGGCAGAAACGCCGAGTGCAAGCAGAAGAGATTTATAGTCTAGCGTCATGCCGGCAAACTCTTCGGTGATCGAAGTCAGGTAACGGGCGGAAAACTATCTCCCGTTTGTCTCCAAATTATTACCAAGCAACCGTCAAGCTTAAATTTCCTGCCAAATGCCGTTTAGGTTTCAACGACTTCCCAGTGCAGCGGAAACATCGGATCAAACACGGTGATGAGGCCAGCCCCCGTGTCCCGTTTGTCCGGGAAAGCAACCGGATCAGCCTGGCGAACCATCGAGATGCTTTCTTCGTTGGGCGCCAGGCCATACCAAGCAGGGCCGTTCAGCGAGGTGAAGGCTTCGAGCTTGTCGAGCGCGTTATCCTGTTCGAACACATGGGCAAGGCAGCTCATGGTGTTGAGCGAGGTATAGATGCCGGCGCAACCGCAACCGCATTCCTTCAGCGGATCCACATGCGGCGCCGAATCGGTGCCGAGGAAGAAGCGGGCATCGCCGGAAGTCGCCGCGGCTCTCAGTGCCAGGCGATGGTTTTCGCGCTTGGCGACCGGCAGGCAGTAATAATGCGGGCGGATACCGCCCACCAGAAGCGCGTTGCGGTTGATGATCAGGTGATGCGTGGTGATCGTTCCAGCCAGATTGGAATCGGCCGACTTGATATAGTCGATGCCGTCGGCCGTGGTCACATGCTCCATCGTCACCTTCAGTTCCGGCAGGCGCTTGCGCAGCGGATCGAGAACGGTCTCGATGAAGACGGCTTCGCGGTCGAAGATATCGACGTCCGGCGTCGTGACTTCGCCGTGTACGCAAAGCGGCAGGCCGATCTTTGCCATGCGCTCCAGCGCCGGCATCGCCTTGTCGAAATCGCGCACGCCACCATGCGAGTTGGTGGTGGCACCGGCGGGGTAGAGTTTGACTGCGGTGATCAGGCCGCTGTTCTTGCCGTCTTCGAGATCATTGGGATCGGTCTGTTCCGTCAGGTACAGCGTCATCAGCGGTTCGAACCGGTCGCCAACAGGCAGCGCCGCCATGATCCGTTCGCGGTACGCTCTTGCGTCTGCGGTCGTGACCACCGGCGGGACCAGATTGGGCATGATGATCGCGCGCGCGAAATGCCGGCTGGTATCGCCGATCACCCCTTCGAGAACCGCGCCGTCGCGCAAATGCAGATGCCAGTCGTCGGGGCGGCGGATACTGATGGTATTCATGGGGCCTCTGGGCGGTTGTTGGCGCTGGAAGAGTTCATCCCCCTTAGCATTAACATTCCGCTCAAAACAATCACCGCGACAACAAACTGACGCGGACGATAGTGTGGAACCCCATCACTACACGCCCCGATTACACGCAAATGTGCACAGGCTGGATACCATTTATCAATGAAAGCTTAAGATCGGCAGGAACCAGTCCGCATTTCCGGCGTTCGTCCACCAATCGAACAGTTCTACCAGCCGGAGCAAGAAGATGAAATCCCTTAATTCGAAAGTCAACAGGGGATTGGCAATTGCAGCAGGCGCTGCCGCAGCTTTCTGTGCATTGACGGTTTCCCTGAGTGCCCAGGAGCGTTCCAACCTCCTCGTGACTGTAGCTCTTCAGACCGAGTGCGACCAGCTTGCCGGCAGCCCGTTCGACGAGCAGCGCAATGGTTCATTTGCTCCGGTCGATATCGCAAACATCGACGTGAAGGCCGTTGATGCGTGCCGCACCGCTTACGAGGCGACCGGCAACCCGCGTTTCGCCTATCAGCTGGGCCGCGCGCTCAACAATTCCGAACAGGCCGATCAGGCGATGACGGCTTATAATGTAGCTGCAGAAGCAAACTACCCTGCAGCCAAGGTCAACTTCGGCATGCTGATGGGCCGCTTGGGTGACGAGCAGCAGGAATTCCGTCTCTATACCGAAGCCGCAAACGGCGGTAACCGGCTCGCAGCCTACAATCTTGGCGTCGCCTATCGCGATGGCCTGGGAACTCAGGTCGACGTCACCAAGGCGCTCACTTGGTTTGAAAAGGCAGCTGCTGAAGGCGACGATACCGCTGCGTTCAACATAGGCGCGATTTATGACGAAGGCACGATGTTGCCGGCCGACGATCAGACGGCGATTGCTTGGTACGATCTGGCTGCACAGCGCGGCAATACCGATGCGATGATCAATCTCGGCCTGATGTACGAAAGCGGCGAGGGCATTACGGCCGACGCGCAGAAGGCGGTCGACCTCTATCGCAAGGCTGCCGAGAAGGGCGACCTGTTCGGCGCACAGAAGGTCATGGAATTCCAGGAACTCGGCATGATCCCCGCTCAGCCGAAGCAGGACATGAACGAGGGTATGAACACGCTGGTTCTGAAGCAGGGCGACATTGAGACTCCTGCCAAGAACGGCAGAGATATCTAAGACCGTCGAGACGACGCAAGGCTCGCCAACGGCCTCCGCTTAGATCTCTCCGGCTGACGGACCCCAGACATCCGTCATCGCGAAACCATCGGCCAGTGGGTCGAACGGATCAAGCGCGATCTGGTGCAGACCAAATGTGAACCCGCGTCCCGCTATCGTCGGAATGATCGCAGGTTTACCGGCAACCGTCGTTTCGGCAGCCAATCCCACTTCGAACTGAGTGCCGATGATGGAGCGCGAGATGAAGCTGTCTCCGACCTTTGCCCTGCCGCGCGCGTGAAGCGTTGCGAGATTGGCCGAGTTGCCGGTGCCGCAGGGCGACCTATCTGCCCGGCCCGGCCACATGGTCGTGCAGGTTCTGACCGTGCCATCCGCCTCCGTATCGCGAAACATCACATAAGCAACGCCGGAAATTTCGGGAATTTCAGGGTGTACGACCTCGACCTGCCGGTTGACCAGATCCTTCAGGATCATGCCGGCCTTAACCAGTTCCGCGGCATTGCCCTTCTCGATCTTAAGGCCGATCTGGTCGACATCAACCAATGCATAGAAGATGCCGCCGTATGACAGGTCGAGCGTGATATCTCCCCATTGTGGTGTGCTGATCGTTACATCAAGCTGATGGACGAAGGACGGCACCATGGTGAGCTTCACCTTCTCGCATCGTCCGTCGCGGCAGGTAGCAACGGCCCTGACGAGGCCCGCAGCCGTTTCCAGCGTCACAACCGTCTCGGGCTCCTTCATCTCAACGATACCAGCTTCCAGAAGCGCGGTGGTGGCGCAGATGGAGTTGGACCCGGAACTGGCATGCGCCTGATCCGGCTGGAGAATCACAAAGGCTGCATCCGCATCCGGATGCTTCGCCGGCAGCAGCAGGTTGACGGAACCGATCGGGGCGCCACGCGGTTCCAGGCAGAGGAAGCGGCGCAGTTCGTGGCCCTTGGGATCGGAATTCAACCAGGCAAGCTGGGCTGCGACCGTATCGCCCGGGATCTTGGGGACGCCACCGATTGCGACCCGTCCAATCTCACCTTCGGCATGAACATCCAGCAACTGCATCGTGCGTTTCCATCTCATGTTTCGCCCCTGACGCGCTTGAACCTGTTGCCGGATCTCACCGGCCTGATCTTTTTGAAACCGCCCTCAGCGAAGCCAGAGGTACCGGAAACCCATGTTTCGGTCCGGCGCGCGATGATACGGAACGAGCCTTGTCCGGAAATCGGTGGCGGAAAGACCGGTCGCGCTTTCCAGCATTGCCGCATCGAGTTTAGGCTCGACAACGGCACCGTCTCCATCCGCCTCGATCACCAGGACCGGCGGCGCGAGATCCCGCATCGCGCGCTTGCCCGATGCGCTGTCGATGTCGAACACCGGTACATCGGGAAACTGCATGCGGATATTGCCGGAAAGATGCATTCCGAGCGCCAGAATGGTTGCCGGGCGATCCTCGGTGCGGATCTGCTTTGCCAGGTCAGCAAACGGCATGTTGATACGGCCCGGAGGTCCAAGCAGGCCTGCCGTCAGAACCTTTGCCGGCCCCGGCACCAGCACGACCGCCATGATCACCAGAAACACGGGGACCAGCCGTTTGAAACCCAAACCAAGGTCGGCCCCGGCGCGATCGAATTTCAGCAGCAGATATAGCGGCAATGCCAGCAGATAAGGGTCGAGCCAGCGCTCGGTGATCCGTGTCGTTCCAGCCACGAGGACGACCGCAACCACGCCGACCAGCGAGAACAGCATGATGCGGCCAAACAGCGTGGTCCAGCGATCCCCTGCCCTGACCGCCCGCTTGACCGACGACTTGAATGCAAGTGCCAGCACGACGACAGCCAGTGCGCCGAAGGCGAGGCAGGCGACGAGGAGCGATCCGAGCGCCTTGGTGACGCGGAAAATACCCTGCGGCGCATCCGACTCAACCATTTTGCCGAGCGTACCACGCGTTGCGAGATCGAGATTGCCGAGAAGCCAGACCGCGTGCGGCAGGACGATGGCAATGCAGATGACGGCGGCGAGCAGCATGCGCGGATCAAGAAGACGCGCGCGCCAGTCCCGATCGAGCGCAACCGCCACGATCGTCGCGGTCGGAAGGATGACGAAATTGTACTTCGAGATCGTACCGATCCCGATCGCAACGCCGATGATCGCATATCCCTGCCAGTCAGGACGCACCAGCGTGCGGCAAAGACCGTAGAAAAACAGGGAGGTCGCCATCAGAAGCGCGATCGTGTGCGTGAGGTCCTGCTGCGGCATGAAGGAAACCTGCGGCAGCAGAGTCAGGCTGAGCATGGCGAGGCCGGCAAAGCTGCGGCTGACCTGCAGTTCCCGCGCGGCAAGGCCCATGAACAGATAGACCAGGAACAGCATTCCGAACCGGGGCAGCGCCAGCGACAGCAGCGAGATGTCGAGCGCGCCAACGAACAGGTTCTGTACCCAGTTGTAGAAAGGCGGCTGCGGTCCGTAGCCGAGCAGCCAGAACTGCGAGTTGAGCGACTGCTCAGCCTCGTCGAGCGTCAACGAATTGGGAAGCGACACGCGAATGGCGATGCTGAGTATGAAGTAGATGCCGAACAACACCGCGACCGGCTTCACACCGCCAGAAAGAAAGCCGGAGATGCCCCCACTAGCGCCGGAGCCACCGTCTCTCGATGATAGCATGTTTGCGTTCTGCATGGTTCTCGCTCCGAATTGACGGAACAGCAGGTCGCATATCCCCTATCGACAAATCAACAAAAATGATTGCCGGCGGACCGAGAGTTGAGAGAACATTTTTGGGAAGAAGAGAATGGCGCACCCGAAGAGATTCGAACTCCTGACCCCCAGATTCGTAGTCTGGTGCTCTATCCAGCTGAGCTACGGGTGCGTCTGCAAGCAGTGTGTTTTGCTTGCGTGGCGATCCTCTAAATGCTGCGGCAAAGGATTGCAAGCGATTTTCGGTCAGCGGCTGTCATTTTCATGTCAAATAGTTCGCAAGCCCCTGAATTTGCGTGATTTTGCGATCAGGCGCGGGCGCGGTAGTCGTCCAGCGATACGGGACGGTCGGGAATTTCGATGCGGAACTGAGTACCCTCGGTCGGCTTTTCCACCAGCGCAATCGTGCCGCCATGGGCGAGGACAAGCTCGCGCGCGATCACCAGGCCAAGACCGGTGCCGCCGGACCGAGCCGAACCGCGGAAGGCCGAGAACAGGTTCTCGCGGGCCTTGCGGGGCATGCCGGGGCCGGTGTCGTCGATCATGATGCTGACGACGCTGCCGACCCTGTGGGCTGACACCGTGATGCGGCGCGCAATCGACTTGTCGTCCGGCTCGAACGTCACCAGCGCCTGCAGCGCGTTGCGGCAGAGGTTGTGGATCACCCGGAAGATCTGTTCGCTGTCGCAATCGACCTCGAGATCGACGGCGATCTGATCGTGAAATTCGATGCCGGCATCAGGATCGATGGCCAGGATGTCGCGGACTTCCTGGAAAAGTTCGGCGAGAAGAATCCTACGTCGCTTCGGCGCGGCTTCCGAGGCCTGCCCGTAAGCCAGCACTTCGGTCGTGTAGCCGACTGCGCGGTCGATCGTGCGCAACAGTTTTGGTGCGAAGCTGCGCACCATCGGATCTTCGACATCGGTCAGGCGGTCCGACATCAGCTGCGCTGACGCAAGGATGTTGCGCATGTCGTGGTTGATCTTGGAGACGGCGAGACCGAGATCGGCCAGGTTGCGCTGTTGTTTCAGCGTCCGCTGCAGCTCAGTCTGCATGGCCGACAAATGCCGGCCGGCGACGGCGAGCTCGCCACGAGACCGGTCGGCAGTAAACACACGCGCAGGATCTTCCGGCTGCTCGGAAAATTTCTGCATGCTTTTCGTCAGGCGCCGGATCGGCAGGATCATCATGCGGTTGATGGCGAGGAAGATAAGAACTGCCGTGATGATCGAAATCAGCAGCGACAGGAGAAACATCATCTTCGCGTATTTGAGCATATCCTTGCGCAGAGCATCGTCGGTCATGACCAGTTCGATGATCATGTCACTTTCTCCGATCGGGCCGTAGATGCGCATGACGCGTCCGCCGCCCAAAAACAGCGTGTCCAGCGCGTCGCGCATCGTCACCAGAAGCGGCGTATCGGTCAGATCATACTGCTCGTCGATCTGCGGCGGCACATCGACTGCTGCCAGCAGGCGCGAGGTCCCGTCCTTGCGCAGCGCAATCACCTTGGTTCCTGTGGCAAGAAGCGTGTCGTCCTGCACGGCGCGGGGCAGTTCCGCCGGTTGAAGTCCGTCGATGACGATTCCGGCCGCAGCGGCAGTATCCAGCCGGTCACGCAGCCAATTCATCCGCATGCCGGCAACAGACGGCATGAAGATCAGGATTTCGGCCAGCATCACGAAGACGATCGTCAGCCAGAGAAGACGACCGGAGAGCCCACGGAAAAGCTGCGGCATCTGCTCGGCAGACGCCCTGGAGGCTGCTCCGGTCTGCGCCGATTGCTCCTGCTTTGGAGTTTCGGCCGCATCATCCATGTGGCTCGTCATCGTTATCTCGCCTGTCCAGCCGTTCGGTGGTGGCTGCAATCATCTGCATATTCTAGCTTTCTGGCGCATTTTTTCCACCCCCCAACCGGAAGTCGGCCTTGGAGCGTTTCCTGGGCTAGATTGAAGCACGACAGAACCGACAAAAACAAAGGGCCCGGATGGACGATACCACCTGGGCCCCTGTTCGCTTGCACGGGTGGTCCGGCTCAGAATTCTTCCCAGTCCGTGCTTGCCGACGGCGCCGCTGCCGCAGCGGCGGATCCGCCGCCAAATGCGCGGGCGATCGATTTGGTCATGGTCTTGACCGGGGACACGCGGGGCGCCGGTGCTCTTGCGGAGGCAGAACCGGAAGCGACCGCGACGGGCGCACGATGACCCGACGATTCGCCGTCGATCCGGAACTTGGATACGAGTGCGAAAAGATTGTCCGCTTCACCGGAAAGCCTCGAGGTCGCGGCGGATGTTTCTTCCACCATCGCGGCATTTTGCTGCGTCACCTGATCCATCTGGTTGATGGCGCTGTTGATCTCCGCCAAGCCGGTCGCCTGCTCGCGCGATGCAACGGCGATCGAGTTGATGTGATCGTTGATGCTGATGACGCGGGATTCGATGTCGGACAGGGCATGGCCGGTGTTCTGGACGAGACGCACGCCGGCCGCTACTTCGTCACCGGACTTGCCGATCAGCGCCTTGATATCCTTGGCCGCACTGGCCGACCGCTGCGCCAGTTCGCGCACTTCCTGTGCGACGACGGCAAATCCCTTGCCGGCTTCGCCCGCACGAGCTGCCTCGACACCGGCGTTGAGCGCCAGGAGGTTGGTCTGGAAGGCAATCTCGTCGATGACGTTGGTAATCTGGGCAATCTCGCGCGATGCCTGCTCGATACGGCCCATGGCGTCGACCGCGCTGCGCACCACCTCACCGGACTGCACGGCACTGGTCTTGGCTTCGCTCACCATCACGGTCGCCTCGGTGGCGCGCTCTGTCGAGGTCTTCACGACAGCTGTGATCTCGTCGAGTGCCGCCGAGGTTTCTTCCAGAGCCGCTGCCTGCTGCTCGGTGCGCTTGGAGAGATCGTTGACGGCGGAGCTGAGTTCGGATGCCCCGTCGTTCATCGCGCCGGTTCCGGCACGGATGTTGCGCATGGTGCCACGCAGCGTGTCCATCGTCGCATTGACGTTCTGCTGCAGTTCGGCAAAGGCGCCCTTGAAATGGCCGGCCATGCTGTCGTCGAACTTGCCTTCCGCCAAGCTGCCAATGACACGGCGCGTTTCCGCCACGCCTGCATCGACACTTGAGACAAGCTGATCGACATTGCGTGCGAACCGGTCGAGGTTTTCATCGCCCCACTGCTTGTCGATGCGCCGCGAAAAATCACCTTCGACCGCTGCGCCGACGACGTTGGCCATGCGCGCCTGAAGATCATCGTTCTTCGATCGCATCTCTGCTTCGGCACCGCTCATCCGCGCCACCTCGAGGCCGTTCTTCTTGAACACGCCGACAGCCTCGGCCATGTCTCCGATTTCGTCGGCACGGCCGGCAAAGGGCACAGCTGCAGCGTAGTCGCCGGTGGCCAGGCGCTTCATCGAAGACGTAAGCTCGAGAATCGGCTGGCTTATCTGCTTGCGACCGAGCGAAATGCCGAATGCCAGACCACCCATCACACCCAGCAGGGTAGCGCCGAGCACGCTGTAGAAGATCATGTCGCCAAAGCCGTCGATTTCGGCGCTGAGCTTGTCCATCGCCGCCTGGTCGATCTTGACGATTGCGTCGATCTGCTCCTGGTAAGCCTTGCGGTTGGCGCGATTGGCGTCGTTATTGCCCTGAACGTTGGCGGCCTGTGGCCCTTCGGCCTGGCCGAGACGCGCAGTCTCGGAGCGGAAGGCCTTAAATTCCTGGAAGCGCGCGACGAGCTTGTCGAAGATTTCCTTCTCCTCCGCCGGGACGGTCGGCCCCCAAGCGGCGATGAGCTTCTCGATTTCGGCAAGCGATTTCATGATACCATCGCCGAACGGCTTGGCGCTTGCTGCGTCCTTGGCTGCATAGACGCCCCGCGCATCCATAACAACGGCCGTCACCATGCGGTTAAGATGCTCACCCTGGTACACGCGCTGCGCAACAGTAGCATAGTCTCTGGTCTGCTGATTGTATTTCTGGACTGCGAAGAGCGATATGCCACCGATGACACAGGTTACAACGCTCATTACACCAACGAGCATGTTGATCTTGGCTCTTATCTTCACAATGCATTCCCCCGAAGCGACAAATTAAAAAATGCGGAGGGCCCTAAACCCCTACATCTTGATGGTGCGAGAAATAGCACTGAGAGATTAACATTTGTTGATGATCAAAAGCTCAATTAGTGAGCGCCTGCCTAGTCTAGCGCTGCCTCGCAACTGACTGAAGTCTCCCGAATCCACGAAAATACATGGGGTCTACTCCGGGAAAGCACGGTTTTCATCCGTCAGGCTTACAGGACATGGAAAGCCCGTGTGGACACAAGCGTTAACGCGACATCCAGAATCCAGCCAACTTCGTCAGACACTTGCCCGGAACCGAGCGCAATCGCGGTGCTGCGATTGACTTTTCGCGCCTCTTCCCCTTATAAGCCGCGCACGTTCACAAGGCTCCCAGTCGCACTGCGGCCGGCGCCCGAACGTTTCCTAAACGCTCTTGCTTTTAACGAAGCAAACTTCAAGAAGGGCCGCACACCGCGGTATTAAAAAAATGAAGCGTACCTACCAGCCGTCCAAGCTTGTTCGCAAGCGTCGTCACGGCTTCCGCGCCCGCATGGCAACCAAGGGTGGCCAGAAGGTTCTTGCCGCTCGCCGCTCACGTGGCCGCGCTCGTCTCTCGGCTTAACGCCGGGATGCCCGGATAGCGGGCGATGACGACCGAACCTACGAACAAGAAGACTGCCGGGCGGCTGAAAAGCCGGCCGCAGTTCCTTGCCGTGCGAAAGGGTGAAACCCGACGCGGCCGGACTTTCCTTCTGGAAGTCCTTGATCGACATCAGCCGGACGAAGCGCCGCGGGTCGGATTTACTGTTACCAAGAAGCATGGCAACGCGGTTGAACGAAACCGCATGCGCCGCCGCCTGAAAGAGGCGGTTCGGCACTCAGCCGCATTTGCAATGAAGAACGGACACGACTATGTCATTGTCGCGCGGAGGGAGGTCCTCAAGACCCCGTTTGCAGACATGACGGCACAGCTCATCGAGCGCATCGAAAGCCTGCCGAAATCGAAGCGGTCCGAGGAGACCCTTTCCAGGAAAGCATGATGGAAAAAAACCGCAATTACTTCATCGCGATCGCACTTTCTGTGATGATCGTCCTTGCCTGGCAGTTCCTCTATATGAACCCGAGGATGGAAGCTCAGCAGCGCGCCGACGAAGCACGGCTTGCGCAGCAGCAGCAGACCACCGAGCAGGCCGGACAGAACTTCACGCCGGAAAGCCCGGGCGCTGCAACCTCGACCGGCAACCTTCCTGGCGCAAACCAGGCGCAGGCGACGGCTACCCGCGAAGAGGCGCTTGCAAAGTCTCCGCGCGTTGCGATCGAGACCGCGGCCGTTTCCGGCTCCATCAACCTGGTCGGCGCTCGCTTCGACGATCTGAAGCTTCGCGAATATCATGAGACGGTCGACGACAAGAGCCCGATCATCACGCTATTCTCCCCGGCCGATACCAGAGACGGCTATTTCACCGAGCTTGGCTACATCGGCAGCGACACCAGCGGCACCGTACCCGGTTCCGGCACGCGGTGGACGCTTGCTGGCGGCGACCGGCTGACGCGCGAAACGCCGGTGACGCTGTCGTTCACGAACGACAAGGGCATCGTCTTCAACCGCACCATCGCGATCGACGAACACTACATGATCACGGTCAACGACAAGATCGACAACCCGACCCAAGAGCCGGTTTCGATCTCCTCCTATGGCCGCGTGACCCGTTACAACAAGCCGGCAACGCCGTCCGTCTGGGTCATCCACGAAGGCTTCATCGGCGTTCTCGGTGCAGACGGCAGCCTCAGCGAACATACCTATCACAATATCGAGGAAGAGGCTGTCGCCAACACCAAGGCGACCGGCGGCTGGCTCGGCATTACCGACAAATACTGGGCCTCGACGATCGTGCCGCCACAGGCGATGCCGTTCGAATCCCGCTTCACGCATTTCACCGACGGCCAGCCGCGTTACCAGGCGGATTACAAGGGCGACGCGCTTTCGATCGCTCCCGGCCAGTCGACAGAGCTGAGGAGCCTCGTGTTTGCCGGCGCCAAGGAAGTTCCGCTGATCGACCAGTATGTCGAGCAGCTCAAGATCCCGCATTTCGATCTGGTGATCGACTGGGGCTGGTTCTACTTCATCACCAAGCCAATGTTCAAACTGATGGACTTCTTCTTCCGTCACGTGGGCAATTTCGGCGTGGCAATCCTTTTGACAACCGTCGTCGTCAAGCTGCTCTTCTTCCCGCTGGCGAGCAAGCAGTATGCCTCCATGGCCAACATGAAGCGCATGCAGCCGCGGATGGAAGAGCTGAAGGCCAAGCACGGTGATGACCGCATGGCCCTTCAGCAGGCGATGATGGCGCTCTACAAGGAAGAAAAGATCAACCCGATCGCCGGTTGCTGGCCGGTGGTGCTGCAGATCCCTGTCTTCTTTGCGCTCTACAAGGTGATCTATACCACCATCGAAATGCGCCATGCGCCGTTCTTCGGCTGGATCCAGGACCTTTCCGCGCCGGACCCGACATCGCTGTTCAACCTGTTCGGTCTTCTGCCTTACGACGTCCCGCATTTCTTGATGATCGGCGTCTGGCCTATCATCATGGGAATCACGATGTTCATCCAGATGCGCATGAACCCGACGCCGCCGGATCCGACACAGGCGATGATCTTTACCTGGATGCCGCTGGTCTTCACCTACATGCTGGCGTCCTTCCCGGCCGGTCTCGTGATCTACTGGGCATGGAACAACACGCTTTCGGTGTCGCAGCAGGCCCTGATCATGAAGCGCCACGGCGCCAAGATCGAGCTGTTCGACAACATGAAGGGGCTGTTCAAACGAAAGCCCGCGGCGTCCAAATAGCTATTCTTCAGAAACCCCGGTTCGCCGGGGTTTTTCTTTGGCCGATTGAGAGCCTAGCGAGCGGAAAGCGACATTGGCTGACGTGGGTGGATCAGTCCCGCCTTTGGGCCGGCGCTAGGTTGCCCGAGGCAAGTTCCGCAAGCAGAGTAGAACATGCTGACGCTGGAATTGCTCCAGCAACCGGAACAGTCCCATGCCCGCGCCCTTCCCGCCGCCCACCCCACCGGGTCCACCCTTGGCCGGCACGATCCCCGCGAGCCTTCCCGGCTCGGAATACCGTATCGGCGCCCTGCTCGTCTTCGGCTCTGCTTTTGCCTGGAGTTTCGGCGGTGCGATCGCCCGCTTTCTCGATATCCCCGACAGCTGGACGATCGTGTTCTGGCGCAGCCTGTTCGGCACCCTGTTCCTGCTCGCCTTCATGCTGCTGCGCGACGGGCCGCGCGGCACGGTGGCGCTGTTTCGCAGCATGGGCTGGCCGGGCCTTTCGGTCGGCCTCTGCTTCATGGTGGCGTCCACCTGCTTTATCATATCGATCCAGTATACGACCGTCGCCAATGTGGTGCTGCTCGGTGCCGGTGTGCCGCTGTTTGCGGCGCTGATGGTCTGGCTGTTTTACGGCGAGCGCATATCGGGCGTTACCTGGCTTGCGATCGGCACCGTGATCGTCGGTGTCGGCATCATGGTATCGTCCTCGTTTACCGGAAAGGTCTCGCCGCTCGGAGACGGTCTGGCGCTGATCATTCCGCTGGTGTTTGCGCTGGCGACCGTCATCACCCGCCGTTACCCGCATGTGCGGATGACACCCGCCACCTGCTTCGGATGCTTTGCAGCCGGCATGATCGCGCTGACGATGTCTTCGAACCTCGCGGTCACCCCGGGCGAACTCGGTATTCTCTTCATCTTCGGTGCGCTCAATCTCGGGCTCGGCATGGCACTGTTCGTCACCGGTGCGCGGCTTATCCCCTCAGCGCTGGCTGCCCTGCTCGGCACTGGTGAAACCGTTCTCGGGCCCGTCTGGGTCGCCGTGATCCACGGCGAGATCCCGGCACCGCGCACGATCGCGGGCGGGGCGCTGATCCTTGCGGCGCTCATCACCCATCTGACATTCGAGTTTCGTCGCCAGAAGAGACAGAACCGGTCGAACGCTTGACATATGGGGCTAAAACCCGGAAGCGATGTCCTTGAATTGAAGACAGGACGACGAGACCATGGCCGCAGACCATAATTCCGAGGAAAAGACGCTGTTCGGCCGCGCGTGGATCTTTATCCGCGGCGTGCCCTCGATGGAGTTTCTGCCACCGGAAGGACCGTTTGAGATCGCCTTTGCCGGACGCTCGAATGTCGGCAAGTCCTCGCTGATCAATGCGCTCGTGGGCTACAAGGGGCTGGCGCGCACATCCAACACGCCGGGCCGCACACAGGAACTGAACTATTTCGTGCCCGACGGTTATTCCGGCCAGGCAGGCGACCTGCCGCCGATGGCGCTGGTGGACATGCCCGGCTACGGCTATGCGCAGGCGCCGAAAGAAAACGTCGACGCCTGGACGAAGCTCGTGTTCGATTACCTGCGCGGCCGGGCCACGCTGCAGCGCGTCTACGTGCTGATCGACAGCCGCCATGGCATCAAGAAGAACGACGAGGACGTGCTCGACCTGCTCGACAAGGCCGCCGTGTCCTATCAGATCGTGCTGACCAAGACGGACAAGATCAAGGATCCTGCGGTTCCGAAGCTGATTGCCGAGACGCTCGAAAAGATCCGCAAGCGGCCCGCTGCCTATCCGGAAGTGCTGTCGACATCGTCTGAAAAAGGCCGCGGCCTGGACGAGCTGCGCGCCGAGATCATGAAGACCATCGGCCGGTAAAATCTCCCGAAACGCAAAAATCCGGCCGCCTGTGACAGGCGACCGGATCTCTATGCGAGGCTTCGACCTGCTTTGGTCAGCCGTTACATCTTCGGCAGCAGAACCTTGTCGATGACGTGAATGACGCCGTTCGACTGCTTGACGTCGGCGATCGTCACGGTTGCCACACCACCGGTTTCGTCGGTGAGCGTGATCTTGCCCATGCTTTCCTTGGCCTTCAGAACGCAGCCGCCGACGGTCTTGACGTCATGCGTGCCCTTGTCGTCCTTGATCATCTTTTCGATCGCGGTCGACATGGCGTTCGCGGCCACCACGTGGCAGGTAAGGATCTTGGTCAGCTGCGCCTTGTTTTCCGGCTTCAGCAGGGTTTCGACAGTGCCCTTCGGCAGCGCAGCGAAGGCTTCGTTGGTGGGCGCGAACACGGTGAACGGACCTTTGCCCTGCAGGGTCTCGACGAGGCCCGCAGCCTTCACGGCGGCGACCAGTGTCGTGTGATCCTTGGAGTTCATGGCATTCTCGACGATGTTCTTGTCTTCATACATGGCAGCGCCACCGACCTTCGGGTTTGCGGCGTAGGCGCCGGCAACGGAGGCGGACAGGATTGCGGCGCATGCGGCAAGGCGGATTGCGGATTTAAACATTGTTCTCTTCCTCTCTACAGCCTGAACGACCCCGGCGCTGAAGGCGCCTCCCAGGTCCGGCTTTCCCTCTGTGGGGACATGGCTAGAGACGAGAGGAAAGCGGGAAGAGTTTCAAAGGCGGGCGACGCGAAGACAGAAATCCGCTATGCCTTTGATTTAGCATCACTTAATTAGAGATCCCGGATCTTTCCGACGGCGAGAACCGGCCCGGTCCGGTGACCGGTCGGCGAGCCGCCCAATGGTTCAAGGCTGACGGCGAAGGACGCGCCGTTCTCGACACGCTTGCGATGCCCGGCCGGCACTTCGATCGTGTCGCTGCCGCTTTCCGGCAGGATACCGAGCGAGATTGCTTCTTCACCGCTGCCGGGGACAAGCCACAGTTCGAGCGAGCGGCGTTCCGCCGTCGTTGCGGCAACAGGCGTCAGCTGCAAGCGACCGCTGGCACCGTCGTACCGCGCCCTCAGGCCGAACGCATTGCCCTCGCCGCTCATCTCGGCGACCAGTTGCTTGCCCGGCGCAGAGCCATCCACAGGTCCGCCGATCCAGCCCGTCGACAAGGACGCGTATGTCACCAAAAGGGCAATCGAGGCGAATGACAGGCCGCGCCACAAAAGCAGCGAGTTCCACCATCCACCGCGTGCCAGCTCGTTTCCGAAACCGTTCTGGGCGAAGACGCGCTTTTCGATCCTGGCGTAAACGCCTTTCGGCGGACGTTCCTCGCCGTATTCCGCATCGAGGTCGGAAGACAGGTTTTCCTGCCAGCGCATCACCATGGCCGCAAAGGCCGCATCACGGACGATGCGATCCTCGACGCGGCGGCGCTGGTCAAGCGGCAGGACCCCGAGCACATATTCGCCAGCCAGAAGCTGGTCGCGGGAGCGATCGTTTTCGCTTTGGTCTGGTGTCGTCATCGGTCCAGGCACTCCCTCAGCTTGAGAAGGCTGCGCCTCAGCCAGGTTCGCATCGTATTCAGCGGCACGCCATGGCGTTCCGCCAGTTCCTGATAGGTCAGGCCTTCGACATAGGCGCTTTTGACCGCCCCTGCGCGGTCAGGATCGAGCTCCTGCATGCAGCTGTCAATACGCCTTCCTTCACCGCGCATCACCGACGCCTCCTCCGGATCAGGACCGAGGTCGGCGATATCCGTCCTGTCTTCCAGAGCGTCCGTCACGGGCCTGCGGGCACGAAGGCGGTCGATCGAATGGTTTCGGGCGATTGCGACGAGCCAACCGGCTGCGCTTGTTCCCGAAGGGGCAAACCGATCGGCTCTCTGCCATATCCGCACGAAAATCTCCTGCAGGGCATCTTCTGATTCGGCCCTATCCTTCAGGATACGCAGGCAGACTGCGAATAGTTTCGGCGAAACGCCGGAATAAAGCTTTGTGAATGCCGTCCGGTCGCGCAGTCCTACGCGGCCGATCAATTCGGCAATCTCGCGATCACTCACCAAAACCAAAGCCTCCCCATGCGGCATAAGACGCAACGCATCGCCGCCACATACACGCCTGACCGTAATTTTGCTCATGAATTATTTGATCTGTCAAAAACATGCGTTAAAAGGCCCCACACATTTCCCCAGAGGTATTTCCATGACGGCTTCGGAAAGCGAACTTCAGGCACAACTTCTGGCACAGGCGCTGCCCTATATGCAGCGCTACGAGAACAAGACGATCGTCGTCAAATACGGCGGCCATGCGATGGGCGATATGGCTCTGGGCAAGGCTTTCGCGGCCGATATCGCGCTTCTCAAGCAGTCCGGCGTCAACCCGATCGTCGTTCATGGCGGCGGCCCGCAGATCGGCGCGATGCTGACCAAGATGGGCATCGAATCGAAATTTGAGGGCGGGCTTCGCGTCACCGACGCAAAGACGGTCGAGATCGTCGAAATGGTTCTTGCCGGATCGATCAACAAGGAAATCGTCGCGCTGATCAACCAGACCGGCGAATGGGCGATCGGTCTCTGCGGCAAGGACGGCAACATGGTGTTTGCCGAAAAGGCCAAGAAGACCATCATCGACCCTGATAGCCACATCGAGCGCGTCCTCGACCTCGGCTTCGTCGGCGAGGTGGTCGAAGTCGACCGGACGCTGCTCGACCTGCTCGCCAAGTCCGAGATGATCCCGGTAATCGCCCCCGTGGCACCCGGCCGCGACGGCGCGACCTACAACATCAATGCCGATACGTTCGCGGGCGCCATTGCCGGCGCGCTGCACGCCACCCGCCTCTTGTTCCTCACGGACGTTCCAGGCGTGCTCGACCGCGACAAGAACCTGATTAAGGAACTGACCGTCGCGCAGGCACAGGCGCTGATCAAGGACGGCACGATCTCCGGCGGTATGATCCCCAAGGTCGAAACCTGCATCGAGGCGATCCGCGCGGGCGTGCAGGGCGTCGTCATCCTCAATGGCAAGACCGCACATTCGGTTCTGCTCGAGATCTTCACCGAACACGGTGCGGGCACGCTGATCGTTCCCTGATGAGCAGCAAGAACTCGGCCTTCAGGACATCAGAAGGCCGAGGATGCCGCAGACGATCAGCAGGCAGCCCCACAGTTCCATGCGGTTCAGCCGTTCGTGGAACAGGAAATAGGACGATGCGAAGGTGAAGATCAGCTCGATCTGTCCTAGCGCCTTTACATAGGCCACCTGCTGCAACGTCATGGCCGTGAACCAGCAGGCGGAGCCAACCACGCCAGCGAGCCCGACCAGCGCCGAGGAGCGCCACGTACGCACGACCTGGACAATCTCTCGCTTGTCCTTCCACAGCATCCAGATCAGCATGAAAACGGTCTGGAATATCGTGACGCATGTCAGCGTGACGGCGGCCTGCATGATCGAATTGGGTCCGTTGAGCGACAGCGACGCGGATCGGAAGGAAATCGAGGCGATGGCGAAGAGGCCGCCCGAGGCCATGCCGATCAGCGCGATCCTGCCGACCATAGCGGTGCCGAGATTGCGCCACGAGAGCGGTAGATTGGCCATCGAGATCAGCATCACCCCGATCACCCCGACGATGATCGCCACTATGCCGCCGCTGGTCAGTTTGTCGCCCAGAATGATAAAGCCAAAGATCGCCGCCTGCACCGGCTCGGTCTTCGAATAGGCGGTGCCGACCGCGAAATTCCTTAGCGAAAACAGATAGACCAGAAGCATGGTCGCGAATATCTGCGCAAGCCCGCCGAGCACGACCCAGAAGACGAACTCAAGATCCGGGCTGGGCAATGCATAGCCCACACCGAAATGCAGAACGAGCACGTAGATGACGGCGAGCGGAAATCCGTAGCCGAAGCGCACGAAGCTTGCGCCGCGGGTGCCGAGCGAGCCTTGCAGATGCTTCTGAAGCGCTGACCGCAAATTCTGACAAAAAGCGGCAGCGATGGTGATGGGGATCCAAAGTTCCATCCCAAGGCGGTATCACGCAGGGTCACGACCGGCCAAGGTCGGTGCGGCGTGTAAATGTTCGTAGAGGCGGATTTTCTTCCCGTTCAAACGCTGGCATAACACGGCGATGGACAAGACGCCGAAGACTGCCCCCGACGCCGCCGATTTCGCAAATATCCGTGACTGGGTTTTCGATCTCGACAACACGCTCTACCCGCATCACGTCAATCTGTTCTCGCAGATCGACAAGAACATGACGGCCTATGTGCAGGAATTGCTGCAGCTGGAGCATGACGAGGCCAAGCGACTGCAGAAGCAGTATTACCACGAGCATGGCACGACGCTGCAGGGGCTGATGCTGAACCACGGTATCGATCCGGACGGGTTTCTCGAACAGGCGCATGCGATCGACTACTCGGCGCTGTTGCCGCATCCGGAACTGGGCGCGGCAATCCGGGCGCTTCCCGGCCGCAAGTTCATCTTTACCAATGGCAGCGTGCCCCATGCGCAGGCGGCTGCCCGCGCTCTCGGCATTCTCGACGATTTCGACGACATCTTCGATATCGTCGCCGCCGGTTACCTGCCCAAGCCCGCCGGCGAAACCTACGACAAGTTCGCGGCCCTCCACACGGTCGATACGAAGAACGCTGTCATGTTCGAGGACCTGCCGCGCAATCTCATCGCGCCGAAAGCGCTCGGCATGCGCACAGTACTGCTGGTGCCGCGCAATCTCGATACTGTCGTCATCGAGCGTTGGGAAAAGTTTTCAGACGAGGACGATCACATCGATTACGTCACCGACGATCTCACCGCATTCCTGTCAGGCCTCAAATTCGCGTAGGCCGCGCCTTACCAAAAGTTCATCTACATTACAGATGTTTAAGTGGTTTTGACCAGTTGCCGATCCTATCTTCAGGCTATCGAAGCAACCGGAAAGGACCACTCGATGATCGCGAAGAAGATAGTTTTGGCAAGCCTGAGCGCTGCTCTCATCGCTGGCGCAGCCATCCCCGCCTTCGCTGCACCAGGCCCTGACGGACCACGCCACCATGAAGGTCGGCGCGGAGGCCCTGACGGCGGCCCGCATGGCGGTCCACGCGCTGCGATGATGCAGGATGTAATGTTCGTTCGCCTTCTCAAGCAGGCGGATACGAACAAGGACGGCAAGATTTCCAAGGAAGAGCTGACCGCTCGCCAGGAAGCGCTTTTCGCCGAGATCGACCTCAACAAGGACGGGTCCATCACTCGCGGTGAAATGGTTGATTTCCGTGACAACAAGATGGCCGAGTTCCGCAAGAACAACCCGCCGCCGACGCCTGAAGAGGCTGAAGACGAAGGCCCGGATGCAGACGGCCCGATGGCAGAAGGACCCGAGGGTGAAGGCCCTAAGGTTGAGGCCCCCAAGGCTGACGGACCACGTGCCGACCGCGAACAGGCCCGTGACCGCCACCACGACCGGCATGAGCGCCGGGAAGCTCGCCGCGATCGCGGTCCGAGGGGTGGACCTGGCGACGGTATGATGGGCCCCGGCATGTTCCGCATGATCGACGAGAACCGCGATCGCAAGATCAGCAAGGAAGAAGCCGCTGCTGCCACCGAAAAGCTATTCGCCCGCATGGACACCAACAAGGACGGACAGATCACGATCGACGACCTGCCGGACCGCCCCCTCTAGTTCTACGCCCCCTGAACTAGACCGGTAGTCGTCTGATGGACCCGCCTTCCCTTCCGGGAGGCGGGTCCAGTCGTTTCAACTGTCCGAAACGTGTCAGAGCCGCGCGTCGACCGCCGATGCCTCAGGGATAGACGGCTGAGCGCCTCTCTGAAGGCAGGCAAGCGAGCCCGCAACGGCTGCCCGCCGCAAGGCATCTGCAAAGCCTATCCCCTGATCGAGACTTGCAGCCAGATAGCCGCAGAACGTATCGCCGGCGCCCACCGTGTCCACAGGCTCGATCTTCAGGCCCTTGGCCGACAGGATTTCACCATCAAGCATGGCAACGACACCTTCGCTACCGAGCGTAACCACGAACGTCTGGCCGGTCTCACTGTGAAGGCGGCGCAAAACCTCTTCGCATGCTTGGGCGTCGCTGATCGTGGAGCCTGCGAGAAGCTCGAATTCGGTCTCGTTGGCGACGACGATATCGGCGAGCGCTGCCAGCCGCACCGCATCCGCCGTCAGTGGCGCGGTGTTGATCATCGTCCGGATGCCCTTCGCCTTTGCTGCGCGCAGTGCCGCCTCGACGGCTACCGGCGGGATCTCGAGCTGCAGCATCAACGTGTCGGATGGAGACATGGCCTCCACCGCGCCCTGCGCCTGCGCCTTGCCGATCGTGCCATTGGCACCGGGCACGACGGCGATCATGTTCTCGCCGCTGTCATCGCCGACCAGGATCAGTGCTGTGCCGGTCGAAATACTTGTCCGCGTGACCGCTGACAGGTCAGTTCCGGATGCCTGGAGCAAAGCCAGCGCCGGGTCTGCAAAACCGTCGTTTCCGACAGCGCCGACCATGCGCACGTCGCTGCCTGCGCGGCGGGCGGCCAGTGCCTGGTTCGCACCCTTGCCGCCGGAGGCTGTCGCAAAGGTCGAACCCACAACCGTTTCGCCCGGCCCCGGCAACCGCTCCGTCGTTGCGATAAGATCCATGTTGATGGAGCCGAAGACGGTAATCATGCTGTGCCTGCCTGTTTTGTGAAATGCGGGCTGACACTGCCCGAGAGGATCAGTCCTCGTCAACCACCCTCAGGCGCAGCGATCCGGTGCGGCTCTCGACTGCGCCGGATGCCGGAGCTGCGGGGGTTGGTCCAGTCTGCGGTATCGGGGCGGCCACTGGTGCTTCCAGTTCGAGCGCTTCGATCCGTGCGCCGCGCCGGCCGAGCTTCTCCGTTGACGTCACGATCTGCTCGACATCTTTCTGGGCTGCGAAAAAATGCGATTGCAGCTTGCGGGTCCGCTCGTCGAGGCGACCGAGATCCTCCATCAGCAAGGCCACCTCGCCCTGGATCAGATGCGCCTGTTCGCGCATGCGCTGGTCCTTCAGCACGGCCTGGATGACCTGGATCGACAGCATCAGCAGCGACGGAGAGACGATGACGATGCGGGCGCGCTGCGCCTTCTGGATCACGCCCTCGAAATGCTCGTGGATCTCGGCAAAGATCGATTCGGACGGCACGAAGAGAAAAGCGGTGTCCTGCGTTTCGCCGGCGATCAGGTATTTTTCCGAGACATCGCGGATGTGGACTTCCATGTCGCGGCGAAATTGCTGGGATGCGGCCCGGCGCGCTTCGGGTGCGGCCGATTCGCGAAAGGCATTCCAGGCCTCCAGCGGAAATTTCGCGTCGATGACCAGCGGTGGCAATCCGTTCGGCATGCGGATCACGCAATCCGGTCTCGACCCGTTCGACAGGGTCTTCTGGAATTCGAAGGCACCCATCGGCAGGCCGTCGGAAACGATCGCTTCCATCCGGCCCTGACCGAAGGCGCCGCGCGTCTGCTTGTTGGAGAGGATCGCCTGCAGCCCCACGACATCCTTGGCAAGGCTCTGGATATTGTTCTGGGCCGCGTCGATGACGGCCAGGCGCTCCTGCAACTGGCGCAGGTTGTCATGGGTCGATCTGGTCTGTTCGGTAATGGTTGCGCCGATCCGGTGGGTCATGCCATCGAGCCGCTGGCCGACGACCTGGCTGAGCTCGACCTGGCGTGCCGCGAGCGTTTCGCCCATCGCCGAAAGCCTGCCCTGCATCTCACCCTGCATCCGCATCAGTTCCCCCATGCGGGCCTCGGCGTCTTCCGCCTGACGGCCGCTGCCTCCGGAAAGGCGCATGAGAAACAGCATGAGAAGCATGCCGAAGACGCAGGAAGCGGCCATCAGCACCATCGGGTGCTGGCTCTCCAGAAAACGGGAAATCTCGGGGAACAGGTCATTCATGGCGGCAAGCTAGCAGAAAACCGCGGATTGGAAAGATCAAAACGGGAACATTGATCGAAAACGGCGATCCGGGGCTGTTCCATCGGCGAAAAAGATAGGTTATGGGATCGCCATGACGATCAAGCCGCTTATCATTCTCCCCGATCCGCTCCTGCGTCAGGTGTCCAAGCCTTTCGAACGGGTGGACGATGCTCTTTTGAAGCTCGCGGACGACATGCTGGAAACCATGTACGACGCTCCGGGCATCGGCCTTGCCGGGATCCAGATCGGCGTTGCCCGCCGCATTCTGGTGGTCGACGTGTCGCGCGAGGAGGACGAGAAGAACCCGATCGTCGTGATCAATCCGGAGATTATCCGCTCATCGGACGAGCGATCGGTGTATGAGGAAGGCTGCCTTTCCATCCCGGAATACTATGCCGAGGTGGAGCGCCCGGCCTCCGTGACGGTCAAGCATATCGGTCGCGACGGCAAGGAACACGTGATCGAGGCCGATGGCCTGCTCGCCACCTGCCTTCAGCACGAGATCGACCATCTGGACGGCGTGCTGTTCATCGACCATATATCGCGGCTGAAGCGCGAAATGGTGGTCAAGAGGTTCACCAAGGCTGCCAAGGCGAAGGCGGTCTAGCGATCGCTTGCAGGCACTCTCGGTTTGAAGGCGCGTTCCTTGCGGGCGCGAAAAGGTCCATGTCTCTTCGCATCATCTTCATGGGCACACCGGAATTTTCCGTGCCGACACTGCAGAACTTGAAGCAGGCCGGTCACGAGATCGTCGCGGTCTATAGCCAGCCGCCGCGTCCCGGCGGGCGCCGCGGGCTCGATCTCGTCAAGTCGCCAGTGCATCAGGCGGCGGAACTGCTCGGCATTCCGGTGCTGACACCGCTCAATTTCAAAAGCGAGGAAGACCGCGAGACCTTCAGGTCCTTCAAGGCGGATGTCGCCGTGGTCGTTGCTTACGGCCTGCTTCTGCCCGAGGCGATCCTCACCGGCACCCGGCTTGGCTGCTACAACGGCCATGCTTCGCTGCTGCCGCGCTGGCGCGGTGCTGCCCCGATCCAGCGCGCCATCATGGCTGGCGATGCAAAGACCGGAATGATGGTGATGCAGATGGAAAAGGGCCTAGATACCGGCCCGGTTGCGCTCACCCGAGAGGTCGAGATCGGCGAGGCCATGACCGCGGGCGAGCTGCACGACCGCCTGATGCTGACGGGCGCCCGCGCCATGGTCGAGGCGATGGAGAAGCTCGAAGCCGGTGACCTGCCGCTGACACCGCAGTCCGAGGACGGCGTGCTCTACGCGTCGAAGATCGACAAGGGTGAAACCCGCATCGATTTCTCGAGGCCCGCGCGCGACGTTCACAACCATATCCGCGGGCTCTCCCCGTTTCCGGGCGCCTGGTTCGAGGCCGAGATCAACGGTAAGCTGGAACGGATCAAGGTCCTCTCTTCTGCCGTAGGCTCCGGACAGGGAGACGTCGGCACGGTGCTGGACGATCACCTCACGATCGCCTGCGGTGAAGGCGCCGTTTGCCTGACGCGGCTGCAGAAGGCCGGCGGCAAGCCGCTTGATGCCGCCGATTTCCTGCGTGGCACGGCGATCACGGCCGGAATGCGGGTGGCCTGATGCCGCGTTACAAGATGATCGTCGAATATGACGGCACGTCCTATGTTGGCTGGCAGATCCAGGACAACGGTCATTCGGTGCAGGCCGCGATGCAGAAGGCGATCCTGAAGCTGACCGGCGAGACCGTATCGGTCCGTGGCGCAGGGCGGACCGATTCAGGCGTGCATGCCTGCGGCCAGACGGTTCATACGGATCTTTCCCGCGAGTGGGTGCCTTACAAGCTGCGCAACGCCGTC
Organism: Rhizobium sp. Leaf321; assembly: GCF_001423215.1. Lineage (NCBI taxonomy): Bacteria > Pseudomonadati > Pseudomonadota > Alphaproteobacteria > Hyphomicrobiales > Rhizobiaceae > Rhizobium > Rhizobium sp. Leaf321. The sequence goes on along the minus strand of NZ_LMOF01000006.1, from coordinate 312,898 downwards.
AACGCCTATCTGATGACGGCATCGGAAAAGGTTTCGGTCATCGATGTCAGCCTCGTCGACGAGACCTTCGATGCGCGGTTCTCGGCCACCAAGCGGCACTATCTCTACCGCATTCTCAACCGGCCTTCTCCCTTAGCGCTCGAGGCGAACCGGGCGTGGTGGGTGTCAAAACCTCTCGATCATGAGGCGATGCATGCCGCAGCCCAGATGCTGGTCGGGCATCATGATTTTACCACCTTCCGCTCCACCCACTGTCAGGCGAAAAGCCCGGTCCGGACGCTCGACCGGCTGGACGTGACGCGCTCAGGCGATCTGATCGAGATCTGCGCTTCGGCTCAAAGCTTCCTGCACAACCAGATCCGCTCCTTTGCCGGCACGCTGAAGATCGCCGGACAAGGCAAGGTTACGCCCGAGGACGTTAGGGCAGCACTCGAGGCACGCGACCGCAAGCGCTGCGGCCCGGTGGCACCGCCGGATGGCCTCTATTTCATGAAGGTGGATTATCCTGACGACCGTCAGGACGGATAGACGCCCAGGAACCGCTGCAGCACCTCGGACAGAAGCATGTCCGGCACGATCAGCACCATCACCAGCGCCGTCACCAGCAGCGGCTGCGGGCCGCAAAGCATGCGCATCACTCGCGTCAGCGCGACGACGACGGCGATCAGCAGCGACAGATGTAGAAGCGCCAGAAATCCGGTCATGCCGATCGGCAGGATGAAGGCTGCCGCCAGAACTGCGTAGGCATAGGCAAACGGCACGGACAGCCAGTTGACCACGATCACCATCGTCGGGAATTTCTGGCCGAGCCCGAATAGCGCGCAGACGATGCCCACCAGAATGAGCGGCAGGATCCAGTCGATCGCCTCCAGCATGCCGAGCCGGAAGAAGAACAGGCCACCGGTCTTCGTCCCCGGCGGCATCGCCTGCAGAAACATCATCCGCCACCAGGCCCAGGTGACGAACATTGCCGGCAGACACCAGACAAAGGCCCAGAAGGAGCGCAGCAGGCCGCGGTCGGAGAGATCGAGCTGTTTGAACCCTTGCTCATCGCCCTTGATCAGCAGCCAGATGCCGGACACGTAAAACCGGACTTCAGCGTAGCTGGGCATCGGCACCTCTTGGATTGGGAATGCGGGAAGAATGTCCGCGGTGGGCAATCATGCGACCGTCACTCCAAGGCTTGTCTCCAGCCAGGACACGACGACCAGTTCGGTCAACACGGTGAACCCGAGCAGCGAAGCCCGCAACCATGGGGAACCGCCGACAACCGTCGTCAGGAGCCGCCAGTAGAGAAGAACTGCACCGACGAGAACGGCGAGCATGACGGCAAGCAATCCATATCGGTAAACGAGGCCCGCACCGAACAGGCTGCCCAGCGCAAGGCTGACCGGAAATGCCGTCACGTAAGACGCATAGACCAGTGGCACCGTGAACCAGTTGCGCGTCACGATCAGCGTGCGCAGCAGCGGTCGCAGTCCGAAGGCGACAGCGACGAGGCAGATGGCGAGAACCGGAACGATCCACTGCGCGATCTCCACCAGAAACATCTTTCCGGCGAATGCGAGGACACCGTCACCGCCCCTTGGATGCGCCTGCGCATATTCGGCACGCTTGAACATCCATCCCGCGACGATCGCGGGCAGGCACCACAGGATCGCGAGAAAGGACCGGGCAACGCCCTTGTCGGAAATGTCGAAGGCGCTGAGGCCGCGCGCATCGCCGCGGATCAGCAGCCAGAGACCGCTTAAGTGATGGCTGAGGTCATGAAACCGCAGCATCGCCGAACCAGCGGGAGAGGAAGGTTCCGTAGATCTGCGTCAGCGTTTCGAGGTCGGCAATCGCTACCCGCTCGTCCACCATGTGCATGGTCTGGCCGACGAGGCCGAACTCGACGACCGGGCAGTAATCCTTGATGAAACGCGCATCGGATGTGCCGCCGGTGGTCGACAGCGCGGGCACCCTGCCCGTCACCGCCTCGACGGCGCCCGAAAGCGAACTGATCAGAGCGTTGTTGCGGGTCAAAAAGACGTGGCTCGGTCGCTCGGCCCAGACGATTTCGTAACGGACTTTGTCGCGACCGGGACGCAGCGTCTGGTCGCCTGCGGCCGCATCGAGACGGCGCAGGATCTCGGCTTGGACGGTTTCGGCTGTCCAGGTGTCGTTGAACCGGATGTTGAAGGCGAAACTCGCCTTGGCCGGCACGACATTGGTTGCCGGGTTGCCGATATCAACCGTGGTGACTTCGAGGTTGGAGGCCGGGAATTCCGGTGTCCCTTCGTCGAAGGGCGGATGCATCAGGGCCTGCGCCAGCGGCAGCAGCCCGCGTACAGCGTTATCGGCGAGATGCGGATAGGCCGCGTGGCCCTGAACGCCATGGACCGTGACCTTGCCGGAGACGGAGCCGCGGCGGCCGATCTTGATCATGTCGCCAAGCACATCCGGATTGGTCGGTTCGCCGACCAGGCAGGCATCCCAGCGCTCGCCCTTGTCGGCTGCCCATTTCAGCAGTTTCTCGGTACCGTTGACGGCCGGGCCTTCCTCGTCGCCGGTGATGAGGAAGGAGATCGAGCCCTGCGGTGCGCCGTGCTGTTCGATATGACGGGCAACGGCTGCGGCAAAGCAGGCAATGCCACCCTTCATATCGACGGCGCCGCGTCCGAACATCTCTCCACCTTCGATCTCGGCGGAAAACGGCGGATGGCTCCAAGATGCCTCGTCGCCGACCGGCACCACATCCGTGTGGCCGGCAAACATCAGATGCGGACCGGTCGTTCCAAGCCGCGCGTAGAGGTTCTCGATGTCGGGCATGCCGGGCTCGGTCGCCACCATCCGCTCGACGGTAAAGCCGAGCGGCGAAAGCATCGCCTCAAGCGCCGACAATGCGCCGCCTTCGGCGGGCGTGACGGACGGGCAGCGGATGAGGTCCCGCAGGTTTGCGATCGGATCGACAGCGGACATCGGGATTGCCTTCGGTTAGTCGCGCAGCAGTTCGTTGATACCGGTCTTGGAGCGGGTCTTTTCATCGACCGTCTTGACGATGACGGCGCAATAGAGATGCGGTGCGGCAAGGCCGTTCGGCATCGTGGCATTGCCTGACGGCATCGAGCCGGCAACGACGACCGAGTAAGGCGGCACTTCGCCGAACGAGACTTCGCCGGTGGCGCGATTGACGATCTTGGTCGACTTTCCGATGTAGACGCCCATTCCGAGGACCGAGCCTTCGCGAATGATGCAGCCTTCGACGACTTCCGAGCGGGCGCCGATAAAGCAATTGTCCTCGATGATGGTCGGGCCGGCCTGCATCGGCTCCAGCACGCCGCCAATGCCAACGCCGCCCGACAGGTGCACGTTCTTGCCGATCTGTGCGCAGGAACCGACGGTTGCCCAGGTATCGACCATCGTGCCTTCATCGACATAGGCGCCGAGATTGACGAAGGACGGCATCAGCACGACGTTCTTGCCGATATAGGCCGAGCGGCGCACGACGGCGTTCGGCACGGCGCGGAAACCGGCCGAGCGGAACTGGTTCTCGCCCCAGCCTTCGAACTTCGAAGGAACCTTGTCCCACCAGGTGGAGGCGCCGGGGCCGCCCTTGACGACTTCCATGTCGTTGAGGCGGAAGGACAGAAGAACCGCCTTCTTCAGCCACTGGTTGACGGTCCAGCTGCCATCCTCGCCGCGCACGGCGACACGCGCCTCGCCGGCATCGAGAAGGTTGAGCGACTGCTCTACGGCATCGCGGATCTCTCCCTTGGTCGAGATCGTCACGCTGTCGCGGCTGTCGAACGCGGTTTCGATCGTCTTTTCGAGGGAGGAGAGGTCTGCGCTGCTCATGGAAAATCCTTCGTCGTCGTCGATATCGTGATGGCCGCAAAGGCCCGGGACACAGCCGTGTGGCTGGCCAAATGGTGCCAATTGCTCTAAGCGACCGGCACTCAAGCGTCAATGCGAATTGGCGTCAACGCATATAAGCGAACGGCTCCGGAAGGGTTATTGCGATGGCACGGGTGAAGAATGACGGACCACGGCGGAAGGACGGGGTCTGGGATCCGCTGAAGGACAACAAGGCCGACAAAAGTGCCGCCGCAGTTCAGCCGAAAACACCGCAGACGCTGTCGCCCACCTATCGCCTTGCCTTTGCCGATGAGGATTTCCTGAGCCGCGAAGAATTGCGGCCGGTGCGGCTGCAGCTGGAACTCATGAAGGCCGAGATGATGCTCGCCGAGGCCGGGATCAAATCCACGGTCGTGCTGTTCGGCGGTGCCCGCATTCCGGCACCGGGCCAGGCGCCTTGGGCGGCTCACAACGAGACCCAGCGCAATAGCCTGATCGCAGCCTCGGTTTTCTACGAAGAGGCCCGCAAGTTCGCGACGCTCTGTGGTGTGCATTCGGCAGCCTACGACCATCAGGAATATGTGGTCGTGACCGGTGGCGGACCGGGCGTGATGGAGGCCGGCAACCTTGGCGCGTCGGAGGTTGGCGCACCGAGCATCGGGCTCAACATCATGCTGCCGCACGAACAGGCGCCCAATCCTTACGTGACGCCGGAGCTCTCATTCAACTTCCACTATTTCGCGATTCGCAAGATGCACTTCCTGATGCGCGCCAAGGCCGTTGCCGTCTTCCCGGGCGGCTTCGGCACGCTCGATGAGATGTTCGAGGCGCTGACGCTGATCCAGACCAAGCGCATGGAGCGAATCCCGCTCATCCTGTTCTCAGAAAAGTTCTGGCGCGGCATCGTCAACTTCGAAGCGCTTGCCGATTTCGGCACGATCTCGCCGAAGGATCTTGAGCTGATCAGCTTTGTGGAAACCGCAGATCAGGCGTGGAAGATCATCGCGGATTTCTACGGGCTTTGATGGTGGGACGGTGCAGGTTCCTTACCCTCTCCCCGTGCGCGGGGAGAGGAAACAGGCCCTGATCGGGCAATGACCATTCTGCTTGCCGGTTGAGCTTGAGCCCTAGAGACGGCCGACGCGCTCCGTCAGCAATTCGAAGAAACCATCCGCGTCGACATGGCGCATGAAGGTCGCATTGGCCGTGCGGCCGGTAACGCCCCACCAGTCGGCGACCGTCATGCCGACGGTGAGCTCTGATTGGGTCTCGATCTCGACATTGCAGTGGCGGCCGGTAAAGAGGTCCGGCTTCAAGAGATAGGCGATGACCGACGGGTCATGCAGCGGGCCGCCGTCGGAGCCGTATTTCTCGATGTCGAAGCGCTCGAAGAAGGCAAGCCATTCGACGAGAACCTGCGACGGGCGGTTGCCGAGTGCGGCGATCTTTTCGACCCGTGCCTTGGTGGTCAGCAGCTGATGCGTGACATCGAGCGGCATCATGACTACAGGGATACCGGCGCCGAACACGATCTTGGCCGCCTCCGGATCCACATAGATGTTGAATTCGGCTGCTGGCGTGATGTTGCCGCCTTCGAACAGGCCGCCACCCATCATCACCAGTTCCTGGACGCGCGAAGCAATGTCCGGCGCCTTGGTGAGCGCCATGGCGATGTTGGTGAGCGGACCGAGCGTGCAAAGCGTCACGGTGCCTTCCGGCTCGCGGCGCAGCGTCTCGATGATGAAGTCGATGGCGTTCTTTTCCTGCGCCGCCATGGTCGGCTCAGGCAGTTCCGCTCCGTCGAGACCAGTCTTGCCGTGGACGTGTTCGGCGGTCACCTGCGGCCGGTTCAAAGGCTTCAATGCACCTTCATAGACCTTGGCATCGGGCCTGCCGCATAACTCGCAGACGATCCTCAGGTTGCGGCTGGTAAACGACAGCGGCACGTTGCCGGCAACGGCAGTCAAACCCAGCACATCCAGCTCGTCGGGGCTCGCAAAGGCCAGCATGATGGCCGCTGCGTCGTCCTGACCGGGATCGGTGTCGATGATGATCTTTCTGCGTTGCATGTCTCTTCCCCTTGAACTTTACGGGTTTTTGAGCCGGGTTGCGGATCGTGTCAAGCGCTCGCCGGCGTCTTGCGCTGACTGCCGCAAATTCCCATATATTGACCCGTCGGCGGGCCTTATGGACGCGGGCACAGTCGCTGGATAAAAGCTGGGACGATCGATGAGCCGTATGACACCTTTCGCAAGCCCTCTTCTTCTGGGCTTCGACGCGATGGAAAAGACACTCGAGCGATTGGGCAAGGGAAGCGACGGCTACCCGCCCTACAATATCGAGCGCGTCAAGAAGACAGCGGGTAACGAGCCGCCCGAAGACGAAGGCGACCTGCTGCGCATCACGCTTGCGGTTGCCGGTTTTTCGGAGGCCGAGCTCGAGGTCATGACCGAAGAAAACCAGCTTATCATTCGCGGCCGGCAGGCCGAGCAGAACGAGCGCGACTACCTCTACCGCGGTATTGCGGCCCGCCAATTCCAGCGGATCTTCGTGCTGGCGGACGGGATGCAGGTGTCCGGCGCATCGTTGAAAAATGGTCTTCTCTCGATCGATCTGATCCGCCCCGAGCCGGAGCGTGTAGTGCGAAAAATTAACATTTCCGTCTCACAGTAGATCAATCAGCAATCGCTGATGCGTCCCCACTGTGGAGGCAGAAATGCTTATGAAAGAAGCGAATCCGAGCTTGACGGAGTCCGAACTCGCGCATCTCGGAAATGGCGAAGTCGGTTACATTCGCAAGATGAAGTCGGACGATGTGTCCCGCTGTTTTCCCGAGGCTCCGGACATCGATCCCAGCCTTGACCTTTGGGCCCTGTTCGGTGCGGACGGTACGCCGATCCTGCTCACCGACAACCGCTCCAGCACCTTTTTCAAGGCTGCCGAAGACGAGCTGAAGACCGTTACCCTGCACTGATCGGAATGAGCGTCAGATCTTGACGAATGTCAGGTAGGCGGATGACCGCCCTTCCCGGCGGGCCTTGTTTTCGTATCGCGTACCCGGCCAGCCGGCATAGGGCGTCAGCCAGTCCGAAGCCTGTTCCGCCTGCCAAGCGAAGCCGCCATGATCGCGGCAATGGATCAGCGTCCAGTTCACATAGGTATCGATGTCTGAGGCGAAGCAGAATGTTGCGCCCGGCTTCAGCACGCGGTGGAACCGTTCCAGGTTGACTTGCGAAACGAAGCGGCGCTTCCAGTGCTTCCGCTTTGGCCACGGATCGGCGTAGAGAAGGTCGATCTGATCGATCGACGCATCCGGCAGCCAGTCCAGAACCTGGGTCGCATCGTCATCGTAAAGGCGGATGTTGCGCAGGCCCTGCTCTTCCAAGTTGGTCAGAAGCTTTGCCATGGAATTGACGAAGGGTTCGACGCCGATAAAGCCGGTCGACGGATTTTCGGCGGCGCGGTGGATCAGGTGCTCGCCGCCACCGAAACCGATTTCCAGCCGCATCCGCTCGACAGAGAAGTCGTAGAGGCTCTCGATCCTGTGCGGTGCAGGGTTGGCGAGATTCAGCTTCAGCTGCGGCAAGAGCGTCGCCAGACCTTCCGCCTGCTTCTCGCGCAACGGCTTTCCCTTGCGGCGGCCGAAAAAGGCTTCCGTGGAACGGCTGGGATGCGGCTTGTCGGTCATGGATCGAATTCTCTCACGGTAAAAGCGGACGCCTTCGGCAGAAGGCACCCGCTTTACTGTTTTACAGGCGTGCTCGTAAAGGGCGATCAGGCCGCTTCGAGCTGATCACCCTTGAGGGCGTCCTTCAAAGGCTTCACGAGATCGGTCTTTTCCCAGGAGAAGGAACCGTCGCGACCGGCCTTGCGACCGAAATGGCCGTAAGCAGAGGTCTTTGCATAGATCGGCTTGTTGAGATCGAGGTGACGGCGGATGCCGGACGGGGAAAGGTCCATGGTCTTGCGGATTGCCGCTTCGATCTGGTCTTCCGTCACGTTCTTGCCGGTTCCATGCAGGTCGACATAGATCGACAGCGGCTGGGAAATGCCGATCGCATAGGAAATCTGTAATGTGCAGCGTTCGGCAAAGCCGGCGGCCACAACGTTCTTGGCGAGGTACCGGGCTGCATAAGCTGCCGAGCGGTCGACCTTGGTCGTGTCCTTGCCGGAAAACGCGCCACCGCCGTGGGGCGCTGCACCACCATAGGTGTCGACGATGATCTTGCGGCCGGTGAGGCCTGCATCGCCATCGGGACCGCCGATCACGAACTTACCGGTGGGGTTGATGTACCACTTGCAGTCGGCTGCGATCGGAAGTTCGCCCAGCGCTTCGCGGATATAGGGTTCGACGACGGAGCGGACCTTCTTCGAGTCCCAGCTGGGATCGATATGCTGGGTGGAGAGCACGATCGAGTCGACGGCGGCGGGCTTGCCGTTTTCGTAACGGACGGTCACCTGGCTCTTGGCATCGGGGCCGAGCTTGGCGGCTTCGCCCTCGCCCTTCTTGCGGGCCGTGGCAAGCAGCTGAAGGATCTTGTGCGAATAATAGATCGGCGCCGGCATCAGGTCCGGCGTTTCCTTGCAGGCGTAACCGAACATGATGCCCTGGTCGCCGGCACCTTCGTCGCCCTGACGGTCGCTTGCGTTATCGACGCCCTGCGCGATATCGGCGGACTGCGAATGGAGGAGGACGTCGATCTTGACCGTCTTCCAATTGAAGCCATCCTGTTCGTAGCCGATGTCGCGGATTGCCCGGCGCGCGGCCGACTTGAACTTCGACGGGTTGATCACGTCGTTGCCGTTCTTGTCCTTCTTCATCAGGCTCGGCGGCAGGCGGACTTCGCCCGCAATCACCACCCGGTTTGTCGTCGCCAGCGTTTCACAAGCGATGCGGACGCCCCAAGGATCAATCCCTGTCTTTGCGGCTTCGCGGTAGACGAGATCGACGATCTCATCGGAAATACGATCGCAGACCTTGTCCGGATGACCTTCTGCAACGGACTCACTCGTGAACAGATAACTGGCGCGCATAACGGGATTCCCCTCAAAGAACAGACATCGAATGTTTAGTAAGTTCATCCGCTGAAGACAAGCGTACAACGACATAAATATATCTTTATGCGTCCAAGCGATTACCAATTCCTTGAGGTCACGGCATAAAAAAAGCGGCCCGGAGGCCGCCTTTCAAATAATGACCGGTCGACCGGTCATTCCGTCTCGGCATCGGCGGCAAGCGCCTTGACCAGATCCACCAAACGGCGGCGAACCTTGGGATCGGCGATCTTCACAAATGCGCGGTTCAACTGCAGCCCCTCAGAGGACGACAGGAAATCAACCACGTAGTTCGAGCTGGATGCCTCCGCCATGCCGGACGCTCCACCCGCCTGATCGCCTGGCGCATCTTCGAAGAAGAAGGAGACCGGGACGTTCAAGATGGACGAAATGTTCTGCAGACGGCTGGCGCCAACGCGGTTCGTTCCCTTCTCGTATTTCTGAATCTGCTGGAATGTGATACCAAGGCTCTCCCCCAGCTTTTCCTGGCTCATGCCCAGCATTGTGCGGCGCAGACGAATCCGGCTCCCGACGTGAATATCAATCGGGTTCGGCTTCTTCTTGTTTTCAATCATAACGACGTCCTGACGAAGTTGCTGTCAATCTTCAACCCGGTCCGCGTGTGGGAGATACACTTTGGTGGCGCCGGTCACAACAAATCCGGCAAGCAAGGTGTATGGCGAGACGATAGGCCAAACCACTATGCAATTTTAGGGGTTTTGGGTCAATTCTTCCAGAATTTAAAACTTGTACGGGAAATAAGTGCAATCACAAACATGAGACATATCAGCAACCAGAAGTAAAAACGCCGTTCGGAAGCGTTCCAAAATGGGACTTCGACACTCGACATGGTTGAGTCAATCACACCCTTTTGATTGTAATCCAGGCCGCGTACGACCCTGCCAAAAGGATCGACGAAAGCCGAAATACCGGTGTTGGCACCGCGAATCAACGGCATGCCGTTTTCGACAGCCCGGACACGCGCCTGCTGGAAATGCTGGAAGGGTCCGGGCGTTTCACCGAACCATCCATCGTTGGTGACGTTCAAGAGCGCGCTCGAGCGTTCAATGCCGGCACCGATTTCATCCGGGAAGATCGCTTCGTAGCAGATCAGCGGATAGAAGGTTTGCCCGCCCGGCAGCGTCAGCATGGCGCGGCCCGGTGCTGCGGTAAAGCCGCCCGGCATGGCGATCGCATCGGGGATGCCGAGCGACCGCAGCATGTCCTCGTAAGGCACATACTCGCCGTAGGGGACCAGATGCACCTTGTCCGACGCCGACACGATCTGGCCGTTGCTGTCGATGACGTAGATCGAGTTGTAATAGCGGGTCGCAAAGCCCGGCCCGGCATTTTCAGCGCGGACGGCGCCGGTCACCAGAACCTGACCATCTTCCAGCACATCGGCAATGCGCGACAGGGCATCGGGGTTATCGGTCAAGATGAACGGAACCGAGGTTTCCGGCCAGACGATGATATCCGGACGCTTTGCACCATCCTTTGCGGGCAGCGCCGTCATCGCCAGATGTTCTTCAAAAATCGCCCCGCGCTCGGAATCGTCGAGTTTGCGCGACTGGTCGATCATCGGCTGGACGAGGCGCACCTCGACCGGATCCTTGGCAGTGGCTGAAAGCACCGCGTCGGCACCCGCAAGCCGCCAGGTGCCGAAGCCTAGATGGGCGCAGAGGAGAAGACCTGCGAGCGCGAGGCCAAGCCCCATGCCGCGTCGGGTCCCGATCAGTGCCGGTGCGGAGAACACGAAAACAGCCAGCACCGTCACACCCGTCACGCCGAGCGGAGCGGCCGACTGCATCATCAGCGGCATCGGCATGGCGCCGTAGCCGATCGAGTTCCAGGGAAAGCCCGTCAGCATGAAGCTCCGCAGCCATTCCGCAAGACCAAAGCCAAACGCGGCAGCCGCAATCCTGCCCAAGCCATCTGACCAGAGGATGCGTGCCACCAGCGCCGCAAAGCCCCAGAATAGCGCCAGAAAAGCCGGCAGACCCAGAACTGCAAGCGGTATTGCCCAGGCAAACTCGTCCGCCTCGACGAGAAGCGCATTGCCGAGCCACCAGAGGCTGGCGACGAAGTAGCCGAAGCCGAACACCCAGCCGAGGAAAAAGGCCGATCGCAGGCGGCTGAGCCGCCCACCATCCGGATTGCCGGTCGTGCCGTCCATCAGCCAGATGAACAGCGTGAAAGACACGAACAGGGCAGCAAAGAAGCCGAAGGGTGGAAGGGCGAGTGCGCCGACAGCGCCGGCAAAAAAAGCAAGGAGGATGCGCGGCCAGCCCCATAGAAGAATGACCCTGCCAGCCAGTCGCCCCATCGATGTCCCCTTCGCCCGAATCAGAAGCCGCAGTCTTTCATGAAAAACTGCGGCTTGTCCTGTTATCGGCTGTTCAAAACACCTGGAAACTCAGGCCGATGGATGATCGTTGCCACGATCGGACGAGGGTGCCGGCAGAAGCACGGTCGGCGTCTTGTCAGTAATCGCCTTCTGCTGCGTCTCGGCAATGGGCTCGCCCTCGCCCTTGAGCTGCCTGCGGCGAACGAGCGCGCGCTTGCGCATGATCCGGACCCGCTTGATGCGGCGCGGATCGGCGTCGAGGATCTGGAATTCGAAGCCTGGCACAGCCTGCACGACTTCACCGCGCACCGGGATGCGTCCGAGCGCTGAGAAGATCAATCCGCCCAGCGTATCGACGTCGTCCAGCCGGTCCCGCACGTCGAAATCGGAGCCGATCGCCTTGGAGATTTCCATCAGCTCGATACGGGCATCGGCAATGAAGATATCGTCGCCGGCACGCGAGAACATCACTTCTTCGTCGTCATGCTCGTCCTCGACATCGCCGATCACCATCTCGACGATATCCTCATGCGACACGAGACCATCGGTGCCGCCGTATTCGTCGATCACGAGCGCCATCTGAGTACGGGCGGCCTGCATGGTGCTCATCAGCTCGGATGCCAGCATCGAGGGCGGCACAAACAAAAGCTTGCGCACCAGGCCTGCCTCGGCAACGGTCTGATCGAGATTGACGCGGCTGAGATCGAAGGCCGCCTTGGCGGTACGGGCCGGCTTCTCGACCGCTCCACCGGCAACGACGGCTGCTGCTGCCGTTGCACGGGTACCGGTCCGACGCTTGTTGCGGGCCTGTTTTGCCAGATAGGACAGAAGGTCGCGGATATGCACGAAGCCGCGGGCATCGTCGAGATTGTCGCTGTAGACCGGCATGCGCGAGCGGCCGGTCTCCTCGAAATGGATCATCAGTTCGCCGATCGTCATGCTCATGTCGACGGCTTCGATATCGGCGCGCGGCACCATGATGTCCTCGACGCGAACCTCGCGGAAGCGGAGGATGTTGTGCAGCATGGCGCGCTCTTCCGGAGAAAAGGCGTTGCTGACATTGGTGTCGGTCATCAGCGCGTCGGCGAGATCCTCGCGGAGCTGTTCGCCCTGCGACGGCCGCAGCAGGCGGACCGCCCGAGACCAGAATGTATTATGGGATTTGGGGTGGTGCTCGGATCGTCCCGAACTACTTCCCTCGTCCGACGAGGGTGAGTCCGAACTGTCCTTGCCCTCGCGGGCGACATTGCTCGAATAATCGTTCATTGTTCCAAACTACACTATCGGGTCCTGCCCCGCATAGGGGTCAGATAGGCCGAGACCGGCTAAAATGCGAGTCTCGAGTGTCTCCATTTCCTCCGCCTCGTCCTTTTCCATGTGGTCGTAACCGAACAGATGGAGAAAGCCGTGGACCAGAAGATGGGTCAGATGATCGTCGAAACTCTTGTCGAGATCAACTGCCTCGCGTTCGACAGTCTGCCTTGCGATGACGATATCGCCCAGCATCGGGCCCGGCATACCGCCGGGTTCGAGCGGAAAAGCAGGGAAAGACAAGACGTTGGTCGGCTTGTCCATGCCGCGCCATTCGGCGTTGATTGCCCGGATGGAATCATCGTCGGTAAAGACGAGAGAGACTTCGGGCGGTATTTTCGGAAACGGTTGATCTTCTTCGCGGACGAGATAATCGGCGGCCGCGGCGAAAACCTTTTGCGTCAACGCCAAAAGCGCCGGCTCTTCCGGCCAGCCTTCGTCGTCGATGCTGATCTGTATGTCCAGTTCGGGCATAGGGACTGGAAACCGGACTAGCGTCCGGCCTCCTCGCTTTCCTCGTGGACGGCATATTGCGCGTCATAGGCCCGGACGATGCGGCCAACCAGCGGGTGGCGCACGACGTCGGTATCCTTGAAGCGGATGACCGAGATGCCTTCGACCCCGTTGAGGATCTGCAGCGCCTCGACCAAACCGGATTTCACGCCGCGCGGCAAATCCACCTGGCTCGGGTCGCCGGTGATGATCATGCGTGCGTTTTCACCAAGACGGGTGAGAAACATCTTCATCTGCATCGATGTCGTGTTCTGCGCCTCGTCGAGGATGATCGCGGCATTGGCAAGCGTGCGGCCGCGCATGAAGGCGAGCGGCGCGATTTCGATGACCCCGGCCGTGATTGCCCGTTCGACCTTGTCGGCTGGGATCATGTCGTAGAGCGCGTCATAGAGCGGCCGCAGATAGGGATCGACCTTTTCCTTCATGTCGCCAGGAAGGAAGCCCAGACGTTCGCCCGCCTCGACGGCCGGACGCGAAAGAATGATCTTGTCGACGGCACCGCGTTCCAGCAGCTGCGCGGCATGCGCCACGGCCAGATAGGTCTTGCCGGTACCGGCCGGACCGACGCCGAACACCATCTCTGCCCGATCGAGCGCCCGCATATAGGCGTCCTGCGTCGGGGTACGCGCGACAATCGTCTTTTTCTTGGTGGAGATCTGGCTCATCGAAAGCCTGGCCTTTTTCTCGAGCGTCGGCAGTTGCAGCTGGTCGTCCGCAGCCTGTGCCATGCGGATAGCTCCTTCGACATCGGATGTTTCGATGGTGCCGCCCTTCTGGATTCGCTCATAGAGGGTATCGAGAGCCCGACGGGCCTGATTGGTGGCTGGGACATCGCCTGAAATGGCCACGGAATTACCGCGGGGCCGCGCATCAATATTGAGGCGCTGTTCGAGAAGTTTCAGATTCTGGTCGAATTGACCGAACAGCTCGCTCGCGAAGCGATTGTTCTCGAACGTCAGGACAAAGTGGTTGGCGTCGGTCGCTGCTGATTTGGGGTGGCGCGCTGTCGAAGAAACCGATTCTCGTCCGCTCAAGTAAACAAGCTCCTCACTTGCTGGTCAGGCACCCATTAAACTCTCTGCCGGCTCGGCAAACAAGCTGTTCGGGCCGGTACCAATGATTCGTACACGGATAATCTCACCGATTTGCGATGTTTTTGCATCAACATTCACAGACTGGAGCCAGGGCGAACGGCCGATCACCTGCCCGGGCATACGTCCCGGCTTTTCCAGAAGCAGATCGATCGTCTTTCCAACACAGGATGTGGCGAAATCGGCCTGCTGTTTCAAGAGCAAAGCCTGCAATCGTTCGAGACGCTCGGCTTTTACCTCTTCAGCGACCTGATCGGTGAGATCCGCGCCGGGCGTTCCCGGCCGGGTCGAATATTTGAACGAGAAGGCGGAGGCGTAGTTGACGTCCTCGACGATCTTCAACGTGTCTTCGAAATCCTGATCGGTTTCGCCCGGGAAACCGACGATGAAATCTCCCGACAGGGCGATATCGGGACGGGCATTGCGGATGCGGTCGATGAGCGCCACATATTCCGCGCCCGTATGACGACGGTTCATCGCCTTCAGGATGCGGTCGGATCCCGACTGAACAGGCAGATGCAGATAAGGCATCAGGATGCGCAGGTCGCGATGCGCCTCGATCAGTCGGTCATCCATGTCGCGCGGATGGCTTGTCGTATAGCGCAGGCGGGCAAGGCCCGGGATTTCAGCAAGACGATAGAGAAGGTCGGCGAGACCCCAGTCGTTCCCGGTTGGACCTTCAGCGCTCCAGGCATTGACGTTCTGACCAAGCAGGGTGATTTCGCGCACGCCGCTTTCGACCAGCCGGATGGCTTCGTCGACAATCTGGCTGATGGGGCGCGACACTTCCGAACCGCGGGTATAGGGGACGACGCAGAAGGTGCAGAACTTGTCGCAGCCTTCCTGCACGGTAAGGAAAGCCGTGACGCCGCGGGCGCGGATAAGCTTGCGGTCGGTGGCCGGCAGATGGTCGAACTTGTCCTCGACCGCGTATTCCGTATCGACCACAGGCTTGCCGCCGCGGGCCTTGCGCAGTGCATCCGGCAGTCGGTGGTAGGTCTGCGGGCCGATCACCACGTCGACCGATGGCGCGCGGCGGATGATTTCCTCGCCTTCCGCCTGGGCGACGCAGCCGGCAACGCCGATCATCAGTTCGCGGCCTTCGGCAGCACGCGCCTTCTTCATGTCGCGCAGACGCCCCAGCGCCGAATAGACCTTCTCGGCGGCCTTCTCGCGGATATGACAGGTGTTGAGGAGGATCAGATCCGCCTCGCCCATCTCTTCGGTCGCGACATAGCCTTCGCTCGCCAACGCGTCGCCCATGCGGGTCGAATCGTAGACGTTCATCTGACAGCCGTAGGTCTTGATGAAGACCTTGCGGGTGTTGGGGATGGTGACGGGCTCTTCTGCCGGCGAAAGGGTGACGTGTTCGTTCATGGCCGTCTCCTTACTCCAAGAAGGACCGGATTTGAAGCGGTTCTAATCGGCGTCGTACTCTCTTTGGCGAAGATGCCTGATCAGCATGCGGCGAAGCCGGGCGGTAATGGTCTGGCTGAGATGCTTGCGGTTGTCGCCCGTGCGGAAATCGACCGTCTCGCCGAACGCCACATCCACGTCGATCGCGCCTTCCTTCAGCACGCCCATCAGGTGCGGCATGAGCTCGATATCCCCCGGCCAGGCCGCAAGCGGGCGGTGAAAACGACCCATCGCCATGCCGTGCACCCGCGTATAGGCGATCGATACAGGCTGGACATACACGACGCCGTGGGGCGTGTGCGGCACGGCGGCAGCGGCTGCCCCGAACAGCGAGGACTTGACCTCGAGCAGGCGGTTGCCATCCGACGTCGTGCCTTCCGGGAAGAGCACGACGATCTCGCCCGCCGTCATGCGTGCGGCAATCTCGTTGATCTGGTCGCCGGTTCGGCGTTTTTCCTCGCGGACGACGAAAATCGTCTTCTGCAATTTCGCGAGCGTGCCGAAGATCGGCCATTTGGCGACTTCCGACTTGGCGATGAAGACGACATCCGCGATAGCACCAAGCACGAGGATATCCTTCCACGAGACGTGGTTGGAGGCGAGCATCAGGGGGCGCCGATGCTGCAGGTGACCGTGGACGTGGATGCGGATGCCGAGCAGGAAGCAGGCGGTGCGGTGCCAGAGGCGCGGAATATAACGGCGCATCTTCAGATCGAAGGCGAGGCCGATCAGCTGAAACGGCAACAGCACAGCCGTGACCACCAGCAGACAGACGACGATGAACCCGATGCGGATTGAGGTGATCACTGTCGATCCTTGGCTGTCGTCACGCCGTTCGTGTTCAGGCTATTCGTCTTTGTCGAGCGGGATGCCGTAGAGTTCCAGCCTGTGTCCGACCAGCCGGAAGCCGAGTTCGCGGGCAATGCGCTCCTGCAGCGCTTCGATCTCCGCAGATTGGAATTCGATCACCGTGCCGGCATTGAGATCGATCATGTGATCGTGATGTTCTTCCGGCACCGTCTCGTAGCGAGAGCGACCGTCACGGAAATCGTGGCGCTCGATAATGCCCTCGTCCTCGAACAGTTTCACGGTGCGATAGACGGTCGAGATCGAGATCCGTGGATCGACCTTGGAGGAGCGACGATACAGTTCCTCGACATCCGGATGGTCGTCGGAGTCCTGCAGGATGCGCGCGATCACCCGGCGCTGATCCGTCATGCGCATGCCCTTCTCGGCACACAGTTCCTCCAGATTTTTGGAAAGATCCGTCATGACGTTTTGGCCTTCAAATGCTCTCGTTTCATCACGAACTAACGAAGAACGCGGCTCATGACAAGCGCCGAGGACCGTCGTCCATCGGCACCGGTATAATAGGCCGGGCGTTCGCCGACCTTTTTGAAACCCAGCCTGCCATAGAGCGTCACAGCGGCCTTGTTTTCGGACTCGACCTCGAGAAACATTGTTTCGGCGCCGCGCGATGTCGCTTCGCGCAAGCCGGCCTGCATCAGCCTCCATCCGAGCCCAAGACGGCCAAACTTTTCGGGGACGGCGATCGTGAGAATTTCCGCCTCGCCGGCTGCTTCGCGCACCAGCACAAAGCCCCCGAAGGGTTTGGAGAAGAACGCGTTGGTCTGGCGTGCGACGAAGCCGAACACGCCTTTCTGAAGAAGAAGATTCTGGAATTCGCCATCGTTCCAGCCGCGCGGAAAGCGCGCACCATGAAGCTCGGAGACTTCGACGCAGTCGGAGATCTCCATCGGGACGACTTCGAAAAACGGCTTCCAGCTGAGATAATCGTCAAACATCGGGCATTCGGTCGCGTGAAAGAATTGAACGACGCGGAGTTACGAGATCTG
Source organism: Rhizobium sp. Leaf321 (assembly GCF_001423215.1). NCBI lineage: Bacteria > Pseudomonadati > Pseudomonadota > Alphaproteobacteria > Hyphomicrobiales > Rhizobiaceae > Rhizobium > Rhizobium sp. Leaf321. The sequence goes on along the minus strand of NZ_LMOF01000006.1, from coordinate 295,472 downwards.
CCGCGCCAACGCAAAGCCTGTCTGCGGTTTTGCATCCGGTCCACGAAGATAAAGCGGTTTCGGCTTTTGCGAACCTTTCGGCTTTGACGCCGCAAGTCTTGCAATGACGGCGATATCGAAATGGTCAGGCAGGACCGGCGCCTCGTGCGGGCGCCATGACCCGGTCACGTCGGCCGACAGCTGGGCAATGAGTGCTGCGGCATCGTCCGGAGACAATGCCGTGGGTTCGCTGAGCGGGGAGCCTTCGGCTGAAAAGGCCTGGGCATAGACCTCGTCCCGCTTGGCATCCATGACTGCCACGACGGGGCGTCCGGGATGCTTTGCAAGATGTGCGGCGGCCAGCGTTTCGAGCGTGGTGACGCCGACGCATTCCACATTGAGCGCCAGTGCCAGACCGCGGGCGGCCGCAACGCCAACTCGAATACCGGTAAACGAGCCCGGGCCGATGCCGACGGCGATGCGCTGGACGGATTTGAGGGGCAGGCCGGCGTCATCAAGCGCCTGGTCGACGATCGCCATCAGGCGCTCTGCATGACCCTTGCCGATCGTCTCAGTGACGGACGACAGAAGTCTGCCGGACGCGCCATCATAGAGCGCGGCGGAACAATCAACCCCGGCAGTATCGATGGCCAGAACGAGCATGAGCGGAACTGTTTTTCGAAATCAGATGGCTTCGACGGCCTGCACTTCAGGCACGAAGTGCTTGAGCAGGTTTTGAACGCCATGTTTCAGGGTTGCCGTGGAGGACGGGCAGCCGGCGCAGGCGCCCTTCATGTTAAGATAGACCGTGCCATCGCGGAAACCCTTGAAGGTGATGTCGCCACCATCCTGGGCAACGGCCGGACGGACGCGGGTTTCCAGCAGTTCCTTGATAGTCGCGACGAGGGTCTCGTCGTCGGCCTCGTAGAACTCGCCGTCTTCATCGGTATCTTCGGCAAGCGACGAGGCGCCGCCCATGACCGGCTGTCCGGACATGAAATGCTCCATGATCGAGCCGAGGATGGCCGGCTTCAGATGCTGCCATTCGGCGCTATCCTTGGAGACGGTGATGAAGTCGTAGCCGAAATATACGCCGGTGACGCCGTCGATCCCGAACAGTCTGGCTGCCAGCGGAGAAGCATCGGCCTCGCCCGCATTGCGGAAATCGGCAGTGCCCTTTTCCATGACGATCTTGCCGGGCAGGAACTTCAGGGTTGCCGGATTGGGTGTGGCTTCCGTCTGAATGAACATGATATGTCTCCTTGACCCGTGCGCGCCAGCGGGCGCCGCAAACTTAGAACTCTTCCAAAGAAGATAGTCGCGATCAGCTTTTGGTTCAAGTGCGCCTTTCTTCCAATCTGGTCAAGAGAGGTCAGGCGAGCGCGTCGATTTCCTCGTCGGTCAGCGTATCCGGCAGAACGGTGACGGGAATGGGGAAAGCAGCACCCCTGCCGGCAACCGCTGAGACCAGCGGGCCCGGCCCTTCCTTGGTCGAACCGGCGGCAAGAACAAGAACGGCGATATCGCGGTCTTCCTCCACCAGCATGTTGATCTGCTCGGGCGCGCTTCCCTCGCGGATGACGATTTCGGGATCGATCCCGATCGTTTCGCGCACCCTCTGGGCGGCCTTCGCCATGATCGATTCCGCTTCTTCCATGGCTTCGGCGCGCATGATCTGCTCGACGCCGATCCATTGCTGGAAATCGCCATCGGGAATGACGAAGAGCAGCACCAGGCCGCCATTGGAATTCTTCGCGCGGCGGCCGGCATAGTGCACGGCAAGCTCGCATTCGGGGGTGCCATCGATGACCGCTATGAACTTGCGCCGATGTCCCTCAAGCCTGGAAAGCCGTTTCGAAACCATGCCGCCCCCTCAATTCCCGTCGGACGTTGTCGTTGTGGCGAAATTATACGAACCCGCGAAAATGAAAACCCGCCACGCGACCGTGACGGGTGCAAGATTTTCAGGCGCTCTCCCGCTCAGCGCAGGAAACCGACGATATCGAACACTTCACCCATGACCTTTTCGGCTCGGGCGCGGGCACGCTCGCCCCCATCACGCAAGATAGCGTCGATATGGGTCGTGTCGTCCAGCAGGCGGCGCATCTCGAGCGAAATCGGCGCCAGAACTTGAACGGCGAGGTCGGCAAGCGCCGGTTTGAACACCGAGAACTGCTGGCCGCCGAATTCGGCAAGCACATCCGCCTTGGTGCGATCGGCGAGTGCCGCGTAGATGCCCACGAGATTGGCTGCTTCCGGACGCCCTTCGAGGCCTTCGAGTTCGCTCGGCAGGCCTTCCGGATCGGTCTTCGCCTTGCGGATTTTCTTCAGGATCTCATCGGCATCGTCCATCAGGTTGATGCGCGACAGATCTGACGGATCGGATTTCGACATCTTCTTGGTGCCGTCGCGCAAGCTCATGACGCGCGGGGCCGGACCATCGATCAGCGGCTCGACGAGCGGGAAATAGCCGTGGATCGGCTCTTCGCCGACGACCATGTCGACGCCGGTGCCGGTCGCACGGATCTTGTCCTGGAAATCGATGTTGAATTTCTGGGCGATATCGCGGGCAAGCTCCAGGTGCTGCTTCTGGTCATCGCCGACAGGCACATGGGTGGCGCGGTAGACGAGAATGTCGGCGGCCATCAGGCTCGGATAGGCGAGCAGTCCGAGCGAGGCGTTCTCGCGGTCCTTGCCGGCCTTGTCCTTGAACTGGGTCATCCGGTTCATCCAGCCGATGCGGGCGACGCAGTTGAAGATCCAGGCAAGTTCGGCATGCTGCGGCACGGCGGACTGGTTGAAGACGATATGCTTCTTCGGATCGATGCCGGAGGCGATAAACGCTGCCGCGATCGAGCGGATCTGGCCGCGCAGGTCGTCATGCACGAGCTGGGCCGTGATCGCGTGCAGATCGACGACGCAGTAGATGCAGTCGTTGTTTTCCTGCAGGGCGACGAACTTGCGGATGGCGCCGAGATAATTGCCGAGATGGAGATTGCCGGTGGGCTGGACACCGGAAAAGACGAGCGGCTTGAAGCTGTTCATTCTAGATCCTCGATAGGCTGATGGAAGGCCTCAGGCCGTTGGACTTGCGCAACCTGACAAGTGTGCGTGCTTGCCGCTGCTGCGCCCCGCGGGCCATGTAGCTGATGGCCGGGCTTATGCACGCCCCGCCACGAGGGATCAAGAGGCTGCATCATCCGCGTGCTGAATGAGATCCCAAAGGTTGCCGTAGCAATCTTCAAACACTGCGACCGTGCCATAGGCTTCGTGGCGCGGTTCCTCGATGAAGCGAACGCCTTTGGCCGACAACCGGGCGTGATCCCCGGCAAAATCGTCGGTTTTCAGGAAAAAACTTACCCGACCCGCCGTCTGGTTGCCGATCGCCGCCGTTTCGGCTTCGCTGTCGGCGCGTGCCAGCAGCAGCGCTGCCCCCTCTTTGCCCGGCGGGCGCACCACTACCCAGCGCTTGGTCGCCTCCAGAGGGGTATCGGAGACGAGCTCAAAGCCCATGATTCCGCAGTAAAAATCGAGCGCCCGATCGTAGTCGTCAACGACCAGCGTGACCAGAAAAAGGGAACGGATCGACATTGGAGCACACCTTGTTTTGACGTGGCGGGAACCGGTCTTCGACGCTTCCTGCCTGCCCTGTCAAGAACGCCGAAGCAACCGCAAGGTTAACGCAGTTTAACCCCTGAGGCAGACAAATCCCACTTTGGGGCAAATTCCTCCATACTGAGGTCACTTTTCGGAAAGAAATACTCCCCCACCAAGTCGACCCCAGTCGGTCGTGAGTATTTTCCGAGGTTTACCCGTATGCGCATCTTTTACCGCGTCGCGCTGTCCTGCTTCATGACGCTCTGCCTAACGCTGTCCGCGACCGCACAAGCCGCCGAAAAAGGCGAGAAACGCCGCAGCAGTTCTTTCAAACACGACTACTCTGCTTACTATACTGTCCAGCGCGTCAGCGTTCGGACCAACTGCTTTCCCGAGAAGCTGGGTGCCATCCTTGCCCATATCGCCAAGGAAACAGGCAAGAAGCCGATGGTGACCTCCGGCCACCGTCCGCGCTCTGGCACATCACAGCACAGCCATTGCTACGCCGCCGACATTCGCGTTCCCGGCGTTGCCGAAAAGAGGGTGCTTGCGGCAGCAGCGAGCGCCCCTGGAATCGGCGGCATCGGCCGTTACTGCAACGGCATCGTGCATGTGGATGTCGGCCCGCGACGCGCCTGGGCGCATTGCGGCAAAGGTGGAAAAGGTGGCAAGGGCAGCCTTGCTAGCCTGAAGCGCCGCGGAAAGTCCTGAGATCAGGACTCCGGCGGTGGTGGTACAGCAGACTTTGGCTTCCGCTTGATGTTTCGCCTGATCATGCCGAGATCGGCACCGCCGATCGCAAACGCGCAGGCGAAATAGACGACCATTGCAATCCCCAGAAGGCAGGCCAGAGCCAGAACCTGGGTCAGAAGATGCGAGCCGGGCTGCAGCCACGGGCTGGCATAGGGCAGCGCATAGAAGAGCGCCGCCGCCATCACCCCTGTCGCGACAAGCAGCAAGGCGGTACGCCGGGCAAGCGCCCATTCCCAGACGAGATCACCCCGCCAGACCAGCGTCGAGAATAGCAAGACCGTGTTGATCCATCCGGCCGCGGCCTCTGCCGTCGCGATGCCGCGTTCGGCAATCATCGGAAACAGCGTGATGGCGAGGCCGGAGTTGATGACGACCGACACCATCGTGAAGCGCATCGGCGTTTTGGTATCCTCGCGGGCATAAAAGCCCGGCTGCAGCGCCTTGATCAGAACGAAACCCGGAAGACCGATGCCATAGATGGCAAGGATCGAGCCGACGACGGCGGTGTTTTCCGCTGAAAACGCACCGCGCTCGTAAAGCACGCGGATGATCGCATCCGACAGCATCCACAGACCCGCTGCCGCAGGAAGCGTCAGGAACAGCACGAATTCGATCGATCGGTTCTGGATATTGCCCGCTTCCTTGACGTGGCCGCCCTTCAGCGCCCGCGACAATTCGGGCAGCAGCACCACGCCGACGGCAACGCCGACGACACCGAGCGGCAGCTGATAGATGCGGTCGGCATATTGCAGGGCAGCGATTGCGCCTTCCTTGCCCGACGCAATCGCCTGGCCGATGATCTGGTTGATCTGGGTAATGCCGCCGGTGATCGCGGCAGGGACGGCCAGCCAGAGCAGGCGCTTGACGTTGGGCGTCATCTTCGGCCGGCGAAAGCCGATATTGATGCCCGCATGGCGCACGCCCAGATAGACGACGCCAAGCTGCAACACGCCCGCAACCAGCACGCTCCAAGACAGGTACCAGGCGATTTCGCGCGGATCGGCGCCGACCCAGAGGCCGTAGAAAAGCGCTGCGATCATCACGACGTTCAAGAACACCGGCGCGATGGCGGCGGCAAAGAAATGATGCAGCGAGTTGAGCATGCCGCTCATCATCGCCGTCAGCGACATGCACATGAGATAAGGGAACATGACGATGGCCATGCGCACCGTCAGCGCCGTCTTTTCCGCGTCATCGGCAAAGCCCGGGGCAATGACCCACCGCACCAGCCAGGGCATGGCCAGCTGCATTGCGATGGTGATGATCAGCAGCGCAGAAAACAGGACGCCGAAGACCTCTTCGGAAAACCGCTTGGCACCATCGACGCCGTTCGCCTCGATTTCCTTGGAAAACAGTGGAACGAAAGCGGCGTTGAAGGCGCCTTCGGCAAACAGACGGCGAAACAGGTTGGGAAACCGGAAGGCGGCGTAAAACACGTCTGCCATCGGCCCCGTGCCAAGGGCCGCCGCCATGAAGGTTTCACGGGCGAAACCGAAAATGCGGCTGCCGAGCGTTGCGCCGCCGACGGTTGCGAATTTTCTGGCGAGGCTCATCGGGCTTGGCTCATCGTCTTGCGCTCATGCTTGGGGAAGCTGGGATTGTTCATGTTCTACCTGTGCATTGGCGTGCGTCATCCGTCCGGCGCCCTGCCCCACTGTTTCTGTGGCGCAAAAGAGCGGACCGAACGAAGCACCCGTTCAGCAGGGATAGCACCGGTGTCGTGTTTCAGACACCGGCTTTCGACTTCCGCGGCAAGACATTCGCTCCGTCGGCAGCCGCCGGCTGGGGCGCGACGATCCCATCCGGCATGGCTTCCTGAAGCTCGTCTTCCTGTTCGGCCATGACCGCCTTCAGCCGGGCGATGATATTGCCCTGGCGGTTTTCGTTGGTGACCTTATGGCCGACGAGATCGGTGACGTAGAACGTATCGATCACCTTTTCGCCAAACGTGGTGATGCGCGCCGACTGGATATCCAGCGAAAGATCGGCAAGTGCCGCGGTGATTTCCGCAAGCAAACCGGTGCGATCGAGGCATTCCACTTCGACCACGGTGAACTTGTTGGAAAGCCCGTTGGAGACGATCGCCGACGGCGGGATATCGAAGGCCTTGTTCTTGTTCTTCTTGGCTTTCGCGCGGCTGGCGATGACTTCCGGCAGGCGTTTCTTGCCGGCGAGCACATCCTCGATCATCCGTCCGATCGTGCCGCCACGGCGCATCTCGTCGTCATCGACCGCAAATTCCCGGTTGATGTGGATCGTATCCAGCGCGCGGCCATCGGAGGTGGTGAAGATCTGCGCATCGGCGATGTTGGCACCGGCGGCGGCACAGGCGCCTGCTATAATCGACAAAAGACGCGGATGGTCGGGCGCCAGAACCGTGATTTCGGTGATCGCCCGGAAACTGTCGGTGCGTACCATGGTGGCGAGCGGCTTGCCGGCCTTGTCGGTTTCGCGGATGAAGCTCGCGTGGCGCACCTGGTCCTCGACGGGTACGGAGAGGAGATACGGCTGGTAATGCAGCTTCACCAGCGCCTCGCGGTCCTGCTCGCTCCAGTCGGACAGGGCGTTGGCGAGATCTTCCTCCGCCACCTTTGCCCGTTCCTTGCCAGATGCTTCGGAGAAGCCGCCGGAGAGCCGGAGCTCCGTCTCATAGTACAGGGTGCGCAGCAGCTGACCCTTCCAGCCGTTCCAGACACCCGGGCCGACGGCGCGGATATCGCAGATGGTCAAGACCAGCAGCAGCTTCAACCGATCCAGCGACCGGACTTTTTCGGCAAAGTCGGCGATGGTCTTGCGGTCATGCAGATCGCGGGTCTGCGCCGTCATCGACATGATCAGGTGTTGTTCCACCAGCCAGACGACGAGTTCGGTCTGCTTGGCGTTGAGACCGAGACGCGGGCAGAGTTTGCGCGCGATCCGGGCGCCGGCGATCGAATGATCCTCCTGGCGGCCCTTGGCGATGTCATGGATCAGAACTGCGACGTAGAGCGCCGCGCGCTCTTCGATCGTCGGCATCAGCTTGTTGGCGAGCGGATGCATGTCCGCCGCGCGGCCGTGATCGATCTCCGACAGCGCATCGACCGAGCGGATCAGATGCTCGTCGACCGTGTAGTGGTGATACATGTTGAACTGCATCATCGCCACGACCTTGCCGAATTCGGGAATGAAGCGGCCAAGCACGCCGGCCTCGTTCATTCGCCGCAGCATCAGGCCGGGATCCCGCCTGGAGGTGAGGATGGAGAGAAAGAGGCGGTTCGCCTCGTCGTCTTCGCGCAGGGCACTGTCGATAAGCGAAAGCGATCGGGTGATGCTTTTCAGCGCGTCGGGATGCAGTTCCAGCCCGGTCAGGTCCGCCACGTGGAAAAAGCGGATCAGGCTGACCGGATCGCGCTTGAAGACGCCCGGATCGGCGAGCGTGATGCGACCGCGGTCCTCCACGAATTCGACGGAGCCGGCAATCTTGTGCAGCCGCTTGGTGAAGCGCGAGATGACGCGCTGGGTGAGGCCGGGTGCGGCCTTCGCCTGCTGGTCCTCCAGCGCTGCGCAGAGAATGCGGGTGAGGTCGCCGACGTTCTTCGCGACCAGGAAATAATGCTTCATGAAGCGTTCGACGGAGGAGAGGCCAGGCCGCGCATTGTAGCCGAGGCTTGCCGCGATATCGCGCTGAATGTCGAACGACAGACGTTCCTCCGCCTTGCCCGTCAGAAAATGCATCTGGCAGCGCACCGCCCAGAGAAAGTCGTCGGCCTTTTCGAAGGACCGTGCCTCCTCGCGCGAGAGGACGCCGAGCTTGACGAGTTCGGTCGTTTCGCGGACGCGGTAGTAATATTTGGCGATCCAGAACAGCGTGTGCAGGTCGCGCAGGCCGCCCTTGCCCTCCTTGACGTTGGGCTCGACCAGATAACGTGTGTCGCCCGCCTTCTTGTGGCGCTGGTCGCGCTCGGCAAGTTTGGCGGCGACGAATTCCGGACCGGTGCCGGCAACGACTTCCAGATCGAAGCGCGACATCAGCTGATTGACCAGCGCGCCGCTGCCGCAGATCGGGCGGCATTCGAGAATGGCGGTGCGGATCGTCATGTCGGTTTTCGACAGGCGAATGCATTCCTCCACCGTGCGGGTGGCATGGCCGACCTTGAAGCCCATGTCCCACAGGAGATAGAGCAGGAATTCCACCGCCTTGCGCATGGCATCGGAATTCTTTTCGGGCAGCAGGAAAAGAAGATCGATATCGGACCCTGGCGCGAGCGTGCCGCGGCCGTAACCGCCGGTGGCGGCAACGGCGATCTCGCGGCCTTCCGGATAGAGGCTCTCGGTGATGGTTTCATTGAGGACGCAGATCAGCTGGTCCTGGATCCAGGATATGCGGCGGGCGCAGCGAAGACCGCTGCCATCCTGGCTCAGCAGTTCGCGTGCCTTTTCGCGACCGTCGACACTGGCCTGCCGCAGGATCGGCAGGAGAGCTGCCCGCGATTCCAGCAGCGGCCGATCCTTGGTTCCGAGCGCCTCGCGGCATTCCGTCTGCAGGCCGGCGACGTCCATCAGTTCGGAAAAATCGATATCGTGACGATGATCTTGTCTTGTTGCTTGCTTGGCCATGTCTTCCTGCCGGTGCCCGCCCTCTCCATTCCCGATGGAGACGACGACGGATTTCGGGCACCTCCCCTAAAGCGTTCCCAGGTCCCTGCGGCCCTGCCCCATACGCTTTAGCTCATTTTTGTTGCGCAGCCGTTACCGCAGAGCGCTCCGCATGTGAGCAGCGTGCTTACCACGGTTACGGCTTGACGGCGCCAAGTTGTTTGTTCGCGACCGGAACGTCAAGCCCGATATTGCCCGGGTCTGCGATAGACTTCGATCCGCTGCGCCACTGACGCGGGCTCATGCCGGTGATGCGGCGAAACTCGCGGTTGAAGTTCGACTTGGTCGAAAACCCGACATCGAACATGATGACCGTCGCCGGCCGGTTGGTTTCGCGAAGCTGCAGACATGCTTCCGCGATCCGGCGTCTGTTGACGAACTGCGAGATATTGAGGCCGGTTGCGCGGTTGATGGCAACTGACAGATCCCGCGCAGGCACGCCCGCTTTGCGGGCCAGTTTTGCAAGACTGAGGTTTTCGTCGCGGTAGAGACCGTCCCGATCCAAAGCCTCTGTCGCGCGCGCGACGAGACCCTCATCCTGTGGATTGGCCTCATTTGCCTTCCCGTTCGGCAGCGGGCCTTCTCCTGCTTCCGGCGCAAGATAGTAGATGCCGGTCACCACGAGAACGACGATGTTGATCGCCGTCAGGACAAGCGGAATGTCGTCCCTCCCGTTGAACGTTGTGTAGATCGAGAGGGCAGCATCGCTGACTGCGAAAAACAGCATCAGCGCGGCCGTCATTCTTGCGGCCCGCAGGGCGGGACGCATTCGCTGAAGGCTGGCTTCGACCATGAGATCGGAACCTTCCGAACGGGTCAGCCGCCAGAGGGCGACGCCGTAAAAGAGAAAGATCACCAGCAGGAGCGGATCGACCAGGATCGGTGCGAAGACGACCGAAGTGCCGACGCAAAACGGTGCGGCGAGGTGGCGCCAGGGTGCAGATCGCCCGCCGCCGGAAAGCGACTGGAAGGCGAGAAATGCGAGCGGCGGCATGACGGAGGCGGTGACCGGCTGAACCGGTGCGAGTGCCGTTATGCCGTAGCCGAAATGAAGGCCGACGACCAAGCCTTGGGCCGCATAGAGAACGACAAATGCGACGAAGTAGCGACGGCTTCCCGGCACGTCGACGCCTTTGAGGCTGTGATAGAGCGCAAGGGCAAAGACGATACCGACCAGAAACGGCAAAGGGATAGAGAGCACTGCAGTGACCCCGGCGGTAAATGGCCTGAAACATGTTTGAGGTCCGACCATATCACGATCGAGGTCGAAAGGCAGGCAGATACAGGCGCAAGGATGGTGCCGTTCACAACCCCGATGGAGATTTCCATGGCCCTGCCCCTACCCCGCCTTCGCCTTGCAACCCTTGCCCTGATCGGTTTCGGGTATTCCGCAACCGCCTTGCCGGCCTTCGCCTTCGAGGCGGGAACCCAGTGGATCCAGATCAATCCTTCGCATCGAACCCAACCCGAGAGGGTGCTGATCACCTATCCGGCAAAGGCCGACGGCGATCCCTATACGCTGGGTGCCGATGCTCTGTGGGTCGGCGTGCCTGCTCGCCGTAATGCCACGCCGGTGCAGGAGAAGTTTCCGCTGGTCATTTTGAGCCATGGCTCGGGCGGCAATGCAGCGGGGCTGGGCTGGCTTTCGACAGAACTCGCGCGCAACGGCTTCATCGTTGCGGCACCCAATCATATCCACTCGACCTCAGGCGATTCCATTCCGGTGGAAAGCTTCAAGATCTGGGAGCGGGCACAGGATGTTTCGGCCCTGATCGATACACTGACGACGAGCGCCACCTGGAGCGCGCTTGTCGACAAGGATCGGATCGGCGGCATCGGTTTTTCGCTTGGGGGCACCACGATGATGCTGACCGCCGGTGCCCGCGCGTCGCTTCAGACCTTTGTCACCCATTGCGCGGAGGCAGGCGGCAAGGATGCGGGCTGCAACTGGTTTCAGAAGGGCGGGGTGGATTTTTCCCAAGTCGATCGGGAGGCATTCGAAGGTGGTTATGGCGACAAGCGCGTTTCAGCGGTGATTGCGGTCGATCCGGGTTTTGCCATGGCTTACCAGAACGAAAGTCTTGCCGGCATCGATAGACCAATGCTTTTCATCAACCTCGGCGAAGGCGACGGCATCATGTCCGGCACCAACGCCCAGTCGCTGGCGGTCGATATTCCGGAGGCCAACTACGCGCTAGTTCCCGGCGCAAACCATTTCTCGTTCCTCAGCATCTGCAACGCGAATGGAGCAGAATTGCTGAAGCAGTATGAGGATGATCCGGTTTGCGATGAGGTGAGCGACATCCCACGCGAAAAGCTGCATCAGCAGATCTTCTTCAATATTGCCGTCTTTCTTCGCAGAACGCTGCTGGAACGCTGAGCGCTCAGCCAGCCGCAGGGAGGAGGCCTTTAGACAGGGCCTCCTTCACCGCGAGTTCCGCCATGGCGAGCGTTGCTTCGCGGGTTCTGGCGGCGGCGATAAAGCGGCCGTTGTGGCAGAACGTGGCGCCTTCGACGCCGGATGCGGCTTCCAGATCTGCATTGGTGAGGCCGGCCCATGCGGCGGGGAGATCGGCGCGCAGTTCGAAACCGTCATCGGCGCGGCGGATGCCGGTGACGCACCAGTCCTTGTCGCGCGGGTGGACGACGAAGAGAAGCTGATCGGCGCCGGCCTTCAGGATGGCGGGGCGGAACGGCATGCCCATCGGCAATTCGAGAATGCGCCCCTCGCCGGCCTTGGCAATGGCGTCCAGAACCAGCGTCTCTGCCCGCAGCTTTGCGGCGCGCTGGGAAATGCCGGCTTCGACAAAGGCGCGGGCGATGACGAGCGCTGCATGGAAGGCACGGTCATCGGCGCCTTCGTCCTTTTCGTCGAAGGCGGGCTTCAACGTTTCAAGAAGCGACGGCAGTGTCAGGCCGGCCATCGGACCTGCGACCGAGGGGCTGAGCGCGCCATTGTCCATCAGGTCGATGGGCAGTACGAACTTGGTATCGAAGGCTGCGTGCACGGCCTCGACATGGGCTTCCGGTACGCCGAAGGCGAGCAGGTAATCGCGGCCGTAGTGCTTCCAGATCAGGCCGAAGGAACTGAACGGCGCGCCGTCATCTCGCAAGGGCGCACCGCGCTGGTGATGATCGAAAATCTGCGCCTGCGCGTCGAAGGAGCCGCCGACGTCGTAGATGATGCGGTCGCCACCCGGCGTGATCCATTCGGGAGCCCGGCTGCGGACGATGCGTGCATCGGGGAACAGCCGCGTCAGGATGACACTGGACAGGAGTTCGTCGGCATGGAAGCCACCGGAATGGGTGACGAGATAATCTGGAGTCATGCCGCGATCAGCCTTTTCTTTCAATGGAAAGAATCAGATAGCCGGAGCGGAGGGCCTTCTCAAGCGCTGAGGTGTGGTTTCGGGAGAATGCGTCAGGAAATTGCAGTAATTTCGAGTTCATGACCGTTTACGGTCACGACATCGCCGACCGACTTGCCCAGAAGCGCACTTGCAACGGGAGAAACGTAGGAGATCGAACCTTCCTTCGGATCGGCCTCATCCTCGCCGACGATGCGATAAGCCTGCTCGCGGCCGTCGTCACGGCTGAAGCGCACCGTGTTGCCGAAGGCGACGACTTCAGTCGAAACCGGTGCAGGCACTAGCTGAGCGCTGTGCAGCCTCTCGGCGAAGTAGCGGAGGTCGCGCGCGGGACCTGCGGCCTGGCGGCGGCGCTCGTTGACGTCCTCAACCGTGTTGGCCGCGTCAAAAGCCCTTTTTGCGGTACGAAGCTGCGCCTCGAGCGCCTTCAGGCCGGCCTCGGTGACGAGGTTGGGATGCGACGAGACGGGCCTGTCCGGCAGCTGGGTTTCCGCTGCGGTTTCGGCACTTTCTTCCTTCACGAAGGCGACGCTCACGTGCGTGTTCCTTTCAACTGAGATGCGGCCTTACTTGGCCGCAAGTTGCTTCTTCAACGCATATAGGGCGTCGAGCGCATCGCGCGGGCTCATTTCGTCCGGATTGATGGCTTTCAGCGCTTCCTCGACCTTTGACGGACCGCGCTTCATCTCATCTTTTCTCACCGCCACCTGGAACAGCGGCAGATCGTCGATGAGCTGGCTTGCGGGGTTCTTGCGATCGCTGTCCTCAAGCTTGGTCAGCACATCTCGGGCACGGGCGACAACGCTGTCGGGCAGGCCGGCAAGCCGTGCGACCTGGATACCGTAGGAGCGATCGGCAGCACCGGGTCCGACTTCATGCAGGAAGATCACCTCGCCATCCCATTCCTTGACCTTCATCGTGGCATTGGAAAGGCGGTTGAGCTTTTCCGAGAGCACGGTGAGTTCGTGGAAATGGGTGGCGAACAGCCCACGGCAGCGGTTGCTTTCGTGCAGGTGCTCGACTGCGGCCCAGGCAATCGACAGGCCGTCGAAGGTTGCCGTGCCGCGGCCGATCTCATCAAGGATGACCAGCGAACGGTCCGTCGCCTGGTTGAGGATCGCTGCCGTCTCGACCATTTCGACCATGAAGGTGGAACGGCCGCGGGCAAGATCGTCGGAGGCTCCGACGCGGGAAAACAGGCGGTCGACAATGCCGATATGGGCGGACGCGGCAGGAACGAAGGACCCCATCTGGGCGAGGATGGCAATCAGCGCGTTCTGGCGCAGAAACGTCGATTTACCGCCCATGTTGGGACCGGTGAGGAGCCACAGGGCGCCGAACTCGTCGGTTCCGGCAGGTGAAAGATCGCATTCGTTGGCGATGAACGGTCCTGACGACTGACGGCGCAGGGCCTGCTCGACCACCGGATGGCGACCGCCTTCGATCGCGAACATGCGGGACGCATCGACCGCCGGGCGGCGGTAGTCCCACTCCTCGGCGAGCATCGCAAGTCCGGCTGCGACATCCACGATGGCAAGCGCGCGGGCGCCGGCCTTGATGGCCTCGGCTTCGCCAATCACCGCCTCGACCATGAGACGGAAGGCTTCGAGCTCGATCGTCAGCGCCTGGTCGGCGGCGTTGGCGATGCGGCTTTCGAGATCGGCCAGTTCGGTCGTGGTGAAGCGCATCGCATTCGCCATGGTCTGGCGATGGATGAAGCGCGCCTTGGCTTCCGGCGTATCGGTCATCGGGCCGGCATTGCCAGCGGTCACCTCGATGAAATAGCCGAGCACGTTGTTGTGCTTGATCTTGAGCGACTTGATACCGGTCTCTTCGGCATATTGCAGCTGCAGCCCGGCGATGACCTTGCGCGACTGATCGCGCAGTGCGCGTACCTCGTCCAGTTCGGCACGTGCACCATCCGCAAGAAAGCCGCCATCGCGCTTGAGAAGCGGAAGGTCTTCCGCAAGTGTGGTGCCAAGCAGGGTTTCGAGTTCCCCCGGCAGCATCTTCAGATCATCGAGCGCTTCCGACAGTTCCTGCGGCAGCATGGCACCACTGAGGAAGCTTGCAACGCCACGCGCTGCTTCAAGGCCAGCAAGGATCGCGCCGAGATCACGCGGGCCGCCGCGATCGAGCGCCAGACGTGACAAAGCGCGCGGCATATCCGGCACGTGTTTCAGCGAGGAGCGCAGATCCGAACACAGGCCCGGCTCGTCCCCGAGGAAGGAGACGGAATCGAGCCTTCGGTTGATGCGGTCCGGATCCGTCAGCGGCGACATCAGCCGTTCGGCCAGAAGCCTTGCACCGCCGCCGGTGACGGTTCGGTCGATCGCTTTCAGGAGCGTGCCTTCGCGCTCGCCTGACAAGGTTTTCGTCAGTTCCAGATTGCCGCGGGTGGCTGGATCGATGAACAGCGTCGAGGCGCCGCTTTCGCGCTCCGGCCGGCCGAGCGGCGGGCGCTCCGCCATCTGGGTCTTTTCCACATAGGCGATGGCAGCTGCGGCCGCTGCCATTTCAGCGCGGGAAAACGTGCCGAAGCCATCTAGCGTGCCGACGCCGAAATAGCGCGCGATGCGGCCTTCCGAGGTGGCGCTGTCGAACAGGACCGAAGGCTGCGGCACAGCGACGCGGCCAAGCACGTCGAAGACCGGCTTCAGTTCCGCATCGTGAAACATCGTATCCGGCATGATCAGTTCGCGCGGCTCGATCCGCAGGATGTCGGCCAGCAGGCGCGACGGCTCGGTTTCCGCCAGCCGGAAGACGCCGGTGGAGATATCGATCCAGGCAAGCGCCATCAGCGGTTCGGCAGCGCCCTTGATGCGGGCAAGCGTCATCAGGTAGTTGGATTCCGAGGCGACGAGCAGCTTTTCCTCGGTGATTGTGCCGGGCGTGACGAGCCGCACGACATCGCGTTTGACCACCGATTTGGAGCCGCGCTTCTTCGCTTCCGCCGGATCTTCCACCTGTTCGCAGACGGCGACGCGGAAGCCGAGCATGATCAGCCGCTGCAGATAGTCATCCGCTGCATGAACAGGCACGCCGCACATCGGAATGTCCTGCCCCATATGCTGGCCTCGCCTCGTCAGCGTAATGCCGAGCGCGCGCGAGGCATCGATCGCATCCTCGAAGAACAGCTCGTAAAAATCGCCCATCCGATAGAACAGCAGCGATCCGGGATTGTTGGCCTTGATCTCGATGAACTGTTCCATCATCGGCGTTGCCGACGCGCGGCTTTCCTCCGAAGCCAGCTGGTCGGTCGTCAGGGCATCGAGCGTAGGTCTTTGAAAATGGGTCACGGCACCAATGTTTGTTGCGCAGATTTATTGTTGCGTCTGGAAAGAGGCGACACTATCGGTGATGACCCTTGAATTACAACATCCCCCGCGACCTCGAGGGGCGCTGCCCACAAAAAGCTGGAGAGGCCAATGCCCGCAAACGACAAGACGCCGGAAAAGAACACGCGCAACAGAGCGTCGGTGACCGAGCAGGAAGCGCTTGATTTCCACTCGCAGGGCCGTCCCGGCAAGCTCGAGATCACCCCGACAAAGCCGATGGCGACGCAGCGCGACCTCTCGCTGGCCTATTCGCCTGGAGTCGCCGTGCCGGTTCTGGCGATCGCCGCCGACCCTTCCAAGGCCTATGACTACACGACGCGCGGCAACATGGTGGCCGTGATTTCCAACGGCACGGCAATCCTTGGTCTCGGCAATCTCGGTGCACTGGCATCAAAGCCTGTCATGGAAGGCAAGTCTGTCCTGTTCAAGCGGTTTGCCGATGTGGACAGTATCGATCTCGAGGTCGATACGGAAAACGTAGACGAATTCATCAACTGCGTGCGCTATCTCGGCCCGTCCTTCGGCGGCATCAATCTCGAGGATATCAAGGCGCCGGAATGCTTCATCATCGAGAGCCGTCTGCGCGAGCTGATGGATATTCCGGTTTTCCATGACGACCAGCACGGCACGGCGATCATCGCCGCCGCCGGTCTCATCAACGCGCTGGAACTGACCGGCCGCGACCTCAAGACGACGAAGCTGGTTTGCAATGGCGCGGGCGCTGCCGCGATCGCCTGTATCGAACTGATCAAGGCGATGGGGTTCAACCCTGCCAACATCATCCTCTGCGACACCAAGGGCGTGATCTACCAGGGTCGCACCGAGGGTATGAACCAGTGGAAGAGCGCCCACGCCGTCAAGTCCGACAGCCGGACGCTGGAAGAGGCCATGAAGGGTGCCGACGTGGTGTTCGGTCTTTCCCAGAAGGGTGCGTTTACCGAAGCGATGATCCGCTCGATGGCGGACAAGCCGATCATTTTCGCGATGGCCAATCCCGATCCGGAAATCACGCCGGAAGAAGTGGCGCGGATCCGCGACGACGCGATCATGGCGACCGGCCGCTCGGACTATCCGAACCAGGTCAACAACGTGCTGGGCTTTCCCTACATCTTCCGCGGTGCGCTCGATGTGCGAGCCCGGCAGATCAACGATGCGATGAAGATTGCCGCCGCGCAGGCGCTGGCCGATCTTGCCCGCGAGGACGTGCCTGATGACGTGGCTGCCGCCTACCAGGGCAACCGCCCGCGTTTCGGGCCGCAATACATCATTCCCGTGCCGTTCGATCCGCGGCTGATCTCGGCCATTCCCGTCGCCGTTGCCAGAGCTGCAATGGAAAGCGGAGCAGCGCGTCGCGACATCACCGACCTTGACGCCTATGGTCGCGAGCTTTCCGCCCGCCGCGACCCGATCGCTGCAACGACGCAAGGTATCTACGACCGGGTTCGCCGCTTCCCCAAGCGCGTGGTGTTTGCCGAAGCCGAAGAAGAGCAGGTCATGCGGGCCGCGATCTCGTTCTGCAGCCAGGGTCTCGGCACCGCCATCCTGCTCGGCCGCGACGATGTGATCCGCGAGACGGCGGAAAAGGCCGGTATCGACCTCGAACGCCCCGGCATCGAGATCATCAACGCGCGCATTTCCAAGCGCGTCGATACCTATATCGACTTCCTCTACGCCCGCCTGCAGCGCCAAGGCCTGCTTCTGCGTGACGTGCAGCGGCTGATCCACCACGACCGCAACCATTTTGCCGCGACCATGGTGGCCGTGGGCGATGCGGATGCGATGGTAACCGGCACGACGCGCAATTATGCGACCGCTCTTTCCGACGTGCGCCGCTGCATCGACGACAAGCCCGGACACAGGGTGATCGGCGTGTCGATCGTGGTGGCCCGCGGCCGGACGATCTTCGTGGCCGATACCGCCGTGCACGACATGCCGACTGCCGAGCAGATCGCCGACATCGCCGTGGAAGCCGCGCGCGTCGCCAAGCGCATGGGCTACGAGCCCCGCGTGGCGCTGCTTGCCTATTCCACCTTCGGCCAGCCGATCGGCGAACGGTCGGAGCGGGTCCGCGAGGCGGTGAAGATCCTCGACGGGCGCCGGGTGGATTTCGAGTATGACGGCGAGATGGGTGCCGACGTGGCGCTCAATGCCAGCCGCATGGAGCAGTATCCGTTCTGCCGCCTCTCCGGCACGGCCAACGTGCTTGTCATGCCGGCCATTCATTCGGCCTCGATCGCCACCCGCATGCTGCAGGAAATCGGTGCCTCGACGCTGATCGGGCCGCTTCTGGTCGGTTTGGATAAATCGGTGCAGATCACCCAGATGGGCGCCAAGGACTCCGAAATCGTCAACATGGCGGCGATTGCGGCCTATAACGCGGGGTCCTGAGAGACCCCGCGCCGACGCTTTTGTTGAAAGCTTCAGCCGATCGGATTAGGGTGTTTCATCTGGTCCGATCGGAGTTCCCTTCTCATGAAGACCGTCAGCATTCAGGAAGCCGAAGAAAACCTGTCGCAGCTTGTCGATGAAGCCGCGAACGGGGAACCGTTCGTGATCGCCAAGGCGGGCAAGCCGCTGGTGACGGTGGTTTCTGTCGATGAGGCGGACGCACCCGAGGTGACCGGGCCCAGGAAACGGCGGATCGGATTCCTCAAAGGTCAGTTCTTCATTCCGGAAGACATGGATAAGGCGCTAGACAAAGAGATCGAGGATCTGTTCTACGGCGGACGCGATTGAGGCTGTTGCCGGATTCCCATCTTCTGATCTGGCTTGTCGCCGCGTCCGAACGCTTGCCATCCTCGGTGCACGACATGGTGGGTCGCTACTGCGGACCGACCAGGCTCCAAATCTAGAGCGCTCTAGTTCGCGAAGCGGCCGGCGTCGGCGCCGAAGTAGTTGATGTAGCGACCGGAGATCGAGGCGATCGGCAGTACGATCAGGACATCCGTGGTGTTGAAGGCCTGATCGACGACGGCTCCCATTCCGATCATGGCGCCGAGGCGAAGGTAGCCCTTGACCAGCGGTGGCATGGCGGAAAGCGCTTGGCGCGGATTGATCGCCTCGGCCGGCATTAGATCCATGTTGCGATTGAGATCAGGCAATGCGTGGACCATCCACTCGTCCTTCACCAGCGCATTGTGATGGAGGAAGGACAGCGCCAGCGCGTGTTCTTCCGGACGCACGCCGGGGAAAGAGGCGCAGCCGAACATGGCATTGACACCATGCTTCAGCGCATAGGCCCAGTTGCCCTGCCAGAGCAGTTCGACGGTGCGTTTGGTGCGGTATTCGGGCAGCACGCAGGAGCGGCCGAGTTCCATGAACTGCTTGTCGGGATGGCGGGCGAGAAGTGGCGCGATATCGAACTCGGACGTCGAATAAAACCCGCCATTCGCCTCAGCGACGCTCTGGCGCAGAAGCCGGTAGGTTCCGACGATCTGGTCTTCGATTTCACCGTCTATCGCGTTGTCGACGACAAGCAGATGGTCGCAGATCGCATCGTAGCTATCGATATCCCGTCGAAGCCGCATCGCCTCGGGCTCAATCGTGGCGCCCATCTCCTCGACGAAGACGCGGTAGCGCACGGCCTGGGCGGCATCGATTTCGCGCAGGTTGCGGGCAAGCCGCGTTTCCAGCGTGCCGATGCGGCCGAACACATCGCTACCAACGCGGCTATTTGCCGGATCAGCAGCCGGGGCCTGCTTTGTCTCAGAGGTCAATGTGCGGTTCAGGAGTTCGATAGCCATGGTGATTCTTCCCGTACCGGTTGGATCACCCGCGTTTAAACATGCATCTGCAACAAGAGCGTGACAGATATCGTCACAATAGGAAGTGGTGCAAGGCCCGTCAACGCGACTGTCAGGACGTGCTGGAAGCCTGCGCAAAAAGACGCAATTCCTCAATCAGAACAGCCGGATCGAGCGGCTTCTGAAGCACTTTGCAGGCGCCCTGATCGATGACTTTGCGCCGCGCCTCGCCGCGGCTTTCGGCTGTCAGCACCATGACGGGGACCGGCTGCAGCGCGGTTCTGGAGGCGGCAGAGATGAGATCCATGATGTTGCCGCCGGGCATATGCATGTCGCAGAGAACGACATCCGGGCGGTTTTCGCCAAGGGCTTCGATGAGACTTCCGAAATCCTCCACGGAACGAACCGTGTGCCCTGCCTTGCGCAGAACCGCGGCGACCAGAAGCGCACTGACGGGATCGTCTTCTCCGAGAAGAATATCGAGGGCCGGACCGGCTTCCCGCTTGCGATCGACCGAGTTTGAATTTTCAGGAGCCGGCACGTCCATTACCGGGCGGTCGCGGGCGCCAAAACCACGCATGCGGCCACTGAGGACATCGACCAGCGATTTTTCGCGCAGCGGCCGGATCAGCCAGGCATCGAAATATTCCTGAGGTTGCGACGCCCTTTCCTCCGGATTGACCAGTAGAATACGGTGCAGCGGCGCGTGCGACGGTTCCCACGCGTAGTCGGAGGCCAGTCGGTGGTCGACGATGAGATCGGTATAGGGCGAGCCTGTCGCTTTGGCCCGATCGATCAATAGCTGCACCTGGGCGGGATCGGACACATGCCTCCCACGGCCGCCGAGTGTTTCGATGCTGGAAACGGTCGCAAAGGCGGCCGGACCATCTGGCGCGAGCAGAAGCACGCGAGAGCCAAACAGCGAGCGGTTGCGAACGGCAGCACCGGCCGGCGCATCCTCGGCCAGACGCATGGGATAGCGGATAGTGAAAACGCTGCCATTGCCCTTGCGGCTGGAGACCGACAGCGAGCCGCCGAATTCGGCGAGGATGCGAGAGGCGATGCCGAGGCCGAGACCTGTGCCGCCGCTGCGCGTTTCCGCCGATCCTGCCTGTTCGAACGCACCGAAGATCCGGGTCTGCTCTTCCTCGGTCATGCCCGGGCCGGTATCAGCAACAGAAATCGCCACGGTCTCGTTCTCGATGAAGGCTCGAACCAGCACGCCGCCTGTGGTCGTGAACTTGACGGCGTTGCCGATGACGTTGAACAGAACCTGGCGAATGCGGGCAGGATCGAAGTCGAGAAGCTCCGGCACGGCGGCGGATACGGTGGCGGCGATCTCGATCCGTTTGCCATGGGCGCGGGGAGCGAGCATTTCCACGACACCTTCGATCAGCTGGCGCAGATCCGCTGCACGGTTGTTGAGACGGAACCGGCCGGCCTCCATCGTGGAATGATCCAGCAGATCTTCGACCAGTTGAGCCAGGGCGTAGCCGGACTGGCGGATACCGCTCAAGTAATTCTGCTGCTCCGCCGTCAGCTTCGTCTGACCCAAGAGGTGGGTCATCCCAAGGATGCCGTTCAGTGGCGTTCGTAGCTCATGGACGACGTTGGCAATCTGCGGAGAGCCCGAGACGTCGGCAGCAATGGCCTGTGGGCGGCGCCATTTGAGGATTTTCGTGAAGAGTGCGCGAAGAGCGCCTGGATGTCTCTGGACGTTCGCCGCGACCGGCTGCTCCGGCGTGCGGGGCACTCCATTCCATGCGGCGTCGTCAGACCCGTCCTTCGGCGCGAGCGACGTGAAGGCCTGTGAGATACGGTTCTGTATTTCGGCGATGTCGCGCATACGGAAAGATTACCCGAGGTTTCCTTCCGAAGTCTTAGATCAATCCGGTAAAATTATGCCAATCGCTCGATTTCACAATTATCCGTCGAGCAAAATTACTTCTGCTCGTCTACGGATGCCGCCGCTTTGGGACCGAACAGCTCGTCGACAATGACGAGACCTGCACCGACGCTGATAAAACTGTCCGCGAGATTGAACACGGCAAACGACCAGGTGGCGGTGTGAAACAGGATGTAATCCACCACGTGCCCGTAAACGATGCCATCGATCAGATTGCCGATCGCACCGGCGATGATCATCGCATAGCCCAGATGGGCAAAGGGCCGGTCCTTGGGCGTGCGGCGCCAGAGCCACAGCACGAAGGCGACGATGACGAGGCGCATGCCGATGATGAACTCCCTCTCCATGCCGGACAGAAGCGAGAAGGCAACGCCCATATTATAGGTGCGGTAGAGCGCCAGAAACGGAATGACCGGCACCATCTGCTCGAGCGGCAGCGAATTTTCGACGGCGATCTTGATCGCCTGGTCGAGCAGCACGGCGATGATGATGAAGATGACCGCACTGATGGGTCGCGACAGGAGACCAACGCGAGCGGTCATTATTTATCCTCCAGCGTCAGCAGATGGCGGCGGGCTTCAAACAGCATGACGGCCGTCGCGACCGCGAGATTGAGCGAGTCCGCCCTGCCCTGCTGCGGAATTTTGACCGTGCGATCGGCGGCGCGGGCAAGGCTGTCTGGCAGGCCGGACTGCTCGTTGCCCATCAGGAGAACGACCGGTTTGCGGGTATAGTCCGCCGTGCGATAATCGACGGCGCCGGCCAGATGGGTGGCGACGACGCTGACGCCCGCTCCCTTTTGCCAGCTTAAGAATTCTTCCGCAGAGCAGCGGATGACCGGCATTGCGAAAATCGAGCCCATCGTGGCGCGCACTGTTTCCAGCGAGAACGGGTCGGTGCTTTCCCCGACCAGAAGCACGGCGGAGGCGCCGGCGGCATCGGCCGTGCGAATGATCGTGCCGAGATTGCCCGGATCGCGGACGCGGTCGAGCGCGACGAATGTCTGGTCAGCCTGAGGCTTCAGATCGGCAAGCCGTGCCCAGCGCTGCTCGAAAATACCGACCACCATCTGCGGATTGTCGCGGCGCGTGATCGACGACAGGACCTTTTCGCTGACCTCGAGAACGAGGCCGCCATCAGCAACGGTCTTTGCCGCAACCTGTTCGACCAGCGGCTTGGCCTTGGCAGCCTTGGCATAGACGAGCGTGCGGATCGACCAGCCAAGTTCCAGCGCATCGATGACCAGTTTCAGCCCCTCCGCCATGAAGGCACCGGCTTCTTCCCGGTGCTTCTTGTCGGTGAGAAGCTTGATTTCCTTGATGATGGGGTTGGCGAGCGAGGTGACTTCCTTCACCTGCCCGACGCGCCGTGGCCCGTTTCTGTGAAAATTATCGCTCATGCGGGTACCCAACGGCTGAAAAGAGAGGTGGAAAGCGCGCGGCCACGGACTTTGCCGTCAAGGCCCGCTTCCCGGATGACGAGTTCGCCCGATTCCACAACGCCATCTGCGCCGCGCATGGTTTCGCGCATCAGTTCATGGATGGAATAGAAGCTGGCGCGGATCGAATAGGCCGTCAGCACCAACCCGACCGCCTTGGGCGACAGGAGCTGCCGGCAGACATCGAGCATCAGCGGCAAATGGTCGAACAGATGCCAGACCTCGCCATTTGGACCGCGGCCGAATTTCGGCGGATCGGTGAGGATGATGTCGTAGGTGTTGCCGCGGCGTTCCTCGCGCAGGATGAACTTCATCGCGTCTTCGCAGATCCAGCGGATCGGTGCCTTTTCCAGACGCGACAAGGACTGGTTTTCGCGACCCCAGCCGATCGCCTTTTTCGACGCATCGACATGGGTGACTTCGGCACCGGCGGCTGCCGCCACGAGCGAGGCGACGCCGGTATAGCCGAACAGGTTGAGGACTTTCAGGGTGCGCCCGGCCTTGGCGGCCTCCTCGACGCGTTCCTTCATCCACTCCCAATGGACGATCTGTTCCGGGAAGACGCCGACATGGCGAAAGGCGGTAAAGCGGCCGTGGAAATCGATGCCGAGAAGGGCGAGCGGCCAGGTTTCTCCAAGCGTCTGCGCCGGAAAGCGCCAGCGGCCCATGCCGTCTTCATCCGTATCGCCGGTAAAGATCGCGTCGGCATTTTCCCAGATATCGTCGGCAAGCGTCGGCTGCCACAGGGCCTGGGCTTCCGGGCGCACGACGCGGTAATCGCCGTATTGCTCAAGCTTCAGGCCGCGGCCGGTGTCGATCAGGTGGAAATCGCCGGCGCCGGACGATTCCAGAATGATCGGCACGCGTTCGGCTGGCAGATCGCCGCTGCGGGCAAGAAGCGGACGCGTTTCGACGGGCACGTGCGGTTGTGCCTGTGGCCTGTCAGGACGGCGCGACTGGGTGGTTTGGGCTTCGACCCGACCTTCGGAGCGCGCAGCCTGGGGGCCGGTCGACCTGGTACGGGTTGCGGCAACGGCCGGACGGCTGCCCGCTTCGCTGCGGCGCTTGTCCGGGCTTTTGGCAGGCGACTTAGGCGCGCCCTTGGCTGCTGGCTTCTCCGGGCGCTTGCCGGTCGGCCGCCTTTCCTTGTTCTTCACTGCGATCATCCGCTCGGGTTCTTGTCTTTCGCAGCAGATAGCATCTGTGCCGCGTTCTTCAAAGCCGGCAATAGCGTCAGATCTGTTTTCGCTCGCTTCGACGCCTATCTAATCAGCGAAACGGGAGATCGAGATGGATATCGAAGGGCAGGAACGGATCGCGGCGCCGCGGGACATCGTGTGGCGGGCGCTGAACGATGCCGAAACCATCCGCCAGTGCATTCCCGGTTGCGAGCGTCTGGAGTGGACTTCGGACAACGAACTTGCCGCCAGTATCAAGGTTCGCTTTAGCCTGATCTCGCTCGGCCTTGCCGGCACGATCACGCTTTCGAACATTGAGGCGGGAGAAAGCTACACACTCGCCGCCGAGGGTCAGGGAAGCATTGCGGGCTTTGCCAAGGGCGCGGCTGACGTGCGGCTTGAGGAAGACGGGACTGAGACCGTGCTGCATTACATCGCGCGTGCGCAAACCGGAGGACGGATCTCGCAGCTCGGATCCAAGCTCGTGCGGTCGACAACCGAGAAGCTGGCAGCAAAATTCTTTGCGGATTTCAACGCAGCGGTCATCGCCAAGACAGCGGAGGCCAGAACCGAGGGGCTCTGACCGCGGGTCATTATCTGGCTGGAAGCGCGGCGTTGCTGGCCGGGGCGGGAACAATGGCCTGGTTGGCCGGAACGACTGACGGCGACGGCTTGGCCGCGGCAGTGTTCTCCTTTTGCAGTCGGACGGCTTCGCGCGCTTCGATCCGCGCCTGTCGGCGATGTTTGCCCTGGCTCCACCAGGTCACGAACGAGCCGAGCGCCATCCCGAACAGGACGGCCAGGAACAGCAGCAGAAACAGCGGCGCCGTCAGCGACAACAGGCTGTCTTCCGGACGGAAGGGATTGAGCGCGAGCGTGACGCTTTGACGGTTGGCGACGGCCAGCACGATCAAAACGATGCCGAGGGGCACAAAGATCACGAGGCTCACGATCCTCTTGAACTTGGTCATGGTTTTCTCCCGGCAAGTGACAATCAAACGATGGATCGCCGTCATCGCTGCCGGCGTCCAGTGCAGAATAGAGGGCGGCGTCATGCTTTCAAGTGTGACGCCTGCCTTCGAGGCGATCAATCGTCCTCGTCGGCCAAATCCGGGTTGAGGCGCTCGCGCAATTCCTTGCCCGTTTTGAAGAACGGCACCCATTTTTCCTCGACAAAGACGCTTTCGCCTGTGCGCGGATTGCGGCCGGAGCGCGACGGACGGTTCTTTACCGAAAACGCGCCGAAGCCACGCAGCTCGACCCGGTTTCCGCCGGCGAGAGCATCAGTGATCTCGTCGAGGACCGCATTGACGATATTCTCGACGTCACGATGGTAGAGATGCGGATTGCGCGCTGCAACGATCTGCACCAGTTCAGATTTGATCACTTATGCCCCCTGAAAAAAGTTAGGTGCCCCCTGAAAAAATTAGGCTTTCAGTCGCTTCCAACCTGCCAAACGGAAACCAGACCGTCAAGGAACAACTTGTCGGAGCCGAAGATCCGAAGCGCTGCCGGGGAAAGCTGGTCGCCCAGTCCGGTCATGCGGAAAAACTGCGCCACGGCACTGGCGAACCAGAATGAGGACGAGGATTTGCCATCCTTCCATTCCACTTCGGGCAGGCTTTCGGCCACACCTCGGGTCGCAAGATAGGCGCGGACCTCGTCTTCGCCGCCGAGTTCATCGACCAGCTTGACGGCAAGCGCCTGACGGCCCGTGAAGATCGTACCGTCAGCGAGTTTCAGAACTTCGTCGCGTGGCATGTTGCGGCGATCGGCCACGAGATCGACGAACCAAGCGTAGCTGTCCATCACCATGTTGCGGATCATCGTCTTTGCTTCTTCGCTGGCAGGATGGAAGGGCGACGGTTCGGCCTTGAGCGGCGCCGACTTGATCTCCTCCAGCGACACGCCGATCTTTTTCAGGGCTTCATCGACCTGCGGATACTGGAAGATGACGCCGATCGAGCCGGTGATGGAGCTTTCGCCGGCGACGATATGATCGCCAGCAGACGCAATCATGTAGCCTGCGGATGCGGCAAGGGTGCGGACCTGCGAGACAACGGGCTTGGTTTGCGCGATATGGCGGATGGCCTTGAAGATGCGCTCGCCGCCATAGGTCGTTCCGCCCGGAGAATTGATCGAGACGATGAGCGCCTTTGCCTGGCTGCTTTCGGCGATCTTCTCCAATCGCTCCAGCAATTCCCTGTCGTCGAGGATCATGCCTGATATATCGACGCGGGCGACGTGCGCGACCGCGGAGTTGCCACTGGCGCCGACCGTGACCCGATACAGCGCGAAACCGATGCCGACGAGAAACACAAGGGCCGCAACCCGCCAGAAACTCAGTTTCCGACGCAACTGGCGCCGTTCAGCAATCCCCATCTGATCCATTCTCAATCCTCATAGCGAGCCAGCCCAAATAGGGTCCGGCTTTTTGTTTCAAGCGGGCATATCACGTTTTTATGTTGTCCATTATTGTTTGTTGAACGATAAAAACCATATTGAGGCCGCAGGTGAACAACTAGCGCCGCTTACGTCGATCTCAACGCAGGCGGCCCAGTCATCTTTACGACAAATCTTGCCGGAAAGGACCGGACGAGCAGAATGCTGCAGCATATCCGCAACCCAGCCCTGGCCGGCGCTTCCCGTGCGATCGGGCAGTCGCCCGACGATATCTATCAGTCGGCACTTGCCCATTCCGCAAGGGTGCGCAAGCTCAAGATATTCCTGCCGATCAGTGCAGCCATCATCTCCGCCGCCTTTATCGGGGTGGCGATCGTGCGCGCCTATCTGCCGGAAAACCTGTCGATCGAAAGCGCGCGCATCGAAAATGGCAAGATCGTCATGGAACGGCCCGCGATTTCCGGCCGCAACAGCGACGGCATCAGCTATTCGATGATTGCCAACCGCGCATTGCAGGATATCCAGAACCCGAACATGATCAGCCTCGAAAATGTCAAGGCGGCCGTGCCGATCAATGACGAGGTCGTTGCGCGTGTCACGGCCGCCGGAGCCGACTTCGATCGTGGCGCCGACAAGCTGGATCTTACCAAACCATTCGACGTTAATTTGTCCAACGGGATTACTGCGCGCTTCCAATCCGCCCGCCTCGATATACCGGGTGGATTGATGGATACGCCGGACCCGGTCAAAATCTCCATGGACGCGGGTTCCATTGTTGCGAACTCCCTGAAGATAACGGATAAGGGACACACAATCACCCTGATCGGCAAGGTTCAGGTCGACCTCGACCCTGCCCGCATCCGCAACCAAGGCAAATAGGGCACGGCCGCAATGACGAATCGACTCTTTCGTATCTCTTCCGCCGTGATGGCCACCGGACTCGTGTTCGGCCTTGCCTTCAGCGCGACCGCCCAGACCACCAGCAGCAAGATGGAAGGCTTGAAGCTTTCCAACGATGCGCCGATCCAGATCCAGAGCGACCAGCTGGAAATCAAGGATCAGGAAAAACGTGCCTTCTTCACCGGCAATGTGCAGGTGGTGCAGGGTACGACCACGATGAAGGCCGGCAAGATGACCGTGCTTTACAAAGGTGAAGGCGCTTCGGTGACCTCCGGCAGCACCGACATCGACAAGATCTTTCTCGACGACACCGTTTTCCTCACCTCGGGCACTCAGCAGGCGACCGCCGAAAAGGGCGAGTTCGACATGACCTCGCAGACCTTCGTGCTTTCCGGCAAGCAAGTGGTGCTTTCCGAAGGCGCCAACGTGTTTCGCGGCTGCAAGCTGACCGTGCAGATGGCGACCGGACAGGCGAAGCTCGATTCCTGCGGTGGCCGCGTGGAAATTATGCTCGACCCGAAGTCGCGGCCTAAGCAATAGAAATCCAAGCCCTTGAAAATACCTTTCCTCTCCAACCGGTCTGCCGACCGGTCGCCCGTGACCGAACCTTTCATTGCACGCGACAAGGCGCGCTATGAGGGTACGCTGGTGGCGCATGGTCTTTCCAAGACCTATGACACGCGGCGCGTGGTGAACGGCGTATCGCTGGTCGTGCGCAAGGGCGAGGCTGTCGGCCTGCTCGGACCGAACGGCGCCGGCAAGACGACGTGTTTCTACATGATCACCGGGCTTGTGCCTGTCGATGAGGGCATGATTGCCATCAATGGCAACGAGGTGACGCATATGCCGATGTATCGGCGTGCACGTCTCGGCGTCGGCTACCTGCCCCAGGAAGCCTCAATCTTTCGCGGACTGTCCGTCGAAGACAATATCCGGGCGGTTCTCGAAGTGCATGAACCGAACCGCGACAAGCGGGAAGCGAAGCTCGACGAGCTGCTGGACGAATTCCACATCAGCCAGTTGCGCAAGTCCGCGGCTGTCGCGTTGTCGGGTGGCGAACGGCGTCGCCTCGAGATCGCCCGCGCGCTGGCGACCGACCCTGCCTTCATGCTGCTGGACGAGCCGTTTGCCGGTGTCGACCCGATTTCCGTTTCCGACATCCAGAACCTGGTTCGCCACTTGACGGCGCGCGGTATCGGGGTACTGATAACGGATCACAACGTCCGCGAAACGCTGGGTCTCATCGACCGCGCCTACATTATTCACGCAGGCGAAGTCCTGACGCATGGCAGGGCCGACGATATCGTCAACAATCCGGATGTTCGTCGTCTTTACCTTGGCGACAAGTTCAGCCTCTGAGGCCAGAAAGAATCCACTTTCCCGCTTCGTGCCGCTTGACCAAATCTATCAAAAAAGCAATTCTTGTGCCAGTTGAAGGATGGCGCCGTAATCTCGGTGTCTCCCTCTCGACTATCGTGCGATGACCGCATGATTTTAAGGAGATCACGGGAGTTTCGCGTCCGCCATGGGGTTATCTGCCAGTCTTTTTCTGCGACAGAGCCAATCGCTGGTGATGACACCGCAGCTGATGCAGTCCATTCAGCTGCTGCAGATGACGCATTTTGAACTCAACCAGTTCATTGCGCAGGAAGTCGAGAAAAATCCGCTGCTCGAAATAGCGGCAGGCGACGGCGATGGTGATGCGGATTTAGGCGGGCTTGATCCCCGCGATCTGGAGTTTTCCGGTTCGCGCGAGGATGACGGACCGTTCGAAGGCCAGTCGGCGGCGCAAGCCGATATCGGCTCCCTCGACTGGTATGAGAGCGCAACCCGCGACGGCACGGCCAAGCTTGGCGATCACCTCGATGCCAGCCTTGAAAACGTGTTTCCCGACGACGCACCGGCACAGCGGCCGGACGCGCCCGAACTTCTCGGCCAGTGGAAATCGATGCCCGGCGGCGATGCCGGCGAGGACTACGACCTCGACGATTTCGTTGCGGGTCAGGTGACCCTGCGCGATCATCTCGGACAACAGCTGCCTTTCGTGGTGACCACCCCGGGCGACCGGTTGATCGCCCAGGACCTGCTCGACCAGCTGGACGATGCCGGCTATTTCCAGGGCGACATCGAAGAGGTCGCGGCCCGTCTCGGCAAGGCGCCGGAGGCGGTAGAGGCCGTTCTCATTCAGCTGCAAACCTTCGATCCACCCGGGGTATTTTGCCGTAGCCTGAGCGAATGCCTGGCGATCCAGTTGCGCCAGAACGACCGCCTGGACCCGGCCATGGCAGCGCTGATCGATCACCTCGATCTTCTCGCCAAGCGTGACTTTGCGTCTCTGCGCAAGATCTGCGGCGTGGACGACGAAGATCTGATCGACATGATGGCTGAAATCCGCAAGCTCAACCCGAAGCCGGGTGCGGGCTTCGAGGGCGGGTTCTCGCAGTCTATCTCACCTGATGTCGTGGTCCGGCCATCGCTTGATGGTGGATGGAACGTCGAACTCAATCCCGATACCCTGCCGCGCGTTTTGGTCAACCAGACCTATTTCAACACGGTCTCCAAACACTGCCCGAAGAACGGCGAAGATCACAATTTTCTGTCGGACTGCATGCAGACGGCGAACTGGCTCGCCCGCAGCCTCGACCAGCGCGCCAAGACGATCATGAAAGTGGCAAGCGAGATCGTACGCCAGCAGGATGCCTTCCTGCTGCACGGCGTCGATCACCTGCGACCACTCAACCTGAAGACGGTGGCAGAGGCCATCAAGATGCACGAATCCACCGTCAGCCGCGTCACCTCCAACAAGTATGTGCTGACGCCACGCGGCCTGTTCGAACTGAAATACTTCTTCACAGTGTCGATCGGCTCGGCGGAAGAAGGTGGAGACACCCATTCGGCCGAATCGGTGCGGCATCGCATCCGGTTGTTGATTTCTCAGGAGCTGCCGAGTGCCGTCCTGTCGGATGACGACATTGTCATCAGCCTCAAACAGGGCGGTGTCGAACTTGCGCGCCGGACGGTGGCGAAATATCGCGAGGCGATGAACATTCCGTCATCGGTGCAACGCAGGCGGGAAAAGCGCGCCATCGCGAAACTGGCAGCGTTCTAGCCTCACATATCGAGTGCAGTCATAGGCGACCCGGTATTCGCCACACGTGCCGCACAGATTGACATTCCGTTAATGGCAGTTTAGAGACCCGCCGCAACCTGACCGGGCGACACGGGATCTAAACCAATTCCCAAACCAATTTGGCCCTGCCATTCGTGAACCGCTTGGATCAAGAGGCCGGTTGGCGTAGACTGGAACATGCAAGTCACGACAATAAGGAGTAACTCCATGAGTGTGCGTGTATCCGGTAAACATATGGAAATCGGCGACTCGTTTCGACAGAAGATCGAGGACCACATCGGCGGTGCAGTGACCAAATACTTCGACGGGGGGTATTCGGGTCAGGTGATCGTCGAGAAGTCCGGCTCGCGTTTTTCGGCAGATTGCAAGGTGCATCTCGATACCGGGATCGTCCTGCATGCGGCCGGAGAAGCGAATGATCCACAGGCAAGTTTCGATGCTGCAGCGGAGCGGATCGAAAAACGCCTTCGTCGCTACAAGCGTCGACTGAAGGACCATCACGCCGGCAATCACGCGAACGGTTTTTCCGAAGTGGCTTACACGGTCATGGACCGGGTACCGGATGAAGAAGACGACGTGCCAGACGATTTCGCACCGACAATCGTTGCGGAAAGCACGAAGCAGTTGATGACCATGTCCGTTGCGACCGCCGTGATGGCGCTCGACATGACGGACGAACCGGTCCTGTTGTTCCGCAGCCCTGGAAAGGAGCTGAACATCGTGTACCGGCGCAATGACGGAAATATCGGTTGGATCGATTCCACCGGTATGAAGAACTAAAAACTCTCGGGAGAGCGCCTTTGGCGCTCTCTTCGCCCTTCGCGGCAAAAGGATGATAAGAATGGCTTTGGCGGATTTGCTGCAGCAAGATGCGATTGTTCCTGCCCTTAAAGTGACCTCCAAGAAGCAGCTTCTTCAGGAACTTGCTGTGAAAGCGGCCAAGCTGACGGGTGTTCCCGAGCGGGAGATCTTCGACGTCATCCTGCAACGGGAGCGGCTGGGGTCGACGGGCGTTGGCCACGGCATTGCCATCCCACATGGCAAGCTCAGCAGCATATCGTCCATCAAGGGCGTGTTCGCCCGCCTGGAATCGCCGATCGACTTCGAAGCGCTTGATGACGAGCCGGTCGATCTTGTGTTCCTGCTGCTCGCCCCAGAGGGCGCCGGTGCCGACCACCTGAAGGCGCTTTCGCGTATTGCCCGCGTATTGCGCGATCAGGATCTCGTCGCCAAGCTTCGCAAGACCGATTCCGCGTCGGCAATCTACGCCTTTCTGAATGCAGAACAGGCAAACCACGCCGCCTGAGGCGACTCTATACTCCTTTTCTATAGAGTAAAGCCGCCCGTTCGCCCTCGAATGGAGCGGCTAATCTTGTTTTCGAGCCCTCTTTAGAATTGCCTTTTGTCAAATTCGCCACATGTCTTTCCCGTTGAAGGAGATAGACATGAATGACGACATACGTGCCAGGATCGCTGCGAATGACAGACTGCTCAAGGCGGTTATCATCCTGCTGGCGATCAAGGATCCCCATCTTCTCGATGAGCTCGATGCAATCTTCAAAATTGCCGATGGTCAGGAGGGACTGATCGGCGATGCGGACAAGAAGACCCGAGCCCATCTCAATTCGGAACTGGCCCTGATCCGTTCCCTGGCGCATGTTTCGCTGGATACGACGCACTGATCCTTACCCGCGGTCGCCAAACGCAAATGGGCGCCCGAGGCGCCCATTTTTCTTGGAAAGGCTCTAAGGAGCTCAGTCCTTCTTGTCTTCAGCCGCCGCTGCTTCAACCTTCGGGCCGCCCTTGGCGACGCCGACCATGGCCGGGCGCAAGACGCGTTCGCCAATAATGAAGCCGGCCTGGACGACCTGCATGACAGTGTTGTTGGGTACGTCCGCATTCGGGATCTCGAACATGGCCTGATGGAAGTTCGGATCGAACTTCTCGCCTTCGGCATCGATCTTCTTGACGCCGTGCCGCTCGAGTGTCGACAGCATGCCACGCTCGGTCATTTCGACGCCTTCAAGCAGGCTCGTCAGCGTCGCATCGGCTCCGGCACGCTTGTCTGCCGGAACAGTGTCGAGCGCGCGGCGCAGATTGTCCGAGACGGCCAGCATGTCGCGGGCAAAGCCCGAGACGGCGTAGGACTTGGCATCCTTTACTTCACGCTCGGTGCGGCGGCGAAGGTTGTCCATCTCTGCAGCAAGCCGCATGAAACGGTCTCGCAAATCGGAATTTTCAGCCTTGAGCACATCGATCGGATCGGGCTCCTGCGCGAAGAAGGCTTCCCCTGCGCTCTGATCGGCGGCGTCTTCGAGAGCGGATGCTACGGCTTCCGCCGTGTTTTCGACAGCAGCTGCGTCAGGTCCGTTCTTCTTGGTTTCGTCGGTCATGACGGTCTCCGGTGCGTATTGGAATCTGGAAGGGTGGTTGCGCCCGATATCGAGGTTCGGGGCGAAAAAATCAAGGGCTTGGGAACATCCTAGCGGGATAGCCTTGCAAGCAGCTGCGCCGTGTAATCCACCATGGGCACAATGCGCGAGTAATTCAGCCGGGTTGGGCCGATCACGCCGACCGCGCCGACGATGCGTTCCTCGCCATCACGATAGGGCGCAACGATGAGCGAGGAGCCGGATAGAGAGAACAGTTTGTTTTCCGAACCGATAAAGATCCGCACGCCCGGCCCCTTTTCGGCAAGGTCGAGGATCTCGATCAGGCTGTCCTTCTTTTCGAGATCGTCAAACAGCAGACGCAGCCGATCGAGATCGCTGACGTCAGCCAGACCTTCCAAGAGGTTTGCCCGGCCGCGGACGATAAGCTGGCCCGGCTTTCCGTCCTCCTGATCGCCCGACCAGAAGGCGAGGCCTCGCTCCACCAGATCATGCGACAGCGTGTGAAGCTCGCTTGCGACCTGTTCCTTCAGCATTTTCATCTGGCCGCGAAATTCCGGCAGCGTCTGGCCGGCGAGATGCGCGTTGAGGAAATTTGCGGCCTCGCCAAGCTGCGACGAGGTTACGCCGGCCGGCAGATCGATGATGCGGTTCTCCACCTGGTTATGATCGCCAACGAGGACGGCGAGCGCCTTGGTGGGCTCCAGGCGGATGAACTCGACATGTTTGAGGACGGGATCGTTCTTGGCGGTGATGACGATGCCGGCGCCGCGCGAGACGCCAGACAGCATCAGGCTTGCATCGGCCATCAGGTTTTCGAGCGTCTGATCGCGATCCGGCGGACGGATCTGCCGGTCGATGCTGGCGCGGTCTTCTTCCGAGAGATTGCCGACCTGCATGAAGGCATCGACAAAGAAGCGCAGGCCCGTCTGGGTCGGCATGCGGCCTGCACTGATATGCGGCGAGTAGATGAGGCCGAGCTCTTCGAGATCGCTCATGACGTTGCGCACGGAAGCCGGTGACAGCGACATTGGCAGAAGTCGCGACAGATTGCGCGAACCGACCGGCTCGCCGGATTCCAGATAGCTTTCCACGATGCGGCGAAAGATTTCCCGCGAACGATCATCAAGCACGGAGCCGTTGTCGCGACCCGTCAGTCCCGGAAATACCATTGGCCCCTTTACCATGCTGCTAATCTCATCTCCCAGATATAGTCGCTCACTTGCGCATCCGCAAAAGGGAAATTCTTTGCAAATGCCGGCTCCGAGCCTTAGAAGGCGGAAACAATAATCCAGGGAGTGACGGATGCGGCCTTCAGGCAGACAGACAAATCAGATGCGCAAGATTTCGTTCGAGCGCAATTTCTCCAAGC
The DNA here is from genome assembly GCF_001423215.1 of Rhizobium sp. Leaf321. Lineage (NCBI taxonomy): Bacteria > Pseudomonadati > Pseudomonadota > Alphaproteobacteria > Hyphomicrobiales > Rhizobiaceae > Rhizobium > Rhizobium sp. Leaf321. Next base: position 261,342 of record NZ_LMOF01000006.1, on the reverse strand, counting down.
ATGCCGAGGGCTCCTGTCTCGTCAAGTTCGGCGATACCCATGTTCTGTGCACCGCAAGCCTTGAAGAAAAGACGCCGCCGTGGCTGCGCAATTCCGGCAAGGGCTGGGTCACCGCCGAATACGGAATGCTGCCGCGCGCCACCGGCGACCGGATGAAGCGCGAGGCTGCGACCGGCAAGCAGGGTGGCCGCACCCAGGAAATCCAGCGCCTGATCGGCCGTTCGCTGCGCGCCGTGGTCGATCTTTCCGCGCTTGGCGAAAAGCAGATCACCATCGACTGCGACGTGATCCAGGCCGATGGCGGCACCCGTACGGCGGCCATCACCGGCGGCTGGCTGGCGCTGTATGATTGCCTGAAATGGATGGACACCCGCTCGATGATCAAGCTCGACAAGGTTCTGAAAGACCATGTCGCGGCGATCTCGTGCGGCATCTTTGCAAGCCAGCCGGTCATCGATCTCGACTATCTCGAAGATTCGGCCGCCGAGACAGACGCGAATTTCGTCATGACGGGTAGCGGCGGCATCGTCGAGATTCAGGGCACGGCCGAGGGTGTCCCCTTCAGCCAGGAGGAACTCCTCAACCTGCTGTCGCTGGCACAGGACGGCACCCGGGAACTGGTAGCTCTGCAGAAGCAGGCGATCGGCGGCTGATTTCAACGCTGGCTGATCCAAGAGTTGCGAGGGGCAGTCTTCCTTTCCGGAGAGACTACCTCTCGATCGAACCTCCTCCCCCGCCTTCATGGCGGGCAGCATCAGACAAGGGAGCCACTGTTTTGATCGACAGCATTCTCGAAACAGCGCTCTATGTCGATGATCTCGATGCGGCGGAAGCCTTTTACGGTGAACTGCTCGGGCTTGAACGGGTGTTGCGGGCCGGCGATCGCCACGTGTTTTACCGATGCGGACCCGGCATCCTGTTGATCTTCAATCGCGCCGAGACGCTGAAGCCGCCGCCTGATGATGCGCTGCCGGTTCCGCCGCACGGCACGGCAGGCCCGGGGCATGTGTGCTTTCGTATGGAAGGCCCGGCGATTGACAGAATGGCAGAAAAGCTCAACAAGGCGGGCATCGTGATTGAAAGCGATTTTCGCTGGCCAACCGGCGCCCGATCCCTCTATTTCCGCGACCCGGCCGGCAACAGCCTGGAATGCGCAGAGCCGAGGCTCTGGAATCTATAGGAACCTTCATGCGCAAGCTTGAGACGAAAACGATCGTCGTTGCCAGCCACAATGCCGGCAAGATCCGCGAGATTGCCGAATTGATCGGTCCGTTCGGCTTTTCGGCGAAGTCTGCGGCCGAGCTGAAGTTCGAGGAACCGGACGAGACCGGCACGACGTTTGAGGAAAATGCGGCGATCAAGGCGCTTGCGTCTGCCAAGGCGTCCGGCCTGCCCGCCCTTTCCGACGATAGCGGCATCGTCATCGATGCGCTGGACGGTGCTCCCGGTGTCTATACCGCCAACTGGGCCGAGCGCGAGGATGGCAGCCGTGATTTCGCGATGGCGATGCAGAAGGTGGAAGACGCGCTGCAGGAAAAGGGTGCGACCACGCCCGACAAGCGCAGCTGCCGTTTTGTGAGCGTTCTCTGCCTTGCCTGGCCGGATGGCCACACCGAACTCTTCCGCGGCGATGTCGAGGGCGTTGTCGCCTGGCCGCCGCGGGGTGATGCCGGGTTCGGTTACGACCCGATCTTCCAGCCGGAAGGCCATAAGACCACGTTTGGTGAAATGACCAGCGAGGAAAAGCACGGCTGGAAGCCCGGCGATGAAGATGCGCTTTCGCACCGGGCGCGTGCCTTCAAGCTGTTCGTTGAAACCTGCCTGGAGGCCTGATCCCCATTGAACGCCGTCGCTCCCCTTTTTCCCGGCATGCTGCTACCCGACACGGGTGAGCCGGGCTTCGGCGTTTACGTGCACTGGCCGTTTTGCGCGGCCAAATGCCCCTATTGCGATTTCAACAGCCATGTCCGCCACCAGCCCGTGGATCAGCTCCGCTACACCGCCGCGTTTCTGAAAGAGATGGAAACGATGCGGAAGATGAGCGGGCCGAAGACGGTCACGAGCATCTTTCTGGGCGGCGGTACGCCTTCGCTGATGGATCCTTCAACCGTCGGGGCGATCCTCAACGGGATCGCGCAGCACTGGCATGTGCCTGACGGGATCGAGATCACGATGGAAGCCAACCCTTCCAGCGTCGAGGCGGAACGCTTTCGCGGCTACCGGGCTGCCGGCATCAACCGGGTCTCGATGGGCGTGCAGGCGCTCAACGATACGGATCTCAAATTCCTCGGCCGCCTGCATGACGTGGCAGACGCGCTGAAGGCGATCAAGCTGGCACGCGAGATCTTTCCGCGCATGTCGTTCGACCTGATCTACGCCCGTCCCAAGCAGACGGTGGAGGCCTGGGAAGCGGAGCTGAAGCAGGCCATTTCCTATGCCGTCGATCACCTTTCCCTCTATCAGCTGACGATCGAGGAAGGCACGCCGTTCTACGGCCTGCACAAGGCCGGCAAGCTGATCGTTCCAGATGATGAGCAGTCGGCGCTGCTCTACGAGGCGACGCAGGAGATCACGGCCGCGCATGGCATGCCGGCCTACGAGGTTTCCAACCACGCCAAGCCGGGTGCTGAAAGCCGGCACAACCTGACCTACTGGCGCTATGGCGACTATGCCGGCATCGGCCCTGGTGCGCATGGTCGCCTGACGCGGGGACGCGACAAGATCGCCACCGCCACCGAGCGACGTCCGGAAACCTGGCTGGACCAGGTCGAGACACAAGGCCACGGCATGGTCGACCAGGAACTGCTAGGCTTCGACGAGCAGGCGGACGAGTTGCTTCTGATGGGACTGCGCCTGACCGAAGGCGTCGACCTGGCGCGCTGGCAGGAGCTTTCCGGCCGCGATCCGGACCCGGTCCGCGAAGAGCGGCTTCTGGAACACGGCTTTATCGAGCGGCTGGGAAATTCCAGGCTGCGCTGCACGCCGTCCGGCATGCTGATCCTCGATGCTGTTGTTGCCGACCTCGCCTGCTGACTAGGCCTTTACCGCCGTCACATGCAGCCATTCGGTCGGCCGGTCATCATAGCCGCTGCCGTCGTTCGTGCTTATCTCGAGCGATGACCACGTGACGGTCCTGTAGGCCTGTTCGAGCCAGGGCCGCGACGGGTTGTTGTAATAGCGACCTATCGCATCCGTCATCTCTTCGCCGCCGGTCTTGTAGCTTGCGTAGAAAATGCCGCCAGGGCGCAGCGCCCGATGGATGCGGGCAAGGATATCGGCAAGATCGTTTATCGGCGTGTGGAGAAGGCAGGCATTGGCCCAGACGCCGTCATAGGCCGCCACGCTGGCGATATCCCCGAAGCGCAGTACCGCAACCGTGCGCCCCAGGCGGCGCGAGGCTTGCTCTGCCATTTCCGCAACGCCATCCGTCGGGGTGACGTCAAAGCCGCGTTCAATCATGAAACCGCTGTCGCGGCCATTGCCGCAGCCGAGTTCCAGAATTAGGGCACCCGGAGAGATGCGGGAGAGAAATGCTTCCAGCCTGATCTCGTTCGCCTTTTCCCGATAACCGGCATAGGCCTTCGCATTGTCGGCGTAGAAGCGGAGGGTCTGATCGTGCTCCGCCATGGCTTTTACTTTTGTGACAGGAGAAGCTTGGTGCCGAAGCCGACGAAGACGGTGGCAACGCCGAGGTCGATCTTCTGCTTGGCCTTGAGATAGGCGCTCGCTACCCGCGGATGGGTGATCAGGCCGACCAGAAACGTATAGTAACAGGCCGAAACCGCGACCATGACAGCGATTGCCGCTAGCCCGTAGAGAAACGGCGTGCCCGCCGGCATGGTAGCGGCAAACAGCGAGGCAACGAAGAGAGCCGATTTCGGGTTGGCGAGGTTGGTCGCAAGCCCCAGTCGGTAAGCCTTCCTCAGCGGTATCTCGCGTTCTGTGGGGGCAAATTCGGGCGTTGTCCGGGCCTTCCGGACGTCCATGAAGACGCGCAGGCCGAGCCATACGAGATAAAGACCGCCGACGATCTTCAGCGCGACATAGGCGAAAGGGGCTGCCTGAAACAGGGCATTGATCCCGAGCCAGCCCGCAAAGCCCCACAGGCATGTTCCGGTAATCGTTCCCATGGCTGCCGTAAGGGCAACCCTGCGCGGTGCTGTGAGGCAATAGCGGATCACCAGCAGCGTATTTGGCCCGGGGGTAATGCAGGCGACAGCCCAGATGGTCGCCACGGATAAAAGAAACACGACACGCTCCTCGCACACCAGAAAAATTGGTGTGCGCCAGAAGCCAAATCCCGTCAACGCCCGGACAAACAAAAGCCGGCTCTCATCCGATGGGTAAGAGCCGGCTTCGGTCGGTCAGTCGATGATCACAGATTGTTTTCGTTGATCAAGCGCTTCAGAAGCTCGACCTCGTGGCTGAGCTTGCTGTCGCCCGAGATCAGGTCCTCGATCTTGCGAACCGCATGCAGCACGGTCGTATGGTCGCGGCCACCAAACCGACGGCCGATTTCCGGGAAGGAGCGCGGCGTCATGGTTTTCGAGAGGTACATGGCGACCTGGCGCGGCTTGACGATGACGCGGGTGCGGCGGTTGGAGACCAGTTCCTGCCGCGAGACGTTGTAATGGCGTGCCACGACGCGCTGGATATCCTCGATCCGGACGCGCCTTGCTTCCCCGGCGCCGACCAGATGGGCGAGAAGCTCGTCGACGCGCTCGATCGAGAGGTTCGGCTCAAACGAGCGACGGAACAGCAGCTGGTTGAACGCGCCTTCCAGTTCGCGACCGGTGCTGACGACGCTGCGTGCGACGTGATCGAGAATTTCGTGCGGGATATCGAGCGATGGATCATCCTGCTGGGCAGCCGCGAGACGACCTTTGAGCATTTCCATGCGCATATCGTAATCCGGCGTCTCGACCTCGATGGCCACGCCGCCCTGCAGACGCGAGCGAACCCGCGGATCGAGCGATTCCAGCTCCCAGGGCGCGCGGTCGGCAGCAACCACGACCTGCTTGGCGCTGTCGAGCAGCATGTTGAGCAGATGGCAGAATTCGTTCTGGATCATCTTGCCCTGCAGGAACTGCATGTCGTCGATGATCAACAGATCGATATGGCGCAGGCTGTCCTTGAGCGTCAGGGCATCATTGTCGCGGATCGCGGTTGCGAAACGCCACATGAAATATTCGGCGGTGAGATAGACCACGCGCGGCATGCGGGGGCTGCCGACGGCGGCGTTGGCGATGGCCTGCAGAAGGTGGGTCTTGCCGAGACCGACACCGGAATGAATAAACAGCGGGTTGAAACGCACGGCACCGGCACCGGCTTCCGCAATCGTCTTGGCAGCGGCAAGCGCCACGCGGTTCGAGGCGCCTTCAACGAACGTGTCGAACGTATAACGGCTGTCGAGTGGCGAACCGAACAACGGGCCGGGCTGCGAGGACTGGCGAACCGGGGTGGACGCGGCCGTCGGGAACGTGGCGATTTTGCCGATCTCACGCGGTGCAGACGGGCGTTGCGACGCGACAGGTGCCGGAGCATCCGAGCCAATGACGCCGTCCTGGACATCCGATACCGGCTTTGCAGCGCGGGTTGCCGTGCGGACCAAGATCTCCACCTTGAGGATCTCGGCATCTTCCGCCTGGAAGATCGACGTGATCAGATCAAGATAACGGTTGTTGATCCAAGACTTCAGAAACGTCGTGGGCACCGTGAGCCTGACGACACTCTTCGAGACGGTGTGAAGCTTAAGTCTTGCAAACCAGCTTGCGTAAACATCCTGGCCGACCTGTGCTTTAAGACGCACACTGAATCGCTCGAAAAGAGCATCATGCTTCATAACTGGTGTTTCCCCTGCCGCCTGTGCGCAAACGGAATCAAACGCCTGTCGTGCATTGCCCCCGTTGCCGGTTGCACGAGCCGATACGTTATTCATTTGCATTATTCGCCGCCTTTTCCATAGGAGCCCGGCGGTTCTGTTTCCCGCCAGGACACATTCTTTTTAACTACGTCCGACAGCCCGTCTCCGTGCGGAAACGACGACTGCCCTTCCCCATCGATCAAACTTCCAGGCCAACCGCCCGGACCATCAAAGATCGATCCGGATCACCTCGTCTGATCCAGACCTGCGGGAGCCAACCCGCAACTCAGCGCACGCTCCATCCTCGTTATGAAGAGCCGCTGACTTCCCACTGCCTTCTTCCGACTCCCCAGTCGGCCCCGTCACGCATAAGTTCAGCTGTTGCCGGAAAAGCCAATTTCCGGCTTGCAACCATCGGTTAAATAAGGAAACGAGAAAAACATCTCGCCGCAAGCTGCTTAAAGTCCCCGGGCCGCTCGGTGTCGAGCGGTTGCCGGCAGGCTCTAGGAGTGATCTCCATGCCTCTCGCTAAAAGCCATTTAGGCAGGATCAAATGGCAAGATCAATGATGAATTTTACGCAAAATCCGAGCGCGACCGTTGACTCTCCGGGTGCGATTTGAATGGCCGGAGGGTTGCGGAGAAGAATCCCAGTTGAATCAATGGGATTCAAAATCCATCTATTTCTGATGGTACGATTCAGAGAAAAAATAAAAAAAACCTTGACTCAGAAAGCAGGCGGCGGGTTGGCGGAATTGCCGCCAGACTTGGGCAGACCTCTCATAAGCCTTTGTAATTCATCGGGAAAATCTGTCACGCACCTGACACGTAACCGTTACTGAGCCGGTTAACGAAGTGCAAAGGGCCGAGAATCACAAAAAGCCCGGTCGACCGACCAGGCTTTTGATGCATGCACGCTAAAGGTGATATTAGGCGGAGAGTGCCTTGACGCGAGCTGCCAGGCGCGAGACCTTGCGGGACGCCGTGTTGCTGTGAAGGACGCCCTTCGTTGCAGCGCGTGCGATTTCCGGCTGAGCTGCCTTCAGAGCAGCAGCAGCGACGGATACGTCACCCGTTGCGATCGCTTCTTCAACCTTGCGGATAAAGCCACGAACGCGCGAGCGGCGGGACTTGTTGACTGCGGTACGGCTAGCGATCTTGCGGGTCGCTTTTTTCGCCGAAGTTGTATTGGCCATATCATGCCTCTCTACGAATTCGAACCAAAACTCCGCCGTTGCCGCGTAGGTCCTGCGACCATCAATCCAGCAATTCGGGAGCAATAGAGGAAGCCGTCGATCAGGCTTTCTCAACTGTGGGCGGGCATATAACCGGTATAGCGCGCCTCGTCAACGCGGATTCGCATGAAGGGTGCCGCTGAATTTGCCGTTTGGCGGAGTCCCGCGTCCTTTTCGCGACCATAACCCCTCCCACTCTCCTTATAGGGATGCGTGTTCAAACATCACCTGCAACGGCTGATCACTTCTGGCAGCGCGGGCAGTAGAAGGTGGAGCGGCCGGCCTGGGTGATGCGGGCAACGGTGCCGCCGCAGCCCGGCGTGCGGCAGGGCTTATCCTCCTGGTCATAGACAGAGAAGGAATGCTGGAAATACCCAAGCGAGCCGTCCGTCTGGATATGGTCGCGCAGAGACGAGCCGCCGGCTGCAATCGCGTCGGCAATGACAGCGCGGATCGCTTCCGTCAGCAGCACCAGCTCCTTCTTCGGCCGGCCCGTGGGCGTGACGATGCTGCCCGCTGCCCTCTTCGGCGACAGGTGTGCACGCCACAGCGCCTCGCAGACATAGATATTGCCGAGACCGGCGATCACGGTCTGATCGAGCAGCGTGCTCTTCAATGGCTGCGCCTTGCCGGAAAACCGCTTGCCGAGATACTCCGCATCGAGCGCGTTGCCGGTCGGCTCCGGACCGAGTTGTGCGAAGGCCGGGTAGAGATCGAGCTCGCTGCGCTTTGCCAGATGCAGGAAGCCGAAACGGCGCGGATCATTATAGATGACCTTCAATGTCTCGGTGCCGCGCTCGAGATGAAAGACGACGTGGTCGTGCTTTTCGTCCTTGGAGCGGGGATGATGGAATGTGCCCAGCGCCTCCTCCTCGACCCGGAACGAGCCGGACATGCCGAGATGGGCAATGATGGTCAGATCGTCTTCGAGATCGATCAGCAGGTATTTGGCGCGTCTGCCGAGGGCTATGATCTGCCGGCCTTCGACTGCGGCGACAAGATTTTCCGGGAACGGAAAGCGCAGATCGGTGCGGTTCAGCTGCAGCCTTGCAAGCTTTGCTCCCTCCATGGCCGGAGAAAGGCCGCGACGAACGGTTTCGACCTCTGGCAATTCGGGCATGGTCTACCTAACTTCCTGTTTCAACGATGCCGCCGGTGCTCTATAGACCGGTCGGTAATCCACCACATAGCGTCCGGAAACCGGTTTCGCTATGGTCCGCCTGGATAGAGACACCGAGGAGCTGCCCATGACCGAAGCCCGCACCCGCGCCGAAGGCGGAATGGAAACCTCCTATGGCTTCCGCCAGGTGGCCGATGGGGAAAAGCAGGGCCTCGTCAACGACGTATTCCACAAGGTCGCCAAGCGCTATGACGTGATGAACGACGTCATGTCGGCGGGCATGCACCGGGTGTGGAAGGACGCGATGATTACCGCGCTCAATCCGCGCAAGGATGCGAGCTACCGGACGCTGGATGTGGCGGGCGGCACCGGCGACGTCGCATTCCGCATCGTCGAGGCCTCGGGCCTCAAGGCCCATACGACGGTGCTCGATATCAATGGCTCGATGCTGGCCGTGGGTGCCGAGCGGGCGCAGAAGAAAAAGCTGTCCGGCAATCTCGATTTCATCGAGGCGAATGCAGAATCCCTGCCCTTCGAGGACAATTCCTTCGACGCCTATACGGTCGCCTTCGGGATCCGCAACGTTCCGCGCATCGACGTGGCGCTGTCTGAAGCCTTTCGCGTGCTGAAACGTGGCGGACGGTTGCTGGTTCTGGAATTTTCGGAAGTCGAACTTCCGCTGCTCGACAAGTTTTACGACGAGTGGTCGTTCCGGGCGATCCCGCGCTTCGGCAAGATGATCACCGGTGATTCCGAGCCCTACCAGTATCTGGTGGAATCGATCCGCAAATTCCCCAACCAGGAAAATTTCGCAGCGATGATCCGCACCGCCGGTTTTTCGCGCGTGAGCTACACCAATTATACCGGCGGGATCGCGGCGCTGCATTCCGGCTGGAAGCTCTGAAGCGATGAGCACGATCGGCGCTTATTTCCGGCTCGCCCGTGTCGGCTGGGTTCTTGTCCGCGAGGGCGTGGTTTCGGCCCTGCCGACCCAGGACCTGCCGCCGGCCGTCGGCATTCTCAAGTCCATGCTCGAGCCGCTCACCCGTTTCAGGGCAAAGAAGCAGCCCCGCAGCGAAAGGCTGACCCGCGCCGTGGGAAGGCTTGGTCCTTCCTATGTGAAGATCGGCCAATTTCTCGCCACCCGCCCGGATGTCGTCGGCGTCGACTGGGCCGTCGATCTTGCCATGCTGCAGGACCGGATGGCCTTCTTCCCCACGGATGCTGCAAAAACCGCCGTCGAGACCTCGCTTGGCCGCCCGATCAGCGATCTCTACACATCGTTCCACGAGCCGATCGCGGCCGCCTCGATCGCGCAGGTGCATCCGGCCGAAGTGAACGGCAAAAAGATGGCCGTGAAAGTGGTGCGCCCCGGCGTGCGCCAGCGTTTCGCAAATGACATCGAAGGCATGTATGTGGTTGCCCGCATGCAGGAACGGCTGATGCCCTCCAGTCGAAGACTTCGCCCGATCGAGGTGACGAAGACGCTGGAACAGACCACCAAGATGGAAATGGACCTGCGCCTTGAGGCTGCGGCCCTTTCCGAAATCGCCGAAAACACGAGGGACGATCCCGGTTTCCGCGTGCCCGAGGTGGACTGGGAGCGGACCGGTCGCGATGTCATCACCATGGAGTGGATCGACGGCGCCAAGATGAACGACGTCCCGAAGCTGAGGGCTGCCGGCCACGATCTGGAAAAGCTCGCAGAAGTGCTGATCCAGTCCTTCCTGCGTCACACGCTGCGCGACGGCTTTTTCCATGCCGACATGCATCCCGGCAACCTCTTCGTCGAGCGGGACGGTACGATCGTCGCGGTCGACATGGGGATCACCGGACGGCTTGGCAAAAAGGAACGGCGGTTCCTCGCCGAAATCCTCTACGGCTTTATCACCCGCGACTATATGCGTGTCGCCGAGGTGCATTTCGAAGCGGGCTATGTGCCTGCGCATCACGACGTTGCAGCCTTCGCGCAGGCGATCCGGGCGATCGGCGAGCCGATCCACGGTCAGCCCGCCGAAACCATCTCCATGGCCCGGCTGCTGGCGCTGCTGTTCGAAGTGACCGACCTGTTCGAGATGCAGACCCAGCCGCAGTTGATCCTCTTGCAGAAGACCATGGTCGTCGTCGAAGGCGTTTCGCGTATCCTCGACCCGCGTTTCAACATGTGGAAGGCCGCAGAGCCGGTCGTCGGCCAGTGGATCCGCGACAATCTTGGCCCCAAGCGCATCGCATCCGACCTTAAGGACGGGATGAAGGCAGGGCTGAAGCTCGCCGAAGCCTTGCCGGAGATTGCCGCCAAGACGGAAACCCTGCACCGGGAACTCGTTCACATGAGCGAACACGGCCTGCGTTTCGATCCCGAAACGGCAGACGCGATCGGCAAGGCGGAAGCCCGGCACAGCCGCTCCGGCCGCTGGGCACTGTGGATCATCGCGATCTCGCTCGTCGTCATCGCCTTCGCCGTCGTCTGAAAAGGCGGGTTGCGACATCAGATGTCCAGGTTCTGGGATATACCTTGGACGACAGGATGAATTAGTGTGCGGGCAAAAAGGAATGCCATGTCCGCCGCACCCAAAAACCCAGACCGCATCACAATCGAACTCACCGGCCAGCCGATCGGCTTTGCCGAGCTGATCAAGATCGGCCGTGGCGAAGTAACCGTGACAGCCAGTGCCGAAGGGCTTGCCCGTGTCGCTGCGGCGCGGTTGGTGCTGGAAAGCACGATTGCCGAGGGCACGCCCGTCTATGGCGCGACGACCGGCGTTGGTGCGATGAAGGACGTCGCGTGGTCGCCGGAAGAGCTGGACGCTTTCAATATCGGGCTCGTCCGGGCCCATCACTTCGGCACCGGCGAACCGTTTCCGATCTGCGTCGTGCGCAATGCGATGGCGTTGCGCGTCAACACGGCGCTGACGGGCTATGTGGGCTGTTCGACCGAACTGGTTCAGGCCTATCTTGAACTCCTCAAGGCCGACGTCATTCCGATCGTGCGGCGCACCGGCTCGATCGGCTGCGCGGATATCGGCCTGATGGGGCAGATCGGTGCTGTCCTGACCGGCGTCGGCGAGGCTGTCTTCGAGGGACGCCGCCTGCCCGCGGCGGAAGCCTTTGCGGCGGCAGGCATCGCGCCCATGAAAATGGCGCCGCGCGACAGTCTTGCCTCACTCAGCGTCAATTCCGTCAGCTTTGCGGCCGCCGCCGACGCGACGCGCACGGCGGCCTGCGCCATCCGCACGCTGCTTGCCACCGGCATGGCCGCTTCCGGTGCCATGGGCGGCTCCCGCGATCCGTGGATTGCCGTCACCCATGTGGGCACGCCGCGCGAAGCGATGATCGGAAAATGGCTGTGCAACGCATCCGAAGGCTGGGACTGGCCGAAGGCGACGCAAATCCAGGACCCGTTGAGCCTGCGCATGATCGCGCAGGTGTTCGGCACCGTGTTTGAAAGCGTGCTGACCGCCGGCCACAAGATCCTCGCGGCAACGGGCCGCTCCGACGACAACCCCGTGATCGTCGACGGCCGGGTTCTGACATCAGGCGGTTCACTGCCGCTCGACGTTACGGTGCTCCTGGAATCGGCGTCGCTGACGATGGCGCATGCGGCGCGCAACGCCTTCAACCGCTGCGTTCTTCTTGGAAACGGCCAGCGCCGCGATCTGCCGGTCAATCTGGTTCCGCATGGCGTGATCGCAACCGGTTTCGGGCCGATCATCAAGCTGGCCGGGGAAATCTTCTCACGCGTGCTGTCGATGACCAACCCGGTTTCGGCTCAGTCGCTGGTGGTGGCCGGCGGTATGGAAGACGAGGCAGCCTTTCTGCCGCTGGTGATCGAGCGTTTCGAGCGACAGGTGCAGGCGCTGCAGCGACTGGCGGCGCTGGAAGCGCTTCTGGCAGCCCAGGCGATGGATATCCATGGCGACGAGCCGGGCGGTGCGGTCAAGCTGATCTACGATGCCGTACGCCGCCATGCAGCCTTCTACACGGTCGATCGGCCGCTTTCGGCGGAGGTTGAGGCGATCGAGGCGGAACTCGCGTCCGAGGCCTTCCTGACAGAGCTGATCGCCATCTCGCCGATCCATGCGATCGACGGTTTCTTTGCGCTTGGTGGCTTCGGCATGCAGGGCGTACAACCCACGCAAGCGTGAGCGTAATGCGCCTTTATTCCGCCGGGTTCTTCAGACTTTCTTGAAGGAATATAGTCCTTTCGCGTGCCCCAGGTGGCCATTTGGAGTTTGCCCATGGCGCTTGGCGCTTCCCGACGGCTGCAGGACGGCGTCGTTGCCGTCGAAACGATGACGCGATTTGCGCTGGCAGTGCTGGCGCTGGCATCGGGCGTCTATACCTATCTCGGTGCCCGCACCATTCTCGACGGGTCGCCGACGGCGGTGTTCTTTGCCGCGATCATCTATTCCGTGTCGGTGTCGGTCGGCATCTATGCCTTCTGGTCCTACATGGCGCGGTTCTATCCGCATATCACATCGCGGACCGGGCGCACGGCAATGCTGGCAGTGATGGCCGCAGGTGCCGTGATGATCATGGCGATGTCGAGCTGGCTGAACGCTGCGGCACTTGCCGGTTCGTCCGCCGTCGAACAGCACCTTTCCGAAACCGTGGAAGCCTATACGGCCGATCTCGACCGCGCGCACCAGAACGCGATCGCCGCGCAGAGCCTGCTGCCGGATATCCAGCGCGCCGGTGAACGGTTCTCGCAGCTCGCCGGTGTCGAGCGCCAGTCCGGTTCGCTGACCGGCACCACCGGCTCCGGCAGCGTGGTGCAGTTGCTCACCCAGATGTCGGCCCAGATGAAATCGCTGGAAGGCAATATCAACGGGTCGCGCGAACAGGTGGCCGATCTTTTCGAACAGGGCCAGAAGCGGCTTGAGGCGATGCGCGGGCTGGTCTCGGCGCCGGGCGATATCGGACCCCGCGCCGACCAGTTCTCGACCGAGGCCGTGGCGCTGACGGGCGTCGTATCCTCGCTGTCGCAGACCTCGATCGCGCCGTCCATCCGTCGTGCGGCAGACGATCTGGCGATCGGCTTTATCGCGCCGGTGCCGGACGGGGCAGCGCCCGACCTCGTCAACCGCCAGAACCAGGTGATGGAGACGGTGAAGGCTTCGGTGAGCGCGCAATCCAAGGCGCTGGCCAAGGCTGCCGACGAAATCCTGTCGCGGCCGACTGTGGGAGAACGGCGCTTCGTGCCGCTTTCGCCGGCAGGCGCCGTTCTGGAATATGCCGGCGACTTTATTCCCGCCTGGGCCGGCGCGATCTCCATCGACCTTCTGCCGGGTGTGATGGTGTTCATCCTGGCCGTCGTGCATGGCGCGATCCGGAGACAGGAGGACCCGCTTCCGTTTGCCGAGCGCATTACCGCTGCCGAGCTTTTGCAGGCGCTCGAAGTCCAGCGCGCCGTCAGTGCCAGCGGCATGAGCGTGGAACAGGCGACCACCGCCATGGAAAAGCCCGAGACATCGCAGGAGGATGCCCGATTGGCCGAGCTGAAGGCGGACGAGGTGAAGGCCGAAGAGGTTAAGGCCGAAGAGGTTAAGGCCGACGAGAATACCAATATCACCAGTCTCGATCCGAAAACGCGCCGGGACCGCAGCCATGAGGATCGGTGAGGCAATCCGCCGGCTCGACGACGGTGTCATCCTGCGCGGCGTCTTCTATCTCATGCTCGGCATTTCCGGCATTTTCCTGGTGACCGACATTCGCGAGATCGCGACCGCAAAGCCCGAGAGCCCGGGGTACGATCCGATGCGCGAGACGGATCCCGTCCTGCCACCGGCGCTGACCGAGGGGCGACCGGCAGCGCCGCCCGTCGAGCCTTCAAGCCCGGCAGACGTGCTGCGCAAGGCGATGACCTTCAACCTGACAACGGGTGGCATTCTGAAGGCTGAAGGAGCGATCGAGCCGGGTGCCGCCGAGCGCTTTGCGACCGAGATCGAAGCCCGCGGCGAATATGTGAAGACGGTGTCGCTCAACTCCCCCGGCGGCTCGGTGGGCGACGCAATCGCCATGTCGAAGCTGATCCGAGAGAAGAAGCTGGCCACGCTTGTGGTGACCAAGGGGCTCTGTGCTTCCTCCTGCCCGATCGTGTTTGCCGGTGGTGTCACGCGGGTGGCCCAAAAGGATGCGGTGATCGGCGTGCACCAGGTGTTCAACGGCGGCCGCAACAGGCCGAGCGCCGACGAGGCGATGTCCGGCGCACAGGCGACCACGGCGCGCGTCTCGCGGCATCTGGAGGAAATGGGGATCGGCTCCGGCCTGTGGCTGCACGCACTGGAGACCCCGCCGGACCGACTGTACTATCTGACGCCGAAGGAAATGACGGATTTCAAACTGACGACCTCGCCGGCTCCCGCCGTCAACGCGTCGGCCAAGAAGAGCTAGCTTCGCTGCGTGATACTGCGCGACAGCAGTGCTGCCGCGAGGGCGAGCGCCAGCATCGTGCCGGTAAAGGCCGATACGGCCCACCAGCCATCGGCGCTCCAGAAGTGGCCGCCCACCGAGCCGGCGACGCTCGAGCCCAGATAATATCCCAGAAGATAGAGCGAGGAGGCGTGTCCCTTGGTGCCTTTCGCCATGCGGCCGACCAAAGCACTTGCCACCGAATGGGCGATGAAGAAGCCGGAGGTGAGCAGGACGATGCCGAGAATGATCAGCGGCAGCGGCGTGGCGAGTGTGATGACGACGCCTGTAAATGCCAGGACGATGCCGGTGAGCATGACGGCGAAATGGCCGAAGCGATCTCCGAGTAGACCGGCGGCCCAGGAAGCGACGATGCCGAACAGATAAACCGTGAAGATCAGCCCGAGCTCCGTCTGGTCGAGGCTGTAGGGTGCGTCCACAAGCCGGAAGCCGATGTAATTGTAGATGGTGACGAACGCGCCCATCAGCAGGAAACCGATGGCAAACAGCAGCGCCAGGGCCGGATGGTTCAGGTGACCGAGCCAGGCATCGACATGATAGCGCAGGCTGGATTTGCGGGGCACGAAGTTGCGCGATGGCGGCAGGAGAACGAGAAAGCCGATGGCGGCGACGATGCCGAGCGCGCCCATGCCGACAAGCGCCAGACGCCAGGAGAAATATTCCGCCAGAACCCCGGTGACGACACGCCCCGCCATGCCGCCAAAGGCGTTGCCGGCGATATAGAGACCCATCGCGGCGCCAAGACCTTTCGGATCGACTTCCTCCGACAGATAGGCCATCGCGACCGCCGGAACGCCGCCAAGCAACAGGCCTTCCAGCGCACGAATGATCAGAAGCAGGTTCCAGTTGGGCATGGCGGCACAGGCGATGGTGCAGATCGAAGCGCCGAGCAGAGACACGAACATCAGGCTGCGGCGGCCGAACCGCTCCGACACGGCGGCGGCGCAAAAGATGGCGAGTGCCAGAAAGCCCGTCGACAGCGACAGGGACAGCGAGCTTGCAGCCGGACTGACGCCGAAATCACGCGCGAAGATCGGCATCAGCGGCTGGACGCAGTAGAGCAGCGCAAAGGTTGAAAAGCCCGACATGAAGAAGGCGAGACTTGCCCTACGATAGGCCGGCGTGCCGCGGACGAGATAGAGCTTCTCCCCCTCGCCCGCTTCTGCAAGAGCTTGACCGTTCGGTGCCGCGGGCAGATCGGCGTTCAGGGATGCGGAGGCGGGCATGGGGAATTCGACCTTTCAGATCCATCAAACGTAGCCAGTCGGTTCCCATTAATCCAATATATGGCGCAGGCGTTCTTGATAGGTTTTACAGATACCGATGGAACTGAGGCATATCCGCTATTTCCTCGCTGTCGCCGAGGAGCAGAATTTCACGCGGGCTGCGGCACGGCTTGGTATCGGCCAGCCACCGCTCAGCCAGCAGATCCGCGATCTCGAAACCGAAATCGGTGCAGCGCTTTTTCACCGGGTGCCGCATGGTGCGGAATTGACTGCGGCCGGCGCAGCGTTTCTGCCCGAAGCGCGGGCTTCGCTTGCGGCAGCAGAGGCTGCGAAACTTTCTGCCCGGCGTGCCGCGCGCGGCGAGACAGGAAAGCTGGCACTGGGCTTTACCGCGTCTGCGGCCTTCAACCCGGTCGTAACCGGCGCTATCCGGCGTTTCCGGAGCGAGTGGCCGGGCGTTGCGCTGTCGCTGGCGGAAATGAACAGCAACTGGCTGATCGAGAAACTGGAACGCGGCGAGATCGACGCCGCCTTTATCCGTCCAGGGTTGGAAGACCCGAAGGCGGTGCGGCTGAAACGTCTGGCGGACGAGCCGATGCTGATCGCACTGCCGGCGAACCATGAGCTGGCGACCTTACGGACCGTGCCGATCGCAGCGCTTGCAGGAGAGCCCTTCGTGCTGTTTCCGCGCACGGTGGGTCTCAGCCTGTTCGACGATATCCTCAGCGCCTGCCGCGATGCGGGGTTCGAGCTCAACGTCACCCAGGAAGCGCCGCAGATCCCGTCCGTGGTCAATCTGGTTGCCGCAGGGCTGGGCGTCTCGATCGTCCCGGGCTCCATCACGAAGATCGCCATCGAGGGCGTCGTGTACCGGCCGATCGAGGGGCCGGGACCGGTGGCGCGACTGGGCATCGCCGTGATGAAGGCACAGCGTTCCCCGATCGCGCTCAACCTGTTCGAACTGGTCTAGGCTGACCGGTTAGCCCTTGATCTCGCGTTCGCAGAAGGTGATGCGATTGCTGAAAGGATCCGTCACGGACACCTCCAGACCCCAGGGCGCCTGATGCAGCCCCGGCCGCATATATGGATAGTCCTTGGCATTGAGTTCATCGTGGAGCGCTGCAGCACCGGTGATGGGGACAAACACGCGGGCACCCGGCGAGGCATCGCCCGCATGTTCGGACAGATGCATCAGCATGCCGCTGCGCGATATCTGGCAATAGAGCGGTGCGTCGGGAGCGAACCGATGCTCCCAGTCGACGGTGAAGCTTAAGAACCCGCAATAGAACTCCATCGCCTTGCCGACGTCGAAAATGCGGAAGATCGGGATGGCCGGCTGGATCAGGGTCTGGCTTGAGGCAGGTTCGACCGACTTGAAATCATTCATTGCGACCGCCGTTCATCGGAGTTTCACCACTCTTGCTGCAGGACGATTGCATGTTCAAGAACAAAACCCTAGCTTCCGGTCACTTCGAAAGCGGGCGGGCTATGGAACTCAAAGACAAGCGTATCCTTCTCATCATCTCCGGCGGGATCGCGGCTTACAAGAGCCTCGACCTGATCCGGCGGCTGCGCGAACGCGGCGCCTCGGTGCGGCCGGTCATGACCAGGGCTGCCCAGGAGTTCGTGACGCCGCTTGCCGTCGGGGCATTGTCGGGCGGGCATGTCTATACGGAGATTTTTTCGCGCGAGGACGAGCAGGATGTCGGCCATATCCGGCTGGCGCGCGACGCGGACCTCGTGATCGTCGCACCCGCAAGTGCCGACCTGATGGCAAAGATGGCCCACGGAATGGCGGACGACCTGGCAAGCGCCGTGCTTCTGGCGACCGATCTGCCCGTGCTGGTGGCGCCTGCCATGAACCCGAAAATGTGGTCGGCTCCTCCGACGAAACGCAATGCCGAGACACTGAAGGCTGATGGCATCCATATGATTGGCCCGATGGTTGGCGAGATGGCTGAGAGCAACGAGGCCGGCGCCGGCCGGATGGCAGAACCGTTGCAAATCGCTGCCGCGGCGATTGCGCTGCTTGATGCTTCGCCGAAACCGCTGGCCGGCAAGACCGCCATCGTGACCTCCGGCCCCACCCATGAGCCGATCGATCCGGTGCGCTACATCGCCAACCGCTCATCCGGCCGTCAGGGCCATGCGATTGCTGCGGCGCTGGCGAAACTCGGTGCCGATGTGACACTCGTTTCAGGCCCAGTGACAATCCCCGATCCCGATGGCGTCACGACGCTGCATGTGGAAACGGCGGCCGAGATGCTCGAGGCCGTGACAAGCCGTCTCCCCGCCGATATCGCC
>NZ_LMOF01000006.1:0-243146 GCF_001423215.1 Rhizobium sp. Leaf321 | reverse complement strand
CCCCCCGCCGATATCGCCGTCATGGTGGCGGCCGTCGCCGACTGGCGGGTCGCTTCCTCCGCCGACCAGAAGATCAAGAAAATGCCGGGCGAAGCACCGGCTCCGCTGATGCTGACCGAAAACCCCGACATCCTCAAGACCGTTGGGCATCACGACAAGCGCCCCAGACTTGTCGTCGGTTTCGCCGCCGAGACGCAGAATGTGGACGAAAACGGGCGATCGAAGCTTCAGCGCAAGGGTGCAGACCTGATTGTTGCAAACGACGTCTCGCCTGAGACCGGCGTCATGGGCGGCATGCGCAATCAGGTGAAGATCATCAGCGAGACCGCGATCGATGCGTGGCCCGATCTCGGCAAGGACGAGGTTGCGATGCGGCTCGCCGAGCTGATAGCGGCCCGGCTCGCATGAGGATCACGCGGCCTTCGACAGCGCCTGCGGCTGGAATAGCAGTGCCTGCATGCCATCCGGGCAGACCTTGACGGCGCTGCCATCTGGAATTTCCACCCAGGTATCGGCCTCGTCGTTCAAAGGTTCGGACACCAGGCAGTAACCGGTCTTTGATCCATCCGCATCCGACCCCTTGCCCGTCATCGGTGCGGCGTAGAGGGTCGGTGGCTTGTGATCCGTGGCATAGCGCACCGCATAAAGCTGGCGGCCGTTGGAAAAGCATGCGGTGAAGCGCACGAGTGCCGTGCCGAGCCGTTCCATCGAGATGTCTTCGACGGCGGCGATCGCCTTTTCCATCGCACCCAAGGGATCGGTATCCATGCCGAATTGCAGCGCCAGCAGGAAGAGAAGCTCGGAATCGGTCGATCCGGTCCGGGCCGAGAACAGTTCGTCCGATAACAGGCTTTCGAGCGGCCGGCGGATCGCTTCGAAGCTCGTGACCTGGCCGTTGTGCATGAAGGACCAGTGGCCATGCACGAAGGGGTGACAGTTGTCGCGCCGTGTTGCGCCCGTCGTTGCGGCGCGGACATGGGCAAGAAACAGTGGTGAGCGAATCTGCCGTGCGATACTGCGCAGATTGCAGTCGGACCAGGCCGGAAGGATGTCCCTGTAGCGGCCGGGCTCTGGCCTGTCGCCATACCAGGCGATGCCGAAACCATCGCCATTGGTGGCGGTCTTTGCGCGTGTGGCACAGTGGGATTGCTCGATCAGGGAATGGGCGGGCGAAGAGACCAGTTCTTCCAGATAAAGCGGTTCGCCCCGATAAGCTGCCCAACGACACATTTGTCTTTCTGCTCCACTCTGTCTGCTTGCAACGCACACAACCGCCGAAAATCAAGCGTCTCGAAATAGGGTTAATGAAACATGAATTACCGGCCGAGATGACAGTTTTGTGGCCCCTTCCCCATCACGTTTTGCAACGCAATGTTGCCTCAGCCTGTTGTCGCGGCGGCTTCAAAGCCTAAATGAAGCTGCATGGTTGATGATACAAAATCGAGCGCGGACGCGCATGCCGGCACATCTGACGGCACCGACATTCTGCACGAAGTGCTGAACCAGCCCGCCAAATGGGCGGTTTTCTTCGATATCGACGGCACGCTGATCGACATCGCGGATACGCCTGATGGTATCGTCGTGCCTGACGATCTGGCCGAGAATCTGACCCGGCTTTCCGCGAAACTGAGCGGTGCCATGGCGCTGGTGACGGGTCGGGCTCTGCCCTACGCCGATCAGCTGTTCAAGCCGCATATCTTTCCGATTGCCGGCCTGCACGGGGCGGAAAGACGATCGATGTCGGGAGCGATCGAGCGGGTAACGCCAGGTCCTGATTTCGAGGCGCTGAAAGCAAGCCTTGCCGAGGAAGCAGCAGCCTGGCCGGGCGTTCTTGTCGAGGACAAGGGTCTCGCCGTGGCTGCCCACTACCGACAGGCGCCGACATTCCAGGGGCAAGTCGAGGCGGCGATGGAACGCTATCGCGAGCGGGCAGGATCCGACTTCACTCTGCAGCGAGGGAAGATGGTGGTGGAAATCCGCCCTGCCCGCGCCAGCAAGGGCGATGCGCTACGGGCTTTTCTCAGCGAAGAGCCATTTGCCGGCCGGTTGCCGATCGCGATCGGTGACGATGTAACTGATGAAGCGATGTTCAGGGTTGCCAACAAGCTGGGCGGCCACTCGATCCGGATTTCCGATATCGCGGCCGACACCGTCGCGTCGGCAACATTGGGATCGGCGGCCGAACTGCGCGCGCTGATCGCCAAGCTTGCCGCCGCCTGAACTGATTTGAGAATGCATTTTCGAAAGGAAATATCGTGAGCCGTCTAGTGGTCGTATCGAACCGCGTCACCGTTCCGGACAAGACCGGTGCGGCACCTGCCGGCGGCCTTGCCGTAGCCCTGCAGGCAGCCCTTGAGGAACGCGGCGGCATCTGGATGGGTTGGTCCGGCAATTCCAGCGGCAACGAGGAACCCGGCCCGCTTGAGATGCAGGAGCATGGCGCGATCACCTATGCGCTGACCGATCTCACCGACACCGACGTCGAGGAATATTACCACGGCTTTGCCAACCGGGTGCTCTGGCCGATCTGCCACTACCGGATGGACTTGGCCGAATACGGTCGTAAGGAAATGGCCGGCTATTTCCGGGTGAACCGCTTCTTTGCGCAGAAGCTTGCGCCGCTTCTCAAGGAAGACGACATCATCTGGGTGCATGACTACCACCTGATCCCGCTGGCAGCCGAACTTCGCCAGATGGGCTTCAAGAACAAGATCGGCTTCTTCCTGCATATTCCGTGGCCGCCGGCGGACGTGCTGTTCACCATGCCGGTTCACGAGCAGATCATGCGCGGTCTTTCGCAGTATGACCTGGTCGGTTTCCAGACGGATTTCGATCTGGACAATTTCGGCGGCGGGCTGGTGCGCGAAGGGATCGGCGAGCGGATAGACGGCGGCAAGAAGTTCTCGACCTTCGGGCGCACCTTCAAGGGCGGCGCTTACTCGATTTCGATCGAGACCGAGATCTTTTCCAAATTCGCGATCAAGGCCGAAAAGAACGCGATGGTGCGCAAGGCGCGCCAGAGCGTCGAGGGCAAGGATCTCATCATCGGCGTCGACCGCCTGGATTATTCCAAGGGCATTACGCAGCGTATCGACGCCTTCGAGCAGTTTGTCGCCACCAACCCGGATCACCACAACAAGGTGACCTATCTGCAGATCACGCCGAAATCGCGCTCGGAAGTGCCGGAGTACGAGCAGATGCAGCGCATGGTCGCCGAACAGGCGGGCCGCGTGAACGGGGCGATCGGCACCGTTGACTGGGTGCCAATCCGCTATATCAACAGATCCGTGCCACGCCCGGTACTTGCAGGTCTCTACCGGCTGGCGAAGATCGGCCTCGTGACGCCGCTGCGCGACGGGATGAACCTTGTCGCCAAGGAATATGTGGCGGCGCAGGATCCGGAAGATCCGGGCGTGCTGGTGCTGTCCCGCTTTGCCGGAGCGGCCCGCGAGCTGCGCGGCGCGCTTCTGGTCAATCCATACGACATCGAGGGAACGGCGCATGCCATCGCCCGCGGGCTCAGCATGCCGCTCGACGAGCGCAAGCAGCGCTGGCAGATGATGATGGACCACCTGCTGACCTACGACATCAATCGCTGGTGCGACGACTTCCTCAAGGACCTCATCGAGGACTGAGTATCCGCTGGAGCCGCCCCGCAATGACGGGCGGCTTCAACTCCCTTGAGTGAGGCGGATTGACCGGCCGCCGTCGATGCGCTGAATAGATCCCGTTGCCTTTTCATCATTCGCGGCCTGCGGATTGATGCCAATTCATTTCGAGGTCTCCATGCCGGTCGCAGTCACAGCCGAACATATTGCCGAAGCCGAAACCCTGATCCGTCCGCATATCCGCCGAACCCCGACGATGCGGGTGGACATGCAGGACTTTGGGGCCGAACCATGCCAAGTCGATCTCAAGCTCGAACTGCTGCAGCATTCCGGTTCGTTCAAGGTCCGCGGCGCTTTCACCAATCTTCTTGGCCGGGAGGTGCAGGCGGCAGGCGTGGTAGCAGCATCGGGCGGCAATCACGGTGCAGCCGTTGCCTACGCGGCCCGCAAACTCGGTGTTCCCGCGCATATCTTCGTGCCAAGCGTCGCCTCCAAGGCAAAGATAGATCTCATCCGCTCCTACGGCGCAGAGCTTGTAATCGGCGGCGACCGCTATGCGGATGCGCTGGCCGCAAGCGAGAAGTATGTCGTGCAGACCGGGGCGATGGCAGTGCATGCGTTCGACCAGCAGGAAACGCTGGCGGGACAAGGCACGCTCGGCAAGGAAATCGAGGAAGACCTGCTGCATATCACGACGTTGCTGGTCGCCGTCGGCGGCGGCGGACTGATCGGCGGTATCGCATCCTGGATGCGCGGCCGGGTGAAGATCGTCGCCGTCGAATCCGACCGCGCGCCGACGCTTTACGACGCCTTTAAGGCAGGCCGCCCCGTGGATGCGCCGGCGGGCGGTATCGCGGCCGATTCGCTTGCGCCAAGGCAGGTCGGGCAGCTGATGTTTCCGGTGGCCCAGGCATTCATCGAGCCGCCGGTTCTCGTGACCGACGAGGACATTCTGAACGCGCAGAAGGTGCTCTGGTCTGGCGCGCGGCTGGTGACCGAGCCGGGTGGTGCGGCGGCGTTTGCGGCTGTCTTGTCCGGCAAATACCGTCCACATCCGGGTGAGCGCGTCTGCGTGCTGGTCTGCGGATCGAACACGACGGCCGTCGATTTCGGTTGAGCGTGCGCCACACTTCCCTTCGGGATGCGGCAGCGATAATGCTGAGACCATGTTTCAGCTAGAACAGCCGGCCACATTCGAGCAGGTCATCAAGAAAAGCCGCTTTCTGGCGATCGCGCTTCCCGTGGTAAGCGAGGGGGAAGCGAAAGACGCCATTGCTGGGCATAGCGTTGCCGATGCCACTCACAACTGCTGGGCCTGGCGGATTGGATCAGCCTATCGCTTTTCCGATGACGGCGAGCCGAGCGGGACGGCGGGCAAGCCGATCCTTGCCGCCATGGACGGCCAGTCGCTGGACAAGGCTGTCGTCATCGTGACCCGCTGGTTTGGCGGCATTCTGCTCGGTAGCGGTGGTCTGGTGCGCGCCTATGGCGGCACGGCTGCCGCCTGCCTGAGAGCGGGCCCGCTCATCGAATTCAAGCCGTCGGTGCAGGGTGGCGTCAGCATCGAGTTTTCCGACCTTGCACGAACGAAAGCCAGGCTGCAGTCGATCGAGGACGTGAAGATCACCGAGGAAGTGTTCACAGAGACAGGTGCCGAGCTGCGGATCCAGATACCGGAAGCCGAGCAGGAGCTCATCTCAAGGCTGATCTCCGACCTTACCAGCGGCAGGTCGGAGCTATCGCTCGATTGAAATCACGCCGCCTTGGCGACGTGATATTCCTTGATGGCGACCATCTTGATCGCGGGGAAGCGTTCGGACTCGTAGCGCAGCGAAAACGAGTCCTGCGCCAGGAAGACCGGATCGCCGTCGAGATCGCGGGCGATATCGCCGCGCTTGACGGTCAAGAACTTCTCAAGCTCCACCGGCTGATCCGACGAGATCCAGCGGCAGACGGAGAAGCGGGACATTTCGAACGAGACCGGCAGCGTATATTCCCCCAACAGCCGCTCTTTGAGAACATCGAGCTGCAGCGCGCCGACGACGCCGACGATGGCGGGCGAACCGTCTTCCGGGGAAAACAGCTGCACGACGCCCTCTTCCGCCATCTGCTGCAGGGCTTCCTTCAGCTTCTTCGCCTTCATCGCATCTTCCAGACGGACGCGGCGAAGGATTTCCGGCGAGAAGTTCGGGACGCCCTGGAAGACGAGATTTTCGCCTTCCGTCAGCGTATCGCCAATACGAAGCGTGCCGTGGTTGGGAATGCCGACGACATCACCGGCAAAGGCGGTGTCGGCGATGTGACGCTGGGAGGCGAAGAAGAACTGCGGCGCCGTGAGGCCCATCTGCTTGCCGGTGCGCGCCAGCCTTGCCTTCATGCCACGCTCCAGCTTGCCCGAGCAGATGCGCGCAAAGGCGATACGGTCGCGATGGTTCGGATCCATATTGGCCTGGATCTTGAAGACGAAGGCCGTCATCTTGTCTTCGCTTGCATGCACGGTGCGGATATCGGCGACCTGGTCACGCGGCGGCGGAGCAAAATCGGCCAGTGCGGTGATCAGATCCCGGACGCCGAGATTGCGTAGCGCCGAGCCGAAGAAGACAGGCGTCATGTGACCTTCGAGAAACGCGTTTCTGTCAAACGGGCGGCAGGCTTCCCGCGCCAGTTCGACTTCCTCGACGAAGGCCGCGCGTTCGTTTTCCGGCAGTCGGTCGGCGACAGCTTGCGGTCCGTTGACCGAGATCGCGTCCTCGCTGTCTGGACCACGGACCCGGTTATCGGCCAGGTGGTAGGTTCCGCAGAAGCTCTTGGAACGACCGATCGGCCAGGTGATCGGGGCCGTATCCAGCGCCAGCTTTTCCTCGACCTCGTCGAGCACTTCGAAAATGTCGCGGCTTTCGCGGTCCATCTTGTTGATGAAGGTGATGATCGGAATGTCGCGCATGCGG
Organism: Rhizobium sp. Leaf321; assembly: GCF_001423215.1. Lineage (NCBI taxonomy): Bacteria > Pseudomonadati > Pseudomonadota > Alphaproteobacteria > Hyphomicrobiales > Rhizobiaceae > Rhizobium > Rhizobium sp. Leaf321. The sequence continues at coordinate 236,590 of NZ_LMOF01000006.1, read as the reverse complement.
CAGACTTCAAACAGCTTCAGCGTGCGCGGCTCGATGCCCTTGGCGGCATCGATGACCATGATCGCCGCATCGACCGCCGTCAGCGTGCGATAGGTATCGTCCGCGAAGTCTTCGTGGCCGGGCGTATCGAGAATGTTGAACACCTTGTCGGAATATTCGAACGTCATCACCGACGTCACGACCGAGATGCCGCGTTCGCGTTCGATCTTCATCCAGTCGGACCGCGTCTGGATGCGATCCTTCTTGGCCTTGACCTCACCGGCGAGCTGGATGGCGCCCCCGAACAGAAGCAGCTTTTCCGTCAGCGTTGTCTTGCCCGCGTCCGGATGCGCAATAATCGCGAATGTGCGGCGGCGGGAGACCGCCTCTGCAATGGTTTCGGCCATCTTTTATATCCTGTGAATTGCCGCGGTATCTAGCGACTAAAGCCCGCCATTGCAATTGACCTGCCGCGCTGCGGCGCAAAGTAATGGGCAATGATCATTCAAGCCCCCGCCTCACCCGTCCTCAATGTCCTGCGTCTGCCCCATGGCCAGGATCTGGATCTGCCCGCCTACGAGACATCGGGCGCTGCCGGGATGGACCTGCGTGCCGCCGTGACCGATGGCGAGCCGCTGACCATCGCACCCGGCAAGCGCGCCCTGGTGCCGACCGGTCTCGTGTTCGAGATCCCCGCCGGGTTCGAGGTGCAGATCCGCCCGCGTTCAGGGCTTGCGTTCAAGAACGGCATCACCTGCCTCAACACCCCCGGCACGATCGACAGTGACTACCGCGGCGAAGTGAAGGTTTTGCTGATCAATCTGGGCGACGAGGACTTCGCTATTACCCGCGGCATGCGGATCGCACAGATGGTGATCGCGCCCGTGACCCAGGCGCGGATCGTCGAAGTGACCGAGGCAAGTGCCACGGCACGCGGCGCCGGCGGGTTCGGATCCACCGGCGTCTGAACTCCGTCGCAATCCCGTGACGCCGACCTCGGGAAATCAGGCTGATACAGTGGGGCGTTCCCCGGCCATGCGATAGGAGATCGCCTCGGCCAGGTGAATTCTGCCGATACCATCCTTCGCGTCGAGATCGGCCAGCGTCCGCGCCACCCGCAAGACCCGATGATAGCCGCGGGCGGAGAATTTGAGCTTTTCCGCCGCGTCGCGCAACAATTGCAGCCCGCCCGGATCGAGTTCGGCGAATTTCTCGATCATCGCGGTGGAGCAGCGGGCGTTGGTCAGAACGGTGTACTGGCCTTCACCTTCGAAGCGTTCTCTCTGCCTGTCGCGTGCGGCCGCCACCCGCCTTGCCACGCCGGCGCTTGGCTCCGCCGGCGCCGGGCGGATCAGATCGCTTGCCGAGACAGCGGGCACATCGATGCGGATATCGATGCGGTCCATCAGCGGGCCGGAAATACGTGCCTGATAATCCGAAGCACAGCGCGGGCCACGGGCGCAGCTATGTCCCGGTTGTCCCGCCATGCCGCAGCGACACGGGTTCATCGCGGCTACGAGCTGGATGCTCGCCGGATAGGAGACCCGGTGGTTGGCCCGGGCGATAACACATTCGCCAGTCTCCAGCGGCTGGCGGAGCGCATCGAGAACCTGGGGCGAGAATTCCGGAAACTCATCCAGGAAAAGGATGCCGTGATGCGCGAGCGAGGCTTCTCCGGGCCTGGCGCGCAGACCGCCGCCGACCAGTGCCGCCATCGTGGCGGAATGATGCGGCATGCGATAGGGCCTCCGGTCCGACAGCTTTCCGCCCGAAAGCTGGCCGGCGATCGAGTGGATCATCGAGACTTCGAGCAGTTCGGTTGCCGAAAGCGGCGGCAATATCGACGGAAGGCGGGCTGCGAGCATGGATTTTCCCGAACCGGGCGGACCGACCATCAGGAGGTTATGACCGCCGGCAGCCGAGACTTCGAGCGCGCGCTTGGCGCTTTCCTGGCCTTTGATATCGACAAGGTCAGGCAGATTGGCGGGCGGTGCACGGACCGCCGGCTGCGGCCGCGACATGACCTGCGTGCCGCGAAAATGATTGGCGAGCGCGATCAGGCTGCGGGGGGCGAGAATATCGACGCCGGGTCCAGCCCATGCCGCCTCGGCGCCGCTTTCGGCTGGGCAGATCAAGCCTTTTCCGATCGCATTGGCGCTGATGGCCGCCGGAAGCGCACCGGCGACGGCGGCAAGCGTTCCATCGAGGTTAAACTCGCCGATCACGACATAATCGGCCAGCATGTCGCCGGGTACGGCACCGAGCGCTGCCATCAGGCCAACGGCGATCGCGAGGTCGAAATGGCTGCCTTCTTTGGGAAGGTCGGCCGGGGCGAGATTGACCGTGACTTTTTTCGGCGGCATGGCAAGGCCCGAGGCATGCAGTGCTGCCTGCACCCGCTCTCGGCTTTCGGCGACTGCCTTGTCCGGCAGGCCGACGATATGCATGCCGATCTTGCCCGGCCCGATCATGACCTGCACATCGACCGGAATGCCTTCAATGCCCTGAAATGCTACCGTTCTGATACGCGCGACCATTCCGACCCGCCCACATGCGCAAGCTAAGGTGGGGATATTCCCGCCTACCGTGCTACAGGTTGAAAGCTTGCACGATTGCTGGCGAATTTCAAGAACAGGCAGTGAACAATTTCGCGCATGAGACGAAGGCAGCGTGCATCAGGTTGCATAACGAGAACAGATGTGAACGGTTATCAGTTCTGCTTGGCGTCGATTGCATCCCACATGAGGCTCGCGACGTCAGCACCGCCGAACTTCTTCACTTCGCGGATGCCCGTCGGAGATGTGACGTTGATCTCGGTCATGTAATCGCCGATCACGTCGATGCCGACAAAGATGAAGCCGCGCTCGCGCAGAGCCGGCCCGATACGGGCGCAGATTTCCTTTTCGCGCGGCGTGATATCGGTCGCCTCGGCACGGCCGCCGACATGCATGTTGGAGCGGCTGTCGGTTTCCGAGGGCACGCGGTTGATCGCGCCGACCGGTTCGCCGTCAACGAGAAGAATGCGTTTGTCGCCCTTGCGCACTGCCGGAAGGTAGGCCTGCGCGATATAGGGCTCGCCGCGATACATCTGGCCGAACATTTCCAGAAGCGAGGTAAAGTTGCGATCATCGCGGGCGGAATGAAACACGCCGGCACCGCCATTGCCGTAAAGCGGCTTCAGGATGATGTCGCCGAGCTCATGGCGGAACTTGGCGATCTCCGCCGGGTCGCGGGAGATCAGTGTCGGCGGCATCAGGTCGGCGAACTCGGTAACGAAGATCTTTTCCGGCGAGTTGCGCACCCAGGCCGGGTCATTGACCACGAGCGTCTTCGGATGGATGCGCTCCAGAAGATGGGTGGATGTAATGTAGCCCATGTCGAAGGGCGGATCCTGGCGAAGCTGCACGACATCCATCGTCGACAGATCGGTCGGCTGCTTTTCCCCAAGGGTAAAGTGATCGCCCTTGATGTCGCGCACCTGCAGCGGCTCGAGAGCTGCAAAGATGCGTCCGTCGCGCATCGTCAGGCGGTCGGGCGTATAGTGGAACAGCTCGTAACCGCGCGATTGCGCTTCGAGCGCCATGGCGAATGTGGAATCGCCGGCAATGTTGATGCCGGAAATGTGGTCCATCTGAAATGCGACCTTGCGAATTTTCGCCATGACTTCAGCCCCCTAGGATTGGCCCGCCTGATGTAGGACGACGAACCCCGAAAGGCAACCTTGGCCCGGATAATCAGCAGGACCGACGATGGGGCCTGCGCTGCCAGAGGCCTAGAACGCATCCTGGAAATGGCGCGGAAACCTTCCCGGCAAGACGGCGATGATGTCGTATCGCTGCGATAACCCGGATACGTCCTTGCGTTTCTGCAGCCAGAGATCGCTCGCGGCCCGGATCCGTTTCTGAGATGCGAAGGAGACGGCGTCGAGCGCCTGCATCTCGGATCGTCTAGCCTTCACCTCGACAAAGACCACGAGATCGCGCTTGCGGGCGATGAGATCGATCTCGCCCAGTTTCGTGCGGTGGCGAAGGGCGAGGATGCGATAGCCTTTCAGCAGGAGATAGGCAGCAGCGACATATTCCGAGACATGGCCGCGGCGCTCTGCCTTGCGACGTCTGGCGCCGATCTCATCCCGTTGTGCCATCGCGATCCATCAGGTCCCGTTCTTCATGGCGATCAGGCGCTGATAGAGATCCTTGCGCGGCAGGCCGGTGATCCTTGCCGCTTCAGTCGCAGCCTTTGCGGTCGGATGCGTTTTGGAAAGGTCCTGCAGGATGGCATCGACCTCCACCTCGCCCGGCGCCTCTTCAGGTGCTGGAGGTTCGATCAGAAGGACGATCTCGCCCTTGACGTTGTGGCCGTCACCGTAATGGGCGGCAAGCTCGGCCAGCGTGCCCCGGCGAAACTCCTCGTAGGTCTTGGTGAGTTCCCGGCAGACGCAGGCAAGCCGGCTGCCGCCGAGCACATCGGCTGCAGAAACGAGCGTGTGGGCAATGCGATGGGGAGATTCAAACAGGATCAGCGTTGCCGGGATCTTTGAAAGTTCCGCAAGCCGGTCGCGGCGGGCTTTATCCTTGGAAGACAGAAAACCGACGAACAGGAAAGCATCCGACGGCATGCCGGAACCGACGAGGGCCGCAAGCGGGGCAGATGCGCCGGGGATGGGCACGACACGATAACCCGCATCGATCGCCATCTGGCCGAGCCGATAGCCGGGATCCGACACCAGCGGCGTGCCCGCATCGGAAACCAGCGCCACGGACTTGCCGGCTTCGAGTGCCGCAATCAGCTTCGGCCCGGCCTCGTTGGCATTGTGCTCATGATAGGAATAGGGGCGATTGACGATGCCGTAGCGATCGAGGAGCACGCGGGTGACCCTTGTGTCCTCGCAGGCGAGCACATCGGCGCCGGACAGGGTTTCGAGCGCGCGCAGCGTGATATCGCCGAGATTGCCGATCGGGGTTGCGACGAGATAGAGCGCCGGCTCGATGGGGCGGGAAGCGATAAACGTGTTGCCGACGCGATAGCCGCGCTGTCCCTTGACGGGTTCGGCGGCGATTTCGGTGGATTGCTCTGAAGATTGGTCGAGGGTCATCGCCTGTTATGGTCGAGGCCGCAGGCTTCGGCAAGCAGAGGCCGGCGATGTTTTGCGCGTCCGGTTTCGCCGCGTTGCGTTTTCTGTGTGCAAGTGCGGTATGAACAAGCAATTCAAATGGCGCAGGGTCCGTTCTGCTCTTGCTTTCGCATCCGAATGTCTGCCATTTTGCCGGTCCACATGTTCCGGCTGCGCAATGGCCGGCAGAGAATATCAGGTGGTCCGGCCAGCCGGATCGCCACGGTCGAAAGCGATAGTGTCCATGCGTATTACTCTTGAGCGCTCCAATCTCTTGAAGTCGCTGAATCACGTGCACCGCGTCGTGGAACGGCGCAACACGATTCCGATCCTGTCCAACATCTTGCTGCGCGCGTCCGACGCGAGCCTGGACATGAAGGCGACGGACCTTGATCTGGAAGTGACGGAATCGACACCGGCCATGGTGGAACAGTCCGGCGCCACGACCGTGCCGGCGCATCTGCTTTATGAAATCGTCCGCAAGCTGCCGGACGGATCGGAAGTGCTGCTCGCCACCAGCGCCGACGGCGCGACCATGACCGTGCAGTCCGGCCGTTCGAAATTTTCGCTGCAGTGCCTGCCGGAAACGGATTTCCCGGATCTGACGGCCGGCAGCTTCAGCCATACGTTCAAGATGAAGGCGACCGATCTCAAGATGCTGATCGATCGCACGCAGTTTGCGATCTCGACCGAAGAGACCCGCTATTATCTGAACGGCATCTTCTTTCACACGATCGAGGCCGGTGGCGACCTGAAGCTGCGTGCCGTTGCAACCGACGGCCATCGCCTTGCCCGTGCGGACCTCAAGGCGCCTTCCGGCTCGGAAGGCATGCCCGGCATCATCGTGCCGCGCAAGACCGTGGGCGAGTTGCAGAAGCTGGTCGACGATCCGGAAGCCTTCGTGACGGTGGAGGTCTCCGACGCCAAGATCCGCCTTTCGATCGGCGGCATCGTCATGACCTCGAAGCTGATCGACGGCACATTCCCGGATTACCAGCGCGTCATCCCGACCGGCAACGACAAGGAAATGCGCGTCGACTGCCAGAGCTTTACCAAGGCCGTCGACCGTGTCTCGACGATCTCCTCCGAGCGCGGACGTGCCGTGAAGCTGTCGCTGTCCGAAGGGCAGCTGATGCTGACGGTCAACAATCCGGATTCCGGCAGCGCCACGGAAGAAGTGGCCGTCGGCTACGAATATGACGCGATGGAAATCGGCTTCAACGCCAAATACCTTCTCGACATCACCGCCCAGCTTTCCGGCGACGACGCGATCTTCATGCTGGCGGATGCGGGGTCACCGACGCTGGTACGTGATACGGCGGGCGACGATGCGCTCTATGTGCTGATGCCGATGCGCGTATAACATTCAACAAGGCGGCTCGGAAAACCCAGCCGCCTTTTTTGTGCCGTATTCCGCCTGCGACATTTCATCTTGTTTTTGCGGCAAATCGGTTCACATTGGCTGAAACTGGAGGGGACGACCTGATGGAACTGCGTTTGAAGGAACGGCTCGGCCGGAAGTTTGACGAGGAGATCCGTTTCTTCAAGGGATGGATCGACGGTCCAAAACAGGTCGGAGCCATCATCCCAACATCCTCAGTCACTGCCAAGCGGATGGCGAGCATCATCGACACAACTTCCGGCCTGCCGGTTCTCGAGCTCGGACCAGGCACCGGCGTCATCACCAAGGCGATCCTGAAAACCGGCATCGAGCCTCAGAACCTTGTTTCGATCGAGTATTCGACCGATTTCTACCAGCATCTGATGAAGACATTCGAAGGCGTGCATTTCATCAATGGCGACGCGTTCGATCTGGATCGCACGCTCGACACACTGAAACATCAGAAATTCGACTGCGTGATCTGCGCCATTCCGATGCTGAGCTTTCCGATGGAACGCCGCATCGAACTTCTGGAAGATCTTCTCGACCGCGTTCCGGCGGGACGCCCGGTAATGCAGATCACCTACAGCCCAGTTTCGCCTATTATCGCCAAGCCAGAGCGCTACAAGATCAAGCACTATGACTTCGTGGTGCGCAACATTCCGCCGGCGCAGCTATGGACATATACGCGCGCTTAGCGTCCGGACCTTCTCCGACATGACATTTGGGATTTACATCACGCATCCGCAGGTCCGGATCGACCCCAACGTGCCGGTGCCGCAATGGGGCCTGTCAGAGACGGGACGCCAGCGCGCGCAACAGGCGGCCATGTCCGACTGGGTTTCGAGGCTCGGGCGTATCGTGTCGAGCGACGAGACAAAGGCGACTGAGACCGCCGACATTCTGGCCGCGGCGGTCGGCCTTAAGACGGAAATCATCGATAGCCTGCAGGAGAACGATCGCACGGCGACAGGCTTTCTGGCGCCGCCGGATTTCGAGGCGGCAGCGGACTGGTTTTTCGCCAACCCGACCGAGAGCTTCAAAGGCTGGGAGCGCGCCGCGGATGCGCAGGCGCGGATCGCGTCTGTGGTCGAATCCGTTCTGGCGGACCACGATCCCGCGGTGCCGATCGCCTTTGTCGGTCATGGCGGCGTCGGCACGCTTCTCAAATGTCATCTGAAACGAACGGCCATATCCCGCACGGAGGATCAGCCGAATGGCGGTGGCAATCTGTTTGCCTTCACCCTTGCGGATCGCGCCGTCACATGCGACTGGACCCCGATCGAAACATGGAAGGGAGACTGACAGACATGCAAGCGCGTGACAGGCTGATTGTGGGCCTTGATATCCCGACCGTGTCCGAAGCGGAAAAGATGGTGGCAACGCTTGGCGACACCGTCTCCTTCTACAAGATCGGCTACCAGCTGGCGTTTGCCGGCGGACTGGAATTTGCCCGCGATCTTGCAAAGGATGGCAAGCAGATCTTTCTCGATATGAAACTGCTCGATATCGACAACACGGTCGCCAAAGCTGTCGAGAACATCGCCAAGATGGGCATGACCATGTTGACGCTGCATGCCTATCCGAAGGCAATGCGCGCCGCGGTCGAAGCGGCAAAGGGCTCCGATCTCTGCCTGCTCGGCGTTACCGTGCTGACCTCGATGGATGCGGCCGATATGATCGAAGCCGGCTATGCGCAGACACCGGGCGAGCTGGTGGCACGCCGCGCCGAACAGGCGCGTGCGGCCGGCATGGGCGGCATCGTCTGCTCGGCCGAGGAATCGGCCGCCGTCAGGGCGATCGTCGGAGCCGACATGGCGGTGGTCACCCCCGGCATCCGTCCGACCGGCTCCGATGCCGGCGACCAGAAACGTGTCGTGACACCTTTCGATGCCCTGAAGTCAGGCTCCAGCCACCTTGTCGTTGCCCGCCCGATCGTCCAGGCAGCCGACCCGAAGGCGGCCGCGCAGGCTATCCTCGCGGCAATGCAGGCGGCGCTCTGACCTGCAGACGACGCTTGATCCGGATCAGCGGTTGTTGGCCAATCGGTTACGAGCGCCGTCGTTGACGATAAGGTTTGGGGAACCGCCGGGAAGGCTGTTGTCGACAACGGTATTGTCGTCAGCGCCGTCTTTGTGATCGAGCCCTCCCAGCAACATCTTGGGCTGAACGAGGCAATAGCTGTTGAAGACGCTCACGCCTTGGCGACTTCCAATCCATACTGCAGGGCGGGCGACAGGCAGCTTGTACTCGAAGGTATTGGCGCGAACGACGTTGCCCTTCGGAGGCTGGTGGCGAATGGTGCCCCCCTCACCGCAGTTCCGATACAGAAATATGCCGCCGGTCAACGGATTGACGAACCTGTTGTTTTCGATCCGGTTGTTTGCGGAGCCATCGACTGCCAAGACCTCTCGCCATTTCGGACTGGCTGCGAAAACATTTCCGACAATGGTGTTTCGTGCCGATTCCGCATCGAGGTAAACGACGGTCGATTCCGCTTTTCCAGTGAATCGCGAATTCTGCAGCGTAACGTCCGCCACACCCGGCGCAAGATAGAGCGGCACCCCGGCACTGCCAGAGAATGTCAGATTGTCGAGAAGAATACGTTTTGGGGCCGCCGCCTGTGCCCGCAAGGTATGTCCCGGGTGCTGCGAGGAGGCCTTGACTTGCTCGGCTTGGCCGTTGGCACCGAGGCCCTGGATCCGCAGATCCCCCCGGATATGACAATTGCGGATCGTAATATCAGTGGGCACGTCCCATTTGCCTTGCGGCAGTTTGCGTGAGCGGATCAACACGGTTCTGCCTTTAGCAGCCGAGCCATCAATCGTCGCGCCGTTGCAGTCAAAGACAACACCGGAAGCACGACTACCCGAGAATATGACAGGCCGCACGATGTTGTCGCTCTGAGCAAGCGATACATCGCAGCTAATTTCCACCGGCTTGAGACCGGAACTTGCCGGTGCCCGCAACTTTTCCATGATCTTCGGGCTACAACTTGCAGCCTTTGCGGGGCCGCAGGCGACCAGCAGCAACGGCACGAGATACGGCAGAGCCAAACAGGCGTTGCGCGCTGCAATCCGGCCGCGTTGTCCGGTCTTTATCATGTTGACTCCCCGCCAGATTTGCTCGAATCGAATATGCCCAATCGAGGAGAGGTTATTATGGCAAAAGGTTACTGGATTGCTCGGGTCGATGTTCGCGACGCCGAGCGATACAAGGACTACGTCGCTGCGGCAAAACCGGCGTTTGAGGAATACGGCGCCAATTTCCTTGCTCGTGGCGGCGCGATGAACGAACTGGAGGGCACGGCCCGCGGCCGCAATGTGGTGATCGAGTTCCCGTCGATGCAGGCTGCAGTCGATTGCTACAACTCGCCGGCATATCAGATCGCTGCTAAAATCCGCCAGGAAGCGGCCGATGCCGAAATGGTTGTGGTCGAGGGTGTCTGATATCGCTCGCTGACAGCGACAACCGGTTGCGGAAACACTTCCACCGTCGCACGGATTCGGCTAAACAGCATTCCATATTTCGTCGTCCCTTCTTCAGGCTCCCGGAGCTTATCATGACCATCAACAATCTACCGCCTCTCGTCACCGTCTTCGGGGGATCCGGCTTCGTCGGCCGACAGGTGGTGCGCACGCTTGCCAAGCGCGGCTACCGTGTTCGCGTCGCGGTGCGTCGCCCGGATCTTGCCGGCTTTCTTCTGCCCGCCGGCTATGTCGGCCAGATCTCGCTGGTGCAGGCGAACCTGCGCTACCGCGATTCCGTGCTGCGGGCCGTCGAAGGCTCCGCGCATGTGGTCAACTGCATCGGCATCCTGTTTGAAAGCGGCCGCAACACGTTCGACGGCGTGCAGGATATCGGCGTGAAGACGCTGGTCGAAGCCGTCAAGGCTGCCGGCGCGAAGCTGACCCATGTTTCGGCCATCGGTGCCGATGTCAATTCCGCTTCGAGCTATGCCCGCAGCAAGGGCCGCGCTGAGGCGACGATCCAGGCCGCACTGCCGGATGCGGTGATCCTGCGTCCTTCAGTGGTTTTCGGTGCTGACGACAGCTTCTTCAACCGGTTTGCCTCGATGGCACGGACGTTCCCGTTCCTACCGCTGATCGGTGGTGGCCATACGAAACTGCAGCCGGTCTTCGTGGAAGACGTGGCGGAAACCGTGGGACGCTCCGTCGACGGCTCCATTCCGTCCGGCAAGATCTACGAGCTGGGTGGCGGCGAAGTAATGACGATGCGCGACTGCATGGAAACGGTCATGCGTGTGACCGCCCGCAAGAAACCGCTTCTCTCGCTGCCTTTCGGCGTGGCCTCCATGATCGGCAGCGTTGCCTCGATGGTGCCCCTGATCACCCCGCCGATCACGGCGGACCAGGTGGAACTCCTGAAACGGGACAATGTGGTTTCGGACGCTGCGGAAAAAGAAGGCCGCACTCTTGCCGGTATCGGCATCACGCCGACGCTGGCTACCTCCGTTCTTGCGTCCTACCTCGTGCGTTACCGGCCGCAGGGCCAGTACACGGGCTCCGGCAAGGCCGCCTGATTTCAATATCCTAGATCCTTACCGGATCCTTGACGACGTGCTCTCCGGGGCGCGTCGTTTTTTTTGGGCGCAGGTGCCGAAAGCTCTGTGGCGCAAAGGTCGCAGTTATTGGCCGTCTTGCGTTAACGGGCAGTTTAGCAAAAACGTTTATTGAATATCAGCCACACGGCCCGTAGACCCACACACAGATATTTCCCTTCTGAAAGGCGCATTTGCATGGGCAAACCCATCGCCCTAATTTTCGTATGTGCAGCACTTGTGATCCTTGCAGGATCGTTCATGGCTCCTGAAACCGGAGCCGCCGGCAAGCTCGATTGTGCGCCTGCTTATGGCGTCGATCCCTGCAGCACTGCATCCATTCGTTACTGAAGCAGTGATTGAACGACCCATATGACAAAGGCGGCCGATGGCCGCCTTTTTCTTTTTCGGGTAGCGGCCTTCAGGCCCCGAGCAACAGGGCAACAAGGCCGATGGCGCCGACTGCGATACGCCAGTAGGCGAAAGGCGCGTAGCCGCGGCTCGATATGAAATTGAGAAGCGAGCGCACGACAAACACTGCCGTCACGAAGGCTGCCAGAAAGCCGACCACGATCACGGCGCTGTCGTCGAAGGAGAGCAGCGCACGGTTCTTGACGAGATCGAGCGTGAAGGCGCCGACCATTGTCGGCATCGCGAGGAAGAACGAGAACTCCGCGGCCGAACGCTTGTCCGCGCCAAGCAGAAGCGCGCCGACGATGGTGGCGCCGGAGCGCGACGTACCTGGGATCATCGCGAGGCACTGGCAGAAGCCGATCTTGATCGCCAGCGACAGTGGATAATCCATCACGTCATGGTATTTCGGCTCGAACTTCATGCGATCGACGGCAAGCAGGATAAAGCCACCGACGATCAGCATGACGCAGATCAACATCGGCGTTTCGAACAGGACCGTCTTGATGAAATCATGCGCGATTGCGCCGATCACGGCGGCCGGGAGAAAACCCGCCAGGATGGTCAGAACGAAACGGCGCGACTGGACACTGGTCGGCAGCGAGACGGCGATCGAGATCAGCCTTTGCGCATAGACCAGAAGAATGGCCAGTATGGCGCCGAGCTGGATCAGGACCGCAAACGTATTCCCCGGAGAATTGAAACCGAGAAAATGGCCGGCGAGCAGCACGTGTGCGGTGGATGAAACGGGCAAAAATTCCGTGAGCCCCTCGATAATACCGAGTACGAGGGCGCTGATAATGGGCTGATCCACCATTCTTAGTCCTTTGCTATGCGATAGAGGTGGTTTTTAATCGTTTCTTAGCGGTTTGTGGCCCCTGCTTGTACTGGCCCTACCAAATCCATATAGCTGGCATATGTCAGGCGGGCGCCCGAAGCAGCCGCTTTCCTATACATTATAACTGAAGTTTTCTTATCGATGCCCACCCTGTATCATCATCAAATGTCGTCTTCCTCTCGCTTCGTCCGTCTGATCCTCGCCGAATACGGCTTCCAGACGGATCTTGTCGAGGAGCAGCCCTGGGAGAAGCGCCGCGAGTTTCTCACGCTCAACCCGGCGGCGACCCTGCCTGTCTATGTTGACGACAATATGCGCGTTCTGTGCGGTCCGTCGGTTCTGATGGAATTTCTCGACGAGACCCATGGCGTGCTGAAGCGCGACCGCCGGCTGCTTGCCGAAGACCCGTGGCAACGGGCTGAAATACGCCGGCTGACGGAATGGTTCCTGATCAAGATGGAGCAGGACGTGACCCGGCCGCTGACGCGCGAACGGGTCTACAAGCTGCAGATGACCGCGGCTCAGGGCGGCGGCGCACCCGATTCGAAAGTGCTGCGGACATCTCGCGCCAATATTCGCCAGCACATGAAATATCTTGCCTGGCTTGCCGGCTCGCGCCAGTGGCTGGCTGGCGAGCGCCTGAGCTATGCGGACCTTGCTGCCGCCGCCTCGATTTCCGTGCTAGATTATCTCGGCGAAATCGACTGGTCGGAAATCCCGATCGCCAAGGACTGGTACCAGCGGATCAAATCGCGCCCCTCCTTCCGTCCGCTGCTGTCCGAGCGCATCCGCGGCCTCACTCCGGTATCGCATTATGCGGACCTTGATTTCTGAGCCGGACCACGACCTGAGCCAGGAGAAGGTCGACCTTCGGGCCGACCGGCGTCGGCAGAAGCTGACCGCCTTCATTCGCGAGGAAGCCGCAGCCCAGGGCTTTGATCTCTGTCGCATCACAAGGCCCGACAGCATTCCGAAAGCGCCGGAACGGCTGACGACTTTTTTATCCGACGAGCATCACGGCACGATGGACTGGATGGCGGAGACGCGCGAGCGTCGCGGCGATCCCAAGGCGCTCTGGTCCGAAGTCAGGTCGATCGTGATGTTTGCGATGAATTACGGGCCGGACGAGGATCCGCGCGGCATTCTGGAGAAGCCCGGCAAGGCCGCGATTTCCGTCTATGCCCGCAACCGCGATTATCACGACGTGATCAAGGGTCGGCTGAAGGAGATCGCCACGCGGTTTGCCTCCCGTGCCGGCGAGGATGTCAAAGTATTCGTCGATACGGCACCGGTGATGGAAAAGCCGCTTGGCGAAGCCGCCGGTATCGGGTGGCAGGGCAAGCATACCAACCTCGTCAGCCGTACGCACGGTTCCTGGCTTTTTCTCGGCAGTCTGTTCACCACAGCGGATCTGGCCTTCGACGAGGCTGAGCGCGACTATTGCGGCTCCTGCCGCGCCTGTCTCGACGCCTGCCCGACGGCTGCCTTTCCGGCGCCCTACCGGCTGGATGCGCGGCGCTGCATCTCCTACCTGACGATTGAGCACAAGGGACCGATCGCGCCCGAATTCCGTTCGCTGATCGGCAACCGTATCTATGGCTGCGACGATTGCCTTGCGGCATGCCCATGGAACAAGTTCGCGGCCAGCGCGTCTGAAATGAAGCTGAAGGCGCGCGAGGACCTCAAGGAACCGTCGATTGCGTTTCTTCTCACCTTGGACGATCCGGCGTTTCGCACCTTCTTCAGCGGATCGCCGGTGAAAAGGATCGGCCGAGACCGTTTCGTGCGCAACGTGCTGATCGCTGCCGGCAATTCCGGCGACCGCAGTTTCGTCGATCAGTGTCGCAGGTTATCAGTGGATGCGTCCCCTACCGTGCGCGGAATGGCGATCTGGGCGCTGAAGCGGCTGATGTCGGAGGCGGAGTTCGCTATGTTTGCGGCGGCACGGGCTCCGGACGATGATGCCGAGGTCGAAAACGAATGGACGATGGCAGGAGTGGTTTGATGCGGGTGATGATCTTCGGATGCGGCTATTCCGGCCAGGCGATTGCGGAGGCCTTCATCGCCGACGGCGCTACGGTTTCCGGCACGGTTCGCAGCGAGGAGAAGGCCGTGGCTCTTCGCGCAAAGGGCATTCGGCCCTTCATCTTCGACGGCAGCGAGTTCGATGGAGCGCTGCCGGGCGAGATGGCCGAGGTGACGCATCTGGTTCAGTCCATCCCACCCGGTCATGAAGGCGATCCGCTCCTGAAGCTGATCGACGGCAAGCTCTCGGCCTTGTTTCCGAAGCTCGAATGGATCGGCTATCTCTCGACCGTCGGTGTCTATGGTGACCATGGCGGTGACTGGGTGACCGAGGAGACGCCGGGAAGCCCCATTCTTGGGCGCTCAATCGAGCGCGTCGATACGGAGGATGCCTGGAGCGAGCAGGCGACCAGTGTCGGCGTGCCATGCGCAGTGCTGCGTCTTTCGGGCATCTACGGGCCCGGCCGCAATGCGTTCGTCAATCTCTCCCGCGGCAGCGCGCGACGCATCATCAAGAAGGGTCAGGTGTTCAACCGGATACGGGTGGAGGATATCGGGGGCGCCTCGCTGTTTCTCGGGAGCCAGCGGATGGGTGGCCTCTATAATGTCACCGACGACGAGCCATGCCCGCCCCAGGACGTGATCGTCGAGGCTGCCCGGATGATGGGCGTCGAACCGCCGCCCGAACAGGATTTCGACACCGCCGACATGTCGCCGATGGCGCGGTCCTTCTATGGCGCCAACAAGCGCGTCTCGAATGAGAAGATCAGGGCCGCCGGCTTCCAATTCCGCTTTCCGAACTACCATGTTTCACTCTCGGAATTGTGGTCTTCCGACCGCTGGAGAGCGTGAAATCTCCTCTACTCATCGGTGGGAATTTTCATCCTGAGCCATTATCCCGGTCATAAATTCTTAACGCCTGGGGCGCGGCGCCCCAAAACCGGTCCAAATAAGACAACAGACCGACTTTAAGAGAAAAAAATTTTGCCTGTTTTCGTGAACACGAGTCGTCCGTGGGGAACAGTGGAATGACGTTTCGCTTGGAGACTGATTCTAAAGCTTTTCTTCCGAAAAAGCTTAGCCGGGTGTATTAACAACATCGATCGCAATGTAATCACGAATGTTACAATGCGTAACACTCCGTGATAACGAATCCCACTTTTTCGCCATTTTTGGCCCCGCTTAAGCCGGCTGCACGCAACGTGCAGGGACAAACGGACGGGGACGACCGACTTGACAACAATTCGACGCTCGACACTCGCGGTTGCCATTGCTGCTTTTGCACTACTCGGCACCGCGCAGGCCAATGCTGCGCCCGGATGCGGCCATGCATCCTGGTATGCTCTTTCTTCGAAGACCGCTTCTGGCGAGCGGATGAACGCCGCCAAGCTGACCGCCGCACATCGCTCGCTGCCCTTCGGCACCAGGGTTCTCGTGACCAACAAGCGCAACGGCAAAAGCGTCGTCGTGCGCATCAACGATCGCGGTCCGTTCATTCGCGGCCGGGTGATCGACGTTTCGAAAGCCGCAGCCAAGGATATCGGCATGGTCTCTTCGGGCACTGCGCAGGTCTGCTACCAGATCGTTGCCGACACCCGCGCTTCCAGCCAGAAGATCTCCGGCAAGGGCATCAAGGACGTCGACGGCTGAGGCACCAGAGCTTTGAACGCCTGACGTGCTGCACTTGCCCTTTCGACCGTTCGCGGTTACGACCCACCCCACACGGGTTCAACCGAGACGGAGAATGACATGCGACTGGGCGGACGAGTAGCCGGAGCAATCGACGTACTGGCGGATATCGAGGCACGCAGACGCCCCGTCGCCGACGCGCTGAAGGACTGGGGCCTCGCGCACCGCTTTGCCGGATCCGGCGACCGCGCCGCAATCGGTAACATCGTTTACGACGCATTGCGCATGCGGCTCAGCCACGCATTCATCATGGATGACGACAGTGCTGTCGCACTGGCCTATGCGGTTCTCCTTCGCCAGTGGGGATATTCTCCGGAAACCCTGGCTGCCGACTTTGCCGACGACCGTTTCGCGCCGCCGGTTTTGACCGAAGCGCATATCGCCGCCTTTTCCTCCCGCAAGCTGGAAGACGCGCCGCTTCACATCCAGGGCGACATTCCGGACTGGGTTCAGCCTTCCTTCGAAGCAAATTTTGGCGACGACTGGCTGGCCGAGGCAAAGGCACTTGCCACCCGACCGACGCTTGATCTGCGCGCCAACACGCTGAAGGCGTCGCGCGACAAGGTGGTCAAGGCGCTGGACCGCGCCGGTGCCAAGCCTGCGCGCATTGCCCGCAACGGCATCCGGATCGCTGCCGGCGAAGGTGCTTCCCGGCTTCCCAATATCACCGCCGAGCTTTCCTTCCAGAAGGGCTGGTTCGAGGTGCAGGACGAGGGCTCGCAGATCGTGGCCGAGCTCGTACAGCCTGCCGAGAACCATCAGGTGCTGGACTATTGCGCCGGTGGCGGCGGCAAGACGCTGGCGATGTCGGCTGCGATGAACAACAAGGGCCAGGTTCACGCCTACGATACCGACCGCAAGCGGCTGGCGCCGATCATCGAGCGCCTGCGTCGGGCCGGCACCCGCAATGTTCAGGTTCACGACGATGCACGCCAGCTTGAAGGTCTCCGGAACAAGCTTGACGCAGTTCTGGTCGATGCGCCCTGCACCGGCACGGGAACGTGGCGCCGTCGCCCCGACACGAAATGGCGGCTGACGCAGAAGAACCTCGACGAGCGCATTGCGCAGCAGCAGGACGCACTTTCCGAAGCATCCGCTTTCGTGAAGCCGGGCGGCGCGCTTCTCTATGTGACCTGTTCGATCCTGCCGGAAGAAAACGACCAGCAGGCTGTCCGTTTCTGTGAGGAGAACCCCGAGTTCTCGATCGTGCCGGCGGCCGACCAGTGGGCAAAAATCTTCGGCAACGACGCGGCCACGCCTCGCGCCAAGGATGCAGCGACGGTGACACTGTCTCCCGCAAGTACCGATACGGACGGATTCTTTTTCTGCCGCATGCAACGCAAGGTTTGAGCGGGACTTGTCTTGCGGATTTACCCTGAAAGCATTCTAAACTAGATCATTTGACACAAGTTTAGATTTGCGCGATGAGCCTTTGAGGCAGCCTCGTTTTCAAACGACGCCGCAATGGAGAGGGACATGATCCGCAAATTCGCTTTCAGCGCCGCACTGGCGCTTCTCGCCGCATCGACTACATTAACGGCAGCGCGCGCCGACACGAAGCCGGCCGCCGTGCTCAAGCATTATTCCGAGCTGGCGCATGCCAAGTTCGAGGATTCGCTGATATCAGCGCAAAGCCTCGAAAAGGCCATCGACGGGCTGATTGCAAGCCCAAGCGAGGAAACGCTGAAGGCGGCGAAAGCAGCCTGGATCGCGGCGCGTGTTCCCTACCAGCAGACCGAAGTCTATCGCTTCGGCAATTCTGCCGTTGACGACTGGGAAGGCAAGGTCAACGCCTGGCCGCTGGATGAAGGCCTGATCGATTACGTCGACCCCTCCTATGGCACCGAAAGCGACGAGAACGCGCTCTATACGGCCAACATCATTGCCAACCCCAAGATCAAGGTGAACGGCAAGACGCTCGACACGACCAAGATCACCACGAAGACCCTTCGCAGCCTGCATGAGGCCGGCGAGATCGAGGCGAATGTGGCGACCGGGTACCATGCGATCGAGTTTCTGCTGTGGGGCCAAGATACCAATGGCACCGGGCCTGGCGCCGGTACGCGCCCCTATACGGATTACAGCAAGACCGAATGCACCAACGGCAATTGCGACCGTCGCGCCGCCTACCTGAAAGCGGCAACCGCATTGCTGGTTGCCGATCTGAAGGACATGGTTGTGGCGTGGGGCCCCAAGGGCAAGGCTACCAGGACTGTCGAGGCCAATGGCAAGAAGGGTCTGAGCGCTATCCTGACCGGCATGGGCTCGCTTTCCTATGGCGAGCTTGCCGGCGAACGGATGAAGCTCGGCCTGCTGCTGCATGATCCGGAAGAAGAGCATGACTGCTTCTCCGACAACACCTATGCCTCGCACCTGAACGACGCGATCGGCATCAAGTCGGCCTATACGGGAGAATATACCCGCATCGACGGCACCAAGATGACCGGTGCTTCGCTTTCGGACCTCGTCTTGGCCAAGGACAAGGCGCTGGACAACGAGATGAAGGGCAAGCTGGACGCGACGCTTGCGGCCATGAACGCGATGGCCGACCGTGCCCAGAAGGTCGAGGCCTATGACCAGATGATCGGCGAGAACAATGCCGACGGGAACGCCGTCGTCCAGAAAGCGATCGATGGCCTGATCGACCAGACCAAGACGATCGAGCGCGTCGTAGCGTCGCTCGATCTCGGCAAGGTTGAGCTCGAGGGCTCCGACAGCCTCGACAATCCCGATGCGGTGTTCCAGTAAGCCGCTGAAGCGGTTGCCAAGCGATTGCGATGAAGAACGTCACCTCCCCCACCCCTCCCCAAACGCGGGAGGGGCATAACCACTCCCCGGCTTGTCCCCAGCACCCGCTGGACGACGAGCTCGCGCGTGGCTGCCTTCCCCATCGCGGGAACGGAGCCGGGAAAAGCGGCTACTGGTATCGTCTGGTTTTGCCGCTGCTTTCAGGCGCTCTGTTTCTGATCCCCATCGTCGCCACCGGTGGCGACAGCATTTTTCCGACGTCGCGCACCGATCTCAACCCGAAAGACCAGAAGCGGGTGGAGAGCGTGACGCGTGCCACGACGGACTTCTCCAAGCCTGAGCAGTTCGAGCTGATGGCCGGCGGCGGGGCAACGACCAAGGCCAGCGTCAACGGCAATATCTTCTCGCATTTTTCCGCCAATATCACGTTCGAGGAAGAGCAGGAGTTCAAGCTCGGCAATGCGCTGTTCACCAAGCTCTGGGTGTCTTCCCCCTCGTCGACCCAGGCCTCTGACGGGTTGGGGCCGCTGTTCAATGCGCGGGCCTGCCAGAGCTGCCACCTGAAGGACGGCCGCGGGCATCCGCCAGAAGGTGCCGCAGACGCGACATCGATGTTCCTGCGGCTGGCCCGCCCGGCCCGGACCGACGAAGAACGCGCGGTGATCGCCGATTATCGCAAGCTCAACTTTCCGGACGCGGTCTATGGCGAGCAGTTGCAGGATCTGGCGGTCCCCGGCCTTCAGGCCGAAGGCAGACTGCAGATCGCCTATCAGGACCTGCCGGTGACACTTGCCGATGGCGAGGTGGTCACTTTGCGCAAGCCCAGCTATTCGGTTGCTGATCTGGGGTTTGGCCCGATGGAGGGCGACGTCACGCTTTCGCCGCGCGTGGCCCCGCCGATGATCGGCATGGGTCTCATCCAGGCGATCCACGAGGCCGACCTGCTTGCCAACGCCGATCCTGACGACACCGATGGCGATGGTATCTCGGGCAAGGCCGCGCTGGTGCGCGACCACAAGAGCGGCGAGCTGAAGATCGGGCGTTTCGGCTTTAAGGCGCAGAATGCGTCCATCCGCGACCAGAGCTCATCGGCTTTCGTCGGCGATATCGGCATTTCGACACCGGACGATCCGTTCGATCACGGCGACTGCCGGAAGGCGCAAGGCGACTGTCTGGCCCTGCCGACCGGTGTGCAGCCGAGGCTGGGTCCGGTGGAAGCGCCCGATCCGGTGCTGCCACTCGTCACCTTCTACTCGGAAAATCTGGCCGTGCCTGCCCGACGCGATATCGGCAATGCGGGCGTGCTGAAAGGCAAGCACCTATTCTATCAGGCGGGCTGTGCTTCCTGCCACATGCCGAAATTCGTGACCCGCCGCGATGCGGGAAACAAGGCGCATGCGTTCCAGCTGATCTGGCCCTATTCCGACTTCCTGCTGCACGATATGGGCGAAGGCCTTGCCGATGGGCAGCAGGTGGGTGTGGCGAACGGGCAGGAATGGCGAACCCAACCGCTCTGGGGCATCGGCTTGACGCAGACCGTCAATGGGCACACCTTCTTCCTGCATGACGGGCGGGCGCGAAACCTGACCGAGGCAATCCTCTGGCATGGCGGCGAGGCGCAGAAGGCACGCGAGGCCTTTGCATCGCTTCCCAAGGACGATCGCGCTTCTCTTCTCACCTTCCTGGAGTCACTCTGATGCGCATGATCTTCGCGGCCGGCCTGGCTCTTCTGCTGTCCGCAACGGCGCAGGCACAGGATGCCGACAGCGTGCCGGCAGTCGAGCTTCCGGCTGCTACCGTCACAAAAGTGATGACCGCGGCCGTCAACGGCTTTATCCGGCCGGGCTATGACGCCTTCGAGACCTCAGCGCAGGATATGGCCGACAAGAGCAGTGCCCTCTGCAAGGCGCCTTCGGTCGCCAATCTCAACGTCGTCAAAACTGCATTCCGCGCGCTCGTCGTCAGCTGGGGTTCGATCGAGATCGTCCGAACCGGACCGATCATCGAGCAGAACCGGTTCGAGCGGGTTCTGTTTTATCCCGACCGCAAGAGCACTGGTCTGAAGCAGGTGCAGGCTGTGCTTGCCAAGAAGGACGAGACAGCGACGGACCCTGCGACGCTTGCCACGAAAAGCGTCGCGACGCAGGGGCTCGGCGCACTCGAATATCTGCTTTACGGCACCAATGCCGATCGCGATCTTCTGGAGGCCGAGAATGCGTTTCGCTGCCGCTATGCCGCCGCGGCCGCGCAGAACGTCGCCAATGTCGCAAAGGACGTCGCCGGCATCTGGGATGCGCCAGATGGCATCGCCAAGACCTGGGAGCAGCCGGGACCCGACAACCCGGCCTTTCGCACAGGCGGCGAGGCGATAACCGCGTTGCTGGGCATTCTGGTCCATGGCGCGGAGGCCGTGCGCGATCAGCGGATCGAGACATTCTACAAGGGGGCAGGCAAGGCGACGTTTCCGAAACAGGCGCTGTTCTGGCGTTCGCAGAACACTTGGGACAGCCTGCACGGCAATCTCGACGGATTGTCGAAGCTGCTTGCCACGTCGGGCATGGTCGAGCTGTTGCAGGAAAAGGATCAGCCGGTCGTCGCGGCCACGCAGGCGAGATTGCAGTCCATGATCGCCACGGCCCGCACCGTCATGCCCAATATCGAATTGGCGGTTGAAAACCCCGGTGAACAGGCAAAGCTGCAATCGCTTCTCGACGGCGGCAAGGACGTGATTGCCAAGCTGAACGACGGCTATGGCGGCGCGATCGGGCTTTCCTCCGGCTTCTCGTTTGCAGACGGCGACTAGGCCATGAGCTGGCGCGGCGAAACGATAGATCGACGCGGCTTCCTGAAGGCTGCCGGCGTCGCCTTTACCGCGGCGCTTCAACCGGGCGCGCTGATGGCGCTGGAACGGGCGGACGCAGTCTACGCCTCGGGTTTTCGTGCGCCCGATGGTTCGTTCGGCATTGCGACCGTGTCGGAGCGCGGCGAAATCATCGACCGTGTGGCCCTGCCCGCGCGGGCACATGGCATGGCGTTCAGTGAGGCGACCGGTCGAACGGTCGCTTTTGCCCGACGGCCCGGCACGTTCGCAATGGTGTTCGATGCGGCACGCAAGGCAGAGCCCGTCATGATCACCGCGCCGGAGGGGCGACACTTCTACGGGCACGGGCATTTCTCGCCTGATGGTACCAGGCTTTACGCGAGCGAGAATGATTTCGACGGCAATCGCGGCATGATCGGGGTCTATGACGGAACCGACGGCTTCCGCCGCATCGGCGAATTCGATGCCCATGGTGTCGGCACCCACGATATGACCGTCTCCGATGACGGGTCGATGCTGGTCATTGCCAATGGCGGTATCGAGACGCATCCGGATTTCGGCCGCACCAAGCTCAATCTCGATCGCATGGAGCCTTCGCTGGTGCTGTTGGACGCAAGATCCGGCGCGCTGATCCAGAAACACCGGATGCCGCCGGCGCTATCCCAGCTGTCCACCCGACATCTCGACATTGCCGAAAGTGGCCGGATCTGGTTCGCCTGCCAGTGGGAAGGTGCGCGCAATGCATTGCCGCCGCTTGCCGGCTGGTTTTCGAAAGGCGAGGACATCGCATTTCTCGACCTGCCCGAGCCGACAACGGTCCGGCTCGGCAACTATGTGGGCGCGATTGCCGTCAATCGTCGCGAGGGGCTGGTCGGCCTGACATCGCCGGTTGGCGGTGCCGCGGTGACGCTCGATGCAAGGACCGGCAAGGTGCTGAGGGAAGAGACGGTGCGGGAGGCTGCAGGCGTGGCACCGGCCGCGCACGGCATCGCGGTCTCGACCTATGACGGACGTTTCAACGAGACCAAAAGCCGGATAGCCTGGGACCAGCACATCGTTCGCATCGGATGATCTTTTCGACCGCTCCAACCGCTCTATCTGAGGGCTCATGCGCAAACCTATCGTCTACGGTCTCTTCATCATCGCCTCCGTCGCCGTCGGCGTGATCAGCGGCGTCAGCAACATTCCCGGCGAGTGGTACCAACAGCTGAACAAGCCGTTCTTCAATCCGCCGAACTGGATCTTCGGACCGGTCTGGACGGTTCTCTATGGCATGATCGGGGCAGCGCTCGCATCCACGTGGTACGACCAGAACAACACTCGAAGGCTGGTCATGTTTGCGGTGCAGGCCGTCCTGAACCTGCTCTGGTCTCCGGCCTTTTTCGGAATGCAGAACCCGGTTCTCGGCCTTACCATCATCGTGGCGATGCTGGCTTTCATCCTGCTCTTCATCGCCATGAGCTGGCAGCCCAACCGAACCGCCGCGCTCCTATTCGTGCCCTACGCGCTGTGGGTCGCGTTTGCGACGATGCTCAACCTCTCGATCGTGATGCTCAACTGACGAGCCGAGACCAAACCGGCTTGCCGATACCGGCCCGGCATGGCACCTTGCCTCGATCAAAGGGGCAGGCATGAGCATTCTCGAAACAGGCGATTTTCGCGAGCGTATTCGCCAGAGTTTTGACCGGCAGGGCGCGATGGCAATGCTTGATGCGGAGCTCACCCGGGTCGAGCAGGCGATGATCGAGATCGAGCTGCCCTACAGCGAGAAGCTGACCCAACAGCATGGGTTTTTGCATGCCGGCGTGATTTCCGCGGCCCTCGACACGGCCTGCACCTATGCCGCCTACACGACGATTGCGCCTGATGCCTCGATCCTGACGATCGAGTTCAAGGTGAACCTGTTGTCGCCGGGACGTGGAGATCGCTTTCTGTTTCGCGGCGAAATCACCAAGCCCGGCTCGACGATCATCGTTGCGGACGGGCGCGGTTATGCGATCGGTGACGGCCCGGCAAAACTCATTGCGTCCATGACCGCATCGATGATGGTCATCCGCGGCAGGCATGATATCGTCGGATGAATTTCGAGCTTAAGGCAGTTTCTGGCAGGCAGATCATGTTCGTCATGGCCGTCGATGCCGAATATGGTCCGCATCTCAAAACCCGTATCAAGCCGCTGATGACCGGTGTAGGCCCGGTGGAGGCAGCGGTCATGCTGTCGCGTGCACTGACACGGCTGGAGGTGGAAAGCCGGTTGCCGGATCTGGTCGTCTCACTCGGGTCCGCCGGCTCGCGCAGTCTCGAGCAGACGGAGGTCTACCAGGTATCCTCCGTTGCCTATCGCGACATGGACGCCTCCCCGCTCGGTTTCGAAAAGGGACGCACACCGTTTCTCGATCACCCGGCGATCGTTCCGATGCCGCTTCGCATCCCCGGCATTGCGGAAGCGTCGCTTTCGACGGGCGGCAATATCGTTTCGGGATCAGCTTATGATCTCGTGGCCGCCGACATGGTGGACATGGAGACCTTTGCCGTGCTGCGATGCTGCCAGGTTTTCGGTCTTCCACTGATCGGTCTGCGGGGCATTTCCGACGGCAAGGCGGAGCTGAAGCATGTCGACAACTGGACGGAATATCTTCATGTGATCGACGAGAAGCTTGCAGCAGTGATCGACCGGCTCGAAAACGCCCTCGAAAGCGGCGATTTGGCGCTCTGACGCAGTTGCACAAAAGCCAGTTTTTCTCTAAAGGCTCGCCATGACCCAGACAACACCCTTGGTAGCTCATCCCGACAGCATTCTCATCATCGATTTCGGCAGCCAGGTGACGCAGCTGATTGCGCGCCGCGTGCGCGAAGCGGGTGTGTATTGCGAGATCCACCCGTTTCAAAGTGCAGCGGACGCCTTCGACAGGATGGCGCCGAAGGGCGTGATCTTTTCCGGCGGCCCGGCATCGGTCACGACAGAGGGTAGCCCGCGCGCACCGCAGGCTGTGTTCGACAGCGGCGTTCCGATCCTTGGCATCTGCTACGGCCAGCAGACGCTGGCAACCCAGCTCGGCGGCGTCGTCGAGGGTGGCCATGCCGCGGAATTCGGCCGCGCCGACGTCGAGATCAAGAAATCCAGCCCGCTGTTTGATGGTTTCTGGGAACAGGGCGGCCGCTATCCCGTGTGGATGAGCCACGGCGACCGCGTCACGCAGTTACCTGATGGCTTCGAAGTGATCGCCACATCCGAAAACGCGCCGTTCGCGATCGCTGCCGACGAGAGCCGTCGCTATTACACGACGATGTTCCATCCGGAAGTGGTGCACACGCCTGATGGCGCTAAGTTGCTGTCCAATTTCGTGCACAAGATTGTCGGCCTGAAGTCCGACTGGACCATGGCGGCCTACAAGGCCGAAATGATCCGCAAGATCCAGGAACAGGTGGGCTCCGAGCGCGTCATCTGCGGCCTGTCCGGCGGCGTCGACTCATCCGTTGCAGCCATTCTCATCCATGAAGCGATCGGCGACCAGCTGACCTGCATCTATGTCGACCACGGCCTGATGCGTCAGGGCGAGACCGAACAGGTTGTCGGCATGTTCCGGGATGCCTATAACATCCCGCTCGTTGCCGTGGATGCATCCGACCTGTTCCTGACGCAGCTGGCCGGCGTTTCCGACCCTGAGGTCAAGCGCAAGACGATCGGCCGCCTGTTCATCGAGGTTTTCGAAGCGGAAGCCGCCAAGATCGCCTCCGACGGCAAGGGCGCTCCGCGCTTCCTCGCGCAGGGCACGCTCTATCCTGACGTCATCGAAAGCGTTTCGTTCTCCGGTGGCCCGTCGGTCACCATCAAGAGCCACCACAATGTGGGCGGCCTTCCCGAGCGCATGAACATGCAGCTGGTGGAGCCGCTGCGCGAACTGTTCAAGGACGAAGTGCGCGCTCTGGGCCGTGAGCTCGGCCTGCCGGAAAGCTTTATCGGCCGCCACCCGTTCCCGGGTCCAGGCCTTGCCATCCGCTGCCCCGGTGCCATTACCCGAGAAAAGCTCGATATTCTGCGCAAGGCGGATGCGATCTATCTCGACGAAATCCGCAAGGCCGGTCTCTACGACACGATCTGGCAGGCATTTGCCGTGCTTCTGCCGGTGCAGACCGTGGGCGTGATGGGCGACTACCGCACCTACGACTTCGTCTGTGCGCTGCGCGCCGTGACCTCGGTCGACGGCATGACGGCGGACTTCTACCCCTACGACATGAACTTCCTTGGCCGTGCGGCAACCCGAATCATCAACGAAGTGCGCGGCATCAACCGCGTCGTCTACGATGTGACGAGCAAGCCGCCCGGCACGATCGAGTGGGAATAGGCGTTTCGTGACCGGCGGCAGCACTCGGCTGCCTGTCACACCCCAATCCCTTCCTGGATATCGCGATGCTCCGCAGCCTCTATGACTGGACGATGGCGCTCAGCGCCCGCAAGTCCGCAAGCGTGTGGCTTGCGGTCATCGCTTTCGTCGAAAGCTCGGTCTTTCTGGTGCCGGCGGATGTGCTGTTTCTGCCCATGGCGCTCGCAAGGCCTGAGCGCGCCTGGCGCTACGCCCTGATCGCCACGACGTTTTCGGTGCTGGGTGGCATTGCGGGCTGGTGGATCGGGTTTTTCGCTTTCGATGCGATCGCCGTGCCGATCCTCGAATTCTGGGGCAAACTCGATACGTTCAACGAGCTGAAATCCGGCATCACCTACGAGACGATCCTGCTGATGCTGGTCACCTCAGGCTTTGCGCATCTGCCGCCGATCAAAGTGGTCACGATCCTGTCCGGTGCCGTGCATGTCAATATCTGGCTGTTCATCGCGGCGGCCGTGGTGACCCGCGGTGCCCGCTTCTTTCTCCTCGCATGGCTCCTGCGTCGCCATGGCGAGAGCATCCGGCACTTCATCGAGAAGCGGCTCGGGAAGATCGCACTGATCGGCGCCGTCGTGCTGATCGCCGTCTATTGCGCCTACAAGATGCTGATGAGCTGAGTTGGCGCGACGCCAGCTGCGGCTACGCTATCAGGCTGCTTGCGCACGCCTGGCCTAGTACCAATATTTCTGCGGGGAAGTTTGTGTCCTGAACGCCTATCGACTTGCGAAACAAGCCATGCGTTAAGCGGGATGGTGACCTGCTCTCGCTGAAGGTCTCAGCCGGGTCATATCATCAGCGCTCGTGGTGTGGCGAAGTGTTACGCCACACGTGTCCGGCAGGAGCTTTCCCGCCGGGCGGTCTTTGGAAGTATGATTAGCGAACCTTGCGGAAAGCCTGAGGATCGATGCCGAGGATCTCGAGGTCACGGGCGTGCGGACGACGGTTGTTCTCGACAGCAGCGGATGCGGAGACGGCAGCGCCGAACAGTGCAAATGCACGACCGAATGCGCCAACGCGGTTCTTGATAGATGCAGACATTTGATCTCTCCTTGTGATGTTCCTAAAATAGGCTGCACATTGTGCCCATACAATCGACAAGCTCACAGAGGAGGCATGCGCCAATCACATGGCACGGACCTCACGGCATCCATGTCTTGCCTAAACCGAGGTGCGGTTGCTATCGATCGTCATCAACGGAAGAGGTTTTCATGGCGATCATCATCTATGGCATCAAGAACTGCGACACCATGAAGAAGGCCCGCGCCTGGCTGGATGAGAAGGGCGTTGCCTACACCTTCCACGACTACAAGGCGCTCGGCATCGACCACGATCATCTTGACGACTGGACGGCGCGCGCCGGGTGGGAACAGGTGCTGAACCGCGCAGGCACCACATTCAAGAAACTTCCCGAGACGGACAAGCTGGATCTCGACCGGGAAAAGGCGATTGCGCTGATGGCGGCTCAGCCATCGATGATCAAGCGGCCCATACTGGAAGCGGATGGAAAACTGGTCGTCGGCTTCAAACCGGAAAGCTACGCCGCGACATTCACAGAGACCTGAATTCATGTCCAAGGTGACCCGCGCAACCGAAGTGCTCGAGAAGGCCGGCGTGAGCTTCACGACGGTTACCTATGACTATGATCCGAACGCCGAACGCATCGGGCTTCAGGCAGCCGAGGCGATCGGCGAAGAGCCATGCCGTGTCCTGAAGACGTTGATGGCGGAGGTGGACGGCAAGGCGGTCTGCGTTGTCATCCCGTCCGACCGGGAGGTCTCGATGAAGAAGCTTGCGGCGGCCTTCGGCGGCAAGTCTGCGGCCATGATGAAGCCGGCCGATGCGGAACGGATAACCGGTTATCGTGTCGGCGGCATCAGCCCGTTCGGACAGAGGAAGCTCGTCCCGACGGCGATCGAGGCGACGTCTCTAGAGGAGGACCACGTCTTCATCAATGGTGGCCAACGAGGGCTTCAGGTGCGCCTGGCTCCGAAAGATGCGCAGTCCGTGCTGAAAGCAATGGCGGCGGGCCTTGTTGCGTGAAGCGACGGGACTATGATCGTTGTCGATCGACTTCACATTCACCTCCGCCACCCTAAGTCGTGGCAACAGATATTCCAAGAACAGAGGCCACCATGACAATCGTGCCGAATTTCCAGACTGCCATCGATCCCCAGAAACTCGAAAAGCTTGCCGAAGTGGCGGTCAAGGTTGGGCTTGGGCTGGAGAAGGGCCAGGATCTCGTCATCACGGCGCCGATTGCGGCCTTGCCGCTGGTGCGGTTCCTGACCCGCCACGCCTACAAGGCCGGTGCGGGTCTCGTCACCACCTTCTATTCCGACGAGGAGGCGACGCTTGCACGCTACGAGTTCGCACCCGATGCGAGCTTCGACAAGGCCTCGGACTGGCTCTACGAAGGCATGGCGAAGGCTTATGCCAATGGCGCGGCGCGGCTGGCGATCTCCGGCGACAACCCGATGATGCTCTCCGAACAAGATCCCACCAAAGTGGCACGGGCGAACAAGGCCAATTCGATGGCCTACAAGCCGGCGCTCGAGAAGATCGCCAATTTCGACATCAACTGGAACATCATTTCCTACCCAAACCCGGCATGGGCGCGGCAGGTGTTTCCGGACGTGCCGGAAGACGTGGCGGTGCGCAAGCTGGCCGACGCGATCTTTGCCGCCTCCCGCGTTGATCTGGCCGACCCGGTCGCCTCCTGGGCATCGCACAACGCAAACCTCAAGAAACGCTCCACATGGCTGAACGGCGAACGTTTTTCGGCGCTTCACTTCACCGGCCCCGGCACGGATCTCACGGTTGGCCTGGCTGATGGCCATGAATGGCATGGCGGGGCGTCTGTGGCGAAGAACGGCATCACCTGCAATCCGAATATCCCGACCGAAGAAGTGTTCACCACGCCCCATGCTCTGAAGGTGGAAGGTTATGTTTCCAGCACCAAGCCGCTGTCGCATCAGGGCACGTTGATCGACGACATCAGGGTGAAGTTCGAGAGCGGCCGCATCGTCGAGGCAAGTGCCGCCAAGGGCGCGGAAGTGCTGAGCCGGGTTCTGGATACGGATGCAGGAGCCCGCCGGCTGGGCGAAGTGGCACTGGTGCCGCATTCCTCGCCGATTTCGGCAAGCGGCATCCTGTTCTACAACACGCTGTTTGACGAAAACGCGTCCTGCCACATCGCGCTTGGCCAGTGCTATTCGAAATGCTTCCTCGACGGAGCGTCGCTGACGCCGGAGCAGATCAGGACGCAGGGCGGCAATTCGAGCCTCATCCACATCGACTGGATGATCGGATCCGACAAGGTGGATATCGACGGCATCAGGGCCGACGGTTCCAAAGTGCCTGTGATGCGCGCCGGCGAGTGGGCCTGACGCACGAGACGCGAGGCCCGGATTTGCCGGGCCTTTGCCACTATCAACGGTAATAGACGACCTTGCCGCCATTGGCAGCGGTTTCCACCGACAGGACGTTGTGGATGGCAATGCCGCGGGCTTCGAGCGAGCGCATCAGGCTGCCGTCGGCACTGACTTCCGCCTGGGCACGGCGCATGATCAGTTCGTTGCCGGAACCCGACCACTCGGAATACCCGTCCTTGCGGCTGGTGAGCGAGCCGGACTGGATCGCGATGACGTTATCGTCATAAGCCTTGCCGAAGATGATCTCCGATGCCCTCGTCTGTCCGGCCAGTGCCGGAGTGCCGAAAGCTGCCGCCGAGAGGATCAGCAACGAGGTCGCGAATGCTTTTTTCATGGCCATGGTCTCCGTTTGCAACTGCCGAGGAAACGCGGCTTGCAACGCCGTGTTCCAGAGAGGTCTCTTCGTGGAGAAGATAGGAAGTCTTGGCGGGGATTTGAATGGGCTG
Organism: Rhizobium sp. Leaf321; assembly: GCF_001423215.1. Taxonomy (NCBI): domain Bacteria; kingdom Pseudomonadati; phylum Pseudomonadota; class Alphaproteobacteria; order Hyphomicrobiales; family Rhizobiaceae; genus Rhizobium; species Rhizobium sp. Leaf321. The sequence goes on along the minus strand of NZ_LMOF01000006.1, from coordinate 206,762 downwards.
CCGCCCAAGGGTTAGAACAGCGTGCCCTGCTTGGCAGGCTGGTCGGCACCTTCCGGTTTCGGCAGCTTCTTTTTCGGCTGAGATGGCCGTGCGGAGGGCGACGGATCGTCAACGGGTGCCTCGCCGCCCGTGACGGCCGAGATACGACCGTCAGCGAATTCCACGGAAATCACCCGGCCCTCGCCGATGCCAGCGGCCCGTGTCAGGGGGTGGTTGTTCTCATCTCGAATGACCGCAAAACCGCGTTGCAGGACGTTCTTGTAGGAGAGCGACTGCAGGACGCGATCCTGCGCCGAGATGGCCGAACGGCTGCGCGCGAGCGTGTGCGACATAGCGGTATCGGCATGGCGCCCGAACGATACGAGATGTTGACGCTCGCGCTGGATCTGGCCGAGCAGCCGCGCGGGCAGAGATTTCAGCGACGCTTCGAAACGCGACAGACGCCCGCGTTCGCTCAACGCTCTTCTCTCCAGGCAACGATCGGCCCGTAGCAGCCGGTCGTTCAAAGCCTGGCGTTGTTGCTGGAGCCTGCCCGTCAGGAGATCGAGGCGCAGACCGGACGAGACACGCTCGAACGCGCGGCGCTTGACGACCGTCGTGCGCTCCAGCCCGCGGCCGAGGCCAGCCGCGGCTTCATCGAACCGTCGGCGCGGAAGTGCCAGCAGCTGGTCGAGCGACGGAAGCGCGCGGACGAGCGCCCGCAGCGACTGTTTGCGGTGGTCCATCTGGCGCGCTGCGCAGCCCCGCAGCCGGGCGGCCAGGCTGGCGAGCTGAGCTTCGAGATCCGCCTTCACGGGAACAGCCATTTCGGCGGCGCCTGTCGGCGTCGGTGCGCGAACATCGGCGGCGTGATCGAGGAGCGTCCAGTCGGTCTCGTGGCCCACGGCCGAGATCAGCGGTATCCGGCTTTCGGCTGCAGCGCGCACGACGATCTCGTCGTTGAAGCTCCAGAGATCTTCCAGACTGCCGCCACCGCGGCCGACGATCAGCACATCTGGTCTTCGGATGGCGTCACCTGGCCCGAGCGCGTTGAACCCGCGGATGGCAGCGGCGACTTCCTCGCCGGACCCCTCGCCCTGAACCTTGACGGGCCATAGGACCACATGGACGGGAAAGCGATCGGAAATGCGGTGCAGGATATCGCGGATGACGGCGCCGGTTGGCGAGGTCACCACGCCGATGACACGCGGCAGATAAGGCAGGGGCTGCTTGCGGTCCTGATCGAACAGGCCTTCGGCACCGAGCTTGCGGCGGCGCTCCTCAAGCAGCGCCATGAGCGCGCCGGCGCCTGCCGGCTCGAGGTTTTCGATGACGATCTGATATTTCGACGAGCCTGGAAATGTGGTGATCTTGCCGGTCGCGATCACTTCCATGCCTTCTTCCGGCCGGAACCGCAGGCGCGAGAAGGTGCCCTTCCAGATGACCGCATCAATGCGCGAGCGGTCGTCCTTCAGCGAGAAATAGGCATGACCGGAAGAGTGCGGACCGCGATAACCGGAAATTTCTCCCCTCACCCGCACATGATCGAACGCATTTTCCATCGTGCGCTTGATTGAGCCGGAAAGCTCCGACACGGAAAATTCGGTGAGGTTCGTCGGCGATTCTTGGGCGATAGGGCTCGTCATGCCCTTTGTTCTAACCGAAGGCTGCGCCGATTTCATCCGTCTTTCCGGATCATCCGACGCTTAATCTCGCGCTAGTCTCTCACAACCCGGTAGATCATGAACCCATCCAGCGGCCCTGTGGCAACGGGCTGCAGGTATGGCGGGATGTCACCCCGGGCGAGTGCGGCATAGAGGCCGTCAGGTTTCGTCGCGATCAGCCGCTCGGTCTGCGGATCGCTCTTGCAGAAGGTGAGAGCAGTCACTCCGGCACCATCGATAAAGGCCTTGGCTTCATCAGGTTGCGCCAAGCCGATATGCAGTTCGGTCAGCATGCCGCCCTGATTGCGGTGATAGGGCGCGGACAATGCGCGATGTCGCGTGAAGCGAATGATCTCCGCGCCGCTGTTGGAGGGAGAAGCGATAACGCCGACCGGAAGGGCATTCAGCGCGGACCATGTCTGCGGCCCGCCGCATTCTCCTTCTTCACCTGCGTTATCGGTGGAGAGGATATTGAGGTCGACGGAGCCGACGCCCTCTTTCACGAGAATGCCCACGACGCCCCAGACGACCGGGACGGAAGCAAGGACCGTGACGATATAGGCCGCGGCAAGACCTGGATTGTTGCGGTCCGCATTGGCACGGACGCGGATATCGGCAATCAGCAGAGACAGCGGCAGGATGCTGAGGAGGTTGGAGAAGATCGTTCCGCGCACCTGAATGGCCGCGACAGCGAAGGAAACGAGGAGCAGAACGAGAAGCACGACGTGGGTTTCGAGCTTGCTGCGGCACGCGATGCGGGCAAGGCAGACGAGGATGGCGAAAAGGCCCACGGCATAGAAGCCGCCGACGAGTTCGGGCGTGTCGCGCATTTCAGCCACGATCGAGCGTGCCTCGGATACGCCGTTCAGCCAGAGTTCGACAAGCAGCGGATCAAGGTTTGCCAGCGGATTGCCGAGGCATTCCGGCGCAATTGCGCGGGCTGCGGCAAGAAGGGCGACGCCGGCGACCGCCAGCATGCCGAAACGCAGCAACCGTTTATCGGGCAAGGGCAGGCTTGCCAGAATGAACAGGCCGGCGCCACCGATTGCCGTCAGCGAATAAAAGCCGAAGGAAAGATTATCGCAGGTGACGACCGCATAGCGATAGGGTGGCACGGTCGCGAAAAAGGCGGCGGAGATCGCAAGCGTGAGGCAGAGGCCGAAGGCCCTGGCGGCCCCGGCGAACGACCTGCCGTGCCAGGCCCATTGCAGCACGACGCAGATGCAGGCGGCCGCGACGAAAGGGACCGTTTCGGCACCGACGGCGATCGCCAGCGCCGCCGCAATGCCGGCGACGGCATAGCTTGACCGGCGATACTGCGGATCGACCAGCATGGCAGTGACCCACATGGCAAGCGCCAGCTGGACGTTATGATGATCGAGCGCGCCCGGCTGGAACTTGATGTTGGTGAAAACGAAGATCGCGCCGATGCCGAGCGCCAGATGCAGGGTGACCACGCCGCCGATCCGGCGGCCGGCAAGGCCGAGCGGGACGAACAGGAGGAAGGAGACGAAAATCGGCCAGACTGTTGCCGCGACACCTTCGGCCAGCGGCATTGCCATGAACAGCGAGAAGAACTTGATCAGTGCCGCGATCGGCAGGTCGACCAGCCGCGACCAGTGCATGAGCGTGCCGTCGGCAAGGCCGAGCCGGTACTGCGTCATGTCGAACCAGCCCTGGCCGCCGAGGAGATCGCGGACTTCAACCAGCCGCATGATGTCGTCGTTGTCGGCACCGATCAGATCGGTCGCGGTGGGCAGCTTGATGACAAGGGCCATGATCGAGACTGCGAGCCAGTAGATCATCACCACGGGCGCAAGCCTCAACGATATCGCACCGCGCCCGCTAACGACCTGCATGTCTTCCCCACCTCCGACCATGATTTCCGGGGCTTTCGCATTTTCGCCCCGAAATATTCCAGCCCGAAACCTAGCCTTAACCTTCCCAAGAAATAGTAAAGCGGTGAAGCGGCGTGTGCCGTCTGCGGTCTTCTTTGTATCGAGTGAAAACCATGACCGATGCCCTGACGGGTGATCTGAAGATCGCCGTTCTTCTGCCCTGCTACAACGAAGCATCGACGATCGAAGCGGTGGTAAATGGCTTCCGGCAGGCCCTGCCGGATGCCCACATCTACGTCTACGACAACAATTCGACCGACGGCACCGCGCTGAAAGCAATGCTGGCCGGCGCCGAGGTGATGCGCGAACGGCGCCAGGGCAAAGGCCATGTGGTGCGCCGCATGTTTGCCGATATCGACGCCGACATCTATCTGATGGCGGATGGTGACGGCACCTATTCTCCAAAAGACGCGGAAGAGCTGATCCGCACGCTCCTGACCGAGCGCGCCGACATGGTTGTCGGCACCCGCCGCGGCGTTCATGCGGATGCCGGACGCCAGGGCCATGCGACCGGCAATCGGCTGTTCAACATTCTCTACCGGACGATCTTCGGACGCGACTTCACCGATATCTTTTCCGGTTACCGCGCCTTCTCGCGTCGCTTCGTCAAAAGCTTTCCGGCCGTATCAGGCGGGTTCGAGATCGAGACGGAAATGTCGGTGCATGCATCGCGTCTGAAACTGCCGATCTGCGAGATTGAGCTGGATTACGGACGGCGTCCGGAAGGATCGCATTCCAAGCTTTCGACCTTCCGCGATGGCGCGAAGATACTCTGGATGTTTGCAATGCTGATGAAAGAAACACGGCCCTTCGCCTTCTTCGGCACGATCAGCGCTGCCTTCATGGCGGCAAGCCTCGCCTTCATGGCGCCGGTGCTGGTCGAGTATTTCGAGACGGGCCTGGTCGAGCGGATGCCGACCTGGGTCTTCTCGCTGGTGCTGATGCTGATCTCGTTCCTGGTCTTTACGGCCGGGCTCATCCTCGATTCCGTATCACGGGCGCGGTCAGAGCAGTTGCGCATCCACTATATGAGCATGCCGCAACGCGTCCATGCTCCGGTCTCCCTGCAGAAGCCTGCGGGCGGCCGCCGCAAGACTGCCAAGGACGCCAAGAGCGCCGCATGAAGCGACTTTTCTGGTTCCTGGCGGCCGGAGGCTGCGGCTTCGTTATCGATGCTGGACTGACGTATTTTCTCATCGCGGTTGCCGGGTTCGGTCCGTTTGCGGCCCGTATTCCTGCGATCATGGCCGCGATGAGCTTTACCTGGCTCATCAACCGCAACCGGACGTTCGAGCCATCGCCGCACTCGCTTGCGCAAGAGGGCTTTCGATACTGGGCCGTGGGCATCACCTCGGCCTGTATCAATTACGCCGTCTATTCGCTGCTGATGTGGCGGGCGCCGTTCCTGCAGCCGATTGCGGCGATCGTATTCGCCTCGGCTGCAGCAACGGCCTACAGCTATTTCGGGTATTCCCGCTTCGTCTTCCGCCACAAGAACTAGGTCAGACCGTCTCCCAGCCGTCGGTTTCACCGGCGCGGTAGATCGCGTCGATAAAGCGCTGGTTGAGAAGCGAGTTCTCGAGCGTCACAATCTCTGCCGCCTCACCCTTTGCTGCCTTCGCGAAGGCTTCTGCCTGGCGGCGATACTGGCGGCTGTCGGGGAAGCGAAAGATCTGCGAGACATTGTGCTTCTGGTTGGTGAGTTCGATCTCTTCGGCGCCCCAGCGGTCGGCATTGAAGGGAGACTTGACCTCGATCGTGCCCTCTGTGCCGTGGAACACCATGAGCTGGCGACCCGCCATCTGGGTCGAGATGTAGAAGCTCATTTCGAATGTCTCAAACGCTGCCTTGACGCTTGCATAAATATCCGTGCCGAAGTCCGGATCGCGCGCTACAGTGGCATGGACGCGCACCGGTTCTTTACCGGTGACAAAGCGGGTCGCGATCGTTGGGTAGACGCCGATATCCGGCAGCGCGCCGCCGCCGAGTTCCGGAATGTTGCGCATGTTATCAGGATCGCGGTTGAAATAGCTGAAGGCGCCCTGGACATGCTTGAGGTCGCCGATCGCGCCCTCCTTCAGAAGGTCGCGCACTTTGTGCCAGACGGGCGCGTAGGTGACCATGAAGGCTTCGGAAATCAGGACGCCGTTGTCATCCCTCGCCGCAATCAGTCGCTCGATCTCGCTTGCCTTCAGCGCGATCGGCTTTTCGCAGAGAACATGCTTGCCGGCCTCGGCCGCCTTGATCGACCATTCCACATGCTGGCTGGTCGGCAGCGGGATATAGACGGCATCGATCATGTCGGAGGCCAGCATCTCGTCATAGGAGCCGAACGCATGTGGCACGCCGAACCGGTCCGCAAATGCGCGCGCCTTGGCAATGTCACGGCTGGCAACGGCGCTGACCACGCAGTTTTCGGCGTCTAGCAGTGCGGGAACGACAGCGTCCCGTCCGATTTTCGCCGTCGACAGGATTCCAAAACGCAACATAGCAGTGCCTCCACACATTCACAGACAGTCATTGGGAGGCTAACCTAGGGCCGCTTGGGCGGGCGGGCAACTGTCGTTGTCGGCAGTGCTGAAACCTTGTGCCCGCTTGTCGGTTTGACAGTCGATCCAATCAGCCTAGTTTCATCCTTCAGCACTCATCGCTTCCCCACGTCATCTATCTGGAGACCATCATGGACATGCGCTTGCTCGGCCGTACCGGACTTTCCATCTCGCCCGTCGTTTTCGGCGGCAACGTGTTCGGCTGGACCGCGGACGAAAAGACTTCTTTCGAGATGCTGGACGCGTTCTTCGAGGCCGGGTTCAACACGATCGACACCGCCGATGTCTATTCCGCATGGGCGCCCGGCCATCAGGGTGGTGAAAGCGAGACCGTGATCGGCAACTGGCTGAAGCGCGGCACGGTGGCCCGCGACAAGGCGGTCATCGTCACGAAGTTCGGTTACCCCACCATGGGCGACGACAAGAAGCTGAAGGCGAAGTGGGTGGTGGAAGCCGTCGAGAAATCCCTGCAGCGGTTGCGGACCGACTATATCGACCTCTACCTTTCGCATTTTCCCGATGACGACACGCCGCACGAGGAGACGCTTGGCGCGCTTGCGAAGCTGAAGGATGCGGGCAAAGTGCGTTCGATCGGCTGCTCTAACTTCAGTGCCGAACAGTTGCAGGCTTCGCTCGACGCTGCGGACAAAAACGGCCTACCCCGTTACGACGTGCTGCAGCCGGAATACAATCTCTACACCCGCAACAAATTCGAAGGCCCGCTTGCGGACCTCTGCATCGCCGAAGACATCGGCGTCATCAGCTACTACGCGCTGGCGGCTGGCTTCCTGACGGGCAAGTATCGCAAGGCTGAAGATGCCGAAGGCAAGACGCGCGGCAACCGCATGCCCGACTATATCAACGACCGGGGCCTGAAGGTGCTTGCAGCACTCGACCAGGTGGCTGCGGAAACCGGCGAAAGCCTAGCCGCGATTTCGATCGCCTGGGTTGCCGCACGGCCGGGCATTACTGCGCCGATCGCCAGCGCCACCAGCCTGAAGCAGCTTGAGGCGATCCTTGCGGCCGGCAGGCTCACGCTTACCGACGCTCAGATGACGCTGCTCAACGAGGCCGGCGCCTGATCGATCCTTCCGTAAAGCCCAACCTGGAGAATTCCCGTGCAGACACGCAAACTTGGAACTGAACTGACGGTCTCGGCGATTGGCCTTGGCTGCATGGGCATGAGCCATGCCTATGGCGGGCAGGATGAGGCGACGTCGATCAGGACATTGCACCGCGCCGTCGAGATCGGCGTCAATTTCTTCGACACGGCCGAAGTCTATGGTCCCTACGTGAATGAGGAGCTGGTCGGCAAGGCGTTGAAACCGTTCCGCGATAAAGTGGTGATCGCCACCAAGTTCGGGTTCAGGATCGATCCCGCTAAAAAGGACTCGAGCGCGATGTCCGGTCTCGACAGCCGGCCGGAGCAGGTGCGCGCAGTTGCCGAAGCCTCGCTGAAACGCCTCGGCATCGACGTGATCGACCTCTTCTACCAGCACCGCGTCGATCCTGACGTGCCGATCGAGGAGACGGTCGGAGCGATGGCCGAGCTGGTGAAACAAGGCAAGGTGCGCGCGCTTGGCCTGTCGGAGGCAAGCCCTGATATCATCCGGCGCGCCCATGCCGTGCACCCGATTGCGGCGCTGCAGAGCGAATACTCTCTGTGGACCCGCGACCCTGAGGGCGACGTGCTCGATACCTGCCGCGAACTTGGGATCGGCTTCGTGCCGTTCAGCCCGCTCGGCCGCGGCTTCCTGACCGGCAAGATCCAGAACACGTCGGAATTCGGCGAGGGTGACCTTCGCCGCACCATGCCGCGCTTCGAGGCGGAGAACATGGAAGCGAACCTCGCACTGGTCCGGCTTGTCGAACAGATGGCGGCGGAAAAGGGCATCACGGCGGCGCAGCTTGCTCTTGCCTGGGTGCTCGCCAAGGGCGATTTCATCGTGCCTATTCCCGGCGCGCGCAAAATCCCCAATCTGGAGCAGAATGCCGCGGCTGCCGATGTCGTGCTGACCGCCGACGATGTGAAGCGCCTCGACGACATGCTGTCTCCCGACAAGATCGCCGGCGCCCGTTACGGCGGACAGGCGGCATGGACGCCACGCCGTTGATGGAACTTCGTTTCACCGAGAACGTTTAAAGAACATCCAAACGGTGAGGAAACTATGAGCGACATACATAACCCGAAGACTGACCCGGATCCCGCATCGAACACCGAGAAGGACCCGGATGACTGGGTCACCGGTGATGAGCCGATGACCGGCGCCCAGGGCTCCTATCTCAAGACCCTCAGTGAGCAGGCGAAGGATCCCGACGCTTTCGCCGAAGATCTGTCCAAGGCCGAAGCCTCCAAGCGCATCGATGCGCTGCGCGAGAAGATGAAAATGTGAGTGTTGAGCCTTCCCCGGGTTCTGCTATCGTAGAGCCTGGGGAGGGCCTCGTCATGTCTGAAGAGCAGGCAGTGCAGTCGGTCGTGCATCTTTACGTGGACGGGATGACGTTTGCGCACGAAGGCGCGCTCCGCAAAGCGTTTCACCCAAAAGCTTCGATCATCGGAAACTACGACAATGCGGTCGAGTGGCTGTCCGTGGCCGAATTTGTCGCAGCGGTCGCCTCAGAAGGCCCAGCGCCGGCGGGAACGCAGCCTCTGATCGAGATCCTTGCCCTGGATATCACCGGCGACGCAGCGAGCGTCAAACTTATCGATGAATTTGCCGGCCTCCGATTTACCGACTACCTCTCTCTTTTGAAGGTGAATGGTCGCTGGGTCATTGTTAGCAAGCTTTACCACCTGCATTCCTGACACCGCTGGCTATCGCCTCACATTCGGAAAGCCCTGGTACCATTCCGAATGGTCGCCGCCATGGTTGGCCATTCCGGCCTTGGTCAGGAGCCCTCGGGGCTGGGCATAGCTCGTGATCCGGCGCACCGGCCGCTCGTGCCACTGGATGTTGAAAGCCCAGAGTTTCGGGAAGAAGCAGAGCGAGGCATAGGGAAGGTGATCGTGGATCCACCAGGCCAGCTTTCGCCAGTCGCCCTCCTCGCTGACATTGTCGATCAGCCATGGGACCACGATACAGGCCGTTGCCCCCATGCAGCCATCGGCATCGCGAAGATCCCAGATATGGTCTGCAGACGAGGCGGCATTGGTGGCGCAGTTTAATCCCCGGGCATTGCCGAAGGCGTTGACTTCAGCTGCGCGGTAACCTGAGCGCACATGCAGCCGGCCGAATGTCGCCTGCAGCGGTTCCAGCAGCTCCTGACAGAGACACCGTCCTGCCTCGATCGCGAGATCAGGATCATCAGGGACATTGGCCATGCCATAGACTGCGGCAATCTCGGAAAACAGGAAATCGCGGAAGAAGAAGTTTTCCGACAGCCTGACCCGGCCTAGCTCCTCCAGCCCCTTCATGGAATTTGGCTTGCGCACCGGCCCTTCCTTCACGATTCTTGTGAAGTTACCACGCCCGTTTGAAACCCACAAAACCAATACCAAAAGCGAAAAGGCCGCCTCTATCCAGGCGGCCTTTGAGGGATTTGCGGCTCTCCTCGGCGATCTGCATGAGGAGAGTTACATCTATGTTCAGGACGTCCGCGCCGCATCCTATGGATATGGCGGCAGGACACAGGAATGGCGGTACCAGCGCGCCGGTTAGGCGCGCAGCACGCCGCCGGTGACCTTGACGACATTGGCGACGATCTTGGCAGTAAGTGCCTCGAAATCCTCGTCCGTCAGTGTCTTGTCGACCGGCTGGATCAGGATCTCGATCGCGACCGACTTCTTGCCCTCGCCCACTGACGCGCCTTCGAAGACGTCGAACACATTGACGCCCGAGATCAGCTTGCGGTCGGCACTGGTTGCGGCCTTGACGATGGCACCGGCTTCGACAGTCGATTCCACCACGAAGGCGAAGTCGCGCTTGACGGCCTGGAAGGGCGATAGCTCCAGCGGCGGCTTGGTACGGGTCGCCTTCTTCTTCGGCTCGGCCATGGCATCGAGATAGACCTCGAAGCCGCAGAGAGCGCCTGAGACATCGAGTGCCGACAGCGTCTTCGGATGGAATTCGCCGAACGTGCCGAGCACGATCTTCGGACCCATCTTGATCGTGCCGCAGCGGCCCGGGTGATACCAGGCGGGACCACCCTGTTCGATCTGCACGTTCGACATCGGCAAGCCGCAGGCTTCGATCACCGCCAGCGCATCGGCCTTGGCATCATAGACATCCACCGGCTTGCCACCGCCCTTGGCACCGTTCGACCAGAGGCGGCCTGCGCCATTGATCGAGGCCGTGCCGCGGCGGATACCGCCGGCAACGCGACGCTGGCCTTCCGGCGTGTCGTTCTCGTAGGTGCCGGAGACTTCGAAGATCGCCACGTCGCCCAAGCCCTTGTCGGCATTTCGCTGGGCAGCGGTCAACAGACCCGGCAGCAGCGACGGACGCATGTCGGACATATCGGCGGCGATCGGGTTGGCGAGCTTCAGCGACGGTGCGCCGCCGCCGAACAGCTTCGCCTGTCCTTCCGGAATGAACGACCAGGTGACCGCTTCCAGCATGCCGCGGGCAGCGAGTGCACGCTTGGCCGTGCGGGTGCGGATCTGCAACGTCGTCAGGATCTTGCCATTGACGCTGCCGATGCTTTCGAGCGGCTCCGGCTTGATGTGATCGACACCGTGGATGCGCATGACCTCTTCGACGAGATCGGCCTTGCCATCGACATCCGGACGCCAGGATGGGACCTTCACCGATACGCGCTCGCCTGAACCTTCGACCGTGAAGCCGAGGCGATCGAGGATCTGGCGGCTTTCTTCTGAGGAGATCTCTAGGCCGGTCAGGCGCTTGACCTCGGCGAAGGGGAAATCGACGACCTTCGGCTCATATGCCTTGTAACCGACGACCTTTGCTTCGGCAGCGGTGCCGCCGCAGAGTTCCAGCACCAGTTGCGTGGTGCGGTCGAGACCGGGCAGCATGTAGTCTGGATCGACGCCGCGTTCGAACCGGTAGCGGGCATCGGTGATGATGCCGAGCGCGCGGCCGGACTTGGCGATGTTGATCGGGTCCCACAGAGCGGATTCGATGAGGACATCGACGGTGTTCTCGTCGCAACCGGAATGTTCGCCGCCCATGATGCCGCCGATCGATTCGACGCCGTTGTCATCGGCGATGACGACGTTGCTAGGCGAAAGCTTGTACTCGCGGGTATCGAGCGCCAGGATCGTTTCGCCTTCGCTGGCGCGGCGAACGACCAGATTGCCCTTCACCTTGGCGGCATCGAAGACGTGCATCGGCCGGCCCTGGTCGAAGGTCATGTAGTTGGTGATGTCGACGAGGGCGTTGATCGGACGCAGGCCGATCGCCTTCAGGCGCGTCTGCATCCAGGCCGGGCTTGCGCCGTTCTTCACGCCGCGCACGAGGCGCAGGCCGAAGCCGGGGCACAGGTTTTCATCATCGAGATCGATCGACAGGCCGACCGAGGTCTCGCCTTCGAGCTTGAGCTGAGGCTCCGCGCGCGGCTTCAGCGTGCCAAGGCCGGAGGCGGCCAGATCACGGGCGATGCCATAGATCGAAGTGCAATCGGGACGGTTCGGCGTCAGGTTGATCTCGATCATCGGATCGTCGAGGCCGGCATAGGCGGCGAACGAGGTGCCGACCGGGGCATCCTTGGGAAGATCGATGATGCCGTTATGGTCTTCCGACATGTTCAGCTCCTTTTCGGAGCACATCATGCCGTGGCTTTCGACGCCGCGGATCTTGCCGATGGCAAGCGTCACATCGATGCCCGGCACATAATCGCCCGGACGCGCGAGCGCACCGACCAGACCGGCGCGGGCATTCGGCGCGCCGCAGACGATCTGCAGCGGCTTGCCGCCGTTGACATCCGGACCGGCATCGACGGAGAGAACCTTCAGGCGGTCCGCCTCCGGATGTTTTTCCGCCGACAGGACCTTTGCGATGACGAAAGGCTTGTAGGCTGCCTTGTCATCGACATCCTCGACTTCCAGCCCGATCGCCGTCAGGCGCTCGCAGATCTGCTCGAGATTGGCATCGGTTTCAAGGTGATCCTTGAGCCAGGAAAGCGTGAATTTCATTACTGCACCCTTATAAAATCGAGCGGGCTTTCCGGCAGACCCCGGGCCACATCAAATAGTTTCGAAAGAAGTGACGCATAACCGCGTGCGTCATCGATAGCGCTGTGGGTATGTTGGCAGGTCGCTCACACTCTACGCTGCCTTTTCCGGAGCCGTCGCACCGGGGGCCGTCCAGCCCGCCAGCATTCCGCGGATAGACAGATCCTTATCGTTATCCGGCCAGTGGATACCAGCCAGCATCAGCTCAATGTTGTTTCGCTCTGCCGGCGTTGCCGCATACAGGCTCGGATACCACCAGAGTGGGGTGATGACCTCACGCCCATCCGCCAGCCGGACATGAACGCTATGGAGATCGCACCAAGCCTCGATAGGCTGTTCGTCCTCAGGATACAGACTTGGCGAATTCATCCCATGCCTCCACAAACTGCCCGTGATGGTCTTTGACGACCTCCATGATACGCCTTAGATCGACCGCCTTGAACCCCTTGGCCTCGGGATGGCCTTAGGCGCTCAACCCACCAAACAATGTCGGCATGTCGAGCGGGCGGAAACCGTAGTGGTTCATCCAGCGCACGTCGGCATTGAAGAAATCGCGAAGGTCCGGCATGCCGTATTTCAGCATGGCGATGCGATCGAGGCCCATGCCCCAGGCAAAGCCCTGATATTCATCCGGATCGAGCCCACCGGCGCGCAGCACGTTGGGATGCACCATGCCGCAGCCGAGGATTTCCATCCAGTCGGTGCCTTCGCCGAACTTCACGATCGGTCCTGAACGGTCGCACTGGATATCGACTTCGAAGGACGGTTCGGTGAACGGGAAGAAGGACGGACGAAACCGCATCGTCACAGACGGCACTTCGAAGAAGGTCTTGCAGAACTCTTCCAGCACATAGCGCAGATTGCCCACATGCGCCTTCTTGTCGACCACGAGGCCTTCGACCTGGTGGAACATCGGCGAATGCGTCGCGTCGGAATCCTGGCGATAGGTCTTGCCGGGAATGATGATGCGGATCGGCGGGTCCTGCGCTTCCATCGTGCGAACCTGGACCGGCGAAGTGTGGGTGCGCAGCACCTTGCGCTCACCCTTTTCATCCGGCTGGAAGAAGAACGTGTCGTGCATTTCGCGGGCCGGGTGGCCTTCCGGGAAATTCAGCGCGGTGAAGTTATAGTAATCGGTCTCGACATCAGAGCCCTCGGCGATCGAGAAGCCCATGTCTGCAAAGATCGCGGTGATTTCGTCGGTGATCTGGCTGATGGGATGGATACGGCCGCGCTCGGCAGGAGAAGAGCGCACCGGCAGCGACACATCGAGCGTCTCGGCCTTCAGACGCGCGTCGATCGCTGCGTCCTTCAGCATCGTCTTGCGGCTGGTGATCGCCTCGGTGACCTCGGTTTTCAGCGCGTTGATCGCCGCGCCGCGGGTCTGGCGTTCTTCCGCAGACATGCCGCCGAGCGTCTTCAGGAGCTCGGAGACGGAGCCTTTCTTGCCTAGCGCGTTGACGCGCACGGCTTCGATCGACGCCTCATCGCTGGCACCTTCGATTTCAGCCAGAAGCGAGGTTTTCAGATTTTCCAGATCGGACATGATGTGTTCCGTTGATGCTCGGACAATGAAGCGAATGCGGGCGGACAAAATATGGAAGCCGACAAAAGAAAAACCCGCGCCAGCTCACTGCCAGCGCGGGTTCCCCAAAATCTATCAGCTACAAGCTTGGGAAGCGCTGGTTACTTGACCGCGCTTTCAAACTCGTTCTTCGTGCCGGCGTCCTTGAGGTAGGCCAGAGCCGTCTTGGAAGCTTCGACGAGAGCGCCGAATGCTGCAGGTTCATGGATTGCCAGGTCAGACAGGACCTTGCGGTCGACTTCGATGCCAGCCTTGTTGAGGCCGTCGATGAAGCGGCCGTAGGTCAGGCCGGATTCGCGCACAGCGGCGTTGATACGCTGGATCCAGAGAGCGCGGAAGTTGCGCTTCTTGACGCGACGGTCGCGCGTTGCGAACTGACGCGAACGATCGACTGCTGCCTTTGCGGCGCGGATGGTATTCTTGCGGCGGCCGTAGAAGCCCTTGGCTGCCTTGAGTGTCTTGGTGTGCTTGGCGCGGGAAGTTACGCCACGTTTTACGCGTGCCATGTCATGATCTCCTTAAAACTGTTCCAAATCGTCGAATGAGTCTTAGAGACCGTTCGGCAGGTAGTTCTTGATAACCTTCTTGCCGTCAGGCTCAGCGAGGATCATCGTGCCGCGTGCATCGCGGATGAACTTGTTGGAACGCTTGATCATGCCGTGGCGCTTGCCAGCAGCGGCGGCAACGACCTTACCGGTCGCGGTTACCTTGAATCGCTTCTTGGCAGCCGATTTCGTCTTCATCTTGGGCATTTTGCTACTCCATAATTGTATCGGAACCACAGACGATGCGAATTCCAAGCATTTTGAACTGCCACGGCATGCCCTGCCGGACCGTTCGGACGCGCGCTTATAACCGCAGAGGATTAAAAGCGCAATGGGATAAGAAGAATGGCGTGACAACGCCGATACCCTGACCTTCTAAAGGCACGGGGCGATTGGCGTGGCGCTTACTTCGGCGCCAGCACCATCATCATCTGGCGGCCTTCGAGCTTGGGCTCGGCTTCCACCTTGGCAATCTCGACAGTGTCTTCCTTGACCTGCAGCAGAAGCTTCATGCCGAGTTCCTGGTGGGCCATTTCGCGGCCACGGAACTTCAGCGTCACCTTTACCTTGTCGCCTTCTTCAAAGAACCGGTTCATCGCCTTCATCTTCACCTCATAGTCATGGGTGTCGATGTTCGGGCGCATCTTGATTTCTTTGATTTCGACGATCTTCTGCTTCTTGCGCGCTTCGGACGCCTTCTTCTGGTTCGCGTATTTCAGCTTACCGAGATCGAGGATCTTGCATACCGGCGGGTCGTTGTTCGGCGAGATCTCGACGAGATCGAGTCCGGCGTCCTCGGCCATCTTGAGGGCCTGGTCGGTCGGTATCGCACCGAGATTCAGGCCTTCGGCATCGATAAGCTGGACCTTGGGAACGCGGATTTCCCGGTTTGAGCGCGGGCCTTCCTTGACGGGGGCATCGGCTTTGAATGGTCTGCGAATGGTCGTGTTCTCCTAGATAATTTCAGCACGCAGCAACGACAATTCCTCGCTTGGCTGCAGCCGAAAGCGGAATGTCGTCATCACTGGATAGATGTCAATACCATATACGCGGGGAAAAATCACCTGCTGCAATCGTCTGACAATGTGATTTATAGATGCCCACCTTTCAGGATGCCTCTGTTTGACGCAATCGGAGGCTGCGACGTCAAGGAGACCCACATGTCAGCGACCGCCCCATCAGACCTTATCCGCATTCCGGTTGGCACCGCAGAGACAATGCGCGAGATCGCAATTCTCGTCAGGCCGGCATCCGCTTCCAACGACAACGCGGCTTTCGTCTGGCTCGGCGGCTACCGATCGGACATGACGGGCACCAAAGCCGTCGAACTCGACGCGCTGGCCGAGACGCTCGGCACCGAGTGCATCCGCTTCGACTATTCCGGCCACGGCGTCTCCGGCGGCGCGTTTCGCGACGGCACGATTTCCCGCTGGCTGGAGGAGGCTCTTGCCGTGCTCGACCACACGAAACCCAAGAGCGTAGTGCTGGTCGGCTCGTCGATGGGCGGCTGGATCGCGCTTCGTGTGGCACAGGAACTGAAGAAGCGCGTCGGTTCGCCCAAAGTCGAGGGAATGGTGCTGATTGCACCTGCCCCCGATTTCACGGGGGAGCTGATCGAGCCGCACCTGACGGATGAGCAGCGGAAGTCGCTTGCAGTCAACGGCTATGCCGAGGAACCCTCCGAATATAGCAGCGAACCTGATATCTACACCCGCGACCTGCTTGAGGATGGAGCACGCAACCGAGTACTGACCGGCATTATCGAAACCGGTTGCCCCGTGCATATCCTTCAGGGAATGAACGACCGCGACGTGCCTTATGAACACGCGCTGAAACTCATGGAATTCCTGCCTGCCGACGACGTGACGCTGACGCTTGTACGTGACGGTGATCACCGCCTATCCAGACCTCAGGATATCGAAAAAATGAGGGGCGCAATCATGGGCCTAATAAATAAATGAGTAAATTTTGGGCTGATGCGAGAATGCAGCATTGTTAACCATAAAGCAGTTTTAATGAAGATTAACAAAACCTGAACGATTGACTTGACCCCCATTCGGCCCTTAACTTTTCGTTAGGACTTTAAGGGACGGGTCATGATGAAAGCCTTGCTGGTACGGCGCTTTGCGGTGATCCTTTTGTGCGCGCTGGTGCCTGCGGGCGCCGCAATGCCGGCTCCGCGGTCGATTGCATCGATGGTGACCGGTGACGTGACGTCGCAACCGATCGGCCATTTTGAGTTCTGCCAGCGCCTCCCCGCGGAATGTTCTCTGAAGAGCCGGTCGGCGCCCGCTCCCAAACTCAACGAAGACAGCTGGCAAACGGTTCGCCGGATCAACCTGGAAGTCAACGAGCGCTATATCGCCAAGACCGACATGGATGCTTACGGTCGGGAAGAGTTCTGGACCTATCCGACCATCTTCGCCGACTGCGAGGATTTCGCGTTGCAGAAGCGCAAGGAACTGGCCGAAGCAGGCTTCAGTTATTCCGACCTTCTGATGACGGTCGTGCGCAAGCCGGATGGAGAAGGTCACGCCGTTCTGACGCTTCGCACTGCGGATGGAGATTTCATTCTCGACAATCTTGATAACGATGTCCTGCCCTGGACAGCCACGCATTACACGTTCCTGAAGCGCCAGGCTTCGTTCAACGCAGGGCGTTGGGTCACCATCGAAAATGGCCGCGACCTTCTCGTCGGCGCTCTCCGGTAGAGCCGGCTTGCAGACGACGGGCCGTATCAACCGGTCGAAATGACAAGACCCGCCCTGCTTTTGCAGCGGCGGGTCTTCTTTTTTGCTGTCGATGCGCCGGCTGCGGCGAACCGATAACCTGCGCCTTATCCATTGCCGATCAGGATACCGGCGGCCAGGACCAGCGAGCCGCCGAACACGACCTGGAAGACAGCCTTGAAGAACGGTGTCTCCATGTAACGGTTCTGGATGAAGGCAATCGCCCAGAGTTCGAAGAAGACGATGATCGCCGCAACGATGGTGGCCGTCCAGAAATGCGGAATGAGATAGGGTAGTGTATGGCCGAGGCCGCCGATCGCGGTCATGATGCCTGAGGCAAATCCGCGCTTGATGGGGGAGCCGCGACCGGAAATCTTGCCATCGTCGTGTGCCGCTTCGGTAAAGCCCATCGAGATACCCGCACCGACCGATGCGGACAGACCGATCAGGAAGGTCGACCAGGTATCGCCCGTGGCGAATGCTGCCGCAAAGATCGGCGCCAGTGTCGAAACCGAACCGTCCATAAGGCCGGCAAGCCCTGGCTGGACATAGGTCAGGATAAACTGACGCCGGGCAGACAGGTCTTCTTCCGAACGCGTTTCCTCGGTTACGTGCTTTTCGCCGAGCATCCGGGCGATGTCTTCATGCCCGTCCTCTGCCAAGGCCAGATCGCCCAGGAGCTGCCGCGTCGAGGCATCCGATACCCTTTTGGCGGCCTCGCGATAGAACCGTGCCGCCTGGCGCTCCATCGCTTCCGTCTGTTCGCGGATCTTGTCGAGCGGCAGATTGCGCATGAGCCAGTCTGGCTTGCGGGCGTAAAATCCCTGCACATGCTCTCTGCGGATCAGCGGAATGTTCTCGCCGAAGCGGGAGCGAAACATCTGGATCAGCATGTTCTTGTGGGTCTGCTCGACCTCGGCCATGTCCTCGAACACCTTTGCGGAGCTCGGATATGCCTCTTTCAGGTTCTTCGCGTAGGAGAGATAGATGCGCGCGTCCTCCTCTTCCGACGAGATGGCAAGAGCGAGGATTTCCTCTTCGCTCAGCGACAAAAACGCCCGGCGGGACCCGGGCACCAAACGAGTGAACATCGAAGCTCCTTATTAGAATAATTCTAACCTAACTTTTTTGTGTGAAAGTTCAAGTCACTCCAAACCGTGCCCTTTGATCCGTTTGAGAAAAAAAATCGCGCGCAATATTCGCAAACCAATGCTGCAGCGCAACGCAACTTCCTGCACTTTTTACTTGCCGGTGACGAAATGATCGGATTAAGAGCAGACGCCGGTGAGGACCGGTGAAATGAAGTTACCGGCCGTCAAGGGCCAGTCAGAAAGGCATGACCCGTATGAACCGCAGACATTTCTTTCGGCAGGCAGGGACCGCCGGAATCGGCGCAGTTGCAGCCGGGGCTTTGGCCGCTCCCGCGATCGCGCAGGAAAGCCCCAAGCTCACCTGGAGGATGACATCCTCCTTTACCAAGAACACCGACATCCTCTGGGCCGCATCCACCGATATCGCGCAAAGCGTCAAGGAAGCGACGGACGGCAACTTCACCATCCACACATTCGCGGCCGGCGAAATTGTGCCCGGCCTTCAGGCGGCAGACGCTGTTTCCAACGGCACCGTCGAAATGGCGCATACCTGCTCCTACTATTACATTGGCAAGGATCCGACATTCGCGCTCGGGACGTCGGTGCCCTTCGGTCTTAATGCCCGCCAGACGAACTCCTGGTTCTCGATCGGCGGCGGCAACGACCTGCTCAACGAATTCCTCGGCAACTACAATCTCTATGCGCTGCCGGCCGGCAATACGGGTGCCCAGATGGGTGGCTGGTTCCGCAAGGAGATCAACACGATCGACGACCTGAAGGGTCTGAAGATGCGCATCGCCGGTCTTGCCGGCCAGGTGATGACCAAGCTCGGCGTCACGCCGCAGCAGATCGCCGGCGGCGACGTCTATGCGGCGCTGGAAAAGGGCACGATCGACGCGACCGAATTCGTCGGTCCCTATGACGATCAGAAGCTCGGCTTCGTGAAGGTCGCGAAATACTACTACTATCCGGCATGGTGGGAAGGCGGCCCGGCCGTCCACGCGTTCTTCAACCGCGACAAGTTCAACAGCCTGCCGAAGAGCTACCAGCGCATTTTGAAAGATGCCTGCGCCAACGCCAACATGAACATGCTGGCGCGCTACGATGCGAGCAACGCCAAGGCGCTGCGTCAGCTGGTGTCGGAAGGCGCCGTGCTGAAGGCATTCAACCAGCAGATCCTCGATGCCAGCTATGCGGCGGCACAGGAAACCTATGCAGAGCTCACGGCCAAGAACGCTGCCTTCAAGAAGATCTACGACAGCCAGCAGGCCTTCAAGAAGGATGCCTATCTCTGGGCGCAGATCGCCGATTACACCTACGACACATTCATGATGATCCAGCAGCGCAACGGCAAGCTTTGATCATCAAGCGCACCTGCTCAATCGAGAACCCCGGCCCAGCCCGGGGTTTTCCTTTTGCGGCAAGGCAAACACTGTCGATTCCTCTTGTCGGAGCCGGGAGAAGAGCTTTAAGACCAAGACGGCTTGAACGAGATTTTTCAGACATCTCAGGAGGATATTTCATGGATCGCAGACGTTTCCTGCACAATGCTACCACTGCCGGCATCGGCGCCGCGGCTGCCGCTTTGGCCACGCCGGCGATCGCCCAGGAGCGTCCGAAGATCACCTGGCGGTTGACATCGTCCTTTCCAAAGAGCCTGAACATCATCTTCGATGCGGCGACCCAGATCGCCAACAGCGTCAAGAATTCGACGGACGGCAATTTCACCATTCAGACCTATGGCGCCGGTGAACTGGTGCCGCCGCTGCAGGCCGCCGACGCGGTTGCCAATGGCACCGTCGAGATGGCGCATACCTGTTCCTACTATTATATCGGCCAGGATCCCGCCTTTGCGCTCGGCACCGCCATTCCGTTCGGCCTCAACGCCCGCATGACGAATGCCTGGTTCCTCAACGGCGGCAATGATCTGATCAACGAATTCCTTGCGCCGCGTGGCCTTTACGCACTGCCCGCCGGCAATAGCGGCACCCAGATGGGCGGCTGGTTCCGCAAGGAGATCAACACGATCGACGACCTGAAGGGCCTGAAGATGCGTATTGCTGGCCTTGCCGGCCAGGTGATGCAGAAGGTCGGCGTGACGCCCCAGCAGATTGCCGGCGGCGATGTCTATGCAGCGCTCGAAAAGGGCACGATCGATGCGACCGAATTCGTCGGTCCGTATGACGATCAGAAGCTCGGCTTCGTCAAGGTCGCCAAATACTACTACTACCCGGCATGGTGGGAAGGCGGCCCGGCCATGCATGCCTTCTTCAACCTGGAAAAATTCAACAGCCTGCCGAAGAGCTACCAGCAGATCCTGACCGATGCCTGCGCGGCAGCCAACATGAGCATGCTTGCCAATTACGACGCCCATAACGCTGTCGCTTTGAAGAAATTGGTTGGCGAAGGCGCGATCCTGAAAGCGTTCAACCGCGACATTCTGGATGTGTGTTTCAAGGCCGCGATGGAAACCTATGCCGAGCTTTCCCAGAAGAGCCCGGCCTTCAAGAAGATCTACGATCACCAGCAGGCGTTCAAGAAGGATTCCTATCTCTGGGCGCAGGTTGCTGAATACAGCTACGACACGTTCATGATGATGCAGCAGCGGGCAGGCACGCTCTGAGCATCGAGTAAAACGACGAAAGCCCCGCACGCGACGGGGCTTTCAAAACTGCTGAGAGCTTCGGCCTATCTCTTCAGACGGGCCTCAATGACCTTAGCTACCGGTATTCGGTCGATTGCTGCCGACATTGGTATTTGTCGACGCGGTCTTCCCGTCGGCGGTCTGGCCGTAATAGGTACCACCGAGGTGGCCGCCGGAACTGGTGTTTTCCACCTGGCGTTCTGCGCGCTTTACGGTCTGTTCTACGTCACTCTTGCTCATAATGTCCTCCAGCTTTGGGGTTGGTGACAATCTTCCAACTCGCCTTTCGGCGATGTGTTCCTCAGAAAACCGACATCCCTCTTGACGCAAACATGATGCGCGCCTATTTGGGAACGATCGTTTCCTAATTAGGCATTTCACTATGACGATCGAAACCCTCACCGATACTGCTCGAACGGCAGGCCGGCCGCGCGAGTTCGAAATCGAAGCGGCGCTGGACAAGGCGATCGTCGTGTTTTCCGAGCAGGGTTATCACGCGACGTCGATTGCGGACCTCAAGGACGCGATGGGGCTGACGGCCGGAAGCCTCTACAAGGCGTTCAAGGACAAGAAGGCGATCTTTCTCGCCTCCTTCGATCGCTACAAGCAGGTGCGCAACGCAGCCCTTGCAGACGCGATAGCCGTTGGCGGCAACGGCCGCGACCGCATGCGTCTTGCGCTGCATCACTATGCAAACTCGGCGTATGGCGAACTTGGCCGACGCGGATGCCTCGTCGTCGGCGCTGCCGTCGAACTTGCGCTTTTCGATCTCGAAACGGATCAGCGCGTGAAACTATCGCAAGCCCGGATTGAAGGTCTGTTCGAAAACCTGGTTCGGGAGGGCCAGGCGGACGGATCGATTTCGGATCGGAGCGATCCCGAAGTGACGGCGCAGTTCTTCTATGCCGTGATTCAGGGTCTGCGGATCGCGGGTAAGGCCGGACAGGGCCAGGAACGTGCCATCGCCACCGTGGAAACCGCGCTCAGAATTCTCGACTGACAACACGTCTGTTTTCTCCCTCCCCTTTTCTTCTCCCAAGAGCCAGCCATGACATCTCCAGTTCCTTCTCCCGCTCGTCGGGCTTCGCCGGACGCCGAAACGGCGGCCACATCGCCAAGCGCAGCGCCCACCCTCTCCCCGGTAATGGCCTTCACCATGGCCGCCGCGGCCGGTCTGATCGCCGCCAACCTTTATTATGCGCAGCCGCTTGCGGGCCCGATTGCGGCATCGATCGGCCTTTCCGAAAGCGCCACCGGCCTGATCGTGACGCTGACGCAGATCGGCTATGGTCTCGGCCTGCTGTTCATGGTGCCACTCGGCGATCTCGTCGAGAACCGCCGGCTGATCATCCTGATGATTGCCGCCACGAGCGTTGCCCTGATCGCGGCCGGGCTTTCGACGACACCGCTTCCGTTTCTCGCGGCATCGCTGGCGATCGGCATCACCTCCACTGCGGTGCAGATGATCGTGCCGTTTGCGGCAAACCTTGCACCGGAGGAGAGCCGCGGCCGGGTCGTTGGAAATGTCATGAGCGGGCTGATGATCGGCATCATGATGGCGCGACCCGTCGCGAGCTTCATTGCAGGATTATCGTCGTGGCATACCGTGTTCTTCCTGTCGGCTGCGGTGATGGTTGCCGTCGGTCTGGTGCTGTCCTTCCGCCTGCCCAGGCGCATGCCGAAGACGACGCTTAGCTATCCCGGCCTGATCGCGTCCATGGGAAGGATCTACACGACGCAACCGCTCCTGCGCCGGCGGTCCTTCTACCAGTTCGCCCAGTTCTTCGCGTTCAGCCTGTTCTGGACTGTGACGCCGCTTCTCTTGGCAGGGCCGGCCTTCCAGCTGGGCCAGGGCGCCATCGCAATCTTCGCGCTTGTCGGTGTCGCCGGTGCGGTTGCTTCTCCGATCGCCGGGCGGTTGGCCGACCGCGGCCTCGGCAAGGCGGCAACCGCATTCGGCATCCTCGCTGTCGTTGCCGCCTTCCTGATCACCCATGTCGCGCCTGAAGGTTCGACCTTTGCGCTGGTGATGCTGGGTTTGGCCGCCATCGCGCTCGATTTCGGCGTGTCGATGACGCTGGTGATCGGCCAGCGGTCGATCTACGGCCTTGATGCTGAGCTGCGCAGCCGCCTGAACGGCCTCTTCATGGCCACCTTCTTTGTCGGCGGAGCACTGGGTTCGGCAATCGGCGCCTGGGCCTTTGCCCAAGGCGGCTGGCTCGCCGCATCGGCGATCGGTCTCGCCCTGCCGGCCGCAGCCTTTGTTTATTTCCTCACGGAAAAACGATGACGAGATATGGCCCGCTTGTTTTGCGGGCCACTTACGGCGCTTACCCGATGCGCTTGTAAAACAGCGTTGTGCCGCAAAGGCCGCCTTGCGGCCACAGGGCGTAGTCGGGAATGACGCCGACGCGTTCCCAGCCGAACCGGGGATAGATGCGTTCCGCGTCGCTGCCGGTTGCGGTGTCCAGCACCAGAAGCGTGCGTCCCTGCCGTGCTGCTTCCGCTTCGACGGCCTCCATCAGCTTGCGCGAAAGGCCAAGGCCGCGGGCATCGTGATGGACGAGGAGTTTCATCAGGTCGCCCCGATGCGGCTGGTTCGGCTTCGACGCAAGACCGATCTGGACGGTGCCGACCGCCCGCCCCTCGACCTCTGCGACAGCCAGAATGATGGCACCCTTTTCCACCTCGTCTGCGATACCATTCCAGTATCCGGTGGCATCCTCAGGCGCGAATGGCAGCATGAAGCCCAGCGATGCGCCGCCATTGATGCAGTCGGACAGGATGTCACTGAGATCGGGGATCGCCTCGCGGGTGGCGTCGGCATCGAGAATACGGATGGTCGGGGTCATTGTTTGCTCCTGTGGCGGTCAGCGGCCGCGGTTGAGGATCACCGCGTAGCGGGCGGGGCGATCACTCGGATTGTGGAATTCGAAGGCGTCGCCGATATCCATGAACAGGCAGTCGCCGGGCATGAGACGGTGGGTCACGTCCGGAAGCACCATGTTCAGTTCCCCCTCGAACAGCCAGACATGCTGGGTCATGATCCGGCTTTCCTCCCGCGGCGGAAAACTCACACGTGCGCCGGCCGGAAATTCCACCTCGACGATATCGACCGGTGTCGGCATGCCTGGCGGCGAGACGGAGCGACGCAGATATCCGGTCGTCGGGTCGCGCCACAGCCTTTGCTCGGTCTTCTTCGACAGAGGTGATGATGACGGCTCGTCTGGCGCAAAGAAGGTGGAGAGGCTTTGACCCAAGCCTTCGCAGAGCCGTGCCAGAAGCGCCGCCGTCGGGCTCGCCTCCGCCCGTTCTATGCGCGAGATCATCGCTCGGCTGACACCGGAACGCAGCGACAGTTCGTCCAACGTCAGTCCTGCGGAAGCCCGCAGCGCCTTCAGCCTTTCGCCAATTGCCAGTTCGATTTCGCCGTCTAAATTTTCCATCATCAAAGATATAAATTCTCTTTTAATGGAATCAAGCGAATTGCGAAGGCCGGATGAATTTTACAGGTGATGGCGTTTCCGCGATAGCGAATGTCCTATTCGATACGCTATGGATCGTCGACCAAGGCAGCCGCGACGGAAGCGCCGAGGGTCCACTAAAATCAGGGATTTCGCAATGAACGGACAAGCGGCTGTCTCGCCCTTTTCAATCGCCAGCATCGTCGTCTCGATGACGATCGCCGCGATCGGAAGCGGCATCATGTTCGCCTATGTGCCGTTCATGCTGACAAGGTCGGAAACGCCCTGGGCGGCAGGTGCTGCGGTGACGGCCGTCGCATTCGGCGGGCTCGTCGGTTGCGTGCTCGGCGGACCGCTGATCAAGCGCGTTGGACATGCGCGGCTGTTTGCCTGCTCGATGGCAATGGTCATCATTGCAGCCGTGCTGATTGCCGCCGACCTTCCGGCCTATATCTGGATTTTTGCACGCGGCATTTATGGCGCCGCTGCCAACGTCAACTTCATCATCGCCCAGAGCTGGCTCAATCACGCTGCCTCCAACGAGTGGCGCGGTAAGGCGATGTCGTTCTTCTACATGGCCTATGTTCTGGGCCTCGGCTGCGGCAACTGGATCTTCGGCCAGATCCCGACCGACGGCAATCTTGCGCCGTTGGCGGTGGTTTTCTTTACCGCGCTTGCGATCCTGCCAATCGGGCTGACCCGCCTGCCGAACCCGCCGGCCCCGGCGCGCGTCAATGTCGATATCAAGATGGCCTGGAAGATCTCGCCGGTCGGGCTGGTCGGCGTGCTTGCCTCGGGCGGTCTTTCGATGGTGGTGCAGGGCTTCCTGCCGATCTATGCCTCGACCAACAACGTGTCGCAGACCGATGTCGCGATGCTGATGTTCGTGATGCAGACCGGGCTTTTGTTCGTGCAGTATCCGCTCGGCATCCTGTCGGACCGGATGGACCGACGCTATGTGCTTCTAATCACCTGCGTGCTCATCGTGTTTGCCGGTTTCGGAGCGTTTTTCTCCTCCTTCTCGCATCTCTATCTCCTGATGATCATGTTCCTGATCTTCGGGGGTTCTGTCGAGACGGTGTATTCGGTGGCAAACGCCCACGCCAACGACCGCGCCGACCCCGGCGATTTCGTGCCGCTCTCCTCGACCCTTCTCGTTGCATGGTCGACGGCCGCGACGATCGTGCCGCTCGCGGTCACGATGCTGACACCTATTCTCGGCGGAAAAACCTTCATCGTCGCGGCGATGGCGGTGGCTGTCGTCTATGGCCTGTTCGTGCTGCAGCGCCTGAAAGAACGCGGTCCGGCACCCGAGGCGGAGCGTGAGAGCCATGAAGTGCGCAGCGCCCAGCTTCCCAATGCAGCGGCGCTGACCGAACCCGGGGCTGTAAATCCCGGAAATTAACGCCTTTCATCCTCAACGAAAGGTTATCTTCCCTCTTTGCGGCAGACACGGGCGCTGCTATATGCGCGAGCCATGAGCACCAATTCCCGCACGCCGCTTGACCATATCCGCAATTTCTCGATCGTGGCGCATATCGACCACGGCAAATCGACGCTCGCCGATCGTCTAATCCAGACGACCGGCGGCCTTGCCGAACGCGACATGTCCGAGCAGGTTCTCGATTCGATGGATATCGAGCGCGAGCGCGGCATCACCATCAAGGCACAGACCGTGCGCCTGCACTACAAGGCGAATAACGGCGAGACCTACGTTCTCAACCTGATCGACACGCCCGGCCACGTCGACTTCGCCTACGAAGTGTCGCGTTCGCTGTCGGCCTGCGAAGGTTCGCTGCTGGTCGTCGATGCGTCACAGGGCGTCGAAGCGCAGACGCTTGCCAACGTCTATCAGGCGATCGACAACAATCACGAGATCGTCACGGTCCTCAACAAGATCGACCTGCCGGCCGCCGAGCCCGACCGCATCCGCGACCAGATCGAGGAAGTGATCGGCATCGACGCCAGCCAGGCCGTGCTGATCTCGGCAAAGACCGGCCTCGGCATTCCCGACGTTCTGGAAGCCATCGTCCACCAGCTGCCCCCGCCGAAGAGCGAGATGGGCGACAAGGGTCCGCTGAAGGCGCTGCTGGTCGACAGCTGGTACGACACCTATCTCGGCGTCATGGTTCTCGTTCGCATCCTTGATGGCGTGCTGACCAAGGGCCAGACCATCCGCATGATGGGCACCGATGCCAAGTATCAGGTGGAACGCGTCGGCGTTCTGACGCCGAAGATGCTGGCCGTCGATAGTCTCGGCCCGGGCGAGATCGGTTTCTTCACCGGCTCGATCAAGGAAGTGGCCGATACGCGCGTCGGCGATACCATTACCGAAGACAAGAAGCCGACCGCCAAGGCACTTCCGGGCTTCAAGCCTGCGCAGCCGGTCGTGTTCTGCGGCCTGTTCCCGGTCGATGCGGCCGATTTCGAAGACCTGCGTGCCGCGATGGGCAAGCTGCGCCTCAACGACGCTTCGTTCTCGTTCGAGATGGAATCGTCTGCGGCTCTGGGCTTCGGTTTCCGTTGCGGCTTCCTCGGACTGCTGCATCTCGAAATCATCCAGGAGCGTCTGGAACGCGAGTTCAACCTCGATCTGATCGCAACCGCGCCTTCGGTGGTCTATCAGCTGACCATGACCGACGGTTCCGAGCGCGAGCTGCACAACCCGGCCGACATGCCTGATGTCGTCAAGATCTCGGAAATCCGCGAACCTTGGATCAAGGCGACGATCCTGACCCCGGACGACTATCTCGGCGGCATCCTGAAGCTTTGTCAGGACCGCCGCGGCATCCAGACCGAGCTTACCTATGTGGGCAAGCGCGCGATGCTGACCTATGAACTGCCGCTCAACGAAGTGGTGTTCGATTTCTACGACCGTTTGAAGTCGATCTCCAAGGGCTATGCCTCGTTCGACTACCACCTGCACGGCTATCAGGAGGGCAACCTCGTGAAGATGTCGATCATGGTGAATGGCGAGCCTGTCGACGCGCTGTCGATGCTGGTGCACCGGACTGCTGCCGAAAAGCGAGGCCGCGACATGTGCGAGAAGCTGAAGGATCTGATCCCCAGGCACATGTTCAAGATCCCGATCCAGGCAGCCATCGGCGGCAACGTGATTGCCCGCGAGACGATTTCTGCGATGCGCAAGGACGTGACGGCGAAGTGCTACGGCGGCGACGCCACCCGCAAGCGCAAGCTGCTCGACAAGCAGAAGGAAGGCAAGAAGCGCATGCGGCAGTTCGGCAAAGTCGACATTCCGCAGGAAGCATTCATTGCAGCGCTGAAGATGAAAGACGATTGATTTGCACAGGGGCTGGTTCGAAAGAACCGGCCCTTTTTCCTCGCCGAATGCTCGGTCAGCCGGATCATTTCGGGACAGGAATCAAAAGATCTGGGCCGGACCGCGATAAACGAACATATCGCGCCGTCCAAAGTTTGATAATCTGCAAAAATTGCTTTGAAAACCGCCGATTGACGGCATATTACCGGCGCCTATTCCATCACACGCATTTGGTGACGTCATGAACTATCAGGTCGTATCCGCGCATTGGCCTATTGGCGGAGGCGAGACCGGCGAGCTCATACGCCAGTTCGACTGGACGAAGACGTCTCTCGGGATGATCAAAGACTGGCCTTCGCATCTGCGGATCAAGGTCAACTCGATGGTCAATTCGCCGATCCCGCAGGTTTTGATGTGGGGCGACGATCATGTGATGATCTACAATGACGGCTACAAGGAGATTGCCGGGGATTATCATCCACGCGCGCTCGGCGACAAAGTTTCCGCTGTCTGGCCGGAAATCTGGGAGTGGAACAAGACAATCCTTGAAGCCGGCTTTCGGGGAGAGGTCCAGTCCTTCCGCGACCAGGTCATGGTGCTGAACCGTCATGGATCGCCTGAGGATGTCGTCTTCGACCTGTTCTACACGCCGATCTACGACGAAACCGGCAAGGTAGACGGTGTCCTGTGCACGGTGCTCGAAAACACCGAGAAGGTGCACGCGCTGAACGCCTTGGCTCAGAGCCAGGAAGAGCTCAGCCGCCTTACCAACGCGCTCCCCATCCTCGTCGGGTTCCTCGACCGCGACCATGTCTATCGCTTCGCCAATGACGGTTATCAGGAGTGGTTCGGACTTGCCGCCAGCGACGTGATTGGCAAGCATGCCGCGGAGGTGATCGGCAACGCCTATTACGCCGCCCGCATACCATTGCTTCAAAAAGCGCTCTCCGGCGAACGGGTGATCACGGACACGGTGATCAAACGTCCTGACGGAGAAGAACGGACAGCCGAAATCCGCTACGTTCCGCGCTTCACCTCCAAGGGTGAGATCGACGGCATCTATGTGCTGATCATCGATATCGAGGACCGCAAACAATCCGAGAACGCACTTCGTCGCAGCAATGAACGGTTCCGGGCCGCGGTCGCGGCCATCCATGGCGTGCTGTGGACCAACACCGCCGACGGCCGGATGCTGGGCGAACAGACGGCCTGGGCCACGCTGACCGGCCAGCGTTTCGAGGAATACCAGGACTACGGCTGGGCAGATGCCGTGCATCCCGACGATCGGGAAGGTTCGGTCGCCAGCTGGCAGGCTGCCGTCGCGTCCAAATCCACCTATGTCTGGGAACATCGCGTCCGCCGCCATGACGGCCTCTACCGTACCTTTGCCATCCGCGGCGTGCCGATCATCGGCTCCTCGGGCGACATCGAGGAATGGGTCGGTGTCCATACCGATATCACCGAGCAGCGGGAAGCCGAATCGAACCTGCAGGACCATGCCAGCAACCTGGAACGGCAGGTCCGCCACCGCCTGCGGGCAGAGGAACAGCTGAGACAGCTGAACGAAAGCCTGGAAGCCCGCGTCGAATCGGAGATCGCCGAGAGGCGCCAGGCCGAACGGGCATTGCAGCAGGCGCAGAAGATGGAATCGATCGGTCAGCTGACCGGGGGCGTTGCGCATGACTTCAACAACCTGTTGCAGGTCGTTGCCGGCAATCTTCAGCTCCTGGCCAAGGACATTGTCGGCAATGCACAGGCGGAACGGCGTGTCGGCAATGCGCTTGCCGGCGTCAGCCGCGGTGCAAAGCTTGCCAGCCAGTTGCTGGCTTTCGGCCGCCGGCAGGCGCTGGAGCCACGCGTCATCAACATCAGCCGCTTTATTGCCGGAATGGACGATCTGCTGCGCCGGTCGCTCGGTGAGGCGGTTGAGGTCGAGGTAATTGCCAGCGGCGGGCTGTGGAACACCTATGCCGACCCGACGCAGGTCGAAAACGCGCTTCTGAACCTCGCAATCAACGCACGTGATGCGATGGAGGGGTCCGGCAAGTTGACGATTGAGGTGGGTAACGCCTTTCTCGACCAGGATTACGCCCGCACCCACGTGGAAGTCACGCCCGGTCAATACGTGATGCTGGCCGTGACGGACACGGGCGCCGGCATGGCGCCAGATATTCTCGATAAAGTGTTCGAGCCGTTCTTTTCCACCAAGCCAGAGGGCAAGGGAACCGGATTGGGACTGTCCATGGTCTACGGCTTCGTCAAGCAGTCCGGCGGGCATGTGAAGATCTACAGCGAGGTGAACGAGGGCACGACGGTGAAGGTCTACCTGCCGCGGTCCGTCGCCGATGAGGACCGCGAAGTGGTCGTCCAGGCCGGCCCGGTCGTCGGCGGCTCGGAAACCGTGCTGGTCGTGGAAGACGACGAGGCGGTACGCAACACCGTTTTCGAGACGCTGACCGATCTCGGCTACCGCGTCCTGACGGCAAAGGATGCACAGGCCGGCCTCAACGTGGTCGAGAGCGGCATTCCAATCGACGTCATCTTTACCGACGTCGTGATGCCGGGCCCTCTGAAGAGCCGCGAAATGGCGCGTCGCGCAAAGGAGCGCCTGCCGCATCTCGCGGTGCTATTCACCTCCGGCTACACTGAAAATTCCATCGTCCACGGCGGCATTCTGGATGCCGGTGTCGAGCTCTTGTCCAAACCCTATACCCGCGAGGCTTTGGCGCGCCGTATTCGCCATGTCATCGCCAACCAGAAGCAGGTGGACCAGGCGACCGCGCCCAGGGCGGAAACAGTCAAGCCCGTTGCCGAAGTTGCCGCCGCGACGCCGAAAACGCTGACGATCCTGCTGGTCGAAGACGACTTTCTGATCCGGGGAAACACGGCCGAGATGCTTGCCGAACTCGGCCATCAGGTAATCGAGGCTGGGACAGGAAAAGAAGCGCTGGTCGAGCTCGAAAGCAATTCGATCGATGTCCTGATCACCGATATCGGCCTGCCGGATACATTCGGCGGTGATCTGGCGGTGCGTGCCGTGGCGGAAAAGCCCGACCTGACCGTCGTGTTCGCAACGGGAGAGAGCCACAAGCCGGACAACGCGCCACCCGGCTCCCGCCTTCTGCAGAAGCCTTACAACGAGATGGACCTCGCGGCGGTTCTGGCAGGCGTCAACGCGGGTTCGTAGTCCGGATCCCCGCATGGCCGGGGCCTGTTGCCTGCATCACGCCCCGGCGGCTTCAATGTTTCGCCGGGAGAAAGGGATGCGGAAGGTCCGCCGGTGTGATCCAGACGCAGCCGTCAAATGCCACTTCCCCATGGTCCAGTTTGCGGCTGGCGATCGTCTCCATCAGGGAGAGCTTTGATCGCACGCTGCCGATTCCGTCATCGTTGAGGACCCGGACCGCCTGGCAGGTGGGGCCATCCCGCATCACGATCAACGTATGATGGCTGTTCTCGACGATTTTGTTTTCGATGGTAACGAGCTTCATGCTCTCTCCTTCGACAGACGGATAGGGTTGAGGCGTCATCGAAGGGTCGGCAAATTTGGTTAACAAAAGGTTAACGACACGGCGGCATTCCCCGCAAACGAAAAACCGCCCGTCCTTGCGGACGAGCGGTTCGATCGATGGTCTTTCCCTGCCTGTTACGGCTGGGTCGTACCGCCTGTTGCCGGTGCAGCAGGAGCCGGTGCGGCCGGAGCAGGTGCTGCTGGCGTTGCCGGAGCAGGTGCAGCCGGTTCCGTGACAGCAGGCGGCGTTGCGGTCGAGGATGTCGTGGCAGGATCGGTGGTTGAGCCACCCATCTGCGACCAGACAAACGCGCCGACGACGATAACTGCCAGAATGGCTACCCAGCCCATCCAGGAAGAGCTTTTGCGCGTCTCCGGGGTGGTGCGAAGGTCAGGGCGGGTGTTATTCGAGTTTGGATCGTAAGCCATGTTTGTTTCCTCCGTTTCAGCAGAGACAATGCGACCACAGGGAATTTGTTCCAAAGATCTGCGGATCGGACATTGTGTCTGCGCTAAAACCTTACGTTGGAATGCGGCAGACGAACGTTCAAACCGTCAAACGGTGGCGGTTGTACCGTCTTCGGTTGTGGCACCAGGCGCATTCTTCTTGATCGATTCGATCGCGTTGATTGCCGACGCCTTCTGCTTGTATCCTTCAGAGATAAACATCGTTTCGCCGTTCGACGCTTTGAAGCGAAAACGGAACTCGCCAGTCTTGTCCTTGTAGACCTGAAACTTGTACAATTTAGCCTCCCTCAGCTGACCCTAAACAAGAAGATGCCACTGGATAAGGGATGGAACAAGAGGGATATGCGCCTGCCATGAAGGAAACGGATTTGAACAAAGAGCGTGTCGGTATCGTCGGTCTTGGACGGATGGGAAGCGCCATGGCGACGCGCCTTGCACAACAGGGCTTCACTGTCACCGGATGGAGCCGAAGCGACGCTTTTGGTGCGCGGCAGAGGGCTCTCGGCATTGATGCCGTTGAAGACCTTTCCTCCCTAGCAGAGCGTTCCGACGTCATCATTCTTGCCCTGATCGACGATCAGGCGGTGCATGATGTGCTTAACACACTCGCGGCTACGGACCTTACGGGCAAGCTGATCGTCGATACCAGCACGGTCAACCCTATGACTCTGCGGAGCCACCAGGAGGCCATCGGTCGATCGGGTGCCGGCCTCCTCGACGCGCCGATCGCCGGCGGCCCGGAGATGCTGCTTCAGGGAAAGGTCGGGCTTTATATCGGCGGCTCGCCTGAAGACCACGAGCGCTTTCGGCCCGTTGCGGAAACGCTTTCCGACCGTGCGCTGCATGTGGGAAAACTCGGAGATGGCGCATCGGCCAAGCTCGTCAACAACATGATGCTGATGGGACTGTGGCAGAATCTCAAGGAGGCACTGCTGCTAGGCAAGAGCGCCGGCCTCTCTTCAGCGAAGATCCTCGAAATCCTTGCGGGAAGCCCGGCTGCGAGCCCGGCGATGAAGAGCAGGCTTCCTGTCATTTCAGGTGAGACGGACACGGTCGGGTTTCCTGTGTCGGGTGCGGTGAAGGATGCGCGGCTGGTGCGAGATTTCGCAGAGGAGCTCGGGATCTCCATCCCTGCGATCTCGGCGTCGCTTGCAAGCTTCGAGGCGGCATTGGACGCCGGCTATGGCGACGCAGACTTGGCGACCATGGTCAAACTGGTTGCCGACGCGGACTGAAACAGGAGTTCAGTTGCATGACCGACAAACCGCATATCACCATTTTATACTGCACCCAGTGCAACTGGCTGCTACGGGCGGGCTGGATGGCGCAGGAACTGCTGCAGACATTCGGTGATTCGCTGGGCGAGGTCGGGCTTATCCCAGGCACCGGCGGTGCATTCGAAATCCGCATCGACGGCGCGTTGATCTGGGAGCGCAAACGCGATGGCGGTTTTCCTGGTCCCAAGGAATTGAAGCAGCGGGTTCGCGATATCCTCGACCCCGACCGGGACCTTGGCCATATCGACCGACACCAAGCCAAAACCGAAGTCGACACCGCGGGTTAGGACGGTTTTTGAAAGTTTTTCGGGGCCTGACATGAAAACTTCAAAAACCCTGTTGACTTGACCCGGTGTCCCTCGTACATCGCTCTCCGTCGCCCAGATGGCGGAATTGGTAGACGCGCCAGCTTCAGGTGCTGGTACCCGAAAGGGTGTGGAGGTTCGAGTCCTCTTCTGGGCACCATTCCAATTTAGAAATATGCAGTTAGCTCGTGTGTGAGATCCTCACACGCGGATTTTCTGCTGTTGAAATTTTCGGATCTCAAGTAGTTCCTGCGGGTGGAATGAACGCGTAAACACCTCCGCTCTACTTCGGAAGATGCCGCGGGTTGATGCCTGGGACCCAGTGCGTATTCGGCATCTGCGTGCCCGTATAGCGAATGCCGTTGTTCGTTTCGCAGTGATACAGCCGCCGCGGCACGTCGTCCCAGAAGCGGGCGCCCGGCCCTGACCTCAATTCCGAGACGTAGCCGATATCACTGGTGCACGAATAGGAATCAGGATCCGACTTGACGAGGCTTTCCGTCGGTTTCACGCCGGGCAGGTTCTTGAAGAAGGTCTGGGGCGACTGGGTGAACACGTCGCCTTCCGCAGCCATCGTGTCATCAGGAACAAGGGCCGTTACGACTACCCCCATCAGCATCGCGGCTGGTAAAATCCATGCACCCTTCAGCATTTTTCTGTCCCTGTCGGTACTCTATCGCTTTCACGAAATAAGAGGTGCATCGCCAAGGTGCCAGCGGATGCGATCCCACATTTGCGTGATCGTTGCGCCCGGATCATGGAAAGCGGCGGTAATCTGTCGGCTGTCCATAGAGCCAGCCTATCCGCTCCACAGCGGCTTTGAAATTTTCGCGCGCCACAGTCATCGTGTGGCCGTTGGCGTGGAGCAGGGTTTCCGGGTCTTCCATGATACCGACATGGCCCTTCCAGAAGACGAGATCGCCGCGGCGGAGATCCTCGGCGTCGATTCTCTCACCGAAGGCTGCCTGCATGTCGCTGTCACGCGGTACCGGTTTGCCGATCATCGCCATCGACAGCTGGACGAGGCCGGAGCAGTCGATGCCGAAGCCTGTGCGGCCGCCCCAGAGATAGGGCGTTTCGAGGAACCTCAGAGCAACGGCGACATAGTCGTCGCCGGCGACTTCCGAGATCGGCAGGCAGTGGCTGGCGATCACGGCGCCGCCGCCGGCGAGCGTGAAATAGAGCGTGCCGCGGGTTTCGCTTTTCCCGACGACCGTCACGCGGCTGCCCATCGACAGTGCGCGAAGCGGCGGCTTGCGCAATTCCGGGCCCGGATAGACGAAGGTGCGCTGCGTGGCGATACGGTGCGTCGCCTGTTCGACGACATCGAGCATCACGTCCGGGAGGTAACCGACATAGCCATCCTGATCGGCCTGGACCCAGACGAAGCCGTCCTTGCGGTCGAAGACGCGCACGGTTTCCCCAAACAGCAGTTGCGTGTCGATCCCGCTTTCCACATCCGGTTTCGGGCGGAGCGGGGCAACGGGGACGGCGATTTGCGCTGCGACGCCCTGCACGAAACGAGCGGCATCGACGCGACCTTCGAGCGCCACATCGGCAAGATCGGCACGGAAGGCATGGAGGCGTCTGTCGAGATCGGTCATCTTTTTGTGTTCCAGGGTCAGATCGGAGTTATCAGCAGGTTCGTCGCACTATGCGGCAGCCGTGCGGCGGCTTTCACGGATGATGAGGTCGCCGAGATTTTCGAGGTAGAGGGCGCCGGCCACGGTCCGCTTTATCACGACATTGCGGCGATCGCGCTCGTCCCTCACCCGATCGACCAGACCGAGCGCACCCATCGTATCGAGTGCGCGGGTGATCACCGGCTTGGTGACGTCGAGGGTGGCGGCCAAGCCACGTACCGTGTGGGGCGGCGGCACGAGATAGATATGCAAGAGGATCGACAACTGGCGCAGGGTAAGATCCCGCTCGTCGCGCTTCACCTGTTCCAGCGAAACGCGATGCCAGAGGCCGAGTGCCTGCGTTGCGGTTAAGTCTGCGGCCATCCCGCCTCCAAGATTGCGTGTCGCGTCCATCTTAGGTGCGAGATCTTACCGCTTCGTTTGATGCCCCGCGATCTTACCTCGCCGCCATATCCTTGATGACCTTGTAGAGCGCCCGGATCGCGAATGCTTCGCCGCCGACGGAAGCATGCGGCTTGTCCGCTGCAACCCAGGCATAGATATCAAAATGCACCCAGCTCTTTGCGGCCGTGACGAAGCGTTTGAGAAACAGCGCCGCGGTAATCGCACCGGCCATGCCGCCGGAGGGCGCGTTCGTGATGTCGGCGGCGCGGGACCGGATGTCCTTGTCGTAGCCCATCCACAAAGGCAGTCGCCACATCGGATCCGCCTGCGATCCTGCTGCTGCCGTAAGTCTGGTGGAAAGATCCTCGTCGTCGGTGAAATAGGGGGCGAGTTCGGTGCCGAGCGCGACGCGTGCGGCACCCGTCAGCGTCGCCATGTCGATCAGCAGGTCCGGCGGGGTCTCATCCGCATAGGCAAGCGCATCGGCCAGCACGAGCCGGCCTTCCGCATCGGTATTGTCGATCTGGACCGTGATGCCCTTGCGGCTCTTGTAGATATCACCGGGACGGAAGGCATTGGCCGAGATCGAGTTTTCGACGGCGGGCACAAGAACCTGAAGATCGATCGCGAGGCCTGCGTCCATGATCATCAGCGCAAGACCCATGACATTGGCAGCACCGCCCATGTCCTTCTTCATCAGCGCCATGTTGGCAGCGCCCTTGATGTCGAGACCGCCGGTATCGAAGCACACGCCTTTGCCGACCAGCGTGACCCGCGGGTCGCCCTTTTTGCCCCAGCGCATCTCGAGGAGACGCGGCTGCGAGGCGCTGGCGCGACCGACCGTGTGGATGAGCGGGAAGTTCTGTGTCAGCAGGTCATCACCGACGATCGTCGTGACGGTTGCGCCGTAATGCGCGCCGAGCGCCCGGAAGGCTGCGTCGAGTTCGCCCGGTCCCATCTCGTTGGTGGGTATGTTGACGAGATCGCGGGCCAGGAACACACCGGCGAGTTGGCGTTCTATATCGGACGGATCGGCGGAGGACTCGACGCCGAGGCGGACATCCTTCGGTTTTTCACTCTTGTAGCGGCTGAAACAATAGCTGCCGAGACCAAATCCGAGCGCGAACTGCTCGGGCGAGACGCCCTCGCCTTCCAGATGCCAATCACCTGGCGGAAGCAGCTTTGACAGCTTTCCCGCGACGAACGGTTGCTCCGACGCGTTCTTGCCCAGTCCGAACAGCGCGCCGGCGACGCCGCCGTTCTTGCCCGGCAGCAAGGTGAATGCGCCGGCTTCGGCCTTGAAGCCTGCAGCCTTCGCCCAGTCGGTGACCGCCGCGTCGAGACGACCGTTCTCCAGATCCGCGGGCGTGACGGCGTGGACGGGCCGGGTCGTAGCGCCCTTCTGGCTGAACAATGCTGGACGGACCGTATGCTGGTATGGGGTCATGGCAACCTTCGCAAGGATCTGGAAACGTTCATTTTAACGGATCGTTAGGGTTAACAGTTTATTCCTGACTTTGAAATGTGTTCGCAAAGCGCCGACCACAATCGGCCGCTGGACCGGACGAGGACTGAACGCCGCCCCCAACGAGATCGCCATCGATGACCGCATCTGTCGCCACTCCGTTTCGCACGTCCCGGCTGGTCGCCCTTGCGCCGCTTGCGCAGGCGACCGCGATCGTTCTTCTGGCACTGTCGGTGACCGGGTGTACCACGAGCAAGCGCGACACGCTGACAACGGGCTCCATTCCCCAGACGATTTCAACGGCCCCGCTCGACGGCATGAATGCCAGCCAGCTTGCCGAGGCGGAACGCTCCATCGGCGCGGCCTATGTGAAGAACCCGAACAACAAGGATATCGGCCTGCGCTACGCCAACGTTCTCGGCATGACCGGCAAGAACACCCAGGCGCTGGCCGTGATGCAGCAGGTGGCGATTTCGCACCCCGCTGACCGCGATGTGCTTTCCGCCTACGGCAAGGCACAGGCAGGCGCCGGCCAGCTCGAGCAGGCACTCACCACGATCAACCGCGCGCAGACGCCGGACCATCCCGACTGGCGCCTCTATTCGGCGGAAGGTGCTGTTCTCGATCAGCTCGGCCGCTCGCAGGAAGCCCGCGCCAAATATCGCCAGGCCCTGAACACACGGCCGAACGAGCCGACGGTCATGTCCAACCTCGGCATGTCCTACGTTCTCTCCGGCGATCTGAAGACTGCCGAAAGCTACATGAAGAACGCCTCGCAGCAGCCGGGTGCCGACAGCCGCGTTCGCCAGAACCTGGCGCTCGTCGTCGGTCTGCAGGGTCGCTTCGCAGAGGCTGAAGGCATTGCCCGCCGCGAACTCTCCCAGCAGCAGGCCGATGCCAACGTGACCTACCTGCGCTCCATGCTCTCCCAGCAGAACTCCTGGCGCAAACTCGCCGACAGCGACAAGGGCACGACGGCGGTCAATTGAGCCGCGAAACCCAAAATAACGCTACAAATCCAATCTGGTATTGCGTGTTCAGAAACGTTTGCAGCCCGAGATGGAAGTCCAATTTAAGATTGTGTCCCGAATTCTTCTCTCGTATTGAAATTCTGTAAGGCGAGCCCGTAAGCTCACAGATTACGACGGAAGATGGGAGGTATTCTTGAACAATGGCGAGCCTGGACCAATCCACGGATCCACGACACTTACACAAACTGATAACCTGAACATGCTGAGGCACACCATCGTTCGCCACAGTGCGATATTTGCTGTCTGTATGTCCTTGCCCGTGCTTGGAATTGGACTGTATTACTACTCAGTCAGCGGCATCGCGCCTATTTCCGAATTCCCGTTGGAAGCAATCCGGCTATCTGTACAGAATGCGTGGAAACCCCTTCTCGTGGGCTTGATCGGTTACCCTGTATTGTTAACGGTTTGCTGCACCGTGAAATGGGCGTTCTTGCCGAAAGCGAACAAGGCCATCGCCTACGCCATTGATGAAAACGGCATGACTGCCAGTGATGCTGCCGGTGCCATGCTCTATATTCCATGGTCGATGGTCAAACGTGCAACAAGGACGCGAGCCCATCTGGTCATGAGGCTCAAGTCTGGCGGGTTGCGGTTTGCATCGTGGAAAGCCTTCAACTCCGAAGATGCCGAAAGACTCTGGCAGCTTGCTCGTGCAAAAACATTGATCAGGTAATTTTCTCAGAACCGGTCTGAGACCTGGATGCCGGCCGGGCCAAGGATGACGGCGATGAGGACGGGCAGGAAGAACAGGATCATCGGGACCGTCAGCTTTGGCGGAAGCGCCGCGGCCTTCTTTTCCGCATCGTTCATGCGCTCGTCACGGCCTTCCTGAGCCAGAACGCGCAGAGCCTGCGCGATGGGCGTACCATAGCGTTCGGCTTGGATCAGCGCCTGCGCCACCGCCTTGACGATATCGAGCTGGGTGCGGATGCCGAGGTTTTCGAGAGCCGTGCGCCGATCCTGAAGGAAGGACAGCTCCGCCGTGGTCAACACCAGTTCTTCCGCCAATTCAGGCGATTGGGTGCCGATCTCCTCGGCCGCCCGGCGCATGGAGGCTTCGATCGAGATCCCTGACTCGACGCAGATCAGCATCAGGTCGAGCGAATCGGGCCAGGCTCTCTTGATCGAATGCTGCCGCTTTTTCATACGGTTGGAAATATAGATGTTGGGAGCGTAGAAGCCCAGATAGCCGAACCCGATGGCCGCCAGCATGCGGATGGCAATCGGTTTGGATTCCAGATTGCCAAGCACGAAGATCCACACCGCGGCTGCTGCGAGGAAGCAGAACGGCAGGATGAAACGCGCCGCCAGGAACAAGTTGAGGGCGTTCTGGGTGCGCAGACCTGCGGCGCGCAGCTTGTTGACCGTATTGGCGTCCACGAGCGCTTCGCGCAGATTGAACCGGTCGACGATGTGACTGGCCGAACGGTTGTTCTGGGTGCGCAGCGATGCTTTCGACAGATCGTTCATTCTTGCGCGCTCGCGGGCGCGGATTGCGTCGCGCTCGGTCGAGACCGCTTTCATGCGCTTGTCGAGCGTTCCCTTTTCCATGAAGGGGATCGCCAGCGTGTAGCAGGTCGCAAACACTGCGACGGCGACCAGAAGCGCAAACAACATGGCCGGATCGGTTAAAGTGGCGGCGAGATCCTTCACGTGCGGTTCTCCTCAGATCTCGAAGTTGATCATGTTGCGCATCACGAAAATTCCGATGCCCATCCAGACTGCGGAGAAGAGCATGATGATATGGCCGCGTGGGTCTGTAAAAAGGATCGATATGTAGTCCGGCGAGGTCAGATAGACGAGCGTCGACACGACGAAGGGCAATGAGCCGATGATCCACGCGGAAGCCTTGGCTTCCATCGACAGCGCCTTCACCTTGGCCTTCATCTTCTTGCGCTCGCGCAGGACGCGCGAAAGATTGCCGATCGCTTCGGAAAGATTGCCGCCAGCCTGGCTCTGGATGGCGATGACGATGGCGAAAAAGTTGACTTCCGAAAGCGGCATCGTCTGCAGCATGCGTGCGCAGGCTTCGGGGATGCTGAGGCCGATCTGCTGGGAGTCCACCACGCGCCGGAACTCGGTCTTGACCGGCTCCTGACCATCCGACGCGATCAGCCGGATGGCATCATTGAGCGGCAGTCCCGACTTGATCGAGCGAACCATGACATCCAGCGAATTGGCGAACTCGTCCAGGAACTTGGCCTGACGGCGTTTGATCAGGAAACCGACGACCCAGCGCGGAAACCCGAGGCTCGCCGCAAACGCGGCACCGGTGGCGCCAAGCAGCGGCAAGCCGGCGATCAACGTCACCAGAAAGACGAAAAGTCCGAACAAGGCGCTGTAGACGTAGAAGCGTGGGACGGTGAGAGACAGACCGGTCTGCGGCAGCCGCGCCTTCAGGCTGCGGTCGCCCATCTTCTTGTTTTTTTCCTGCTGCTGCTTTTCGAGGTCCTTGAGACTGTCCTGGACCGACTTGCGGCGCTTGGAAAGCTCCTGGACCCGATCCCGCGATGCCTTCATGCGGGTCAGGTCGGTTTCCGCACTCTTGACCCGGCTCAACCGCGCATCGGTCTTTTTCTCGACCTCGATGCGGGAAAACAGCAGCGCATAGCAGACCGCACCGGCGGCTACGGCCGCCAGAGCGATGATCAACACAACGGTCATATCCAGTCCGAACATCCGTCGCTCCCCCGAGACCTATCTCTGATCCGCTCTCAAGATTTTACCATTTCCATCGCGTCGAGAGCTGCCGCCAGACGGCGCTCCTCGCCGAAGTAGCGTGCGCGATCCCAGAAATGCGGCTTGGCAATACCGGTCGATGCGTGGCGGCCGATCAGGCGACCATTGGCATCCTCGCCTTCGATTTCGTAGCGCATCAGGTCCTGGGTGACGATCACGTCGCCTTCCATGCCGATCACCTCGGTAATCTGGGTGATGCGGCGGGAACCGTCGCGCAGACGTGCCGCCTGGATGATGATGTCGACCGATCCGGTGATGATCTCGCGAACGGTCTTAGCCGGCAGGGTGAAGCCGCCCATGGCGATCATCGATTCCATACGGCTCAGGCATTCGCGTGGCGTGTTGGAGTGGATCGTTCCCATCGAGCCGTCGTGACCGGTGTTCATTGCCTGCAACAGGTCGAAGACTTCAGGTCCGCGCACTTCGCCGACGATGATGCGTTCCGGGCGCATACGCAGGCAGTTCTTGACGAGGTCGCGCATGGTGATCTCGCCCTCACCTTCGATGTTCGGCGGCCGGGTTTCAAGACGCACGACATGCGGCTGCTGCAATTGCAGTTCGGCCGTATCCTCGCAGGTGATGACGCGCTCGTCCTTGTCGATATAGCTCGTCAGGCAGTTCAAAAGCGTGGTCTTGCCAGAGCCGGTACCGCCGGAAATGACGACATTGCAGCGGACGCGGCCGATGATCTGCAGAACAGTTGCACCTTCAGGCGTAATCGCTCCGAACTTGACCAGCTGATCGAGCGTCAGCTTGTCCTTCTTGAACTTGCGGATGGTGAGCGCAGGGCCATCGAGCGCCAGTGGCGGCGCGATGACGTTGACGCGCGAACCGTCCGGCAGGCGGGCGTCGCAGATCGGCGAACTTTCGTCGACGCGGCGGCCGACCTGGCTGACGATGCGCTGGCAGATCGACAGGAGCTGCGCGTTGTCGCGGAAGCGGATCTCCGACTCGATCGTCTTGCCGCCGACTTCGATAAAGGTCTGGCCAGCGCCGTTGACCATGATATCGGCGATGTCGTCGCGGGCCAGAAGCGGCTCCAGCGGACCATAGCCCAGCACATCGTTGCAGATGTCCTCGAGCAGTTCCTCCTGCTCGGAAATCGACATCGCGAAATTCTTGATCGTGATGATGTCGTTGACGATATCGCGGATTTCCTCGCGCGCGCTCTCGGCATCGAGCTTGGCAAGTTGCGACAGATCGATCGTATCGATAAGTGCTGAGAAAACCTGGCTCTTGGTATCGTAATACTGTTCGGTGCGGGCCTGGCGACGGCGGCCGGCAGCCGGTGGCGCAAGCGGTGGCGGTGCGACGGCTTGCCGTACTCCGCCTGTATCGCGCACGGGCTCGGCCAGAATCTCCGGTGCTGTGGATTTCATGGCCGATTGCGGCGTCATGGCAGGCGGCGCAGAGACGGGCGGCATCAAGCCGACGCTCTTCCCAGAACCTTCGTTTCCGCGCTTTCCAAACATGATTTGATCCAGTCCCTAAACGTCTGACTATTTGCGGCCGAGAATTTGCATGACCTTGCCGAGACCGCCCTTTTTCGCCTTCTTCATGGCCACCCGACCGGTGACGATGTGAGCAATCTGCGAAAAGGTTTCGGCCATCTGAGATTTGGCGTCGATTTCCGAGATCATCCGACCGCTGTTTGCGGCATTGCCGAACAACTGCGCATCGAAAGGCAGGATGGCGATCGGTTCGATTTCAAGCGGCTCGACGAAATCGGCAGGCGCAATCTCCGGGCGCTTCGGCATGCCGACCTGGTTGAGGATGAGATGCGGAGCGCGGTCGTTGGGACGCAGCTTCTTCAGCGCATCGATCATGTTCTTGGTGTTGCGCAGGTTGGCAAGGTCGGGAGCCGCACAGATGACCACCTCGTCCACCGACGCGAGAACCGAACGGGTCCATTCCGACCAGCCATGCGGGATATCGAGAACAGCCACGGGCGCCGAGCGCTGCAGGACCTCGATGATCGGCTGGAAAGCCATGCTGTCGAAATCATAGGCCCGGTCGAGCAGCGAGGGGGCGGCCAGAAGCGAGAGGTGTTCGGAGCATTTGGTCAGCAGGCGATCGAGAAAAACTTCGTCGAGGCGCTCGGGTGCAAACACCGCTTCGGCAATACCCTGGGCCGGATCCTGATCGAAATCGATATTGGCGGTCCCGAACGGCAGGTCGAGATCGGCAAGAATGGTTTCGGTGGAGAACAGGCTGGAAATGCCGAATGCGCAGTTATGCGCAATGGTCGATGCACCGACGCCACCCTTGGCGCCGACAAAGGCGATCGAACGGCCCAGAGGTTCGGCTTCCGGATCGACGAAAATGGCCGAAATCGATGCCAGCATGTCCGCCATCTCGACAGGACCGACAAGATATTCCGATATGCCGTTGCGGATCAGTTCGCGATAAAGCGGGATATCGTTATAGCGCCCGATGACGATCACGCGGGTCGACGGGTCGCAGACTTCCGCAAGCGGTGTCAGCTCGTGCAGCAGGTTTCTTGGCTCCGCATCGGTCTCGAGAATGACCAGATTCGGGGTTGGTGACGACGCAAACATGTTGGCGGCTGCAGCAACGCTGCCGCTTGTGACACGCAGATTGACCTTTGCCATGCGCCGGTCGCGGCCCATGCGGTCCATCATCCGCTGCATGGTGTCGCTTTCGCAAAAGGCGTGGATGGAAATGCGTGGAAGAGGCCGCAGGGCCTCCATGTCGCCATTCCGCTCCGGCTCGGCGCCCGAGATCTCCTCCTGGCCGGAACCGCGAATTTCGTAGTTGATCGCGCTCATGGTTCTCTCCGGTTCAAGGCCGCCGTCAGTTGCCGTTGATGTTGATCGTCGTGCCGCTGCCACTGTCGCTGCTTGTCGTCTCGCCGCGGTAACTGCGGATCACACCGGCGCGCTGCGTGGCATCGATCGGCGTCATTCCGCGTGGAGCAATCAGGTCCGACGGGTTGGCGATCTGGGCGGCCAGATTGTTTTGCGAGGCGCAGCCGAAATTGTACCAGTTGCTGTTGTTGTAGGTATCGTTCGACAGGTCTGCCGGCCATTTGCCGCACTGGCCGGTCATCGCCTTTGTCGTGACGAAGGAAAGCCGGATCGGGGCCGCATCGCCGGTCGGCGAGGCTCCATAGCTCGTCATCAGGATGCGCTGCGGCTTGATGCCGTTGGCGATTAGGGTGCGGCGAACGTCGCCAGCCAGATGCGATGCAGCACCGGCATTGTATGAGCCCTGCGGAACCTGGACCTGGATGACGCCGGCAGGCGAGGATACGAACCGCTGTGCGAAACCCTTCACCGTGTCGCGCAGTCCGATCGTCAGGCGAACGTCGCCCGATCCAATCGGAATATCCAGCGACGATTCACCCTCCGCCAGAACGATCGGATGACGGGTGCGGTAGTCGTCTGGAACCGAGCCGGTCGTCATGTTGTTGCCGCAGGAGGACAAAAGCGCGGCAAGTGCCGCAATGCCAAGGGCAGACCTGATTTGGCGACGCTTTGCAGCGGAGGCCGATGTCGATGTGATGGTCATGATCGATCCCCGCTTACTTGTAGATGAAGCCGACGGAGCCATGATACTGGCTGCCACCGCTTTTGGCCGGCTCATTGCGGCCGTAGATCTTGTTGACGCGGTTCAGGAAGAAGGAAGCCGCGTCGTTCTCAGGATTGAAATTGTCATCCGGACGGGCGATCTCGTTGCGGGCCACGGGCCTCACGAGATAGGGCGTCGCGATGATGACGAGTTCGGTCTCGTTGCGGATGAAGTCCTTGCTGCGGAACAGCGTACCGAAGACCGGAACCTTGGAGATGCCCGGCAGTCCAGACATCGCCTGGCGGACATTGTCCTGCACGAGGCCGGCGATGACGATCGAACCACCGGAGGGAAGCTCGACCGTGGTTGAGGCTTCGCGCTTGCGGATCGACATGTATGTGTTGCCCGGAACGCTCAGGCTTGTGCCGTTGCCCGTCGTTACGGAACCCT
This sequence comes from Rhizobium sp. Leaf321, assembly GCF_001423215.1. Taxonomy (NCBI): domain Bacteria; kingdom Pseudomonadati; phylum Pseudomonadota; class Alphaproteobacteria; order Hyphomicrobiales; family Rhizobiaceae; genus Rhizobium; species Rhizobium sp. Leaf321. Next base: position 162,400 of record NZ_LMOF01000006.1, on the reverse strand, counting down.
CATAGGTCGGCTCCGAAACATTGGTTTCGATATTCAAACTGATACGGCCAGGCGACAGAACGATCGGCTTGAAATTCAGCTCGATGCCATAGTCCACGGTGGTGATGGATCGGTTGACCGTCGTCTTGCGGGTTTCGTCGTCAACGTTGACTTCCTGCTCCGCTGGCAGTCGATACTCGCCGCCAACATAGAATTTAGCCTGCTGACCCGAAATCGCCGTCAGGCTTGGTTCGGCAAGCGTGCGCATGACGCCGGCCTGTTCCATGGCATTCATGGTTGTGGCGAGAGTGGCTGCACCAACGGAGCCAGACAATGCCCCCTGGCTTCCCAGACTGACAGCATTCCCCAGATTCGCAGGATTGAAGAAGGAGAAGCTACCCTTGTTGCCGCTGATCGAGCCGTTGAAACCAAGCTGTTTCAGGACCTGGCGGCTGACTTCCGCAACCGTGACCTTGAGCGTGACCTGGTCTTCGCCCTCGATAGTCAAAAGGTTGACGATCTGCGACTGCTGGCGATTTTCGGCGAAGATATCCGCATCACCGTTATTGCCCTGTGCGGTGATGTTACGGGTGGTTGCTTCACCGCCCTTGAGGAAGGCGCGCGCGAGCTTTTCCGCCTGCGACGAATCCTGCGGCGTGCGCACCGTGCCCGACAGCACGATGTTGTCGGAGATGATCTCGACCTTGATATCGGATTCCGGCAGGAACCGGCGAAGGTTCTGCTGCAGACCAGAGATGTCGCGTTCGATCTCGACGTCGAGGCTGACAATTTCCTCACCGTTCGGGCCGAACACGAAGATATTCGTCTGCCCGACGGTCTTCCCGAACAGGTAGATGCGGCGCGAGGTTCGCGTGACCGCATCGGCAAGCGAAGGATCTGCGACCAGGATGTCGTGCGCATCGGCCGGGAGATCGACAACCAGCGCCTTGTTCAAACCGAGTTGGACTCGGCGTTTCACGCCAGGGCCGCCTTCGGTGATGCGGATAAGGTTGGCATCGGAAGCGGCCACTGCATCGCGGACCGACAGACCGACCGGCGCGTATCCGCCTGGAAAACCCGATACCGACAGGCAGAGGGCTATCCCGGCGACCGAGGACCTACGAATTCTGGCTCTTAGCTTGCTCATGTGCCCGCCCCGTTCACTTCGTCTGCTGTGAGGCAGAACTTTTGACGATCGCCCCTGATTTGATGACCTGGACCTCTGCCTTGCCGCCGCCATGCAGCAGATAATCTGCTGCAACCGTATCGGCTTCCTGGGCATCCGCGACCGAACGGAGAGCAAGCGTCAGGCGCTCTGCCATCTGCTGCGCCACCGTGATGATCTTTGCCTGATCGGGGGTCAGTTCCAGCGTGGCGGTCGTTCCGACCACCGACTTGCTGCCATCCGGCGCCTCCTGGATCTGCTGGTCGATCGCGAGCACCCGGACGTTGTTGAGGACGTTTTCGGTGATGAAATTGCCGCTGTCCTTGTTCTCGCGCACCATGATCACGTCGACGCGGTCATTGGGGAGCACGAAGCCGCCGGCACCGGTGGCGACGGAAATCTCGGTCGCGACAGCGCGCTTTCCGGACGGAAGCAGCGAGGACATGATGCGGCTGGAGGAGTCTGCAATCTTCTCGGCGCGGATTGGCTCGCCCTTGAAGATCGGCAGGCGAACGACAGAGCCGGCGACATCGGCGATGGCATCCGGCCGGGCGTCGCTCGTGATAAAGCCTTCGACGACGCTGCCGTTCGGCCACTCTACCCACTGGACCGACTTGTCATTGAGCCGGCTGCCGACGGGAATGTTCTCAGCCGAAACGAGAACTTTCGTCGTCGGCTCCCGCTGGATGACCGTCTCGACGAGGTCCGGGCCCTTCTGACCAGTAAGGCGCATCGCCAGCAGGCCGGCAAGACCTGCCGCTACAACTGCGACTGCGAGAATCATAAGACGAGCGGGCTTCATGAGCTTCCTCGGAGGAATACAAATCAATCCTCGAGAGCATGCGCCGGAATGGTGTAATTATGGTTAATAGGAAGCTTACGATTTGGGTTAACGCAATGTTACCCTGCCGTGCGCGTCGATTAGCTTGCGGCGAGAAGCACAAGATTGACGACAGGCGACTGCTGGAAGGTCAAGTAGCCGCCGATCGCGATCGCGATACCATAGGGAATCTTGCTTTCTGTCACCAGCGAAGCCGGCAGGCGGATCCCCATTGCCATTGCTGTATTGGCGTTTGCTCTCAACAGCAGGAAGATGAGTGTAATAAATCCGCCGACGAAGGCGACGGTCACCAGAAACGAAATCAGGGCGGGCGTAAATCCGAACCAGATTGCCGTTGCCGTCAGAAGCTTGGCATCGCCGCCGCCCATCACGTTCATCGCAAACAGCATGAAGCACACAGCAAACACGGCGGAAGCTGCGGCAATACTCATCCCATAGTCCGCCCATCCAAGACCGACCAGCGGTGCGAAGACGAGAAACGAAACTAGAATAGCGGCAGACAGCTTGTTCGGGATCTTCATGGTGAAAAGATCGCTGATGGCAGCGAGCGCAAGACAGAATGGAACGATCAAGGTTACAATGACAACCATTTCAAGCATCCTTTTGGCGCCGCGTCCCTCGATCTTATGTATCAAGGCCTAAAGCTGTAAAACCGCCCCTGGTGGGGCGGTCTACACATAGACATCACGGTTCTTAAGAACTTACTGCTGGTTCAGCTTGGTAGCGAGGTTCTTGAACTGGTTGTTCAGAGCGCCGCCGAGCGTGGTCGCACCGGCGATCAGGGCCACGGAAATGAGAGCTGCGATGAGGCCATACTCGATGGCGGTCGCACCAGACTCATCCTTCATAAAACGAGCAAAAATCTTGGACATGGAATCTCCTATTCCCACCTACGGTTCAGCACTTACCGACAACTGTTTTCCGCTGTTCGGATAACCCAAACTAACCCTAGACGATTGCTATCGACTTAACGAAGAACCTTTCCAAAGTGTTAACTCCGCTGATACGGCACATTGGGTAAACAACCCACCAACAGCATCATTCAAATCGAAAACTGCGTCCCCGAACATTATATTTACCTAATAAAATATCATAAACATGCGGATATGGGATATTTGCAGCCGCATTTTTGCACGGAAATGCCGCTCTTGCTCCTGTCATCATTGGTTAACGTTTCGGAAAGCTCAGCCTCGAGATGTTTACTTAAGGCTTCATTCACCATTCCACGCCATCTTTGAGACACGACTGTTCATCGATTCAAAGGCCACCACGATGGTTGTGCGCAAAATGCTCGTTGCCTTCGCATGCCTTTGCGGCATTGCCACAAGCCTCAGCGGCCCGGCATTGGCGCAGGAAGACGGCCTTGTGCGCGTGTTCATGAATCACGCGCGGGTACTGAAACTGGATAGGCCAGTGGCCAAGGTGATTGTTGGCAACGCGGAAGTCGCCGACGCGACCGTGGCCGACCCGACAACCATCGTCCTGACGGGCCGTGCGTTTGGAACGACCAATCTCGTCCTGCTCGATGAGGACGGCAATGCGATTGCCGACGAACGTATTCTCGTCTCTATTGACGAAGGCAATACGGTTCGCGTGTACCGTCAGACCGAGCGCTCTGTTCTCTCCTGCACGCCCAACTGCGAGCAGCATGTGGAATTCAAGAATACGGCTGGTGCAACGCCCTGACGGCCTTGATCTGACACGACGCCAGACAGAAAATTGCCCAGCTGCGTCGCCCGACCTGCTCTACGTGGACACAGGTGCCTAAACTCTAATCCCATTCGGCAACGGAATATCAATATTCCCCTCCTAGTATTGCGGCTCGAATGGACCGGGGGCGGCAATGCATCAGAACGATAGGCACACTGACGGCGCTGGCGCGTCGCGCGTGCCGGCGACGCACTCTCGGCGTCCGTGGCGCCGGTTCAGCCGGTCCACGGATGGTGCCGCGGCGATCGAATTTGCGCTCCTGGCCATCCCCTATTTCGTGATCGTCTTTGCCATCATCGAAACCTTTGTTGCCTTCGCCGGCGAGCAACTGGTTGCCAATGCCGTCGACACGATGGCCCGCAAGATCAGAACAGGCAACATCACCTACGCTCTCGGCCGTCCCGGCACCGATATGGACCGGACGAAATTCCGGACCGCGTTCTGCGGCGAGATTGCGATCCTGATCAAATGCGATGCATCGGAAATCGCGACCCCGAACAAGCTCTGGCTCGACGTTCGCAGCTTTACGACCTTCTCGGCGATCCCGAAGACGGTACCCCGGACGCCCGCAAACACCGCTTTCGGCGAACTGGATACGGCCTCCATCAACTATTATTCGCCGGGCGGGCCAAAGACCGTCAATATGCTGAGGGCCTATTACAAATGGGAGGTCATCACCGATCTGGTGCGTCCCTACATAACCAATGTCCGGCCAACCAACGGGACACGGCCCAACTACTTCCTGATCGTCGAGACGGCTGCATTCCAGAACGAGGACTATCCGTGATGGCGACCCCAACAACCAGGCGGGCTGCACAGACCGGATGGCTCTGCCGCTTCAGGGCATTGATCGTTGACACGAAGGGCGCGGGCGCCGTCGAGTTCGCGTTGATCGTGCCGCTTCTGATCTTTCTCTACATCACGGCATTCGAGCTGACGATTGCGCTCAGTGTCTCCAAGCGAACCGCGAGTTCCGCAAGCACGATTGCCGACATCACGACGCAGCAGGCGAGCGTGACCCCGACGTGGCTTGCCACAATGAAGGATGTGACGGGCAGCATCTTTGCGCCCTACGCGCCGCAGAACCTGAGCCTGAAGATCACCGGCGTGCAGCTGGACGCAAACAGCAATCCGACCGTTGCCTGGTCGTGGGATCAGTCTAACGGCAAGCCGTACCCGGTGGGCAGCACCGTCAACGTTCCGAGCGACATGCGCACAGCCAGCACGTTTCTGGTGCGTACAGAGCTATCGGTTACGCACAAGTTGCTGATGATCATGCCGGGACTGCTTCCGCCTCAGCTCCAGACGATCACGCTCAGCCGCCAGTACTACTACCGTCAACGCGTCGGAACCAGTATCGACTGTAACGGCTGCTGACGCGGTCCTCTGCTTCCCCTTTGCCAACATGATCGCGCGACTATATGTATCGCCATCCGGGCAGGTGATTTGTGTCACTTGTCCGCACAGGCGATTTCAATTTCCGGGTGACAGATGGCACGGGCCTTCCTCTTCGTTCTCGATTCCTTCGGCGTCGGCGGCGGCCAGGATGCGCAGGCGTATAATGACCTTGGCTCCAACACGTTCGGCCATATTGCCGAATTCTGTGCCGCTGGTGCTGCAGACCGCGCCGGCCTGAGGCAGGGGCCGCTCAGCCTTCCGAACATGTCCTCGCTCGGCCTGCTCGAAATCGCAAAGCTTGCCAGCGGCGACTACCCGATCGGCATGCAGCGGCCCGAACGCGTCTTCGGCCTTCACGGCGCGGCAAACGAACTGTCGCTTGGCAAGGACACGCCGTCGGGACATTGGGAAATCGCCGGCACGCCGGTCACCTTCGACTGGGGTTATTTCCCGACCGAAGGCGATGCGTTTTCGCCCGAACTCGTCGAGGCGATCTGCCGCGAAGCCGGGATTCCCGGCGTTCTCGGCAACTGCCATGCCTCGGGCACAGACATTATCGCAAAACTCGGAGAAGAGCATGTCCGGACGGGCAAGCCGATCTGCTATACGTCCAGCGACAGCGTCTTCCAGATCGCCGCTCACGAGACCCATTTCGGGCTGGAGCGGTTGTTGAAGCTGTGCGAGACCGTGCGGACGCTGCTCGATCCCTTGAATATCGGAAGGGTGATTGCCCGACCATTCACTGGCGAGACGCCGGAGACGTTCGAGCGAACCGGCAACCGGCGCGACTATTCAGTGCTGCCGCCGGAGCCGACATTGCTCGACCGGCTGGTTTCGGCGGGCCGAACCGTCCACGCCGTCGGCAAGATCGGTGATATCTTCGCGCACCAGGGCATCAGCCGCGTGATCAAGGCAAACGGCAACCACGCCCTGATGGATGCGACGCTCGACACGATGGCGCAAGCCGAGCAAGGCGATCTCGTCTTCACCAACTTCGTTGATTTCGACATGCTCTACGGGCATCGTCGCGACGTCGCGGGCTATGCGGCCGCGCTCGAAGAGTTCGACCGGTCTCTTCCGGAAGTGCATCGCCGCCTCCAGCCGGGCGATATGGTGATCATCACCGCCGACCACGGCTGCGATCCGACCTGGCGCGGCACCGACCACACACGCGAGCGGGTGCCGATCATGGCGTTCGGTCCCGGCATTCGCTCCCGCTCGATCGGGCTCAGGCCGACTTTCGCCGATATCGGTGAGACAGTCGCTGCCCATCTCGGCATTCCTGCCGGAAGACACGGATGGAGTTTTCTGTGACGAAGAACTTTGTGAAGGCCGAGATCCACTGCCACATCGAAGGTGCCACGCCCCCGCATCTGGCACGGACGCAAGCCCAGAAATACGGCGTGGACATCGCCCCTCTCCTCTCCGGTGACACCTATACCTGGAAGGATTTTTCCGAGTTCATCCTGAGCTACGACGCCATCGCCTCGCTGTTCCGAACGGAAGCCGACTATGCGCTGCTGACGGAGACCTATCTCTGCGAGCTTGCCGCCTGCAACACGATCTACAGCGAGATCATCGTATCGCCTGATCATGGCGACCGCATCGGGCTCGGTGCCGACGCCTATCTCGCCGGTCTCTGCGATGGTATTCACGCCGCGAAGGAAAAGACCGGGATCGAGACACGCATCATCGTGACCGGCGAGCGGCATTTCGGCCCTGACAGCGTGATTGCCGCCGCGGAATATGCCGCCCGATGCCGGAACCCGCTGATCACGGGTTTCAACATGGCCGGCGAGGAGCGTATGGGCCGCGTTGCCGATTATGCGCGTGCATTCGATATTGCTCGCGACGCGGGTCTTGGTCTGACGATCCATGCCGGCGAAGTCTGCGGGGCATTCAGCGTGTCCGACGCGCTCGATCTCGTGCGTCCATCGCGGATAGGCCACGGCGTTCGCGCCATCGAAGATCCCGCTCTGGTCGAGCGGCTGGTCGAGCTCGGAACCGTGCTGGAAGTCTGCCCCGGTTCGAATATCGCGCTGCAGGTCTTTCCGGATTTCGAGAGCCATCCCCTAAAAGCCCTGAAGGCTGCTGGTGTGCGGGTCTGCATCAATTCCGATGACCCGCCGTTCTTCAAGACTTCGCTTGCCCGGGAATACGACATTGCGGCGGAGGTCATGGGTTTTAGCGATGCCGAAATCGATGCCATGACCCGTGTCGCGATCGAGGCGGCTTTTGTGGACGAGGCGACCCGCGGCGCGCTGCTTGCCCGGTTTGACGCTACCGCGGCACAATGACGACTTGCGCGCGCGGTCATTTTCCCGGATGAAGACACGGACAACAGAGAGGTAAAACCATGGACGGCGTGACTGTCATCGATCATCCGCTGGTGCAGCACAAGCTGACCATCATGCGCAAGAAGGAAACCTCGACGGCCGGCTTTCGGCGGCTGTTGCGCGAGATTTCCATGCTTCTCTGCTATGAAGTGACGCGGGATCTCGACCTCACCATGGAGACGATCGAGACGCCGCTGACGCAGATGCAGGCGCCCGTCGTCGAAGGCAAGAAGCTCGTGTTCGTGTCCATCCTGCGTGCCGGCAACGGCCTTCTGGAGGGAATGCTTGAGCTGGTGCCATCGGCGCGTGTCTCGCATATCGGCCTCTACCGGGACCACGATACGCTGCAGCCGGTGGAATACTATTTCAAGGCGCCTGAAAATCTCGATGAGCGATTGCTGATTGTCGTTGATCCGATGCTCGCGACGGGCAATTCGGCGATCGCCGCGATCGAAAAGCTCAAGGAGCGTGGGGCAAAGAACATCCGTTTCCTCTGCCTTCTTGCAGCCCCGGAAGGTCTCAAGAATTTCCAGGACGCGCATCCCGACGTGAAGATCTATACGGCTTCGATCGACAGCCACCTCAATGAAAAGGGCTATATCATGCCCGGCCTTGGCGACGCTGGTGACCGGATGTACGGCACGAAGTAACGCAGTTCAGACTTTGCTTACCTAGATTTCATGCCAATGGCCTGCGAAGCTTTTCGCGGGCCATTTTTTCATTGTCCTTTGCTACCTTCAAGGCGAACTCGCAAAGGATGACCATGCTTCTGCGCACCCTTGTTTTCGCTGGCCTCGCAGCTCTGCTTGCAACGCAAATCCCGGCGGTGATGACGCTTGTTGATCGCGTGCCGGAGCCTGCGAGCGGCACTGCGGAAACGCCGAGCTCTGCGAAGGCCCGACCCGCTTCCGTGTCCCCCGGCCGGCTGCGGCTGTTGGCCGATGGCAGAGGCCATTTCAGCGGCCAGTTCCGGATCAACGGCAAGATGGTGGAAGGGCTGATCGATACCGGCGCATCGGCCGTCACCATCAACGAAAGCACGGCCCGCAAGCTGGGCTTCGGGGTCAACAGTCTCGATTTCCGGTATCAGATGAATACGGCGAACGGCAAGACGGACGGCGCGCGCGTCATCCTCGATCGCATCGAGATCGGCAATGTCCGGGTCAGACAGGTCGATGCCTTCGTGCTGCGCGACGAGGCGCTTTCCGGCACGCTGATCGGCATGACTTTCCTGAAGAAACTGAAGGCCTTCCAAGTCGAAGATGGAAGCCTGACGCTGATCCCTTAGAGATTACTCGACCCGGCCAAGAGTGACCGGCATTAGGACAGGCGCTTCGTCCGACATCGAATAGCAGGCGGTGACGTCGGCTACGGCGCGTGCTGCATCGTCTTGTGTTGCTGCATGGACCATGGCGATCGGATGCCCTTTTGAGACTTTGGTGCCAAGCGGGAGAATGGCATCGATGCCGACGCGATGGTCGATCGCGTCTCCGGCACGGCGCCTGCCGCCGCCAAGCTCCACCACCGCCATGCCGAGTGCGCGCGTTTCGCAGGTGGCGAGAAAGCCATCGGCAGGAGCGAGGACCGGGCGAATGACTGGCGCCTCCGCAAGATAGACATCCGGCCTATCGCAGAAATCTGCCGGACCGCCCAGCGCATGGGCCATACGAGCAAAGCGTTCCAGGGCTGCACCGGATGCCAGTGCCCGTCGCGCAACCTCTTCAGCCTCTGTGATGGTCGCAACGAGATTGCTCAGAACCAGCATTTCCGCGGTTTCGGCGATCACGACGCTTTCCAGTCGCGTCCCTGCTTTCTCTCCCTTGAGGACCGAGAGACAGTTTTTGATCTCCAGCGCATTGCCGGCTGCATCGGCAAGCGGCTGGTTCATATCCGTCAGCAGAGCCACGGTCTTCAGGCCTGCGCCATTGGCGACATCGACCAGCGAGCGGGCCAGAAGCTCAGCTTCGGCCGTGGAGCGCATGAAGGCACCGCTGCCGACCTTGACGTCGAGCACGAGAGTTTCGAGACCGGCTGCAAGCTTTTTCGAGAGGATCGAGGCTGTTATCAGAGAGACGGCCTCGACCGTCGCGGTGACGTCGCGGATCGCGTAGAGCCTGCGATCGGCCGGTGCCAGTTCCTGGGTCTGGCCGACGATGGCGCAACCGATATCCCTGACGACGGCACGCAGGCGCGTTTCATCCGGCATCACGTCGTAACCGGGTATGGCCTCAAGCTTGTCGAGCGTGCCGCCGGTATGGCCAAGGCCGCGACCGGAGATCATCGGAACGGCGAGGCCGCAGACGGCCGCAAGCGGTGCAAGCATCAGCGAGACATTGTCGCCGACGCCACCGGTCGAATGCTTGTCGGCCACCGGGCGCCCGGCATCCGACCATTGCAGCACACGACCGGAATCGCGCATCGCCAGCGTCAGCGCGATCGTTTCGTCCCGCGACATGCCCTTGAAAAAGACGGCCATGGCGAAGGCTGCAACCTGCCCTTCGGAGATCGTCTCATCCGTCATCGCCGCGATGAATGCGGCGATGTCATTCGATGACAGAACCTCGCCATCGCGTTTGCGACGGATGATCTCCTGCGGGATCATGGCGCCTAGTAGCCGGTGGAAGCGCGGGATGCGGGTGCGCCGCTCAACACGCCCAGGATATCGTCGAGAAGACTGGACGCGCCGAAGCGGAATGTCGACGGCATGAGCCAGTTCGGGCCCATGGTCGATTCGGCAAGCCGGAGATAGAGATCCGCATCCGCCACCGTGCTGATGCCACCGGCCGGCTTGAAGCCGATGCGCTTCTTGGAGGCGCGGATGGCCCGCAGCATGCTGTCTGCCGCTTCCAGTGTGGCGTTGACGGACACCTTGCCTGTAGAAGTCTTGATGAAATCGGCACCGGCAGCGATCGCGAGTTCCGAGCCGCGTCCCACGAGCGATGCGTCCTTCAGTTCTCCTGTCTCGAGAATGACCTTGAGGCAGGATTGCGGGCAGGCTGCGCGAACGGCCTCGACCATGTCGGTCACCGCCTGCTCGTCGCCCGCCATCAGCTTGCGATAGGGAATGACCAGATCGATCTCGTCGGCGCCATCTTCCACAGCCTTCCGGGTCTCTTCGACCACGGAGGCGACCGGCAGGTCACCGCCTGGAAAATTCACCACCGTGGCAATACGGACCTTGTGACCGTGCCCCAGGATCCCGCGCGCATGGGCGACGAAACGCGGCCAGATGCAGATTGCGGCCGCGGCCCCATACGGGGTCTGCGCCCGCGCGCACAATGTCTCGATCGCGGCATCGTCGCAGTCGTCGCGCAGGTTCGTAAGGTCAAGTAGCGAGAGCGCAAAGGATGCTGCTTCGCGTGGACTATGCAGTTCCATGATCTGCCTCCCTTAAAGAGCGGACATATTTATCGTTGAAAGGATTATATGCAAGCCGTCGGGACGCGTGCGGTCGCCGGCGGACAGCTATCCAGCTAAATTGAAACGGGAATCAGGCGAGCATTTCCTTGAGAACGGCAGCCAGCCGCTGGCCGCCGACCGGTGCCATATCCTTGGTTTCATCATGGCTGAGTTCGGCGCCTGTCATTCCGGCACCGAAATTCGTAATCACGGACGCGGCTGCGACCTTCATACCAAAATAGCGGGCGAGGATGACTTCCGGCACGGTGGACATGCCGACGGCATCGGCTCCGAGCGTTCGTGCCATGCGAATTTCCGCAGGCGTTTCGAAGCTCGGGCCTGAGAACCACATGTAGACGCCGGAAAACAGCGGAATGCCGGCTCGTATCGCGGCATTGCGCATATCCAGCGTCAGGCCCGCATCATAGGCCGAGGTCATGCCCACGAAGCGCTGGTCGCCGCGTTCGCCGATCAACGGGTTCATGCCGGAATAGTTGATGTGATCGGAGATCTGCATGACCGAACCCGGCGGCATGTCTTCCCGGAGCGAGCCTGCGGAATTGGTGAGGATCATGGTCTGGACACCCAGACCGCGCATCACTTCGATTGGGAAGCGCATCGCCTTGGCATCGCCATGCTCGTAATAATGCGCCCGGCCCGACAGCATGATCACAGGCTCTTCGCCGAGGTACCCGGCAACCAGTTCGCCGGCATGGCCCGTGACGCCGCTGACGGGAAAGCCCTCCAGCATCGTATAGGGAATACGGACCTGATCGCTCACCTGTTCCACCAGAGTTCCGAGGCCGGAGCCCAGCACGATCGCATGGCGCGGAATGAGGCCATCGAGGCGATCGACGAGCAGATCGATGACGTCTCTCATCCGATCGTATCCGTCTCAAAGGCGTAGGGCAGAAGTTCTGCCATCGTCACGGTCTTCTGCACGCCGGCGTCATCGCAGAGATAGATGAGCGTATCGGCGGAGGCGAATTCGGAGATCTTCTGGCGACAGCCGCCGCAGGGCGTGCAGAGCGGAAGCTTTTCGGCAATCACCGCAAGCGACTTCACCTTCTTGCCGCCACCCATGATCATGGCACCGATTGCCGTCGGTTCGGCGCACCAGCCTTGAGGGAAGGACAAGTTCTCGATATTGGCGCCGAGATAGACCTTGCCGTCATCGGCAAGGATGGCGGCACCGACCGGGAACTTGGAATAGGGCGCATGCGCTTTCGACATGGCATCGCGGGCAGCTTCGAACAGGTCGTGTGGCGAAAATTCGGACATCGCGATCAGCGCTCCTTGGTATAGGGGACACCGCCGGCCTTGGGCGGGCGGGCAATGCCGATAAAGCCGGCGAGTAGCACGCAGGTGAGGATATAGGGCAGCGCCTGGAAAATCTGCACCGGCACTTCGCCGATCAGCGGAAGCGACTTGCCCTGCATGAAGTTCGCGAATGCATCGAGGAAGCCGAACAGCAGGCAGGCGAACATGACCGGCACCGGTTTCCACTTGGCGAAGATGAGCGCTGCAAGCGCGATGTAACCCTTGCCGGCCGACATGTTGTTGATGAAGGCCGCCGACTGGGCGATCGCGAGATAGGTACCGGCAAAGCCTGCGAGGAAGCCCGTGACGATCAATGCCCGGTAGCGCAGCCAGCTGACCGAGATGCCGGCCGTATCGACAGCGCCCGGATTTTCGCCGACCGCGCGAAGACGAAGACCAAAGCGCGTGCGGTAGAGGATCCACCAGGACAGCGGTACCATCAGGAAGGCGATGTAGGTGAGGATATTGTGGCCGGAGATCACGTTCGCATAGAGCGGACCGATGATCGGCACTTCACGCATCATGTCTGCGCCGGGAAGCGTGATGCTGGAGAAGCGGCCGGATGCGGGTACCTGTCCCGTGCGTCCGCCCTGGCTGAACCAGGCTTGGCCGAGCACGATGGTGAGGCCCGCCGCGATGAAGTTCAGTGCCACGCCGGAGACGATCTGGTTGCCCCGGTTGGTGATCGAGGCAAAGCCGTGCAGCATGGAGAACATGATGGCGGTGACGATGCCTGCACCAAGTCCCGCCCAGGCATTGCCGGTGTAATAGGCAACGCAGGCCGAGGCGAACGCCGATACCAGCATCTTGCCTTCAAGCCCGATGTCGAAAATACCGGCACGCTCGGAAAACAGGCCAGCGAGTGCAGTAAACAGCAGCGGGATCGACAGGCGGATCGCAGAACCGAGAATGCTGATAAAAACTTCGAAATAATCCATGCGCCTATCTCCCCCCTGCCGGCGATCGGGCAAACTGCTGGTAGGCACGCACGATTGCCGGTCGCAGCATATATTCGAGCGCACCGGCAAACAGGATGACCATGCCCTGGATGACGACGATCATGTCACGCGTGATCGCCGGCATGTCGAACGAAAGCTCGGCACCGCCCTGATAGAGGATGCCGAAGAGCAGTGCCGAAAGGACGATGCCGGCCGGGTGGTTGCGTCCCATCAGCGACACCGCGATGCCGACAAAGCCGGCGCCACCGACGAATTCGATCTGCAGACGGGCAGACGCGCCCATGACGGGATTCAGCGCCATCATGCCAGCAAGGCCGCCGGAAATCAGCATCGTGATCATGACGATCTTCGAATACCCGATTCCGGCATAGCTTGCGGCAGAGGGGCTGATGCCGAGCGTGCGCATTTCATAGCCGAGCTTGGTGCGCCAGATCAGAACCCAAACGAGGAAGCACATGATGAGTGCGATCAGGAACGAGAAGTTGAGCGGTGCAGCGCCGAGCTTGCCGCCGAACATGGCGATCAGCCAGTCGAGCTTGGGCAACTGGCCGCCAGGCAAAAACGTGCGGCTTTCCGGCGCCATCTTGCCGGGCACGATCAGCATGTGCACCAGCACGTAGTTCATCAGCGACGACACGATGAAATTGAACATGATGGTGGTGATGACGATGTGGCTGCCGCGCTTTGCCTGAAGCCAGGCAGGGATGGCGGCGCAGGCGGCACCGAAGAGTGCTGCCCCGATCACCGCAAACGGCATCGTCACGTACCAGGGAACATAGGCATCGAGCGAGAGCGCAACCAGCGCAGCACCGAGACCACCGAGATAGGCCTGGCCTTCCGAGCCGATGTTGAACAGGCCGGAATGGATGGCGACTGCGACCGACAGGCCGGTGAAGATGAAGCTCGTGGTGTAAAACAGGGTGAAGCCAATGCCTTCGCCGCGGCCAAGCGCACCGACCAGAAGCAGCTGCAGCGCTTCGAACGGGTTTTCGCCGATCGCCCACACCACGATGCCGGAAAAGAAGAAGGCGAGCGCGAGGTTGATCAGCGGGATGACGCCGTAATTGATCCAGCCAGGCAGGGGCACGGATGCGGTGCTCATGCGCCCTCTCCCTTCCGGTCGTTTGCAGGGAGAAGCCCAGGCATCGTAAACTCCAAAAATATCATTCCCGGCCGGATCATGCTGCGATCCCGGCCATCATCAGGCCCAGTGTCTGCTCAGCCGCCTCGCCCGACTTTTCACCGACGACCTTGCCGGCAAACATGACAAGGATGCGGTCCGACAGGGAGCGGATCTCGTCGAGTTCGACCGAGACCAGAAGCACGGCCTTGCCGGCATCGCGCGTATCGATGATGCGCTTGTGGATGAACTCGATCGCGCCGATATCGACGCCGCGGGTGGGCTGGCCAATGATCAGCACATCCGGATCGCGCTCGATCTCGCGGGCGACGACGATCTTCTGCTGGTTGCCACCGGAGAAATTGGCGGTCTTCAACCGCGCATTCGGGGGGCGGATGTCGTATTTGACGATCTGTTCCTCGGCCTGCTTGCGGATCGCGTCGAGATCCAGCATCGCACCGCCATAGCGGCGATCGCGATGATAGCCCAAGATGGAGTTCTCATATTCCTCGAATTTGAGGACGAGGCCCATATGATGGCGGTCTTCCGGAATGTGCGCGAGGCCGAGCGCGCGCAACATGGCGGGATCTGAACCGGCAATCGACTGGCCGTTGACGATGATCTCGCCGGAGGACGGCTTGCGGATGCCGGCGATGGCCTCCAGCAGTTCCGACTGGCCGTTTCCAGCGACACCGGCAATGCCGACGATCTCGCCGGCGCGGACTTCGAACGACACGTCGTCGACCATCGTCACGCCGCGGCTATCCTTGACGGTGAGGTTCTTGACCGACAGCAGAACCTTGCCCGGATCGGCCTCGCCCTTTTCGACACGCAGCAAAACACGGCGACCGACCATCAGTTCGGCAAGTTCCTCGACGGTCGTGTCGGCAGTCTTGCGGGTGGCCACGATTTCACCGCGGCGCATGACGGAGACCGTATCGGTGATCGCCATGATCTCACGCAGCTTGTGGGTGATGAGAATGATCGTCTTGCCCTGGTCGCGCAGCACGCGCAGGACCTTGAACAGGTGGTCCGCCTCGGGAGGTGTCAACACGCCGGTCGGCTCGTCGAGAATGAGGATTTCGGCGCCGCGATAGAGGGCCTTCAGGATCTCGACACGCTGCTGGCGACCGACCGGCAATTCCTCGATGACCGCATCGGGATCGACGTCGAGGCCGTAATCGTCCTCCAGACGCTTCAGCTCCTTGCGGGCACTGGCCACGCCCCGGCGCAGCAACTGGCCGCCCTCGGCGCCCAGCATGACGTTTTCGAGCACCGTGAAATTTTCGACCAGCATGAAGTGCTGGTGCACCATGCCGATGCCCGACGAGATCGCGGCCTGGCTGTCGCGGATCGTCACCGGCTTGCCGGAGATGCGAATCTCGCCCTCATCGGCCTGATAGAATCCGTAGAGGATCGACATCAGCGTCGACTTACCGGCGCCGTTTTCGCCGATAATGCCGTGGATCGAGCCTTTGGCAACCGTGAGGTTGATGTTCTTGTTCGCGTGCACAGCGCCAAACTTCTTGTCGATCCCGACAAGTTCGATCGCCGGCTCTTTCGCAGGTTCGAAGCTCAATGATCCGCCCTTCCACTGGATATACAAAAAGGGCGCATGACGACATCGATCGCCATGCGCCCTTTGATGGTTACCTGCTTACATCGGGCAGGCGTTGTCCGACATGTAGTCGTGAACCTTGACGGTGCCGGCAATGATGTCAGCCTTGGCCTTGTCGACGGCTGCCTGCATTTCAGGGGTGATCAGCGACTTGTTGCTGTCGTCGATCGCAGCCGAAACGCCGTCTTCCTTGACGCCGAGCGACTGGATGCCGGCCGTGAACTTGTCGTCCTTCAGATCCTTGTAGGCATTGTAGACAGCCAGATCGACGCGCTTGACCATCGAGGTCAGGACCGAACCCGGATGAAGGTGGTTCTGGTTGCTGTCGACGCCGATCGAGAACTTCTTGTTGTCGGCCGCCGTTTGAAGCACGCCAAGACCGGTCGCACCTGCTGCCGCGTAAACGACGTCGGCACCCTGATCGATCTGGTTCTTGGTGAGCTCGCCACCGCGAACCGGGTCGTTCCAGGCCGCGCCGGTCGTGCCGGTCATGTTCTGGAACACCTGCGCATCAGGCTTTGCTGCCTTGACGCCCTGGGCATAGCCGCAACCGAACTTGCGGATCAGCGGAATATCCATACCGCCGATGAAGCCGACCTTGCCGGTCTTCGAGGCGAGGCCTGCGAGAACGCCGACGAGATACGAGCCTTCCTCTTCCTTGTAGAGAACGGAACGCACGTTCTTCAGGTCAACGACGGAATCGACGATGACGAACTTGGTGTCCGGGAATTCCGCGGCAACCTTCTCCATCGCCGAAGTCCAGGCAAAGGAAACGGCGACGACCGGGTTATATCCGCGGCTTGCGAAGTTGCGGATAGCCTGCTCGCCCTGCGTATCGTCCTTCGGCTCGAAGTCGCGATAGTCGGTGCCGGTTTCCTTTTTGAACTGCTCGGCACCGGCATAGGCTGCTTCGTTGAACGATTTGTCGAACTTGCCGCCGGTGCCATAGACGAGCGCCGGCTTGACTTCAGCGGCGATCGCTGTCGACGACAGCGCGGCCACGGCGACGAGGCTCAAAAGTGTTTTTTTCATCATTCAGCCCTGTTTTTTTAAGTTAGGTCCTCCCGCAGCGCCTCACAGAGGTATCGCTCACGGTCACCTGCCCCCCTCTTCGAAGGCTTGGCTGTCGAATACTCTTGCATGGGTGTTGGAAAATTTCACGAGATTTTTTTCGTTTGGTAAAAAACCACAGGCAGGTCGTAACCCTGCTCAAGGCTTCACCAAATTCGCGCCGGCGTCGCTCAAATCCATGGCGGCCTGGGATGATTTTAGGCAGCCAGCGCGGCTAGGCGACGGGACAGCTCACCCCTGTTCCGCGCAAGCCGCAATAGCCGCCGGGGTTCTTCGCCAGATACTGCTGATGGCACTCCTCGGCGTAGTAGTAATTGCCAATCGGCGCGATCTCGGTCGTGATCGAGACGTCACGCCCCGCAGCAGTCAATGCAGCCTGAAACGCGGCAAGCGCCTTGCCTGCCGCAACCACCTGCTCTGCCGACGTGGTATAGAGCGCGGACCGATAGGTCGTGCCGATATCATTGCCCTGCCGCATCCCTTGCGTCGGATCGTGCTCCTCGAAAAACAGCTTCAGAAGCTGACGGTAGGAGACGATCTCCGGATCGAACACGACTTTCACGATTTCCGCGTGCCCGGTCAGCCCTGTTGTTGTCTCGTGATAGGTCGGGTTCGGGGTCAAGCCGCCCGCAAAGCCGACTGAGGTGACATGAACGCCCGGGACTTGCCAGAACAGCCGCTCGGCGCCCCAGAAGCAACCCATGCCGAAATACGCCACATCCAGACCTTCCGGATAGGGTTCCTTCAGCGCGCGGCCGTTGACGAAATGATGGTCCGACGTTGCGACCGGTGTCTCTCTGCCGGGCAGGGCCTTTTCAACCGATGGCATGACAGTTTTCTTGCTGAACATATCGATCAAGAACATTTCAACCTCCCGAGTGAGGCGCGCCTCGCCTGCCTCTTGCCCTATCTAGCAGAAAAACGCCCGAACGGCGCGGGTTTCCTGTATCCGACCATCCAGAAAAACAGTGCCAGCCCGAGAAAGATCGCAAAGGCCGGCTGCGCCAGAACCGGGGCCACGTAGGGACGCCAGATATCCGAGCCGACATAGGAATTGGCGGAAATCTCCGCCATCGTCAGGCCTTCGGGATCGAAATTCAGCCAGGCATTGCCGAGGCTCGTCATGACGACCGAGGAGGAGGAAACCGAATTGACCGAGTCCATCGTGCCGGCGACGACGGCTGCGATGAGCGCCGCGAGGCTCAAAGCCCGCATCAGAAACCTTACTGTCCTCATCGCAGGCTCCCCTGATGGCACTCAATCGCTGCAGGAAGCAAAATAGTGGCAAGCCTGATCCGTGACAACGCATGACATAAGATTTGTGCAACTGGCGCAAATCGTCCAGATTCCGGTTGATCCTTGGAAATTCATTGGTATATATCGCGCCGACCGCTGCTTCGCCCAAGGCTTGCGTCGGTTTTAAGGACAGGTGGCCGAGTGGTTGAAGGCGCACGCCTGGAAAGTGTGTATACGTGAGAGCGTATCGCGGGTTCGAATCCCGCTCTGTCCGCCATCACTTCCCAACCCAATCTTCAGACTTCCCCCGTTGAACATCCCGAGCGCTAGTCGATCTGGCTGCGGTGTTCCAGATACCATTCGACAAAAGCGCGAACGCCTTCGTTAAGGCCGATCTCGGGTTTGCGGCCGGTCAGTGCGAGCAGCAGGTCGGGGCTTGCGAAGGTGCGGGGGACGTCGCCCTGCTGCATCGGCAGCATTTTCCGTTTCGCCGGTTTGCCCATGATCTTTTCGATCATTTCGACGAAATCCATCAGACCGGCAGGCTGACCACCGCCGATATTGACGATGCGGAACGGACCCTGATGCGACAGCGTGTCGATACCGGCGACGCGGTTGTCTTCAGACGGAATGATCGACGCGAGATCCACGATCGAATCGACGAGGTCGTCGATATAGGTGAAATCGCGGCTCATCTTGCCTTCGCCGTAGATCTCGATTTCCTGATCCTCAATCATCGCCTTGACGAATTTGAACAAAGCCATGTCCGGCCGGCCCCAGGGGCCGTAGACGGTGAAAAAGCGGAAGGCCGTGGTCGGGATCTTGTAGAGATGGGCGTAGCTATGGGCCATCGCCTCCATTGCCTTCTTGCTGGCCGCATAGAAGGTGAGCGGCTCGTCGGCCTTGTCGGTTTCGCGGAAGGGAATATCCGGATTGGCACCGTAGACCGAGGAGGTCGAAGCCAGCAGAAGGTGGCCGACATTGGCTTCGCGGGCCGCTTCGAGCACGTTCCACGAGCCGATCAGATTGCTATCGAGATAGGCCTTGGGGTTTTCGAGACTATAGCGGACGCCCGCCTGGGCGGCGAGATGGACGATCACGTCAGGTTTGAATTCGCGGGTTGCCGCCTGCAGCGTTTCCCGGTCTTCCAGCATCGCCTCGACGGGGCGGAAGGAGGGAAACTGCACGAGGCCGGCGACGCGCGCTTCCTTGAGCTTGAGGCTGTAATAGGGCGTCATTCCATCGAAGCCGAGAACCTCGTGACCATCCTGGAGCAGACGCCGCGCCAGATGAAAGCCAATAAATCCCGCCGTGCCAGTGATGAAATACCGCATCGATCGTCCCGCAATTGCTTTGCGTAACGTCATAACCGCTTGATGCGGCTATGGACAGACCAATTAGTGGAACAGCCGCAGCCTTGCCGGCGGCGTTCCCTGACGGCCATTCTTGCGATCCACCGCAAACTGGATGAGATCCATGGAGGCCTGATCGGTCAGGGGCTTCGCCATAACGCCCACAACGCCTGAAACTCCGGATGCGACAAGACCCGGATTGCCCGTGATCATAATGACGATGATGCCGAATTCGGCAAGCGTCTTGGCGATTTCAGGACCCGTCTCCCCATCCGCCAGCCTGACATCCACGAAAGCGATGTCGGTCTCGCGGGTGTAGTTCAAGGCAACGGTCATGTCGGGTGCAATGCCCACGACATCGTGCCCGCTGCGATGGACGGCATCCTCGATGTCCATGGCGACAAGCAAGCTGTCTTCGACAATCAGAAATCGGTATTCCACATCAAATTCCTCTGCGCGTTGAAGGAAAACATAGGCGGAAGCGCGGCAGAGGCAAGCCCTGCTCCACATCCGCCGATGCCAAGAGCGCCGCACAACGTTACATCCGGTTACGAAAGGTGACAACCGCTCCGGAACGAGTTTGCAAGTTCTACCGTTGTTAGGCCCGAGCGTATAGAAAAAGGAGAACCACCATGAAGAAGCTGACATTTGCTTCCTGCATCATCCTCGCGACAGCCTTTACCGGCCAAGCCTTTGCACAGCAGGGTACTGTTACAGGCGCCGCAGGCGGCGCGGTCACCGGCGCGATCGTTGGCGGCCCGGTTGGCGCTGCAGTTGGTGGCGTTATCGGCGCCGTTGCCGGGACAGCAATCGACCCGCCACCGCGCGAAGTCGTGACCTACGTCCAGGAACAGCCGCTGCCTAACACCGCCTACAGGGTCGAGCAGCCGATCGCCGTCGGCAAGCGGATCCCGCAGACCGTCGTCGTGACACCTGTGCCGAGCAATCCGAAATACGCGTACACGGTCGTCAACAACCAGCGCGTCATCGTTGATCCGGAAACCAACACCGTGGTTCAGGTGATCGAGCAGTAAGTTCGATCTGACATCACCAAACAGACAAGGCCCGGCGAGCTTCCTCGCCGGGCCTTTTTGATTGCGGAAATGACTAGACGACGACCTTTTGGTCGACGCGGTCTTCCTGACCGAAGAATTTGAGATAGCGCTCGACTTCCGACGGTTCGCCGGTAGCCTTGCGGGGATTGTCGGAAAGCTTGACGGCGGGGCGGCCATTCGCTTCGGTCACCTTGCAGACGACCGAGATCGGCTTGAGACCGGCGATTTCCTGTGGCGCACAATCGGCAAAATCATTGGTGAGGTTTGTCCCCCAGCCGAAGCTCATGCGTGCCCGTCCCTCGAAATGGCGATAGGTATCGACGATTGCTTCGACATCCAGACCGTCCGAAAAGATCAGCAGCTTTTCTCTCGGATCACGCCCCATCTTGTTCCACCAGGCGATGATCTTTTCGCCGCCTTCGATCGGCGGCGCGCTGTCGGGACGGAAACCGGTCCAGTCGGCAACCCAGTCCGGAGCGTCGCGCAGGAAGGCGGCCGTGCCGAACGCATCGGGAAGCACGATCAAGAGGTTGCCGTGATAAAGTCGGTTCCAGTCTTTCAGCACCTGATAGGGTGCCTGACGCAGGTCCTCGTCGGTCTCCGCCAAGGCTGCGGCCACCATGGGAAGTTCGTGCGCGTTGGTGCCGACGGCTTCGAGATCGGAATCCATTGCCAGGAGCACGTTGCTCGTCCCGGTAAAGGCGCCGCCGATGCCTTCCTTCAGGGCCTCGACACACCAGCGCTGCCACATGAAGCTGTGGCGGCGGCGGGTGCCGAAATCGGAGATACGAAGACCGGGAAGCGTGCGCAGACGCTCGACCTTCTCCCACATCTTGGCCTTGGCGCGCGCATAGAGCACATCGAGGGTGAAATAGCCGAGCGTCCGCATGGCCGAGCGGGACCGCATCTCGTTGATGATCGCCAATGCCGGGATTTCCCACATCGTCGTCTCCATCCACTTGCCGTGGAAGGTCAGCTCGTATTGGCCGTTATGCTTGGAAAGTTCGTATTCCGGCAGCTTGAACGTCGAAAGCCAGGTCAGGAATTCCGGCTCGAAAATCTGCTTCTTGCCGTAGAAGGTGTTACCGGTGAGCCAGATCATTTCCTTCTTGGAAAGACCGACAGTGCGGGCATGATCGAGCTGCTCGCGCAAGGCAGCCTCGTCGATTTCCTCGGCGAGTTTCACGCTGGTCGTCCGGTTGATGACCGAAAAAGTCGCGTTGACGTCCGGATAAAGTTTCCAGATCATCTGCAACATCAGCAGCTTGTAAAAATCGGTGTCGATCAGACTGCGTATGATCGGGTCGAGCTTCCAGGTGTGGTTATAAACCCTGGTCGCAATATCAGTCTTCGTCATGCCTGCCCCTGCCCGGCCAGACGGCCGGCTCCACCACATCGGCGTCTCGCGAGATTTCGAAACCCTGCGCCAATCCCGGGCAAAGTCTTATCGGCAAATGACTTGGCAAGTCCAGAACGCAATTCGGCCGCGAGATCGCGACCGAACGAGACGGGCCAATCATGGATTTCCGGAGGGACGATCATTGGTTGTCGGGGCCTGCGGCTGGGTGACCGGTGCGTTGCTGGGTGCTGCGCCGGTAGAGTTGCCAGGTGTCGTGCTACCAGCCGGCGGCGTGGCGGTTTGCTCCGTCGGAGCATCTGTCGATTCGCCCCACCACTCGGCGCCGCTCCAGGCGACGATCGCAAGAACGAGACCGCAAACCAGCACGATCAGCATCGGCTTGCCGTAGGAACCCTGCCGCGCTTCGGTCGCAGTTTCCTGAACCGGTGCGCCGTTCGGGTTGGAACTTGTGCCGCGCGAGACGTTCGGTGTGGGTTTGTCGGCATCGAAACGGGTGTTCATGATCACTCCTCCATTGCCGGCATCATCGTCGTCACGCCGGTCCATGCCAGCTAAACCGCGGGTTGGTGCGAATGGTTCCGTTTCGGCCCTTCGGGATCGGGAACATGGCCTAATAGCCGGCTGTGCGGTCCACGACGTGCTGCAGTGCCTCACCGGCTTCGAACCGCTGCATCTGCACCTCGGCATTGCGAAACAGTGCGCGGATATCCGACGCGGAGGCTGCATGCGGCGTCACGATGACGTTGTCCATGGACCAGAAAGGGCTCTCCTTCGACAACGGCTCCTGTTCGAAGACATCCAGCGACGCTCCACCCAGCATGCCACTCTCGAGCGCCGACACGAGATCGGCCTCGACCTGGCTGCCGCCGCGGCCGGCGTTGATGAAGACCGGTTTGCCAAGAGCGCCGCCTTGACGGAGTTTCGCAAACAGCGACGAATCGAACAGGCCGCGGGTCTCCGGCGTCAGCGGCAGGAGGCCGACGAGGATATCGGTTCGACCGAGAAATGCATTCAGACCATCGGCATCGAACGTCTCGACGCCCTCGATCACCTTGAGACTGCGTGACCAGCCGACGACGTTGAAGCCCATGACCTTGAGCTTGGCGACGGAATCGAGACCCAGCTTGCCGAGACCCATCACGCCGACCGTCAGGTCCTTCGCCTCCGGCTGGGCGAGCTCGCGCCACTCGCTGCGACGCTGCTGGGCAAGGTAGGTCGGCATCTGTCGCAGGTGGCTCAGCGCCTGCAGGACAACCCATTCGCTCATGCGTGTCGTCAGGCTCTGATCGACGAAGCGGACGATCGCGCGATCCGGCAGTCCGGGTGTGGCGAGGATGGAATCCACGCCGGCGCCGCCGGAGAAGAGCACGTAGAGGTTCGGCGCGCGCTGGAAGAGATCGACATCCGGCTTCCACATGACCGCATAGCGCGCCTGTGACAGATCCGCCGCCTTGTCTGCGGCATGCAGGATGGTTCGCCCGGGGAAGGCGCCCTCGAGGGCGGCGTGCATTTCACGCTGCTCGAATTTGAGATCGATGACGACCGCGCCTTTTTCGGACATGACTTATTCCCGGATTTTGAGATTACTGATTGATGGCGCCGACTTCGACGGCTTCCAGGTTGAAGGCGGCGGCCATCAGGGCGCGGGTATAATCCTCGCGGGGCGCGCGGAAGATCTGATCGGCCGGGCCCTCTTCGACCACTTTGCCGAGCCGCATGACGATGACGTGGTTGGCGAGCGCCTTTACCACCTTCAGATCATGGCTGATGAAGAGGTAGGCAAGGTTGTGCTTCTTCTGCAGGTCGCGCAGGAGATCGACCACCTGCGCCTGCACGGTCATGTCGAGCGCGGACGTCGGTTCGTCGAGCATGACGAAGCGTGGCTTCAGCACCATGGCGCGGGCAATCGCGATACGCTGCCGCTGGCCGCCCGAGAATTCATGCGGGTAACGCCAGCGCGTGGCCGGATCGAGCCCGACTTCGCCAAGCGCCCAGACGACGCGGGCATCCCGCTCATCGGCCGAAAGCTGGCTCTCATGGACCTTGAGACCCTCGGCAATGATTTCGCCGACCGGCATGCGCGGGCTGAGCGAACCGAACGGATCCTGAAACACGACCTGCAGCCTGTCGCGGAACGGGCGCATCTGCTTGAAGGAATAGTTGCCGATATCGTTGCCGATGAAGACGATGCGGCCTTCGGACGAAATCAGCCTTGCGAGCGCCAAGCCCAGCGTCGTCTTGCCGGAACCGGATTCGCCGACGACGCCCAGCGTTTCACCGGCGCGCAGCGTCAGGTCGACACCATCGACCGCCTTGACGTGATCGACCACCCTGCGCATGAAACCAGCCTTGACCGGGAACCAGACACGGATGTCCTTGCCTTCCATTACCACAGGGCTCTTGGGATCGACGACCGGCGGTTCGCCGCGCGGTTCGGACGCCAGGAGGTGCTGGGTATAAGGATGCTGCGGCTTGGTAAAGACGTCCTCGACGCTGCCTGCCTCGACGATCTTGCCCTTGGTCATGACGCAGACACGATCGGCGAATTTCCGCACGATGCCGAGATCGTGGGTGATGAACAGCATCGACATGCCGTGCTCGCCCTTTAGCGCGCGCAACAGATCGAGGATCTGCGCCTGCACCGTAACGTCGAGCGCCGTCGTCGGTTCGTCGGCGATCAAGAGTTTCGGCCGGTTGGCAAGCGCCATGGCGATCATCACGCGCTGGCGCTGGCCGCCCGAAAGCTCATGCGGATAGGCCTGAAGGCGCTTTTCCGGCTCGCGGATGCCGACCTGGTTCAACAGTTCCAGCGTACGATCCCGCGCCGTCTGGCCGGAGACGCCCTGATGCAGATCGAGGATCTCGCCGATCTGCTTCTCGATCGTGTGGAGCGGATTGAGCGAGGTCATCGGCTCTTGAAAGATCATCGTGATGTCGTTGCCGCGCACGCGGCGCAGGTCGGGTTCCGATGCCTGCAGGAGATCGCGGCCATCAAACAGGATCTGGCCGGAGGGATGGCTTGCCGACGGATAGGGCAGAAGCTTGAGGACGGAATTGGCCGTTACAGACTTGCCGGACCCGGATTCGCCGACCAGCGCCAGAACCTCGCCCGGCTTGATGTCGAACGACACCTTGTCGACGGCGAGCGTCGTTGCGCCGCCCTGGTGGAAGGCGACGGAGAGATCACGCACGGAGAGAAGCGGTTCGGTCATGGTTTCACCCAAACGTCTTTCTCGGATCGAAGGCATCGCGCACCGCCTCGCCGATGAAGATCAGCAGCGACATCATGATCGACATCGTGAAGAAGGCCGTGAGGCCGAGCCATGGCGCCTGAAGGTTGTTCTTGCCCTGGGCGATCATTTCCCCGAGCGACGGCGATCCGGCCGGCATGCCGAGGCCCAGGAAGTCGAGCGAGGTCAATGTTGCGATGGAGCCCGACAGGATGAAGGGAAGGAAGGTCAGGGTGGCGACCATCGCATTCGGCAAAAGGTGCCGATACATGATCGTGGCATTGCCGACCCCCAAAGCGCGGGCGGCGCGGACATATTCGAAATTGCGGGCTCGCAGGAATTCTGCCCGCACCACGCCGACAAAGCCCACCCAGGAAAACAACAGCATGATGCCGAGCAGCACGAAGAAGCCCGGCGGCAGGATGGCTGCGATGATCAGCAGGATGTAGAGGACCGGCATCGATGACCAGATCTCGATGAAGCGCTGCATCAGGAGATCGACCCAGCCGCCGAAATAGCCCTGAATGGCGCCTGATGTCACGCCAATGACGGCCGAACAGATGGTGAGCGCCAGGCCGAACAGGACGGAGAGCCGGAAACCGTAGATCATCCGCGCCATCACATCGCGTGCCTGATCATCCGTGCCGAGCCAGTTGAGGTTGCCGAGGCTGCAATTGGGATCCTGCGCGCCCTGCGGATAGGCCTTGCAGCGTTCATCTGCCGACATCAGCCAGAAGGGTTTTGTCGGGGCCGAGTGCGGGATCTGCGAATTCACCGTCTGATAGGAATAGCGGATCGGCGGCCAGATCATCCAGCCATTGGCCTCGATCTCCTGCTGGATGAAGTCGGAGCGGTAATCGGTCGTGGCGAGGAAGCCGCCGAATTTCTCTTCCGGATAATCAATCATCACAGGATAGAGGATCTCGCCCTTGTAGGACGCGATGATCGGCCGGTCGTTGGCGATGACCTCGGCAGACAGCGCCAGAACGAACAGGACCATGAAGATCCAGAACGACCAGAAGCCGCGCTTGTTGGCACGGAAATTGGCGAGCCGTCGTCGATTGGTCGGCGACATCAGCGTGCGCTTTACGGGAATTGTCTCGGACGGTGTCACGGCAGGTGTCTGCATCACACGTCCCTCCGCTCGAAATCGATGCGCGGATCGATCCAGGTATAGACGAGGTCGGAGATCAGGCTGACGACAAGGCCCATCAGCGAGAAGATGTAGAGCGTGCCGAACACGATCGGATAATCGCGGTTGATGATGGAGAGGTAGCCGAGGCGGCCGAGCCCATCCAGCGAGAAGATGTTCTCAATCAGCAGTGAGCCGGTAAAGAAGGCCGAGATAAAGGCGCTCGGGAAACCGGCGATGACGATCAGCATGGCGTTGCGGAAGACGTGGCCATAAAGCACCTGCCGCTCGTTGAGACCCTTGGCGCGGGCGGTCGTGACATACTGTTTCTTGATCTCGTCGATAAAGGAATTTTTGGTCAGAAGCGTTGTCGTGGCAAAGGCCGATAGCGACAGCGCGATCAGCGGCAGCGTCAGGTGCCAGAAATAGTCGATGATCTTCTGCCACCAGGTGAGCTGGTCGAAATTATCAGAGACGAGGCCCCGCAGGGGGAACCAGTCGAGGAAGGAACCGCCTGCGAACATCACGATCAACAGGATGCCGAACAGGAAGCCCGGAACCGCATAGCCGACGATGACGATGCCCGACGTCCAGACGTCGAAGGTCGAGCCGTCCTTGACCGCCTTGCGAATGCCGAGCGGGATCGAGATCAGATAGGACACGATCAGAATCCAGAAACCGAGCGAGATCGACACCGGCAGCTTGTCGATGATCAGGTCGATCACGGATGTGTTGCGGAAGAAGCTTTCGCCGAAATCAAAGCGCGCGTAATTCCACATCATGTCGAGAAAGCGAGTGAGCGGCGGCTTGTCGAAACCGAATTGCTGCTCGAGCTTCTTGATGAATTCCGGATCGAGCCCCTGGGCGCCGCGATAGCGCGATTCATCGCCACCGCCGCCCTGGCCCATGAGATCGCCACCGCCGCCCGAAAGGCGGTCGCCGCTATCCTGTCCCTGAACCTGCGCAATGATCTGCTCGACAGGACCGCCGGGCGCAAACTGCACGACAAGGAAGGAGATTGCCATGATGCCGACCAGCGTCGGGATCATCAGCAGCAGGCGACGAAGAATATAGGCGCCCATCAGAGCACCCTGCTTTTCGGCTGTGGCCTGATATCGGACGAAACTCCGGACGCACGTCCGCTTCGCACGTCTGCTGGGACTGCTCTCGCATCACCGAAATCCGGCGCAGGGGTCAAACGGCAATCCTCATCGTAGGTGCGAATCAATAGGGTCATTTGGAACAGGTGCGCAGAAGCCACGCAAGCCCGTCAGTTTCTATGATCACTTCTTGGCCGCGGTCGACGACCATGTCGAGGGGAAGCCGATACCATATTCCGGCAGCTTTGCCGGATGGGTGATCCGGTTCCAGTAGGCGACCTTGGCTTCGCCGGAGTAGAAGAGCGGAACCACGTAACATTTTGCCAGCAACACGCGATCCATCGCCTTGACCGCAGCCACCTGGTCGTCACGGTTCGGCGCGAAGACGATTTTCTTGATCAGGGTATCGACTGCCGGATCGGCGATGCCGGCAAAGTTGCGCGATCCATTGCGATCGACCGACTCCGATCCCCAGTAATCCGCCTGTTCGTTGCCGGGGTTCATCGATTGTCCCCATACGTTCCAGATCATGTCATAATCGAAGCTGCGGGTTCGATTGATATACTGCGAGGAATCAACGGTGCGAAGCCGTGCCTCCACCCCGATCTTTTTCAGACTTGCCACGAAGGGATTGACGGTACGCTCCAGCGAGGCGCTGCCGAGCAGGATCTCGAAACTCATCGGCTGTCCGGTTTTGGCATTGACCATCCGGTTGCCTTTCAACTCCCAGCCCGCCTCTTTGAAAAGGCTGATTGCCTTGCGCAGATTGTCGCGAACCTTGTTGGGGTCGCCACCGACAGGATTTGTAAACGGGGTGGTGAAGACCGATGGGGGAACCTGGTCCTTCACTTCGTTCAGGATCTCAAGCTCGCGTCCCTGCGGCAGACCGGACGAAGCAAGTTCGGTTCCCCAGAAGAAACTGTCCACACGCTTGAGCCCGCCAAAGGCGAGGTTCTTGTTCAGATCTTCAAAATCAAGCGCGTAATTCAGCGCCTCGCGGACCCTCGCGTCCTTGAACATATCGCGTCGGCCATTCGGCACCAGCGCTTGCATGATGCCGCTTGCCCTGAATGGATTGGCGAGCGCTTCCTTTTTGATACGCCCGTCCTTCACAGCATCGAAATCATAGCGGGTGACCCACCGGCTGGAGCTGTTTTCCTGCCGGTAATCGATCGTGCCGGCTCGGAAAGCCTCGAACTCGACATCGGCATCGGAGAAATAGGTGTAGCTGACGGTCCTGAAATTATTCTGGCCGAGGTTGATGGGCAGGTCTTTACCCCAGTAGTCGTCGCGCAGTTCGAAGCGGATGGCGGATCCGGGCTGCACCGAAGCGATCTTGTAGGGCCCGGACGCCATCGTGGGCTCAAGCGTCGTGCGGGAAATGTCGCGTTGCTTGCCGGCCGCATCCTTGCCTTCCCACCAATGTTTCGGGAGGATGGGGAAGTCACCGACGATAGATGGCAGCTCGCGATTGTTTTCCTGGTCAAACCGGAAGGTTACTTCGCGGTCGCCGGTCTTCTCGACGCTTGCGACATGGCGATAATAGCCGGAATACATGGCACTCAGCTCCTTGAGCTTCGCCATGCTGAAGATAACGTCCTCCGGCGTGACCGGCTGACCGTCAGCCCATGTCGCTTCCGCTCGCAGCCTGAACGTAGCAGTCGACATGTTCTCCGGATAAGACACCGCTTCGGCCAGGAGACCATAGGTGCTGAAGACCTCGTCCTCGGACCGTTTCATCAGCGTGTCGTAAATCATACCGACACCGGCTGCGGAAGCTCCGCGGTCTATCGCCGGGTTGAGGTTGTCGAACGTCCCCTCATCCGCCAGACGCAGTTCGCCTGCCTTCGGAGCGTTGAGATCCACATAGGGCAGTTGCTTGAAATCTGGGGGCAGAGCAAGATCGCCGATGACGGCGATCCCATGCCGCCATCTGGTGCCTGCATCCTGTGCCGCAACGGATGTGCCAATGACCGCGACGGCTGCCACGGTTACAAAACCCATCTTCCACCAAGCCAAGCCCATGCAACATCCCTTTGTCATTCGTGTTGCAGTGAAGCATAGGGCAAATAACAGCAAAAGACAGGCAGCCGCTGTCACAAGCGATTTATCCGCGAAATCCGGCACCGGTTGCGATCTCCATTTCAACAAAATCGCATTTCACGGTAGAAGAAGGACTGATTTGATTTGCGGCGGATGTGCATGAGACCGATTTCTAAGACCATTCTGGGCCTGGCTGCTGCCGCTTTGTTTTGCGGCGCGATTTCCGAACCGACGTTCGCCCAGGAAGAAAAGACTGCAAAACAGCTTTTCGGATCCGTGAAACTGCCCAACCGAGGCGATGCCGAACCGCTCGGCTTTTATGCCAAGGGCTGCCAGTCCGGCGCCGTGGCCCTGCCGACGGACGGGCCGACCTGGCAGGCGATGCGCCTTTCGCGCAATCGCCGCTGGGGCAATCCGGCGATGATCTCCCTGCTGGAACAGTTCTCACGCGATGCGGCCGGTCTCGGCTGGGGTACGGGCATTCTGGTGGGCGACATCTCGATGCCGCGCGGCGGCCCGATGCCAAGCGGCCATGCCTCGCACCAGATCGGGCTCGATGCCGACATCTGGTTCACGCCGAAGCCGCAGCGGCCACTTTCGCCGGCGCAGCGCGAAGACATTCCGTTCACCTCGATGCTGGACAAGAGCAAGTTCCTGACCGTCGACAGCCGCCGCTGGAGCCCGACCCATGCCCGTCTTGTAATGCAGGCTGCCAGCTATCCGCAGGTGCAGCGCGTTTTCGTCAATCCGGCAATCAAGAAGAAGCTGTGCGAGACCTGGACCGGCGACCGGAGCCTGCTTGGCAAGGTGCGGCCGGTTTACGGCCATGATGAACACTTTCATATCCGCATGAACTGCCCGCCGGGCGCTGCCGGCTGCGAACGCCAGGCATCGACGCCTTCCACCGACGACTGCAACAGCAAGGCGCTCGCCTGGTGGTTTACCAAGGAGCCTTGGGCGCCGCCGAAGCCTGCGGATCCGAACAAGAAGCCGGTAAAGCCGCGCCAGGTTATGCTGTCCAACCTTCCCAGGGCCTGCGCTGCGGTTCTTAGCGCCCCCTCCCGCTCCGAGCAGGACGCGACTTTCCAGGGTGGTGGCCAGGGTGGCGGCGGGATGGCCTACTCTCCATCGGTACCGCTTCCTGCCGCGGCCAGCAGTCTGGATACGATGACGGACGGCGATATGCCCGGCCCGGGCTCCGACGTTCCTCTGCCGAGCCCGCGTCCTTCGCGCTGACCGGGATTCCGTCGGGACCATCTTTTCTTCCCGCCGGAGGCAGGCTAGAAGGCCAGCATCAATCGCCAGCAATCCGATCGACGGCTTTGCAGAGGAATTCCATGTCGACGCTTCCCTGCATCGCGCTTATTGCCCACGACCTGAAGAAGGACGAGATGGCGGAATTTGCGCGCCGGCATCAGGCGGCACTATCCAAGTTTCGCATCGTCGCGACCGGTACGACCGGCGGCCGCGTGCTTGAAGCCGCTCCCAATCTCGATGTCACACGCCTGAAAAGCGGTCCGCTTGGCGGGGACCAACAGATCGGCGCGATGATCGCAACCGGCGAGGTGGGCATGCTGATCTTCTTTATCGATCCTTTGAGCGCGCTTCCCCATGACGTCGACGTCAAGGCGCTGACGCGGCTTGCGACCGTCTACGATATCCCGATGGCGCTCAACCGCGCCACGGCAGAAAAGCTTGTTGATTTCCAGTAGGAGGAGAGAATTCGCCATGGCTGCAGTGCAACCGCACACATTCGCCTTCCCGATCCTGATCGGCGATATCGGCGGCACCAATGCCCGCTTCTCCATCCTCGTTGATGCAACGAGTGCGCCGGATCAG
Organism: Rhizobium sp. Leaf321; assembly: GCF_001423215.1. NCBI lineage: Bacteria > Pseudomonadati > Pseudomonadota > Alphaproteobacteria > Hyphomicrobiales > Rhizobiaceae > Rhizobium > Rhizobium sp. Leaf321. The sequence continues at coordinate 131,137 of NZ_LMOF01000006.1, read as the reverse complement.
TTCCCGCATGTGCAGACGGCCGACTACGAGACGATCGACGATGCGATCGCAGATGTCGTCTTGAAGAACTCCGTGCACAAGCCACGTAGCGCAATCCTTGCTGTCGCCGGCCCGATCGATGGTGACGAGATCGACCTCACCAACTGCGACTGGATCGTGCGTCCGAAAAAGATGATCGGCGAACTTGGCTTCGATACGGTTCTCGTGCTCAACGATTTCGAGGCGCAGGCACTGGCTGTCGCTTCGCTCACTGCAGCCGACCGCCAGCCGATCGGTCCGATCGCCGAAGCGACCGAGGCTTCGCGCGTTGTCTTGGGTCCCGGGACAGGTCTCGGCGTTGCAGGGCTTGTCCATGCCCGTAACACCTGGTTCCCGGTTCCCGGCGAAGGTGGGCATGTGGATATCGGTCCGCGTTCGAAGCGGGATTTCGAGATCTTCCCGCATCTGCGTCGCATCGACGGCCGGGTGTCGGCCGAAGAAATCATTTCCGGCCGCGGTCTTCTCAACATCTACAACGCCGTTTGTGCTGCCGATGGCATTGCCCCGAGCCTGGACGCTCCGCCCGAAGTGACCGAACAGGGACTTTCCGGCGAAAACCCGCAGGCGGCGGAAACGATTGAGCTTTTCGTTCGCTATCTCGGTCGCCTTGCCGGTGACCTCGCGCTCATCTTCATGGCACGCGGCGGCGTCTTCCTCGGTGGCGGCATCTCGCCGCGGATCCTTGATGCATTGAAGAAGCCCGAGTTTCGTGAAGAGTTCGAAGACAAGGCGCCGCACAACGAGCTGATGAAGACCATTCCGACCTTCGTCGTCACGCATCCGCAGGCGGCCCTTGCCGGTCTCGCCAGCTTTGCGCGCTCGCCTGCGACCTACGGAATTGCGCTGGAAGGCCGTTGCTGGCAGCGGTAGTTGCGCCGGGCCGACGTGCCCGAATGCAACAGCGCGATGGAATCACCCGCGATTGGCTGGCAAAAGCCTGCCCAAGCGTTTAATAGCGCCTTCGGAAATATACTCCGGCATGACGCCGAAACGGGAACGCCCTATTGAACGCCGCAAAAGACAAGAAGCGCCACGTGGATTCCGTCACCATCGTGAGCGTGCTCAAGCGGGTGATCGCCGAGAATGGCCGGGATCACGTGCGATCCTACGCGTTTGCAATATCCTGCCTTGTCATGGTCGCCCTTTCGACAGCCTTCACGGCGTGGATCATGGAAAAGGTCGTCAACGAGGCGTTCGCAAACAAGCGGGCGGATATCGTCTGGCTGATCTGCGGATCGATCCTTGCCGCCTTCGTGCTGCGCGGCTTTGCCACCTACGGCCAGGCCGTGACGCTGTCGAAGATCGGCAACAATATCGTCGCCTGCTATCAGCGCCGGATCTACTCGCACCTGATGTCGCTGTCGGTCGGCTTCTTTGCCGAAGCCCGATCCGCCCATCTTGCAGCCCAGATCAGCCAGAACATCAACGGCGTTCGTGACGTCCTCAACCTGACGGTCACCTCCACGGCGCGCGATCTCCTGACGCTGGTCGCGCTGATCGGGGTGATGGTGACGAAGGACTGGGTCCTGTCGCTCATCGTCTTTGCCGTCGCACCGCCGCTTCTTTATGCGCTGCGCTACGTTTCCAAGCGCCTTCGCGCCGCCACAAGAGAGGCTGTTGAACAGAACAGCCGCGTGCTTGGCGCCATGCAGGAAACCATCCAGGGCATCGCCGTGGTCAAAGCTTTCACGATGGAAGGCGAACTCGACAGCAAGGTGAGCCGCATCATCAAAGCGGCAGAAGGCCGCGCCAACCGTATCGCCCGTCTGTCGGAGCGCACGTCGCCGCTGACCGAAACCTTTGCCGGCTTTGCGATCTCCAGCGTGCTGGCCTATGCCGCGTTCCGCTCGATCTATGACAACGTACCACCAGGCGCTTTCTTTGCCTTCGTCACCGCGCTGCTGATGGCCTATGACCCGGCACGACGGCTGGCCAAGCTGCAGGTGCAGCTCGACCGTGCCGTCGTCAACGCGCAGATGATTTATGCCCTTCTCGATATGCAGCCGGCACAGCGGGAAATGGCCGGTGCCAAGGATCTCGTCGTCGACAAGGCGCGCGTCGAACTGAAGAACGTCGTGTTCTCCTATGGGACCGGCAGCCCCATCCTGCGCGGTGTCGATCTTGTGGCCGAAGGTGGCCAGACCACGGCTCTGGTCGGACCATCGGGCGCCGGCAAGTCGACGATCATCAGCCTCATTCCGCGTTTCTACGATCCCGCGGAAGGTGCAATCCTGATCGACGGTCAAAACATTGCCGAGGTCACCAAGTCGTCGCTGCGCCATCAGCTCGCCTATGTCTCGCAGCAGCCCTACCTGTTTGAAGGCACGATCCGCGACAATATCCGCTACGGCCGGCCGGAAGCTACGGATGCAGAAGTGGAAGAGGCGGCAAGACTTGCCTATGCCCACGACTTTATCCTGGCGCAGCCGCTCGGATATGAAACGCCTGTCGGCGAAAACGGCATGAGCCTGTCCGGCGGTCAGCGGCAGCGGCTTTCGATTGCCCGCGCACTGGTGCGAAATGCGCCGATCCTGCTGCTCGACGAAGCGACGTCTGCGCTCGACAACGAGTCCGAGGCCGCCGTTCAGAAGGCGCTCGATACCGCCATGCGCGGACGCACCGTCATCGTCATCGCGCATCGGCTTTCGACCGTCGTCAAGGCCGACAAGATCATCGTGATGCACGAAGGCCGGGTGATGGAAGAAGGAACGCATGAGGTTCTTGCGCAGCGCAAGGACGGGCTCTACGCTCGCCTCAACAACCTGCAACTGCCCGTCAAAGATTTTTCGTAAACTCTCTAGGAAACCCGTCGCCCATGGCCGCAAACGACATGAAGCTTGTAGTGGTTGGCGCGGCAGGCCGTATGGGCCAGGCCCTGATCCGGATCATCCACGAGACCGACGGCGTCACGCTTCATGCCGCAATCGAACGGGAAGGCTCAGCTTTCGTCGGCAAGGATGCCGGTGATCTTGCCGGAACCGGGCCGCTTGGCGTTACCGTCACCACCGATCCCCTGAAGGCGTTTCTCGACGCCGATGGCGTTCTGGATTTCACGGCACCTGACGCAAGCGTGACGTTTGCCGGGCTCGCCGCGCAGGCCCGCATAGTGCATGTGATCGGCACGACCGGCTGCGGACCGGAGCACGAGGAAAAATTCGAGGCTGCCGCCCGCCATGCGCGGGTCGTCAAATCCGGCAATATGAGCCTTGGCGTCAACCTTCTTGGCGTTCTGACACGGGATGCGGCAAAAGCGCTTCCGGCTGTCGGATGGGATATCGAAATCGTCGAGATGCACCACAAGCACAAAGTGGATGCGCCATCCGGCACAGCGCTGCTGCTTGGCGAGGCAGCGGCTGCCGGGCGTGGCATCGATCTTGCCACGCAGTCGGTGCGGGTGCGCGACGGCCATACCGGCCCCCGCCCTGCCGGCACGATCGGCTTTGCGACGCTTCGCGGCGGATCGGTGGTCGGCGATCATTCGGTAATCCTTGCCGGCGAAGGCGAGCTGTTGACGCTGTCGCACAGTGCCCGCGACCGCTCGATCTTTGCCCGCGGCGCGGTTGCTGCGGCCGTCTGGGCGCGCGACGAAAAGCCGGGTTTCTATTCCATGCTCGACGTTCTCGGGCTTTCTTGACACTATCGGAGGAATTCAATTCATGAGCGGTACACTCGTCCTCGTTCGCCACGGCCAGAGCGACTGGAACCTGAAGAACCTTTTCACCGGCTGGAAGGACCCCGAGCTTACTCCGCTCGGCATTCAGGAAGCCGAGACCGGCGGCCAGGCGCTTGCCGATACCGGCATCAAGTTCGATATCGCCTTCACATCCGACCTGAAGCGCGCGCAGGATACGCTGAAGATCGTGCTCGACAAGCTCGGCCAGACCGACCTTGAGACCATCCGCGACCAGGCCCTGAACGAGCGCGACTACGGCGATCTCTCCGGCCTCAACAAGGACGACGCGCGGGCGAAGTGGGGCGAAGAACAGGTGCATATCTGGCGCCGGTCCTACGACATCCCGCCACCGGGCGGCGAGAGCCTGCGCGACACCGGTGCCCGGGTATGGCCCTATTACATGACCGAGATCCTGCCGCGCGTGCTGCGCGGCGAAAAGGTTCTCGTTGCCGCCCACGGCAATTCGCTGCGCTCGCTGGTGATGGTGCTCGACCGTCTCAGCAAGGAAGAGATCCTCAAGCTCAACCTCGCGACCGGCGTGCCGATGGTCTACGTGCTGAACGCGGATTCCACCGTCGCTTCCAAGAAGGTTCTGGGCGACATGTCCGCCGCCCACTAAGAAGCGCCAAGTCTTCAAGATCCCGCCGGCTCGCATGGACAATGCGGGCCGGCGTTTTCGTTTGTCAGTTCTCGATTGTGAACTGCACCATGTCGGCCGGAAAGCGGCTGATCGCATATTGCACGGGAACGCCATCGGGATCTGCGTTCAGTGCACGCGTTACCAGCATGATCGCCCCCGGCGACAATTCCAGATCCGCAAGGTCGCCGCTTTCGGCGTGGACCGCCGTAACCTCGGTCGAGACGCGGAGATAGTCGGTCAGGCCGATTGCCGCGAAGGCTGCGGTTATGGAGCCGCTCTCGCGATAGGCCTCTGCGATCCCTGAAAAGCGATCGGCCGGGAACCAGGCGGTTGCCCGTGATACCGGACGGCGATCCGCTTTGCGCAGGGTTTCAAGCCGGATCACGGCAGCGCCGACCGCAAGCTGCAGGCGCGACGCCAGGTCCGGTGTCGCCGATTCCTCGGACGCCGCCAGCAGCAGACCTTCCTTTTCTTTCGCCTGATCACCGATGCCCTCGCTGAACCGGGTTCGCCTGGAAATCGGGAAGTTCAGCCGCTCCTTGCGCTCGATCAGCGTTCCCCGTCCCTGAACGGCCCGCACAATGCCCTCCTGCGCCAGCGCTGCCAGCGCGCTTCTCACCGTATGGCGGTTCACGCCGAACTCCGCCGCCAGCGAGATCTCCGGCGGCACCTTGCCGGTCGCATCGTAATCGCCGTTTGCGATCGCCGTGCGGATACGGTCGGCTATCTGCCGCCACAACGCGACGCCGCTCTGCCTCTGAACAATCACCCGATCAGTACCCCTGTCACACGCTTGTTATACGCCGCCTTTATTGGTACATGTAATTTGTATGGTTGTCTATATAAATAGACATTTAGGAGATGACCGATGGATCTTGCGGGAAATCACATGGCGCTGGCGGAACCGGAAAAGCGGCGCCGCTGCATCGAGCTTCTGGCGCAAACATCCTGCGACGAATTGAAGGCCGCGTGGAACGGGCTGTCCGACAAGCCAACCGTTAAACCGGTGCGCGGACCTGAAACAGGTCTGGTGATGGTTCGCGGCCGGATCGGTGGCGGCGGCTCGCCCTTCAATCTGGGTGAAGCAACGGTCACGCGCGCGACCATCCTTCTTGCCTCCGGAACGGCGGGCCACGCCCAGGCGCTCGGCACCGACAAGGAGAAGGCGCGGCTCTCTGCGATCTTCGATGCGCTGTGGCAGGAAGCAGAGACCCGCGTTTTCGTCGAAACGGCACTTCTTTCACCGACCGAAAGCCGAATCGCCGCTGAGGACAGACAGAAAGCCGAAGAGACCGCGGCGACCCGCGTCGATTTCTTCACGATGGTACGGGGAGACGATTGATGGCCCTTCATGCACAAGCCCTCGCCGGTGGGTTCACCGATCCGGTCTTCCAGTCCCAGACCATTTTCAAAACGCTGATGGACGGAATGGCGCGGCCCGGAACGATCTACGACGCCGCGCTCCAGGCCGGCCAGCCGGAACCGCTCGGCAATGCTGCCGGCGCGATTGCGCTCACGCTCTGCGATCACGATACCCCGGTCTGGCTGAGCAACGGTCTTGCAAAGTCTGCGATGCCGGAATGGATCGGTTTCCATACGGGTGCACCGATAACCTGCGAGAAGGCGCAGAGCAGCTTTGCCTTTATCGAAGCCGGGACAGCGCCCTCTTCCTTCGGCCTGTTTGCCGCCGGTACCCAGGAATACCCTGACAGATCCACGACGCTGATCCTCGAAGTCGCCGCTCTTGGCGAGGGTGAAAAACTGAGCCTGACCGGACCAGGGATCCTCGGCACCAGGACGGTCGCAGTCTCGGGACTGCCGGATATGTTTCAGAGGCTCTGGGACGACAACAGGGCGCTCTTTCCCCGCGGAGTCGACGTCATCCTCACCGCCGGAGCGCAGTTCCTGTGCCTGCCGCGCACCACCCGGATTGGCGGCTGAGCCGAAGGAGATCAAACCCATGTATGTTGCAGTCAAGGGTGGCGAAGCCGCCATCACCAACGCTCACGCATTGCTTGCCGACCGCCGTCGCGGCGACCGGTCGCTTCCAGCCCTCACGATCGAGCAGATCGCCGAACAGCTTGGCCTTGCCGTCGACAGGGTGATGGCGGAAGCCTCGCTCTATGATCGGTCGCTCGCAGCGCTTGCGGTGCGCCAGTCCCGTGGCGACCTGATCGAGGCGATCTTTTTGCTTCGCGCCTACCGCACCACGCTTCCCCGCTTCGGTTCTTCCGTTCCGGTCGATACCGCGGCCATGAAGGTCGAGCGGCGCGTCTCGGCGACCTACAAGGATCTGCCGGGCGGCCAGTTGCTCGGTCCCACCTTCGATTACACCCATCGTCTTCTCGATCCCTCGCTTCTGACGGATGAGGGGATCGCCGATCCCGCACGCAGAGAGGCGTCCGGCGAGGAGATCATGCGCGTTTCCGACATTCTGGCACACGAAGGGCTGATCGAGCCGGACGGCGACCTGCCTGACGACCATGCGGCGGGAGACCTGACCCGCGAGCCGCTGGAATTTCCGATGGGTCGTGACCTCAGGCTGCAGGCACTCGCCCGCGGCGACGAGGGCTTTCTGCTTGCCCTCGGCTACTCGACCCAGCGCGGATATGGCCGAAACCACCCGTTCGTCGGCGAGATCCGGATCGGCGAGGTGGAGGTGGAAATGGACATGCCGGAACTCGGCTTCGCGGTCTCGCTCGGGCGCATCCAGCTGACCGAGTGCCAGATGATCAACCAGTTCAAGGGCTCCTCCATAGCACCGCCGCAGTTTACCCGCGGCTACGGTCTCGTGTTCGGACAGAGCGAGCGCAAGGCGATGTCGATGTCGCTGGTGGATCGCGCCCTTCGTGCGGAAGAGCTTGGCGAGGACATTACCGCGCCGGCGCAGGACGAGGAGTTCGTCATTTCGCACTCCGACAATGTGCAGGCGACCGGCTTCGTCGAACACCTGAAACTGCCCCATTACGTCGACTTTCAGGCGGAGCTTGCCATGGTGCGCAAGATGCGCGCCGACATAGAGGCCACTCGCCACGGCGATACCGAGATGAAGGATGCCGCCGAATGAGTGCCGATCTCGCCACCTACAATTTCGCCTATCTGGACGAACAGACGAAACGGATGATCCGCCGGGCGATCCTGAAAGCGATCGCTATACCCGGCTATCAGGTACCGTTTGCGTCGCGCGAAATGCCGATGCCCTACGGCTGGGGTACCGGCGGCGTGCAGGTGACGGCCGCGATCATCGGCCCTAACGATGTGCTCAAGGTCATCGACCAGGGTGCCGATGACACGACCAATGCGGTCTCCATCCGTGCCTTCTTCCAGAAGGTCGCCAATGTCGCTGTCACCACCCACACGAAGGACGCGACGATCATCCAGACGCGCCACCGCATTCCCGAGCAGAAGCTGACCGAAGGCCAGGTGCTGGTCTATCAGGTGCCGATCCCGGAACCGCTGCGCTTCCTCGAGCCGCGCGAGACCGAGACCCGGAAAATGCATGCGCTCGAAGAATACGGCCTGATGCATGTGAAGCTATACGAGGACATTGCCCATAACGGCCGCATCTCCAAGACCTATGCCTATCCGGTCAAGGTCGACGGTCGCTATGTGATGGACCCCTCGCCGACCCCGAAATTCGACAATCCGAAAATGCACATGTCCGATGCGCTGCAGCTGTTCGGCGCCGGACGTGAAAAGCGGATCTACGCGGTTCCGCCGCATACCGAAGTGGTCAGCCTGGATTTCGAGGACCACCCGTTCGAGATCCAGACATTCGAGCAGGATTGCGCACTCTGCGGCGCACACGGCGTTTATCTCGACGAAGTGGTGCTCGACGACCAGGGCGGACGGATGTTCGTCTGCTCGGACACGGACCATTGCGAAGACCGGCGGGACCATGGCCATGTCGGCGAGATGCTCGCCCCCAACAAGGAGGCTGCGGAATGAGCGACAATCCTCTTCTCAAAGTCAGCGGCGTTTCGAAATTCTACGGCAGCCGGATCGGCTGCCAGGATGTCAGTTTCGATCTGTGGCCCGGTGAAGTGCTCGCCATCGTCGGCGAATCCGGCTCCGGCAAGACGACGCTGCTCAATTGCCTGTCGACCCGGCTGATGCCGAGCGCCGGCAGCGTCGAATACCGGATGCGCGACGGCAACTTCCGCGATCTCTATCACATGAGCGAGGCCGAGCGGCGTTTCCTGATGCGCACCGACTGGGGTTTCGTTCACCAGAACCCGGCCGACGGCTTGCGCATGACGGTATCGGCGGGCGCCAATGTCGGCGAGCGGCTGATGGCGGTCGGTGACCGGCATTACGGCAAGATCCGCGAAACGGCGACCGACTGGCTGGGACGCGTGGAAATCTCCGCGGATCGCATCGACGACCAGCCGCGCGCCTTTTCCGGCGGCATGCGCCAGCGTCTGCAGATCGCCCGCAATCTCGTCACGGGTCCGCGCCTCGTGTTCATGGACGAACCGACCGGCGGTCTCGACGTCTCGGTGCAGGCAAGACTGCTCGACCTTGTGCGCGGGCTTGTCAACGATCTCGGTCTCTCGGCCATCGTTGTCACCCATGACCTTGCCGTCGCCCGGCTTCTTTCGCACCGGATGATGGTGATGAAGGACGGTCATGTGATCGAACAGGGGCTCACCGACCGTGTCCTCGACGACCCGCGCGAGCCCTACACGCAGTTGCTCGTTTCCTCGATTCTCCAGGTATAGGACAGACCGATGGCCACTCCACTCGTCGTCTCGGAAGTCTCCAAAAGCTTCATCATGCACCTGCGCGACGGCATCAAGCTGCCGGTCGTCAACGACGTCAGCTTTTCCGTGGCCGGCAGCGAATGCGTCGTGCTCGGCGGCCCCTCGGGGATCGGCAAGAGCTCCATCCTGAAAATGCTTTACGGCAACTATGCCGTCGATGCAGGCCAGATCCTGGTGAACCACCGCGAGAAGATCGTCGATATCGCGGCAGCCGATCCGCGCACGATCATCGAGGTTCGCCGGCATACGATGGGTTACGTCAGCCAGTTCCTGCGCACCGTGCCGAGAGTCGCTGCCGTCGACGTGGTCGCTGAGCCGCTCGTTGCCCGCGGTATCGACGCGGCGGAAGCCAAGGACAGGGCGGTCGAACTGCTCGCCAGGCTGAACCTTCCGCGCGAACTCTGGTCGCTGCCTCCCGCCACCTTTTCCGGCGGCGAGCAGCAGCGCGTCAACATTGCCCGCGGCTTCATCACCAACCACCGCATTCTACTTCTCGACGAGCCGACCGCATCTCTCGATGCGACCAACCGGCGTGTGGTGATCGAGATGATCGCTGCCAAGAAAGCCGAAGGCGTTGCCATGCTCGGCATCTTCCATGACGAGGAAGTGCGCGAGGCCGTTGCGGACCGTATTCTCGATGTCAGCGCGTTTTCACCACGAAAGGCAGTTGCCGCATGAGTGCCAAGGTCGGTATCAACCCCGTCATCCACGCGACGGCGAGCGTCAGCAATTCGACGATCGGTCGCTATACGGAAATTTCCGAGCGCTGCCGCATCGACGAAGCAGAGATCGGCGACTACTCGTACATCATGCAGGACGGCTCCATCTGGTGCGCGACGATCGGCAAATTCGTCAACATGGCCGCTTCCGTGCGCATCAATGCGACGAACCATCCGACATGGCGCGCCACGCTGCATCACTTCACCTATCGTGCCGCCAACTACTGGGACGACGCGGAAAACGAGACGGACTTCTTCGAGTGGCGACGCGACAACCGGGTGACGATCGGCCATGACGTCTGGATCGGCCACGGTGCCACCTTGCTGCCGGGCGTGACGGTCGGCAACGGCGCGGTGATCGGCGCCGGAGCCGTGGTGTCAAAGGATGTCGCCCCCTACACGATCGTCGGCGGCGTGCCGGCCAAGCTCATCCGGGAGCGGTTTACCAGACAGGTCGGCGAAGGCATGGATCGCCTCGCGTGGTGGGACTGGGATCACCTCAAGCTGCGCACCGCACTCGATGACTTCCGGGCTCTTTCAGCGGACGATTTCCTTGCGAAATATCCGGCGTAGCAAAGCTTTCAGGCCTCACAAACATGTAACAAAACATACACAAAACCGACATTCAGGCTTCATCAACCAGGTCTAATCCCATCCTCACCAGGCAATGGGACGGATTGAAAAACATGAAGTTTGAATTGAGGAATGTCACCCGACGTTTCGGCGATCATATCGCAGTCAACGCCGTCAGCGTGGAGATACCTCAAGGTCAGATGGTCGGCGTCATTGGTCGCTCCGGCGCCGGCAAGTCGACCCTCCTGCGCATGATCAACCGCCTGCAGGAGCCGAGCTCCGGTTCCATCCGGTTTGGCGATCTCGAGGTTTCCGCTCTCAAGGGCGCCGGGTTGCGCAACTGGCAGCGCGATTGCGCGATGATCTTCCAGCAGTTCAATCTCGTGCCGCGTCTCGACGTGATGACCAACGTGATGCTGGGCCGCTTGAACCACCGATCCACGATCATGAGCCTTCTCAACATCTTCTCCGACGACGAGCGCATGGCCGCGATCGCGGCGCTTGAGCGTCTCGGTATCGAGCAGACCGCCATGCAGCGCGCCGGCACGCTTTCCGGCGGACAGCAGCAGCGCGTCGCCATCGCCCGCGCCCTCATGCAGGCGCCGAAAATGCTTCTGGCCGATGAGCCGATCGCATCGCTCGACCCGCTCAACGCCAAGATCGTGATGGACGCGCTGCGCGACATCAACGAGCGCGAGGGCATTACCGTCATCACCAACCTGCACACGCTCGATACGGCGCGCGCCTATTGCGAGCGGATCATCGGGATGGCCGGCGGCCGCGTCGTCTTCGACGGCACGCCGTCGCAGCTGAACGCGCAGGCCGTCAGCGAGATCTACGGATCGGACCGCGACGGTGCCGGAATCGACGAGACGATGACCTCGACCAGCATCAACAATCCCGTGGCCCCCGTGGCTGCCGCCAAGCAATCGGCCGGAATGGGCAGCCTGGCAAGCGCCAGGGCCTGAGCCGCATCCAGATCGTCTGCCCACGTTAAGGGCGCGTTGCTTCACGACCCAACTCCGGATGATCCGGAAACAGGAGATCACCATGTTCAGAAAAACTCTGCTTGCTGCCGCGACGCTCAGCCTGCTCGCCGGTTCCGCCCTTGCCCAGGACGTCAAGGTTCTGCGCATCGGTCTCGACGGCTCGGAAAACGAAGCCGACCAGATCCGTAACACCCAGTGCGTTGCCGATGGCCTGAAGGCTGCGACCGGCGTATCCGAAGTGAAGCTGTTCCCGTCGCCGAACTATAACGGCGTTATCCAGGGCCTGCTCGGCGGCACGATCGACATTGCTTCGATGGGTGCGGCTTCCTACGCAGCCATCGCGCTCAAGGACGACAAGGCTGTGGACCCGATCCTGACCTACACGGGTTCGGACGGCTCGAGCGGTTACTACTCGATCATGGTTGCCCGCAAGGACAGCGGCATCAAGACGCTGGCTGACCTGAAGGGCAAGAAGATCGGCTTCGCCGATCCGGATTCGACCTCGGGCTATCTCGTCCCGAATGTCGCGCTGCCGAAGGAAATCGGCATGCCGGTCAAGCAGTATTTCTCCGAAACCGGCTTTGGCGGCGGTCACGAGAACCTGGTTCTCGCAGTCCTCGACAAGAAGTTCGATGCCGGCACGACCTTCGGTTCGGGCGTTGGCAAGTGGGAAGAAGGCTATAGCGGCGGCAACCTGCACCAGATGGTCGCCAAGGGTAACCTCGACATGGACGATATCGTCCAGGTCTGGAAGTCGCCGCTGATCCCGAACGGTCCGCTGATGGTCTCCAACAAGGTTCCGGCCGACATGAAGGCCAAGGTCAAGGCCTTCTTCATGGAACTGCCGAAGAAGAACCTCGCCTGCTTCCAGTCCTTCACCCAGGGCAAGAACAAGGATTACATCGAAGTCAATCCGGCCTTCTACCAGACGATCGTCGACGCCCGTAAGTCCGTTATCGGCGGCTGATCATCCCTGAAAAAGACCTGGCGGCGGCATCTGCAGAAGGTGCCGCCGTTCTGCAACGAGAGACACGGGCATGGCGACGATCAGCAAACAGACGACCGGACATCTCGGCGGCGCTCCCGCTAGCAGACTGGGACCGGCGGCATCCCTGATGATGCAGCATTACCGGCAGCAGCTGCGAACCCGCCGCGTCTATACCGCTATTACGATTGGCGTGTTTCTGGTCGTGCTGTTCGCCTCGCTGAAATTCGCCAATGACGCCAATGCGGGCAAGTTCTTCGAACGCCTGCCCTATATGTTCGATTTCATTCGCAGCTTCGTGCCTGACAGCCCGATGGAAATCATCCGGGCGATGTTCGACCTTCCCTCCCCTTACGCCGACGGCTCGCTGAAATACGATTATACGGCCGATCGCCACTATATTACCGAAACGTTCTACATCCCGAATTTCTTCTACCAGCTGATCATCACCATCAATATTGCGCTGGTTTCGACGATCATCGGTTCCGCCATCGCCTTTGTGCTTTGCTTCTTCGCCTCCACCAATCTTGTCGGCGCCGGGCCTGTGCGTTTCGTCGTTCGCCGCTTCATGGAAATCCTGCGTGCCTTTCCGGAAATCGTCATTGCCGGGCTTCTGACGGCGATCCTGTCGATCGGGCCGATCGCAGCGATCATCGCGATCACCGTCCACACGATCGGCGCACTCGGAAAGCTGTTCTTCGAGGTGGTCGAGAATTCGGACATGAAGCCGGATGAGGGTTTGCGGGCCGCCGGTGCGTCCTGGGTGGAGCGCGTGCGCTTCGCGATCGTTCCGCAGGTGCTTCCGAATTTCGTCTCCTACACGCTGCTGCGCGCTGAGGTAAACGTGCGCGCCTCGACCATTATCGGTGCGGTCGGTGGCGGCGGTATCGGAGAGGTGTTTCGCCTGGCGATCGGTCGCGATCACGCAGCCAAGACCTATGCGATCATCATTCTGCTGCTCGTCAGCGTCATTGCGATCGACCAGTTTTCCTCCTGGCTTCGCCGCCGGCTGATCGGCCAGCAGTCCTTCGAACTTGGCAGGGGAGCAGCCTGATGCCTTCAGTACCTGCCATCAATGCATCCGACAGAGAGCGCCTGCGCGAAACCTATCCGCAGGTGTTTCAACGGTCCTTCCTGCAGCGCTACGGTCTGGTGATCGGCTCCGGACTGATCCTCGCCTATCTGGTTGCCTGCTTCTTCGCCTTCAACGTCGGTCCCGCCTTCAGGAATGGCCAGTGGGACCGAGCCTCGCTCTATCTCCAGGACTGGTATTCCTGGCGCGCCCAGCCGCGCCTGCGGTTCCAGGACGACGGCACCGTCAAGCCGCAGTGGTCAAGCCGTGGACAATATGCCGAAGGTTCTGACATTTCCTGGCTGAAGCCAACCGAAGGCGGCGGCTACCGCGTGACCTATGGCAGCGATGCGGACCGCCTTGATGTGACGCCCGGCCGGGTTGATGTCTATCTGAACGGCACGGTCTATCCGGTCATGATCGACAGCAATGCAGCGACGGCGCCAGCCGATGCGCCCGCGGCACTCCGCCAAGATGGAGCCAAGGTGCTGGTCGATTACGGCTTTGAGGGTCAGGCCGAAATCCGCCCGGCGCAGGTCTATGTGCAGCGTCGCTTCCTTGGTTGGGCAAACTTCCTGTTCGACACCAAGTCGGCATTCTGGGGCAAGAGCTGGGGCGAGCTTGCGCACCTTGCAACGATCGGCGAGCGGCTGGATCCGGAACGCTCGAACATCGGCCACATGCGCGACGACTTCCTTGGCAACAATGTCTGGCAGCATGCGGACATTCTGTCGAAACTGCTTCAGACGCTGGTCATGGCCTTTGTCGGCACGCTGCTCGGGACGCTGTTCGCCTTCCCGCTCGCCTTCATCGCGGCGCGCAACATTACCCGCAACCGGGCCGCCAACTGGGGCATGAAGCGCTTGTTCGACTTCCTACGCTCGGTCGACATGCTGATCTGGGCGCTGTTTTTCACCCGCTCCTTCGGCCCCGGACCGATCCCCGGTATCGCGGCGATCTTCTTCACGGATGCCGGTGCGCTCGGCAAGGTCTATTCGGAAGCGGTCGAGAATGTCGACGACAAGCAGCGCGAGGGTGTTAAATCGGTCGGCGCGCCCTCCGTCATCGTCAACCGCTTCGGCGTCGTGCCGCAGGTGTTGCCTGTTTTCATCTCCCAGTCGCTGTATTTCTGGGAATCCAACACCCGTTCGGCAACCGTCATCGGCGCCGTTGGTGCCGGCGGCATCGGCCTCAAACTGCTCGAAGCGATGGGTACCAACGCCGACTGGGACAAGGTTGCCTACATGGTTCTACTGATCCTGATGGTGGTCTTCCTGTTCGACAATGTGTCCAACGCGATCCGCTCACGTCTGATCGGTGGCCCGACACATTAAAAGGTTGCCGCATCATCATTCTGTCATGGAAATCTTTTAGCCGAAGGCTGTCTCGAGGCGCCACAGATGGTTAGTCTCGGGACGTCGCTTCCTTTCTGATTCCGGAACCATGCCTTGCGATATGCTCTCTACTTTTCGCCCGCAGCGGATCACCCGCTGACGAAGACCGCCTCCCGTTGGCTTGGCCGCGATGCCTTCAGCGGGGAGCGCTTCGAGACAGCGGTCGTGGATGGCATTCCCGAAGAGGATGTGCACGCGCTGACGGCCGACCCACGCCGCTACGCCTTTCATGCGACGCTGAAGGCGCCGTTCGAGCTTGCCGAGGGACGCAGCGAGGCTGAACTGATCGACGCTTTCGAGGCGTTTGCAGCGGAAACACCTGCATTCGACATTCCGAATGCCATCATCGGCCAGCTCGGGCGCTTCTTCGCTCTGGTGCCGGACCGGGTCTATCCCGAACTACAGGCCTTTGCCGCAAGCGTGGTCCAAGATTTCGAGCCGTTCCGCGCGCCGCTTTCGGATGCCGATATTGCCCGGCGCAAACCGGAGAACCTTTCACCCGAACACCGCGACAACCTGATGACCTGGGGCTACCCCTACGTGATGGACGAGTTCCGCTTTCACATGACGCTGACCGGACAGGTTCCGCCCGAACAGGCGCCTTCGATGCGAACGGCGCTTGAAACCAGATTTGCAGATTTTACCAACGCACCGCTCTCCATCAACGGAATTGCGCTCTTCACTGAGCGCGAGCGGGGCGCAGATTTTACAGTTCACCGCTGGCTGCCCCTGGCGCCCGCCTCCGATATCAGAAAGACGACCCCATGACCGTCGAGACCGTATTCACAAATGCCCGTATCGTGCTGGAGGACAGCATCGTGACCGGCTCCATCCAGATCCGGGACGGCAAGATCGCAGACATCTCCAGTGGCACGGCACAGGCTGGCGAGGACTTCGAGGGCGATTACCTGATCCCCGGGCTTGTCGAACTCCATACCGACCATCTGGAGCAGCACTATTCGCCGCGTCCGGGCGTGCGCTGGAATGCGACGGCGGCGATCCAGGCGCATGACGCACAGATCGCTTCTTCCGGCATCACCACCGTGTTCGACTGCCTGCGGATGGGATCGGACGAGGATGGCGGCTTCGAGCAGGGCGAGATGCGGGCCATGGCAGACGCCATCCAGGCCGCCGAGCGCCAGGGCCGCCTTCGGTCCGAGCATCTTATCCACCTTCGCTGCGAAGTTTCGGCCGACAATGTGCTCGATCACTTCGCCGATTTTGCCAACGACCCTTATGTCAGGCTCGTTTCGCTGATGGACCATGCTCCGGGCCAGCGGCAGTTCCAGACGATGGACCAGTACATTTTCTACTACCAGAAGAAGCGCGGGCTTTCCGACGAGGCCTTCAAGATCTTCATCGAAAAGCGCGTCGAGGAGTCCGAGCGCAATTCGACGCCGCACCGCATCGCCATCGCGAAGGTCTGCGCCGATAACGGCATTACGGTTGCCAGCCATGACGATGCGACGCTTGCGCATGTGGACGAGGCGATCGGCAACGGTGTGAAGCTCGCCGAATTCCCGACCAGTCTCGATGCCGCCAAGGCCTCGCACCAGGCCGGCATGAGCGTGCTGATGGGCGCGCCCAATATCGTGCGGGGCAAGTCGCATTCCGGCAATATTGCCGCCCGCGATCTGGCTGAGAAAGACGTGCTCGACGTGCTTTCGTCCGACTACGTGCCACTCAGCCTGCTCTACGCGCCGTTCATCCTGGCAGACGAGGTCGACAGCATCTCGCTGCCGAAGGCGATAGCCATGGTGAGTGCGACGCCTGCCCGCACCGTCGGCCTCGACGATCGCGGCCGGATCGCCACCGGCCTGCGCGCCGATCTGGTCCGGGTTCATCGTCCGGAGGGCGTGCCGGTGGCGCGTGCCGTCTGGCGCGAAGGTCGGCGGGTCGCCTGATGGACGGCTGCCCGACAGATAGCGACAGTGGCAAAAGCGGCGTGATCGTCGTCGTGGTTGGACCGAGCGGTGCAGGCAAGGACACGCTGATGGCGGAGGCTGCGCGGCATTTTGCGGATCGTGACGACGTGGTGTTTGCCCGCCGCACAATCACCCGGAACCCGGCTTCCGGCGGCGAGGACCACGACGGCGTCTCGGAGGACGAGTTCGCTGCGATGGAAAAAGCCGGACGCTTTGCCGTGTCCTGGAATGCGCATGGGCTATCCTATGGCATTCCCAAGGATACGCTCGATGCTGTCGAAGATGGCCGTCTGGTCATCGCCAATGGCTCCCGTTCGGCGCTTGCACACTTCCACTCAGCGTATCCGGCCATGCTGGTCATCAACGTCATTGCCTCGCGCGACGTGCTGGCCGCGCGGCTCGAAGCGCGGGGACGGGAATGCCGCGAGGACATCCTGCGGCGTCTCGAGCGCGGCTCCCTCACTGTCGATGGCGACTATTCGGTCGTAACGATCGACAACAGCGGGTCCCTGAGCGAAGCCGCCCAGACACTGATCGACACGCTGGAACGACGTCTTTTCCGGCGCGTGTGATTTTGCGACTATCTTCACGACGGGCACTTTACAGTCCCGATTTTGCCTCTATGTGGACTTTCTAACATAAGGGGCGCAGCATGGACCAAACGCGAAGGCTTGATGACTTAAACGACGTGGATGCTGCGGGAACGGCAAGGCTCAATTTGGAAGCCCGGATGACCGTGCTCGAGATCGTGTCCATCACCTCGCTCGCCATGGCGCTGGATACCTCCGAAAACGCGAATGTTGATCATGCCAAGGGCATTGCCAGCCTGATCCTCGACACCGTCCACCACCGCTGTCGTGAACTGGGCATGACGGATGAAGGCAGCCAGTCGGCGCACCGATACGCCGACGAGCTGCTATCGACAGCTCTTTTGTCTCTTTACCCCAACGGCTGATCAAGCCAGATCAGTGCGCCTCGTCCCAGTTCGCGGCGGCGCGCGCGTCCACTTTCAGCGGCACCCGCATCGAGACAGCCGGCATTGTCGCCTCTTCCATGGTCGATACGATCAGAGGGATCGCTTCTTCGATCGCCGCATCTTCGACTTCGAAGATCAGTTCGTCATGCACTTGCAGCAGCATGCGGACCTTTTCGTCGAGACCGGCCTTCTTCAGGGCAGGCTCCATCCCGATCATCGCACGGCGGATGACATCAGCGGCCGACCCCTGGATCGGGGCGTTGATGGCAGCGCGTTCATTGAAGGCGCGCATCGATGGGTTGGACGACTTGATATCGGGATAATGGGAGCGACGGCCGAAGATCGTTTCCACATAACCATGCTCACGGGCAAAGGCCTTCGTCTGCTCCATGTAGTCCTTGATACCGGGAAAGCGCTCGAAATACCGCTTGATGTAATCGCCTGCTTCCGAGCGATCGATAGACAGCTGGTTGGCAAGACCAAAAGCGGAAATTCCGTAGATGATGCCGAAGTTGATCGCCTTTGCGCGGCGACGGACCTCACTCGACATGCCCTCGACCGGCACGCCGAACATTTCCGATGCGGTCATCGCGTGAATATCGATGCCATCCGCGAAGGCCTGACGCAGCTGCGGAATGTCGGCGACGTGGGCGAGGACGCGCAGCTCGATCTGGCTGTAATCCGCGGAGAGAAGCTTGTGGCCGGGGGTCGCGATGAATGCGGTGCGGATCTTGCGGCCTTCGGCATTGCGGACCGGGATGTTCTGAAGGTTGGGTTCCGACGAGGAAAGACGCCCGGTCGTGGTCGACGCCAGCGAATAGGACGTGTGGACGCGCTTGGTCTGCGGATGGACGTAGCCTGGAAGCGCATCGGTGTAGGTGGATTTCAGCTTTGTCAGCTGGCGCCAGTCGACGATCTTGCGCGGCAGATCGTGACCAGTCGCGGCCAGATCCTCCAGCACGCTTGCCGAAGTCGACCACTGGCCGGTCTTGGTCTTGGCACCGCCGGGCAGGCCCATCTTGCCGAACAGGATATCGCCGAGTTGCTTGGGAGAGCCGATGGTGAATTTCTCGCCGGCGAGCGCATAGATCTCGTCTTCGAAGGCCGCCGCCTTCTGCGCAAGCTCGCCGGAAAGGCGCGACAGGATCTGCCGATCGATAGTGATGCCGCGTTCTTCCATATCGGCGAGAACAGAGACCAGCGGTCGCTCGAGCCGTTCGTAGACGCGTGTTAGGCCCGCTGCGGCGAGCTGCGGTTTCAGCACCATCCAGAGACGCAGCGTGACATCCGCGTCCTCGGCCGCATAGGCAGTCGCCTTCTCGATATCGACGTAATCGAACGTCACCCCGCTCTTGCCGGAACCGGCAACATCCTTGAAAGCGATCGGCTTATGATTGAGCCAGCGTTCGGACAATGCGTCCATGCCGTGGTTGGCCTTTCCGGCCTCCAGCACGTAGGACATCAGCATCGTATCGTCATGGGCCTGGACGGTTATGCCGTGCCGCTTCATGACGAGGTAATCGAACTTGAGGTTCTGCGCGACCTTGAGGACGGTCGGATCTTCCAGCAGCGGCTTCAGGCGATCCAGCGCTTCGCGGCTGGCCATCTGGTTTTCGGCCAGACCGCCGCCTAGGAGATCGCCGACACCGGTCTTGTGGGTGAGCGGGACATAGGCGGCGCGGACTTCGAGACCGGACGGGCTGTCGGTATTGTCGGCGATCGCCAGCGAGAAGCCGACCAGTTCGGCCTGCATCGGGTCGAGCGAGTTCGTCTCCGTGTCGAAGGCGACGAAACCGGTCTCGCGCGCCGCGCGGATCCAGTCATCAAGCACTTCCACATCGCGGATCGTGACGTAGTTTTCCATATCGAGCTTGGCCTGCCCGAATGCGGCGATACGAGCTTCGGCAAAGGAGGCTGGCGTCGCTTCGCCGGTTACCTTTGCGACCGTCGAAACCGCTCGCTCGACCGGCGCCGCGGCTGCGGTCTCTCCCGTGTCGGCCTTCGCCGCCTCGCCCGCATCGAGGTCTGGACCGTGGGCGGCATCGCCCCATTCGACCTCGACATCCGCCGCTTCGATTTCATCGGCGTTGCAGTCGCAGGCTGTGGCAACCCTTCGCGTCAACGTTCCGAAGTTCATGGCCTTGAGGAAGCCGATCAGCTTTGGTCCGTTCTGGGGTTCGAGAACCAGCGCATCGAGTTCGAGCTCCAGGGGTACATCGGTGCGCAGCTCCACCAGTCGCCTCGACAGGCGCGCCTGCTCGGCAAAGGCGATGATGCTTTCGCGGCGCTTGACCTGCTTGATCTCTCCGGCGCGGGAAAGAAGCGTTTCGAGATCGCCGAACTCTTCCAAAAGCTGCGCTGCCGTCTTCGGCCCGATGCCCGGAATACCCGGCACGTTGTCGACCGAATCGCCGACCAGAGCCTGGAGATCGATCATCTTTTCAGGCGCTACCCCCCACTTTTCGACGACGTCGGGCACGCTGATCTGCTTGTCCTTCATGCTGTCGTACATGTGGACCATCGGCGTCACCAGCTGCATCAGATCCTTGTCGGAGGACACGATGGTGACGTCGGCGCCGGTCGCTTCGGCCTGGCGGGCATAGGTGGCAATGATGTCATCCGCCTCGAACCCCTCCGTCTCGATGCAGGGCAGGTTGAAGGCGCGGGTCGCCTGGCGGATCAGACCGAACTGCGGAACGAGCTCTTCCGGCGGCGCGGACCGGTTGGCTTTGTACGCATCGTAGATCTCCTTGCGGAAGGTCTTTGAGGAATAGTCGAAAATGACGGCGAAATGCGTCGGCGTGACGCCGACAGACGTATCGCGCGCATCGGTCAGAAGCTTCCACAACATGTTGCAGAACCCCGACACGGCGCCCACCGGCAGCCCGTCTGATTTGCGGGTGAGCGGGGGCAATGCATGAAACGCCCGGAAGATGAAACCGGAGCCGTCGATGAGGAAGAGATGATCGCCTTTTTTCATGGGGATGGAATACCCCGAGGCATCTTCGGCGTCCACGAAAAGTTCGCCGGCAGCGCCACCGAACGCTCACCGCAACGTTACCGATTTGTAATAGACCAATCCCTTGAAAAGCCGCATTTCGCCGCACATTTCAAGCTTACCGGCGATTGATCACGCCGCAGTCTGGCACCCGGCTTGCCCCCTGCCGCGTCAGACCGGACAAAGGCTCACCCCCCTCTCCGGGCCTTTGTTCTTCTATCATGCCGCCACGACCGCTCCCCTCCCGGTCGTGGCGGTTTTTGTTTGCGGCTCACAGCATCTAGCGAAGCGTTGCAGGGTTGGCGAAAGCACGGCGTGCGATATATCCTTCCGGGCAAGGTCTGTTTGGACTTTCAACCGGGAAGCAAGATACCGAAGCCATGGCATTCGATCGCTCTCATTCCGCAACCTATCTCGCCAACCAGCTTGCGAAGGGTTTTGCGCGATCCCTGCAACAGCGCTCAAGCAGCCTCGGCTTTTCCCCGGGCCAGTTTCCCGTTCTCCTGGAACTCTGGCAGCAGGATGGCCTTACCCAGAAGCAACTCCTGGACAAGCTCGAGGTGGAGCAGGCGACGGTCGCCAATACGCTCGCGCGGATGCAGCGCGACGGTCTCATCGAGCGCATCCCCCATCCTGACGACAAGCGGGCAAAGATCATTACCCTGACGGCGCTTGGCCGCAGCCTGGAGGCCCGTGCGGTGGAGGCGGCAGCGGAAGCCGACGCGGCCCTGTTTTCCGGGTTCAAGCGATTCGAGCGTGACCTGATGATCGAATACATGCGGATGATTTTGGAGAACGCCCGCAAGCTCTAGGGGGCGCCAGAGACTTGTCAGTGCAAGGTTGCAGTCGACGTTACTGCCCGCTAGTTGTCCTGCACCAATCAGCCTTTTCCATTGTACGGTGACATAAAGGCTTGCTAGTTTCCGGAACGAGCGTCGCAAGCCACGTCTACAGCGGCGCCGAGCATCCACACACAGGATATTGTTATGACCGAACTTTCCCCCGTTCTTGACCGTGCCGATCAGAACCTCAGCGCCAGCATCGATCGGATGTTCGATCTCGTGCGCATCAAGTCCATCTCGACTGATCCGGCCTTCAAGGACGATTGCCGCAAAGCTGCTGAGTGGCTTGTCCAGGAATTGACGACGCTGGGCTTCGAAGCGTCCTTGCGCGACACCCCCGGTCATCCGATGGTGGTCGGTCATCACGCGGGAGCAACGCCGGATGCGCCGCACGTTCTGTTCTACGGTCACTACGACGTGCAGCCGGTTGATCCGATCGAGCTCTGGGAAGATGATCCCTTCGATCCGAAGCTGAAGGAGCTCCCGGGTGGCCGCAAGATCATGACCGGACGCGGGACATCCGACGACAAGGGCCAGTTGCTGACCTTCGTCGAAGCCTGCCGCGCCTACAAGGACGTGCATGGCGCGCTGCCGATCCGCATCACCATCCTGTTTGAGGGCGAGGAAGAATCCGGTTCGCCGTCGCTGAAGCCTTTCCTCGAAGCCAATGCCGAAGAGCTCAAGGCCGACTTCGCCCTGGTCTGCGATACGGGCATGTGGGACACCGACACACCGGCAATCGCTGCCGCCCTTCGCGGCCTGGTCGGCGAAGAGATCACTGTCACCGCTGCCGATCGCGACCTGCATTCCGGCCTTTACGGCGGTGCTGCCGCAAACCCGATCCACATTCTCACCGGTATCATCGCCGGCCTTCGCGACGACACAGGCCGCATCACCCTTGAGGGTTTCTACGACGGCGTCGAGGAAACGCCTGAAAACATCAAGGCAAGCTGGGAGACGCTTGGTCGCTCGGCCGAAAAGTTCCTCGGCGAAATCGGGCTCTCAGAGCCGGCCGGCGAAAAGGGCCGTTCGGTTCTGGAAATGACCTGGGCCCGACCGACCTGCGAGGTCAACGGGATTTGGGGTGGCTATACCGGCGATGGCTTCAAGACCGTGATTGCAGCCAAGGCTTCGGCAAAGATCTCGTTCCGCCTCGTCGGCACGCAGGACCCGGACAAGATCCGCGACGCGTTCCGCGCCTATGTGACATCCAAGATCCCGGCGGACTGCAACGTCGAGTTCCACCCGCATGGTGGCTCGCCTGCGATCCAGCTTTCCTACGACTCACCGGCCCTGACCAAGGCCAAGAGTGCGCTTTCGGACGAATGGGCAAATCCAGCCGTCATCATCGGCATGGGCGGCTCCATTCCGATCGTTGGCGATTTCCAGAAGATGCTCGGAATGGATAGTCTGCTGGTCGGCTTCGGACTCAATGACGACCGGATCCACTCGCCGAACGAGAAGTATGACCTGAAGTCCTACCACAAGGGGATCAGGTCCTGGGTCCGGATCATCACGGCCCTCGCAAAGTGAGGGCATCGGCGGGGCGCAGCAGACAGCGCCTTTGCCGATACACGTCCAACTCATACGAAACGAAAAAGGTCGGGCTAGCCCGACCTTTCTGATCCCAATCACAAGTGCCAGTACATCCGTGGTCACTCTTATGGGCATGCAATGCGAAACAGCCGCCGTCGACGACATTGGCTCTAATGTTCATCGTCTCGCTAATTGGTTAATATTTGGTTAACGGCGCTCTGTGCCCTGCTCGAAAGGCATCGTCGGAACGCAAAAAGGCCGGTCGATGACCGGCCTTCATAAATAAATGAAACGGGTATCTTAGACGGCGCGGAGGCTGTCAGCCGATTCCTTGCCGGAACGGCGGTCGGTCGTCAGTTCGAAGCCGATCTTCTGACCGTCCTGCAGCTGGCCGAGGCCTGCGCGCTCGACCGCGGTGACGTGAACGAAAACGTCCTTGCCACCGTCGTCAGGGGTGATGAAGCCGTAGCCCTTGGTTGCGTTGAACCATTTTACAGTACCAGTCGCCATAACGATGCCTTTCTCTTGCAAATGACCGACTGCCCCGTTCGGAATTTCCCGGGGCGTTTGTGTTTCGTATTTGAAGAAAGATCGTCGCAGGCGGGGCAGTTTAGCCACGTGCTGGCTTGTCAAACAAATATCGATGCAGAGGATTTAAGGTCTGGCCGTTTTGGCGTCAAGCCTGCAGGACCGGGCGCAAATCGATCGATCCAGACGCGATCGTGGTGCCCTGCATCCGCTACATCGACGCAAGTTCTTGGAGTTGCGGGCCTTTTCGAGAGCTTCAGGCGCTTAAGATATCTCATCGCTCCAGCCCCTCAGAAAACAGAAAAGCCCGACGCGGGAGGAGGTGCGTCGGGCTTCTGAAACTGGCCAACAACTGGGAGGAGGAGTGTTGCCGGCCCCATCGGGGACGCTGGGAGGAGGAGTGCGTCCGTCGATGATTTAAAAATACAGCGGAAACGCACAAAAAACAGACGTAATTTCGCACCGCAGCATTGCAAGAATTGCATGCCTCGCGAGACTTGCCCGCTGGATGCGCTTCGGTCATGCTGCACCCATGAGCCTTGAATCCGTACGCAGCTTTTTCGCGACCCACGCGCCTGACATCGAGATCATCGAGACCGAACAGAGTGCGGCGACCGTTCCGCTTGCAGCACTCGCGCATGGCGTCGATCCTGACCAGATCGCGAAGACAATCTGCCTGCGAGCGGGCGACGTCATGCTGTTGGTCGTAATGTCGGGAAACAGTCGCATCGACAATAAGAAGTTCAGGTCGGTCTTCAGCGCCAAACCGCGGATGCTGTCCGGCGATGAGGTCATGGCAGCAACTGGCCATCCGATCGGAGGGGTATGCCCGTTTGGTCTTGCGACTGAGCTCCAGGTCTATTGCGACCTTTCGCTAAGGGATTACCCTGAGGTCGTGCCCGCAGCTGGAGCAACGAATGCTGCGATCAGGATAGACCCGGAACGACTTGCAGAACTCACCAAGGCCTTCTGGATCGACTGCGCCAGCCGAACGGATAGTTCGGCCGGCTAGACGGATAAGGTATTCTTAGAAGCGGTCGTTGATGTAACGCTGATACCAGGCCTGCTTGCTGTCGACGGACGCGTTGGCGACGAGATAGCCGATCGCAAAGCCGATACCGCCAATCAGGGTGATCAGGGTCGTGGTTGCTGCAGGATGCTCGCGGACAGTGGCGGCCACGGAATTTGCTTCTTCCGAAACGTAGCTTGCGGCATCGGACGCGCGGCTTGCAACGCGGTCATAAGCAACGCTGCCTTTTTCTGCCAACAGATCACGCAAATTGGCGATCTCGGACTTGAGGCTGGCGATCTCGGAATTAAATGCCGAATTTTCGCTCGGCACATGATCGAAGGATGGCGACTGGGATTCGGTTGGCTTCAGGCTCTTTACGGATTCTGCCATTTTGGCCTCCTGTCTGTTGTTGATCGAGAGCACGGTCAACTTTCGAAGACAGGATATGTTCCTTGAATGGCCCGAATGTCTGTTCGACCCGGAATCTACCGCGCCTTGGCGAGAGTTTCCGCCAATGCAGCCAGTTTCTCTTTTTCGTCGGCGCCCTTTTGAAGCGAGTTGACGAGAATGAGCGCCAGTGCTTCTGCATCTGGACTGCTTTTATCGATGTGGTGCTCGGAGCAGGTCTCGTCGAAGACTTGCTGCAATAGGTTGAGCTGGCCGGAACTGACCGGCTTGCGGATAAGCTGACTTGGCATTTGCCCCTCACGTGCGGATGGCGAGGCTCCTCCCCATACCCCTGGGAGCCGCGATCAGGCTAAAAGACTTATCCGCTTGCAGCCTCCAAACCTCAGCGAAGGAAACGAGTGGATGCAGCCGGCAGTGTGAGATCTGACTAATTGAATAGCAATAACAAGATCGCACGGGTGCAATTTAGGGGGTTATTAACAATAGCCACACCCTTATCGCGAGCCACGCCGCCCAGCGCGCTTGTCACCGGACGGCGTAGATCATCAATTTCTTCGGACCACGAATCAGGCAGCGCCTGCCGGGTCTCCCGTCGGCATCAGAGCCGGCTCCAATGTGGGATCCTGCGGGTTTTTCGTATCCCCCGGATCCTGCGTCGGGGTCAGCGGCGGCTTTTCCTGCGTGCGGTCGGGCACTCCGCCAGTCCCCACGGGACCACGGGGAGTCTCGACGCCGGGAGTTGGCAATGGGTCACGATTCGGCATGAATGCCTCCTTTGTCTCCGGGTAGGTCTAGAGGAAACGGCTATAACCAATGATTGTTCCGGTCCGCTCATCGGGCAGGGCTAGCGCTGCACGCGGATCGCGGGTCAAAGCCAGCGTTGCCTGTCGTGGGGCCGGGACGAAACGCCTAGCAGATAACCGAGTAGAAATGCCGCCACGCCGATGGATGCGGCAACGGATGCAGTAGCGGCCGGGTGATCCACAGCATGCGCTGCGACCATTCCCGCTTCGTCCTTCACCTTCGCGGCTGTGGATTTTGCTTTTTCAACGACGCCCGTTTCAGGGTCGATATCACCGGTGAAGCCGACATTGAGTGGTTTTCTCGCCATGGTCATCTCCTTTTGAAGACAATCCACGGGCCGGAATGAAGTTCCGTCCGCAAGACGCGACTGGGCATGCAGCGCCGCCGTAGCGGGTTTGCGGGCAAGGCCACCGAGCTTCTACATGAGCTGCAACTTCGACAGCGCCTCTCGCGTCAGAAACACATCGGTCTTTCCAGCCTCATAGGCCGGATGACTGAATTCAAACATGCCGCTGGAAAAGACACCGTTATGTGGCATCTCGAGCGCCTGCTTGACGCTAACGAGACCGACCGGAACACGCCGGTCGCCATTGATGACCACAGCCTCAACGATCCTGTTCATGCACTCCCCTCCTCCAAGGTGGAACTCAAACCGATCCGACAGGCAAATTACCGTATATAGAAAGCAACTGTTTTACGTAGAAATCCAGCCTTTTTTAGGCGGCACTCATATTAAATAGCGTCCGATCGGATTTTACATCTCCTTAAATCGCCGCATTTACACTGCAGCGAGATAACTCGGGCGACAATTTGTGAGAACAGCGCATTCAGGATGCGCGTAACGGGGATATGCCGGCTCATCATGGCAGCCAGAAAATCGGACAAACGCGTCGAACCGTCTTTTGGCGGATCGCAGGACAAAGACGACTTCCGTCTCGACGCGGACGACCGCATCATTGGCAATGGACGCTCTACCCGGCGTGCGCAGAAGGCCGATGACGAGTACGACGATCTCCCGCCTCGCAAGACACGCAAGCAGTCCGACCCGTCCAACGACCGCGACAGATCTTCGCGCAAGGCATCGTCAAATCGCGGTGGCGACAATGGTGGCTTCTTCGCGCCCCTGAAACGACTGGTTTACTGGTGCGTCGTCCTGTCGATCTGGGCAGCGATCGGCATCGGTGGACTTGTTCTCTACTACGGCGCGCAGATGCCGTCTGCCAGCAGCTGGACCATTCCAGACCGTCCGCCAAACATGAAGATCACCTCGACCGATGGGTCGGTGATCGCGAACCG
This sequence comes from Rhizobium sp. Leaf321, assembly GCF_001423215.1. NCBI lineage: Bacteria > Pseudomonadati > Pseudomonadota > Alphaproteobacteria > Hyphomicrobiales > Rhizobiaceae > Rhizobium > Rhizobium sp. Leaf321. Next base: position 103,965 of record NZ_LMOF01000006.1, on the reverse strand, counting down.
CGGCACGACCGGTGGCGAGGCGCTGGCGCTGGAAGACATGTCGCCTTATCTACCCCAGGCCGTCATGTCGATCGAGGACCGGCGCTTCTATTCCCATTTCGGCGTCGATCCGCTGGGTCTGGCGCGCGCCTTCGTCAACAATCTGACAGGCCAGCCGATCCAGGGCGGTTCGACGATCACCCAGCAGCTTGCCAAGAACCTGTTCCTATCCCCGGACCGCACGTTCGAGCGAAAGATCCAGGAAGTGCTCTTGTCCTTCTGGCTGGAGACGAAATTCACCAAGGACCAGATCCTGGCGATGTACCTCAACCGGGTGTACTTCGGCGCGAATGCCTATGGTGTAGAGGCCGCTTCGCGTCGCTACTTCAACAAGTCGGCACGGGACGTCAACCTCGGCGAGGCGGCAACGCTTGCGGGTCTCTTGAAGGCGCCCTCGCGGCTTTCGCCTGCCAGAGATCCGAAAGCGGCCGAAGAGCGGGCACAGGTCGTTCTCGGCACGATGCGGGAAGAAGGCTACATCACTGACAGCGACCTCAAGACCGCGATGGCGCAGCCGCCTTCCAACGCCAAGAGCTCCTGGAACGGCGCCCAGCACTACGCCGCAGACATGGTGGTCGATGAGGTCAAGCGTCTGATCGGGGAGCCGAAGGTCGATGTCGTCGTCGAGACCACCGTCGATCTGCGTCTTGAGGAAGCCGCCGAAAAGGCTTTGAAAGATGTGCTGACCAAGGAAGGCGGCAAGCTGAACGCCTCGCAGGCGGCGCTTGTGTCCGTTGATGCGACCGGCGCCATCCGCGCAATGGTGGGCGGCCGCGATTACGCCCAAAGCCAGTTCAACCGGGCCGTCAAGGCCAAGCGCCAGCCGGGCTCCGCGTTCAAGCCGTTCGTCTATGCCTCGGCTCTCGAAGCGGGCTACAATCCGGACACGATCGTCAACGACGCGCCTGTCCGCATCGGCAACTGGACGCCGGAGAATTACGAAAAGGAATACAAGGGGCCGGTTCCGCTTTCCTATGCGATGGCCCATTCGCTCAACACCGTCGCCGCCCAACTGGTGATGGCGGTGGGGCCTGAAAAGGTCGTGTCGATGGCGCATCGGCTCGGCGTCGATTCCGACATCCAGCCGAACGCCTCGATCGCGCTCGGGACATCCGAAGTCTCGCTGACGGAACTCACCTCATCCTATGCGGCCTTCATGAACGGCGGCTACAAGGCGACGCCCTATATCGTGAAGCGGATCGCGGATACGGACGGCAAGGTTCTCTATGAGGCCGACTACACCAACCCTCCGCGTGTTCTCAGCGCGCCGGTTGCCGCTGCCATGAACAGCATGATGTCGGGCGTCGTCCGTGACGGCACCGGCCGGGCCGCGCGCCTCGACGGCTGGCAGGTTGCCGGCAAGTCCGGGACGACCCAGTCGTTCCGCGATGCGCTGTTTGTCGGTTATACAAGCATCATGACGACAGGGATCTGGTTCGGCAACGACGACGGCGCCTTCATGAAAAAGGTGACGGGTGGCGGCCTGCCGGCAAAAGCCTGGAAGGAATACATGACGGTGGCAATGAAGGGCTATACCCCGACGCCACTGTTCGGATTCAACAGCGGCCTTCAGCTGCCACCGCCCGTTGAGGAAGAACAATCGCCATCGACATCGATTGGCGACATCATTTCCGGCATCATACCGGGGGCGAGCGATCAGCGTGAAGCGCCTGCGCCCGACAATTTTCCGCCAGCTCCGCGTGCGCCGGTCCAACAGGCGGCACCTCGTGGAGAAGCCTCTCTCGAACAGCCGGCACGCAGGCCTCCGCCCGCGACGCGCCAGCAAGTCCAGCCTGCCACCCCGGGCCAGCCCGATTGCGCCTATGGTGACAACGCGGTCTGCAACACCGGGACGGTTTATGACAACAGACCGCCGCCGCGACAGTATCGCGAAGGCGGTTCTGCCAACCGGGCGCAACCCGGAGAATACAGGGATTACCGCGAATATCGTGCCCCTTACGATAGCCAGGCACCGGTGCCGCCCGGCGATGTCGGCGGCCGCCCGATGCCGCCTTCGGACGTCGGACAAGTCTACCAGCCGCAGGAAACGCGTCGCACGACGCTGTACGATATCCTCATGGGCCAGTAGCCCGTTAGAAAGACAGAAGGAAAATTGCATTTTTTTGCGTGAATGCAGGCGAATTCCCGCCTTGCAGTCCGAAAAACCCGTCCTTATATACCCCGCATGACAGCAGCCGGTGCTGCGAAAATTCCCAGTCGAGGAACTGTCAAAGGAATGCCTTTCACGGGGTTCCGACAGTTCGCTTAAAGGAGAGAGAAGATATGGCAAAAGTAATTGGCATCGACCTTGGCACTACCAACTCCTGCGTCGCCATCATGGACGGCAAGGATTCCAAAGTCATCGAGAATGCGGAAGGCGCGCGCACGACGCCGTCCATGGTCGCATTTTCTGACGACGGCGAACGTCTCGTCGGTCAGCCGGCCAAGCGCCAGGCTGTAACCAACCCAACCAATACGCTCTTCGCAGTGAAGCGCCTTATCGGCCGCCGCTACGAAGACCCGACCGTTGAGAAGGACAAGGGCCTCGTACCCTTCGACATCGTCAAGGGCGACAACGGCGACGCTTGGGTGAAGGCTCAGGACAAGGCCTACTCTCCGGCCCAGATCTCCGCGATGATCCTTCAGAAGATGAAGGAAACCGCAGAAGCCTATCTCGGTGAGAAGGTCACGCAGGCTGTCATCACGGTTCCCGCATACTTCAACGATGCCCAGCGCCAGGCAACCAAGGATGCCGGCCGCATTTCGGGTCTTGAAGTTCTGCGCATCATCAACGAGCCGACGGCTGCAGCACTTGCCTACGGCCTCGACAAGAAGGAAGGCAAGACGATTGCCGTTTACGACTTGGGCGGCGGCACGTTCGATATCTCGGTTCTCGAAATCGGCGATGGCGTCTTCGAAGTGAAGTCGACCAACGGTGACACCTTCCTCGGTGGTGAAGACTTCGACATGCGTCTCGTCGAATATCTCGCAAACGAGTTCAAGAAGGAAAACGGCATCGACCTGAAGAACGACAAGCTCGCTCTGCAGCGCCTCAAGGAAGCATCCGAGAAGGCAAAGATCGAACTGTCGTCGTCGCAGCAGACCGAAATCAACCTGCCGTTCATCACGGCCGATGCTTCCGGTCCGAAGCACCTGACCTTGAAGCTGACCCGCTCGAAGTTCGAAAGCCTGGTCGACGATCTCGTCCAGCGCACTGTCGCACCGTGCAAGGCAGCCTTGAAGGATGCCGGCGTGACTGCCGCTGAAATCGACGAAGTCGTTCTGGTCGGCGGCATGAGCCGCATGCCGAAGGTACAGGAAGTCGTCAAGCAGCTGTTCGGCAAGGAGCCGCACAAGGGCGTCAACCCGGATGAGGTGGTTGCCATGGGCGCCGCGATCCAGGGCGGCGTTCTGCAGGGCGACGTCAAGGACGTTCTCCTTCTCGACGTGACCCCGCTGTCGCTCGGCATCGAAACGCTCGGTGGCGTCTTTACCCGCCTGATCGACCGCAACACGACGATCCCGACGAAGAAGTCGCAGACCTTCTCGACCGCCGACGATAACCAGTCGGCCGTGACGATCCGCGTTTCGCAGGGCGAGCGTGAAATGGCGCAGGACAACAAGCTGCTCGGTCAGTTCGACCTCGTCGGTCTGCCGCCGGCTCCGCGCGGCATGCCGCAGATCGAAGTCACGTTCGACATCGACGCCAACGGTATCGTCCAGGTTTCGGCCAAGGACAAGGGTACCGGCAAGGAACAGCAGATCCGCATCCAGGCATCTGGTGGTCTGTCCGACGCCGACATCGAGAAGATGGTCAAGGACGCCGAAGCGAACGCCGAAACCGATAAGAAGCGTCGTGCCGGTGTGGAAGCCAAGAACCAGGCCGAAAGCCTCATTCACTCCAGCGAGAAGTCGCTGGCTGAATATGGCGACAAGGTAACCGAGACCGACCGCAAGGCGATCGAGGATGCCATTGCCGCGCTCAAGGCTTCTGTCGAGGCTCCCGAGCCTGATGCAGATGACATCCAGGCGAAGACCCAGACCCTCATGGAAACATCCATGAAGCTTGGTCAGGCCATCTATGAGGCCCAGCAGGCTGATGGTGGCGCTGCCGAAGCCGGCAAGGACGACGGTGTCGTCGATGCCGACTACGAGGAAATCAAGGACGACAAGAAGTCGGCCTAAGTCTGGTTCCGTTGACGGATACCGCTAGATAGTCGACTAAGATATCCGGCTGCCATCGTGCAGCCGGAACCCTTTCTGGAGCCGGTTACCGCTTATGGCTAAAGCAGATTTTTACGAAACGCTGGGTGTCGGCAAATCCGCTGACGAGAAGGAGCTGAAAAGCGCCTTCCGTAAGCTTGCGATGAAATACCATCCCGACAAGAACCCCGGCGATGCGGAAGCTGAGAAGAAATTCAAGGAGATCGGCGAAGCTTACGAGACGCTGAAGGATCCCCAGAAGCGCGCGGCCTACGATCGCTTCGGTCATGCTGCCTTCGAACAGGGTGGCATGGGCGGCGGCGGTGGCGGCTTCTCCGGCGGCGCAGGAGCAGGTGGCTTCTCCGACATTTTCGAAGACATTTTCGGCGACATGATGGGCGGCGGCCGTGCGCGCCGGTCCTCCGGCGGTCGCGAACGTGGCGCCGATCTTCGCTACAATATGGAGATCACCCTCGACGAGGCCTATGCCGGCAAGACGGCGCAGATCCGGGTTCCGTCCTCGATCACCTGTGACGTCTGTTCGGGTTCGGGCGCCAAGCCCGGCACCCAGCCGAAGACCTGCGGCACCTGCCAGGGGTCCGGGCGCGTCCGTGCATCCCAGGGCTTCTTCTCGGTTGAGCGGACCTGCCCGACCTGTCATGGCCGCGGACAGACCATCACCGATCCGTGCACCAAGTGCCACGGCCAGGGTCGCGTCACCGAAGAGCGTTCGCTGTCGGTAAACATTCCATCGGGCATCGAAGACGGCACGCGCATTCGCCTGCAGGGCGAAGGCGAAGCCGGTGCGCGCGGTGGCCCAACCGGGGATCTCTACATCTTCCTGTCGGTCCGACCGCACGAGTTCTTCCAGCGTGATGGCGCCGATCTCTACTGCGCCGTGCCGATCTCCATGACGACGGCAGCGCTTGGCGGCACGTTCGATGTCGGGACGCTGGATGGATCGAAGTCACGTGTGACCGTTCCTGAGGGCACACAGGCCGGCAAGCAGTTCCGCCTCAAGGGCAAGGGAATGCCGGTGTTGCGGTCTTCACAGACGGGTGACCTCTACATCCAGATCCAGATCGAGACGCCGCAGAAGCTGACCAAGCGCCAGCGTGAGCTGCTGCAGGAGTTCGAGGACATCTCGTCCAAGGAGAACAATCCGGAATCGACGGGCTTCTTTGCCCGGATGAAGGAATTCTTCGACACCTGATGGCTGTCGCAAAGACGAAGATTGCAAAACGCCGGCCCTGCGCCGGCGTTTTTCTTCGTTAAAACCCTTATAGACACCGCAATCTGCCCAGCCATTATTATAGAGCTGAACAATCCCGCTCTGTAGTTGCGGGACTGAAACAATCGAGACCAGACATGACGGACGGTAAACACTACTGGCTTCGCAAAGACGACAAGCAGGCGACCAAGGCCAACTTCCCGGAACTGTTCTTCGACCTGGTCTTCGTCTTCGCCTTCATCCAGTTGTCGGAAACGCTGGCCGCGGATTTCTCACTCGGGATCGCCGCCGAAGCGCTGATTTTCATCTTCGCGCTCTGGTGGGTCTGGATCCACACGACCTGGGTCACCAATCTTCTCGATGCCGAAATAGAGCCGGTGCGGATCCTGCTGTTCGGCCTGATGTTTCTCGGCGTCATTCTGGCAATTGCCCTGCCGAGGGCGTTTCAGGACATGGGCCTGACCTTCGCGCTCGCCTATTCGGCCATGCAGATCATTCGATCGCTGTTTGCGCTCTACGCCTTCCGACACGCCGATCGGGCCTCCTATGTCACCTTCCAGCGGATTACCGTCTGGCTTTCGGTTTCAAGCGCCTTGTGGATCGCCGGCGGCCTCAGTGAACAGTCCGTCCGGGTGTATTTCTGGATCGCTGCGCTGGCGATCGAATATATCGCCCCGATCCTGCGTTACCGGGTGCCCGGGCTAGGTGCCGCGCCTGCGGAAACGCTTGACATCAACGGCGAGCATATGGCCGAACGCTGCGCGCTGTTCGTCATCATCGCACTTGGGGAAACGATCCTCACCACGGGCAAGAATGCATCCAGTCATCTGGAAAGCAGCTTGACGCCACTCGTGCTGTTTGTAGCCTTCCTTTCGACCGTGCTGATGTGGTGGATCTACTTCCATGACGGGCAGGAAAAGGCAGCCGACAAGGCGGAAGAAAGTTCAGAGCCACAGGCGACCGCGAATCATCTTTTCACCTACGGTCACCTGCCGATTATCGCTGGCATCATCCTTACTGCAGTCGGTGAAGACTTCGCACTGTCGCATGCGCACGAGCATGCAACGCTTGCTCAGGCTTTCGCGCTTCTAGGCGGTCCGATCCTGTTCTTAAGCGGCATGATCTGGGTAAAGACGCATTCGACAAAGCATGTGCCATGGTCGCATTGTGCCGGCATTGCCGTCCTTGTTGCCTGCTTTCTGCTTGTTGCGAGCCTGACAACCGTCCACATCCAGATGCTTGCGACGGGTTCGCTTCTGGCCGTCGCAATCTGGGAATATGTGGCCCTGAGGCGCTTTGCCCGCGCCGCCGCGTGACGGTCAGTAGTGTGGCGGCCTAGTGTTGGCCGGCGCTTCCAGCGAGGTTTCCTCGAGGGACAGAAAGCGTACGGTCAGCCGGTCGAGCTTCGAGCGGGTCTGCTCGACGACCTTCCACTGTTCGGCAAGCTGGTCGGACAGTTCCTCGATGACCTTGGCCTGATGCGCCGCCAATTCCTCCAGCTTCAAAATTCTATCGTCTTCGGTCACACTATTCACTCGCACTCGATTTCGGGCATTCGCCGGATCCTTCCGGCTGAGGCTTTCTCCGAGACTACAGCGTTTGGAACGGGAAGAAAACGGCGGGCACGGCCTGCAACTCGCCAAGGGTGATGTCAGTTACAGACCTGCGCTTGCCTTCTTGGCGCGAAGTCCTTAGCTCCTACGTGGAAACAACGCGATACAAGATGGCGCAAAAGACCTTCCTTTCCCGGTTGAAGCTGACCGACTTTCGAAATTACACCCAGGCTTCGCTCGATCTCGACGGCCGGCATGTCGTCCTGACCGGCGAGAACGGTGCAGGCAAGACCAACCTTCTCGAAGCCGTGTCCTTCCTGTCTCCCGGCCGTGGCCTGCGCCGCGCCGTGCTGAGCGATGTCACGCGCGTCGGCGCTGCCGCAGGTTTCAGCGTCTTTGCGGATGTGGACGGGATGGAGGGCGAGGTTTCGCTCGGCACCGGCATCGAAGCGAATGACGGCGACGGTGTCAGCCGTAAGCTCCGCATCAACGGCACGCCGGCAAAATCGACCGAAGAACTCTCCGACCATCTGCGCGCCCTTTGGCTGACCCCGGCTATGGATGGGCTGTTCACCGGCCCCTCGGCCGACCGCCGCCGCTTTCTCGACCGACTGGTTCTCTCGCTCGATGCAGGCCACGGCCGGCGGGCGGGCGATTTCGAGCGGGCCATGCGCAGCCGCAACCGGTTGCTGTCCGAAGGCCGGTTCGACCCTGCGTGGCTTTCCGCAATCGAGGCGCAGATGGCGGGTCTCGGTATATCCATGGCGGCTGCCCGGCACGAGATGCTGGGACTGCTGAAGACGCTGTCTGCCAATCTCGGCGACACGCCGTTTCCAACGCCAGAGCTTTCGCTGGAAGGGTTTCTGGACGGTGCCATGGATCGGCCCGCGGCGGACCTCGAAGATGAATATCTCGCCATGCTCGCGTCAGGGCGTGGCCGCGACGCTGCAGCGGGACGAACACTGGATGGTCCGCACCGTGTCGACCTAACCGTTCGTCACCGCGAGAAGGACATCGAGGCTTCGCGCTGCTCGACCGGGGAGCAGAAAGCCCTGCTGATCGGGCTCGTGCTTGCCCATGCCCGCCTGACGGCTGATATGACCGGCCATGCGCCAATCCTGCTTCTGGACGAGATTGCAGCACATCTGGACGAGGGACGGCGCGCGACATTGTTCGATCTCGTGCATGGACTGGGCGGGCAGGCCTTCATGACCGGCACCGATCGCCACATGTTTGCAGCGCTTGCCGATCGGGCGCAGTTCCTGACAGTTTCCCATGGCGGCATAACCCGCTGAACCTGCTTACACTCGATTTCTGCGGTGCTATGATCCCATGATGGAAAACCAGAATTCGGACACGCTCCGCCCAGATGAAATCGAGCGCTATCGCCGCCATATCCTGCTGCCGGAGATCGGCGGTCAGGGCCAGCAGAAGCTCAAGAGCGCACGTGTGCTGGTGATCGGTGCGGGCGGTCTTGGGGCGCCCATACTCGAATATCTCGCAGCGGCCGGCGTTGGCACGATCGGCATCGTCGACGACGACCGCGTTTCGCTCTCCAACCTGCAGCGACAGGTGATCCACGATACCGGCACGATCGGCGAGATGAAGACACGGAGTGCCCGAGAGGCGATCGCCCGGTTGAACCCGAATACGCGGGTGATGGATTTCGAGGAGCGCTTCTCCGCCGAATGGGCTCAGATGCATCTCTCCCGTTTCCGCCTGCTGATCGACGGCTCGGACAATTTCGACACGCGCTATGCAGCAGCGGACGCGGCGGAAGCGGCCCGCATCCCCTTGGTGACGGGTGCGGTCGGGCGCTTCGACGGATCGTTGACGGTGCTGAAACCTTACGAGGCCGGCGAGGACGGAGATCTCAACCCCACCTACCGCGACCTCTTCCCCGAGCAGCCGCCGGAAGGCCTCATCCCCGCCTGCGCGGAGACTGGCGTGGTTGGTGCGTTGACCGGCGTGATCGGGACGCTGATGGCGATGGAAGCGATCAAGTTGGTGACAGGGATTGGCGAACCGCTGGTTAGGCGCCTGTTGCTCTACGATGGACTTGCAACGCGGTTCGATGTGATCAAGTACAAGCGCCGTGCGAAACGGACGGCTACCGAATGACTGAGATCGTTCGTATCGACGAGAGTTTCACCGGCTGGGAAGACCTGCTGACGCTGATCATCTCATCCTTCGCCTATATGGACGGGGTGATCGATCCGCCCTCCTCTGCCCACCGGCTCACGCTTGTGTCGCTTGAGCAGAAGGCGCGCGACGAGATTGCGTTCGTCGCGGTGGAAGAGGGACAGCTTGCAGGTTGCGTGTTTCTGAAGCCTGAACCCGGATGTCTCTATGTGGGCAAGCTGGCGATATCGCCTGCGTTCCAGAACCGAGGTCTCGGCCGGCGGCTGCTCTCGGTGGCGGAGGATATCGCGCGGCAACACGGCCTGCCTGCGCTGAGGCTGGAGACGCGCATCGAGCTTACCGGCAATCACGCGACCTTCGAGAAGTGGGGCTTCGTGAAGACGGCCGAGAATGCCCATGCGGGCTATGCCAGAACGACATCGATCGAGATGCGGAAGCGCTCGCGTAAGAACCGTTAGTTCCGGCCAGGCAGAACCCGGTTCGGTGGGCGATGGCCGTCGAAATACGTGCGAATATTGATGATCACCTTGTCGCCCATGTCGATGCGACCTTCGATCGTTGCCGAGCCCATATGCGGCAGCAGCACGACACGTCCCTCGCGGGCGAGCTTGACCAGCTTCGGATTGACGGCCGGTTCGTTCTGATAGACGTCGAGCCCTGCGCCTGCAATTTTCCCATCGCGCAGCAGCTGCACCATCGCGACCTCGTCGATGATATCGCCGCGGGCGGTGTTGACGATGATCGAACCGGGCTGCAGCAAGGCCAGCCGGCGGGCCGAGAGAAGGTGGAAGGTCGCCGGCGTCGACGGGCAGTTGATCGAGACGATATCGACGCGCGCAAGCATCTGGTCGAGGCTGTCCCAATAGGTCGCCTCCAGCTCTTCCTCGGTGGCCGGGCTGACCGGCTTGCGATTGTGATAATGGATGGCGAGGCCGAAGGCCTTGGCCCGGCGCGCCACGGCACTGCCGATGCGGCCCATGCCGACGATGCCGATACGCTTGCCCCAGATCCGCCGGCCGAGCATCCAGGTCGGGCTCCAGCCTTCCCAGTCTCCGGGCTTGTCGGTGAGGATCCGCGATCCTTCCGCCAGGCGTCGGTTGACGGCAAGAATCAGCGCCAAGGTCATGTCGGCCGTGTCTTCGGTCAGGACGTTCGGCGTGTTGGTGACCGTGATTCCTTTCTTCGCGGCCGCATCCACATCGATATGATCGGTACCGTTGGAAAAACTGGCGATCAGCTTCAGCTGCGGGCCTGCTTCCGCGATCAGCCCTCCGTCGATCCTATCGGTAACCGTCGGTACCAGCACATCGGCGGTCTTCATCGCAGCGATAAGCTCTTCGCGCGAACGGGGACAATCGTCGATATTGAGCTCTGCGTCGAAAAGCTCGCGCATGCGCGTTTCAACGGCGTCCGGAAGTTTGCGAGTGATGTAAACCTGAGGTTTTTTCTTCGCTGTCATGGTTTCAAAGCCGCATTGCAATCAGCTGCCATTAGGACGTCCTTAACCAAGGTGCGCAATAGTCTGAGGCATCCAGGGCGTTTTCTTAACAGACCCGTCGGCGAAGACAAACAAAACCTCGCATGGACAGGAACGCTTGTGGAATTTCAGCCGGAATGAGATTCATGCGCAGAACATTCTTTACATCCTTCCTTGCAGCCTCGATCGGGCTCCTCACCTGCCTTTCCGGCGCCGACGGCGCACTTGCACAGGGCGTTGCCAAGGGCGCAAGCGGCCTGCCGCTTCCCCGTTTCGTCAGCCTGAAATCGAGAAAAGTGAACATCCGCATCGGTCCGAGCACGGATTATGCGGTGTCATGGATGTACATGAAGTCGGGAACCCCGATGGAAATCATCCAGGAATACGACAACTGGCGCCGTGTTCGCGATGCCGAGGGCACGGAGGGCTGGGTCAACCAGGCCCTGCTATCGGGCGAGCGCACTGCCGTTGCAGCGCCGTGGATGCGCGGCAAGGGCAAGGACATCTATGTCAACATGCGCAACGAGCCGCAGCAATCCGCGGGCCTCACTGCAAAGCTCGAGCCCGGCGTGATGATCAAGATCAGCGAATGCAATGGCGACTGGTGCCATGCAGAAGCGAATGGTGCAGAGGGCTGGATCGCCCAGGCGGAAATCTGGGGCGCTTACCCGGGAGAGGCCTTTAAATAAGGCCTCTTTCCTTCGCCGCCTGCGCGAGCGAGACCATCGGCCGCGGCCCGATCTGCTGAATGACGATGGCCGCGACGAGGCAGCCGAGCTTGCCGCAATCCTCAAGCGAACGATCTGCGGTATAGCCGTAGAGAAAGCCGGCGGCGAACAGATCGCCGGCTCCGGTCGTATCGACGAGTTCCTCGATGGCATAGGCCGGGATCGCGATCCGCTCCTTGCCACGCACGAGAACCGCACCTTCCTCGCTCAACGTGATGGCCGCCAGCTTGCAATCGTGAGCGATCTTGCCGAGGGCGAGCTCGAAATCGTCCGTCTCGTAGAGCGACAGAAGTTCCTGCTTGTTGGCAAAGACGATATCCACGGTGCCGGATTTCATCAGCTCCAGGAATTCCTCACGGTAGCGGCCGACGCAGAACGGATCCGACAGCGTCATCGAGACTTCACGACCATGCGCATGGGCGATGCGGGCTGCTTCGCGGATAGCATCCTTGGCGCGCGGCGGATCCCACAGGTAACCTTCGAAATAGGTCACCTTCGATTCGGCCACCACGTCTTCCTCGACATGTTCAGGACCGAGTTCGACGCAGGCGCCGAGATAGGTGTTCATCGAGCGCTCGCCATCCGGCGTCACGAAAATCATCGAGCGGGCGGTCGGGGGATGAACACCGTCAGGCTTTGTTTCGTAGTGGACACCCTGGGCACGGATATCATGCTGGAAAATGGTGCCAAGCTGATCGTTGGCGACCTTGCCGAAGTAGGCAGCCCTGCCGCCGAGACTGGCAACGCCTGCCGCTGTGTTGCCGGCGGAACCGCCTGAGGCTTCGACCGCAGGACCCATCTTCGAGTAGAGAAGTTCGGCGCGCTCGGCATTGATCAGGTTCATCGCACCCTTAATGATCGCGTTGTCGCCGAGGAACTGATCGTCGCAGCGCGCGAGGATGTCCACGATGGCATTGCCGATGGTTAGCACGTCGAATTTCGGCATCCGGCTCTGATCCTCTTTCGAATGAATGGATGAGAGAACGGGTATTCGCCTTTAGCCGTGATGGGAAGCAAAAAACGCTGTCGGCACTAAGGCTCCAAAAATCCGCAGCTGTCATTCTCCCGTCATGGTGAGCCGCTAGATAACGATCATCCGATTGCTGATGTCGACCACGGATGAACTGGCGACGAAGCGTTTGGACACCCCTGGCTCGACCGGGGAAGGAAGCGGGGATCAAGCCCCGCTTTTCTGTTTTCGGCTTTCGCCTGCAACGGGTTTGCGCCCGACGCATTTGTCGTTCAGCCAGATCTGCGCTAGACGCAGATAACAGTCTCCTCCGAAAGCCGCCTCCGTGTCGTCAGTCTTCGCCAATGTGCTGCCCGTCTTCATCCTGATCCTGATGGGCTGGCTCGCCGCCAAAACCGGGCTTTTGAAGGCCGAAACCGGTGACGCGCTGGGGGAATACGTCTTCAAGATCGCGGTTCCGATGCTGATCTTCCGGACGGTTGCGGACGCCCATTTTGGCGGCGTCTCTCCCTTCGGGCTGTGGAGCGCCTATTTCATTGCCGTTGCCGTCACATGGACGACCGGGCATCTGATGGCCACGCGGTTCTTCGCAAGGGATGCCAAGGTCGGCGTCATCGCGGGCATGTCGAGTGCGTTTGCCAACAACATCTTCATCGGCCTGCCGTTGATCGATCACATGGTCGGCAAGGAAGGGCTTCTTGCCGTCTCGATCCTGCTCGCCATCCATCTGCCGATCATGATGATCGCCGGCTCGATCCTGATGGAGGGGGCAACTGCGCGGGTCGACGGCACACAGAAGCGCACGCTTTCCGTGGTTCTGCGGCAGGTCGCCAGCAACCTGGTCCGCAATCCGCTCGTGATCGCGATCGCGATCGGGATACCGTTCAATCTTCTGGGCTTCTCGATCCCCACGTCCGTGCTGCCTGTCGTCAACCAGATCGCCGCCTCAGCCGGGCCGGTGGCGCTGATTTCAATCGGCATGGCGCTGACCCGTTATCCGATCCGTGGCGATATCAATCTCGCCACGGCCGTTGCAGTCCTGAAGCTTACCCTGATGCCGGCGATCGTGTTCGCCACAAGCCATGCGATCGGGCTGCCGCGGGACTGGGCGGCCGCTCTGGTTTTGACCTCTTCTGTTCCAACGGGCATCAATGCCTGGCTGATTGCCCAGCGGTTCCGGTCCGGGCAAAGCCTTGCGGCCTCGACCATCAGCATCACGACAGCGTTCGGCCTTATCACCGTAAGCTTCTGGGGTTGGCTGCTGTCGTGATTGGAATGTCTGCCGCCGGGTGGGATCAGTTCGTCGGGGCGGGAGCGGGTGCAGCGCCGGGTTCAGGCAGTGGCGCAGGGCTATCAGACTGTTCGCGGATATAAGCAAGCAGGTTGCCGCGTTCCTTGTCGTTCTTCAATCCGGCAAAGCCCATCGCTGTCCCCTTCACGTAGGCCTTGGGCGCAACGAGGAAGTGGTTGAGGTGATCGAACGTCCAGGTCTCCGCGCCGCCCTTGGAGAAATCCTTCATGGCAGCAGAGTAGGAAAAGCCCTCATGGCTGGCGATCGGACGGTTTACAACACCCCATAGATCGGGACCCACCTTGTTGGGGCCTCCCTTTTCAATGGAGTGACAGCTCTGACACTTCTTGAATACCGTTGCGCCGGCAGCGGCATCGGCACCTGCCATCAGCTGACCAACAGGGACAACTTCCGCGGCACCGCCACCGGCAGCCGCTTCGCCGCCGGCTGGCTCTTCCAGCGCGGCGATTGCAAATCCTTCCTTCTCAGGCGACGGCGAGTGGAAAATCCCCTCCGACGCGATCGATACGGACATCATCACGAAAACCGTGGCAAGCAATGCGCCTACCGACATGTTTACATAGGGATTCATCAGCAAATTCTCCTCACCGGCCCGCCGTCCCAAAGCAGGCACCTTGAATTTGTTTGGAAGCTATGTCTTTTGCAGAGGCCTTGCAACACGATACGCTCGTTCTGCTTGAGACTTTTTGCCACTGCACAGGCTGGATTGGAAGGTTTTACGATGACTTACACGGCTTTCGACCGGACGCTCGTCCTCATTCCAGCACGAATGGCGTCGACGCGCCTTCCCGGCAAGCCGCTCGCAGACATCGCCGGGCTGCCCATGATCGTGCAGGTCGCAAAGCGCGCCGAGGAGGCCAATGTCGGTCGCATCGTCGTTGCCGTGGACCATCAGGACATTTTCGATGTGGTGAAAGCTGCAGGCTTCGAGGTAGTCATGACCCGCGAAGACCACCAATCGGGTTCCGATCGGATCTTTGAAGCGCTGACCAAGGCAGACCCTGATGGCAAGGTGGAATACGTCATCAACGTGCAGGGCGACCTGCCGACCGTGGAAGCCGACGTCGTGCGCGCCTCGCTCAAACCGCTGCTGGACAGCCCGCAGACGGATATCGCCACGCTGACCGTCGAAATCACCGACGAGCACGAGAAGACCAATCCAAATGTGGTCAAGATCGTCGGTTCGCCTCTTTCGGACGGGCGGCTGAAGGCGCTCTATTTTACCCGCGCCACAGCTCCTTACGGCAACGGACCACTTTACCATCATATCGGGCTTTATGCCTATCGCCGCACTGCGCTCGAGAAATTCGTGGCGCTCGGCCCTTCGGTGCTGGAAAAGCGCGAATCGCTTGAGCAATTGCGGGCGCTCGAAGCCGGCATGCGCATCGATGCCGAAATCGTCGCGTCGGTGCCGCTGGGTGTCGACACGCCGGCCGACCTTGAAAAGGCGCGCGCCATCTTATCCTCCCGCGGTTTGTAACGGATCAGCCTCATGAATGCCTCGACCAACCGCATTTCCTTCCAGGGCGAATTCGGCGCCAATTCCGATATGGCGTCCAGGGACATGTTTCCGGATATGGAACCCCTGCCCTGCCCGACCTTCGAGGATGCGTTCCAGGCGCTGGAGAACGGTGATTCGGATCTCGCAATGATTCCGATCGAAAACACCATCGCCGGACGTGTGGCCGACATTCACTACCTGCTGCCGGAATCGCGTCTGCATATCGTCGGCGAATATTTCATGCCGATCCGGTTCCAGCTGATGGTGTTGCCGGGTGTGGAGCGCGAAGAAATCCGCACCGTCCACAGCCATATCCACGCGCTTGGCCAGTGCCGCAAGATCATCCGCGCCAATGGCTGGAAGGCCGTCGTTGCCGGCGACACGGCGGGCGCTGCGAAACTCGTTTCCGAAAAGGGCGACCGCTCGATGGCGGCCCTTGCGCCACGGCTTGCGGCCAGCCTCTACGGGCTCGATATTCTCGCCGAAAATGTCGAGGACACGGAAAACAACGTCACCCGTTTCGTGGTTCTGTCGCGCGACGAGAAGTGGGTACAGCGCAACGAGGCGGATGACGTGATCGTCACCACCTTCGTGTTCAACGTGCGCAACATACCGGCTGCGCTCTACAAGGCGATGGGTGGATTTGCCACCAACGGCATCAACATGACCAAGCTCGAAAGCTATCAACTGGGCGGCAAGTTCGTGGCGACGCAGTTCTATGCGGATATCGAGGGGCATCCGGACGATGCCCCTGTGCGCCGCGCGCTCGAGGAGCTGCGGTTCTTTTCCGAAAAAGTCCGCATTCTCGGCACCTACAAGGGTCATCCGATGCGCGGCGCACTACAGAAAAGCTGACGGTCGGAAGCGCTGCCTTCAGCGCTTCCAGTCGATCCAATCGCGCATCAGCCGATAGGCAATCGCTCCCTTGGCGGGACCAAACGGCTTGTCATCCGGACCGGCTTCCAGCATCGCCTGAACCTCGGCGCGCGAAAACCAGCGAACGTCAGACATTTCGTGGGCATCGATGGTGATCTCCGTCGACGTCGCCTCGGCGAAACAGCCGATCATCAGCGAATGCGGCATCGGCCAGGGCTGCGATGCGTGATAGCGCACGCGTCCGATCTCGATCGCCGATTCCTCGACGGTTTCACGTCTCACGGCCTGTTCGATCGTTTCGCCGGGTTCGACGAAGCCAGCCAGGCAGGAATACATACCCTCCTGGAAATGATGGCTGCGTCCCAAAAGGCAGCGGTCGTTTTCCTCATCGATCGTCATCATGATGACGACGGGGTCGGTGCGAGGAAACATCATGTGCTGACACTTGGTGCAGACGCGCTTGTAGCCGCCGATGTTCATTTCGGTGGGCGAGCCGCATTTGCCGCAGAAGATATTGGCGGCATTCCAGTTGAGCAAGGACACGGCCTGGGCGACCTCGCCCTGAAGCTCGTCATCGAGCAGGCCTTCACGGAAAAGAGCTCGCGCCTCGGTCGGCTTGTAATGGCTTGCAAGCTCTTCATCGGCGATCGTGACCGGGACGGCGACGCGCGGCTCGCCGTTCTGGTGATGGCCGAGCAGCACGGCCCGGTCGAAATCCGGCTTCAGCTCCGCCAGCTCGTAAGCCGCAAACAGCGGATCGAGGATCTGGCCGTCGTGCTTCAGAATGACCCGGCTGCCGGAGAAGGCGAGGATATGGGTGCCATCGACGGACAGCGCCTTCTCGATGCAGTCGTCCTCCCGGTTTTCCGCCTGCCGGTCGAGCTTGTTGCCGGAGAACGCCGTGAGGCTGCTGGGGTCGGGATGGGGTGTATCGGTATCGAATATGCTGCTCATCGGGAAAGCTTTTCCATCAGTCTGTTCATCAGGGCCTGCCTCTTTTCGCCATCATACGGTTCTGCGGATCCGTAGCCCCAGATCGGGCCCGGCCAGTTCGCATCGCCTTCGAAGCGGGCAATCACATGAACATGGAGCTGCCGGACGATGTTGCCAAGCGCACCGACATTAATCTTGGTCGCGCCCGTTATCTCTTTCAACGCTGCCGCAACCTGATTGACCTCGGCCGCCAGGTGCGCCTGATCCGCTTCTGAAAGCTCGAAGATCTCGGTCATGTCGGCCCGCTGCGGCACCATGACAAGCCACGGCCAGCGGCTGTCATTCTGGATCCGCAGCTGGCAGAGATCGAGGGTGGCGATGAGATCGGAGTCCCGCGCAATGCGCCCGTCCAGTTCGAACTCGCTCAAGCATTCCTCCTAATGTTTTTATCTGGTCGTAGTTTTTTACAGGCTTGGCTTGCATTTGAAAGCGTTATTGACGATATGAGCGGTGGGAGGTTGGTGGTGGACGAGCCACTCGCCAACCGGGTCAGGTCCGGAAGGAAGCAGCCCTAACGAGCCAGGCACGGGTCGCCGTGCCAGCCTCCCACCCTCTCATCTTGGTCAGCATCCGGCGCGCTCAGTCTCTGACGGCCGGAATGGCCCGTACAGGCTGGCAGGATTTTCATGAGCGACGACGGGCCGACATATTCCAGCAACCCGACTGCGCCGACGCCTTCCGGCAGTGGCTACCGGGTTCTCGCCCGCAAATACCGTCCCAAGGATTTTTCCGACCTGATGGTCGGCCAGGAGCCGATGGTGAGAACACTCACCAACGCCTTCGAGACCGGCCGCATCGCCCAGGCCTATATGCTGACCGGTGTGCGCGGTGTCGGCAAGACGACGACTGCCCGCATTCTGGCGCGTGCGCTCAATTACAAGACCGCCGAGATCGACCGCCCGACGATCGATCTGCGTATCCCCGGCGAACACTGCCAGGCGATCATGGAAGGTCGGCATGTCGATGTCATCGAGATGGACGCAGCCTCGCACACCGGCATCGACGATATCAGAGAGATCATCGAGCAGGTGCGCTATCGGCCTGTCTCGGCGCGCTACAAAGTCTACATCATCGACGAAGTGCACATGCTCTCCACGCAGGCTTTCAACGGCCTGCTGAAGACGCTCGAAGAGCCGCCGGAGCATGTGAAGTTCATCTTCGCGACGACGGAAATCCGCAAGGTGCCGATCACTGTCCTGTCGCGCTGCCAGCGGTTCGACCTCCGCCGGATCAGTGCTGCCGATCTCGTCGGCCTGTTCACGACCATCCTTGAAAAGGAAGGCATACCGGCCGAGACCGAGGCGTTGTCGATGATCGCGCGCGCGGCCGAAGGTTCGGCTCGCGACGGACTTTCCCTTCTCGACCAGGCGATTGCCCATGGCGCAGGCCATGTGGTGGCTGATACCGTGCGCGGCATGCTGGGTCTTGCCGACCGCGCCCGCATCGTCGATCTGTTCGAACAGATCGTGCAGGGCGACGTGACGGCTGCCCTTTCCGAATTCACCGCCCAATACGAGGCCGGCGCCAACCCTGTCGTGGTTCTGACCGACCTTGCAGACTTCACCCATCTCGTCACACGCTTCAAATATATCCCGGAAGCGGCGGACGATCCTTCGCTGAGCGAAGTGGAGCGTGTGCGCGGTCGCGAATTTTCCGAGACGATCGCCGTCAGCACCCTGTCGCGGATCTGGCAGATGCTGCTCAAGGGCATTCCGGAAGCGGAGAACTCTTCCCGCCCCGCCGGTGCCGCCGAAATGGTGCTGATCCGCCTCACTCATGCCGCCCACCTTCCCTCGCCGGAAGACGCGGCGCGCCGGCTTGCCGACCTTTCCGGTGGCGATGGCCAGCGCGGCGCGCCCAATGGGAACGGCGGCGGCAATGGCGCAGGCCAGATGCCGTCATCCCAGCCTCCGCTTAATGCCCGCGGGATCGATATGCAATCGCAGCGGATGCCGTCAGGCGGACCGACCGCGATGCTGAAAGCCGTGCCGAACGACAACCCGCGCGAGATGCCGGTCGGCCGTGTCGAGGAGAAGCCCGAGCCCAGCGTTGCGGTGCGCTCGCTGGCCGACATCGTCGATCTCTGCTCCAAGAACCGTGACGCGAAGCTGAAGGCGCTCGTGCGCAATTTCGTGCGGCTGGTGAAGATCGAGCCGGGCCGGCTCGACATGCGCCTGACCGACGGCGGACCAACGACGCTGCCCGGCGAACTCGGCGTCAAGCTGAAGGAATGGACCGGCATCCACTGGATCGTCTCCCTCAGCAAGGAAGACGGTTCGCCGACACTGGTCGAGGCAGAGGGTACGGCGCGCGAGGCGCGGCTGACCGACGCGCGCTCCGACCCGGATGTCGCGGCGATCCTGTCGCAGTTTCCCGGCGCAAAGATCACCGACGTCCGGATCCGCGTGAGCGAGGACGAAATCGACGCAGACGAATTGCCGCCGCCAGCCGTGGTGGAAAGCGCCGAGGGCGATATCCTGCCGGGCGACGACATCGAACTTTAAAAATCAGGAAGAGGAGATCCCGATGCGCGACATCATGGGCATGATGGGCAAGGTCAAGGAAATGCAGGCCAAGATGGAGAAGATGCAGGCGGATATCGCCGCTCTCGAAGTCGAAGGCACGGCCGGTGGCGGCCTCGTGACGATCCGGATGAACGGCAAGGGCGACATGCTGGGTCTGAAGATCGATCCGTCCCTGTTCAAGGAAGACGAATCCGAGATCCTCGAAGACCTGATCATTGCAGCCCACAAGCTGGCCAAGGACCGGGCTGAAGAGATCACTGCTGAAAAGACCAAGGAACTGACCGCCGGTCTGCCGATCCCGCCCGGCATGAAGCTGCCGTTCTAAGACGAGACCGGCGCTCCGCATAGGAACCGCCTGCCGGCAAGACCCGCCTATTCGCTAGAACTTGGCGGGTTTTCCGGCTTCGATCGCCTCTCGCATATCGGCGTGGATGGGTGCGGATAGAAACCGCTGCCGGTCGTCATCTCCCAGACACTTGCCGAATTTGGTTAGCAGTTCCGGGATGGAAACCCTCGTTCCCTGGTACGCGCTGAACTCAACGACATCGCCCGCTGAGGCGAATCCTGGCGTCAGCACCCGACAGTAGATGCCGGGGCGTGCCGCACTCCTGTAGGCTTTGACGAAGGTCGGATCGCCCATCTTGGCGGCGAGCGTCGCGCAGGGCGTGCGGGCGGATGTCGCCTGCAGCACAAGTTCGGCACCGATGCGGAAACAATCGCCGGCGGCCACGTCGCGGTTGTCGAGCCCTTCGATCACGAGGTTTTCGCCAAACGTGCCATCCGGCAAATCACGGCCGAGTTGCGACCGCCACCAATCCAGCGTCAGGCTGCCTTCGAGCAGGATCGCCTGCTCAGGGCCACCATGATATTTCGTATTGCAGACGGCATCGCCGACCAGGCCTTCCACGTCGATCATGACCGGATTTCTCATCGGCATCTTGTTGATGCCGGTCTTGTAGCTCTTGCCCTGAAGCTTTTCCGGATGACCAAGGCAGAGGCTAAGAAGTTTCATTCGGCTGGTCCTTCGTCGATTCCGTTTCCCCTGCATATGGGTTAAAGGAGAACCATGGCAAAGCGAGTCACCGGCCCCGAAATCGAAAAACTCATCCAGCTTCTGGCGAAAGTACCGGGTCTCGGCCCCCGTTCGGCCCGCCGGGCGGCATTGCATCTCATCAAGAAGAAGGACCAGCTGCTCGGTCCGCTGTCGAACGCGATGGGCGAGGCCTATGACAAGGTGAAGATCTGCTCGCGCTGCGGCAATGTCGATACGTCTGATCCATGCACGGTCTGCACCGATATCAGACGCGACCAGTCCACACTGATCGTCTGCGAAGATGTGTCCGATCTTTGGGCTCTGGAGCGCGCGGGCGCAATGAACGCGGCCTATCATGTGCTCGGCGGCACGCTGTCGCCGCTGGATGGCATCGGACCCGATGATCTCAACATTCGCGGCCTGATCGACCGGGTGAGCGAAGGCGTGGTCAAGGAAATCATCATCGCCGTCAACGCCACGGTCGAGGGACAAACCACAGCACACTATATAACCGACCAGCTCACCGGCATCGATGTGAAGATCACCCGATTGGCGCATGGCGTTCCTGTCGGCGGCGAGCTGGACTATCTCGACGAAGGCACGCTGACGGCGGCACTTCGGGCACGAACGGCGATCTGAGGAGATATCATGCGCAAGACACTCATCGCCTTTGGAGCCATCCTCTGTCTGCTTCCCCTACCCGTCATGGCGCAGAACAAGCCCGATGTGGAAAAGCAGTTCCAGCGATGGATCGCCAGCGATCTTGGGCCGGAAGCCCGCAAAGCCGGCATTTCCGAGCGGACACTGAAAACCGCCTTTAACGGGATCTCGCTCAACTGGAGCATTCCTGATCTGGTGCCGCCGGGGTCAAAGCCGCCGAAAAGCCAGGATCAGAGCCAGGCGGAGTTCTCTTCCCCCGGCGCCTATTTCTCCGAAAAGCGGCTGCAAGGACTGGCGGCAACGGGTCGCGGCCTTGCGTCGACACATGCCGCGACGCTGAAGCGGATCGAGGCCGCCTACGGCGTTCCCGGTGAGATCGTGGTCGCCATCTGGGGTCGCGAGTCCGGTTTCGGCAAGGCACGGCTTCCCTATTCGGCACTCGAGGTTCTCGCGACCAAGGCCTTCATGTCCACACGCAAGCCGATGTTCCGTGAGGAGTTGATTGCGGCGCTGACGATGATCGAGCGCGGCGACGTGGATGCGGCGACGATGAAGGGTTCGTGGGCGGGCGCTCTCGGCCAGCCGCAATTCATGCCGACCAGCTACCTGAAATACGCCGTCGATTTCGACAAGGACGGGCATCCGGACATCTGGAATTCCGTGCCCGACTCGCTCGCGTCCATAGCCCACTATCTTCAGAAGGAAGGCTGGCAGCGCGGGCGTGACTGGGGTTTCGAGGTTTCCATTCCTGCCAAGGTTTCCTGCGCCCAGGAAGGCCCGGATCTGGCCAAGCCGATCTCCGCCTGGGCGGCGACCGGGATCACCCGGGTGTCGGGCAAGCCTTTTCCTTCCGCCGATCTCAAGGCATCCGGCATGATGCTGGTACCTGCCGGCCGCAACGGACCGGAGTTCGTCGTCACGCCAAATTTCTACGTGCTGAAGGAATACAATAACTCCGACCTCTATGCGCTGTTCATCGGCAATCTTGCTGATCGTATCGCCCATGGTGCCGGCGCCTTCGAGGGCTCATGGGGTGACGTCGGCAAGATGCTTCGCTCCGACGTGCTTGCCATGCAAAAGGCGCTGGTGGCGAAGGGTTACGATGTCGGCAACGTGGACGGTCTGCCGGGTTTCAAAACCCGCCGGGCGCTTGGCGACTGGCAGGCCAAGAATGGTCTTTCGCCGACCTGCTATCCGGATGCGTCGCTGAAAACCCGGCTCAAGTAACGGACCACAGCCTTCGCCTTAGTGGTGAAGGTCGATATGCGGCTTGTGCATGATGTCGGAGGGCGGCGGGATCGTCTGACGCTCGATCATGCGATGAACCTTCGGTTCCTCATCGCCTTGATGCAGCTTGCGGATCGCGTCCCAGATTTCCGCATCCATCTGCATGCGCCGCTGATTGTGGCGCACGTAATCTGCCCAGGTGGCGGTATGATAGGTCTCCGTCCAGACGTCGGGATGTTCGAGATCGCGCATCAAGGCCCACTGCCTTGCACCGTCGCGGATCCGCACCCGTCTGCGGCGTGCCATCAGGGTCAGGAATTCGGGGATGTCCGCCTCGCCGATCAGGTAGTCGATCTGCAGTACGATCGGCCCGCTGCGTGGCTGCAGCGCGAGGCTCAGAAGCGGCGCGTTGAAGCGGTTGAGCGGATCGAGATTGACATCGCCGAACTGTGGCAGCGGCATGCGCCATCCGACGAGAGCGCCGACGAGCATGGCCAAGCTCGCGATGGACAGTGCAACCGATGCGCCAAAGTTTTCGGAAAGTAGACCCCACATCCAGCTGCCCGCAGCAATGCCGCCGAAGGTTGCCGTCTGGTAGAAGGACAGGGCCCGCCCCACGACCCAGCGCGGGGTGGAGAGCTGGACGGTGGTGTTGAACAGCGATAGCGCGAGAACCCAGCAGGCGCCTGGGAACAAGAGCGCAATCACCGTCAGTGTCGTGTTCGTGCTTGCGCCGATCACGGCGGAACTTGCGGCAAAGCCGAGGAACGCGAACCGGACGATCCATTCGCTCGAGAACTTTTCCCTGAGCCTCGCATTGGCAATGGCACCGGCGACGGCGCCGATGCCAAAAGCGCCCAGCATGATGCCGTAGGTGAACGGGCCACCGGACACGAGATCGCGGGCGACGATCGGCAGAAGGGCCAGAATAGCGCTTGCGGTCAGACCGAACAGCAGGCCGCGCAGCAGCACATTCAGAATGTTCGGCGACATCGCGACGTAGCCAAGGCCGGCAGACAGCGCCCGCAGCAAAGTTTCACGCGGAAGCGAATCGTCGGCACGCTGCGGTTTCCAGCGAACCAGTGCGTAGATGATGGCGAAATAGCTCATCGCGTTGACCGCGAAGGCGGCGGCAGCCCCTGCTGCTGCGACGATCGCGCCGCCGATCGCCGGGCCGACGCTGCGGGTGATGTTGAAGCCGACGCTGTTCAGCGTCACTGCGGTCGGCAGGATTTCGCGTGGTACGATATCGCCGACCGAGGCCTGCCAGGACGGGTTATTGAGCGCCGTGCCGCAGCCAATCAGGAAGGTGAACATCAAAAGAAGCCACGGCGTCAGCAGGCCGAGATAGGCAAACACCGTCAGCGCAATCGACACGGTCAGCATGAAGACCTGCGCCGTCAGCATTAGGCTTCGGCGATTGTAATTGTCGGCCAATGCCCCGGCGACAAGCGAAAACAGCATGATCGGCAACGCGTTGGACGCCTGCACCAGCGCCACCATGTCCTGCGAACTGGCGATCGCCGTCATCATCCAGGCGGCACCGACGGCCTGGATCAACCCACCGAAATTCGACGCGATGCTGGCAATCCAGATCATTCGGAACGTCGGCAGCCGAAACGGCGCCAGCGTCGAAATCCGATCGGGCAAGTCTCTTCCTCCCATCATGGCACTGTCACCAAAGGGTTATAGACCTGAAGACCACAAATTCCACCCGCGTCATGTCCTAAAATGCCTGATGATGGAGATCTGCCGTCACCAACCCCATCACGGACCGGAGCGAATGCGACGAGTCTTGCGGCGGTCTTGCAATCGCCGGTGTGAAAGCGTATATGCAGGCCATATTCTTGATCGTCCGATGAAGAGTGGGCCCTCCCGGACCCGCTCTTTTTTGTTAGGCGATCGCTTTTCTCCCCCTCGTCCGGAAACCGGACAGGGAGCACGAATTCGGAGGGCGCATGCCACAAACCGACAGCGAACCGCGCCTGATCGTCGAGACCGGGCTTGAACTCAGAGTGGCCGAGATCATCGAGCCCGTTCTGACATCCATGGACTTCCGCCTCGTGCGCGTCCGGATGCTCAATCAGAATGGCGCGACGCTGCAGATCATGGCCGAACGCAACGATGGCACGATGGATGTCGAGGGCTGTGAAGCCGTCTCGATGGCGATCTCGCCCGTTCTCGATGTGGAAGATCCGATCGATCGCGAGTATCATCTCGAAGTATCGTCGCCAGGCATCGATCGCCCGATGGTGCGCAAGTCCGATTTCGAGCGCTGGAACGGCCATATCGTGAAATGCGAGACGTCGATCCTGGTCGACAATCGCAAGCGTTTTCGCGGCAAGATCACCGACGTCACGTCCGAGGGCTTCACGATCGACCGCGATCAGGTCGCCGATGGCGAGACACAGCATTTGCTCATTCCGTTTACGGCGCTGTCCGAAGGAAAGCTTGTCCTCACCGACGAACTGATCCGCGACGCGTTGCGGGCTGACAAGGCGGCCAAGCAGCAGGCCGCCAATCAGAACGACGAAACCGACGAACACACTGACGAAGAATAACCGACAGCACGCCTTCCTTTGAGAAGGTCGCACATAGCTCGACTTACGGAGACCAACGACAATGGCAGTGAGCGCAAACCGGCTTGAACTTCTGCAGATCGCAGATGCAGTAGCCCGCGAAAAGGTCATCGACCGCGAAATCGTGCTGGCTGCGATGGCCGACGCCATCCAGAAGGCCGCCCGCTCGCGCTATGGTTCGGAAACCAACATCCGTGCCGACATCAATTCCAAGACCGGCGAGATCCGTCTCCAGCGTCTGCTGGAAGTGGTCGATGTCGCCGAGGATTACGGCACGCAGATCCCGCTGACGCTGGCGCTCGATCGCAACGTTGACGCCAAGATCGGCGACTTCATCGCCGATCCGCTGCCGCCGATGGATTTCGGTCGTATCGCTGCCCAGTCTGCCAAGCAGGTTATCGTCCAGAAGGTGCGCGAAGCGGAACGCGACCGTCAGTTCGACGAGTTCAAGGACCGCGTCGGCGAAATCGTCAATGGCACCGTCAAGCGCGTCGAATATGGCAACGTCATCGTCGACCTCGGTCGTGGCGAAGGCATCATTCGCCGTGACGAGATGATCCCGCGCGAAAACATGCGCTACGGTGACCGCGTTCGCGCCTATGTCTACGACGTGCGCCGCGAACAGCGTGGCCCGCAGATTTTCCTGTCGCGTACCCATCCGCAGTTCATGGTGAAGCTGTTCACCATGGAAGTGCCTGAAATCTACGACGGCATCATCCAGATCAAGTCCGTTGCCCGCGATCCGGGCTCGCGCGCCAAGATCGCTGTCGTTTCCAACGACTCGTCGATCGATCCGGTCGGCGCCTGCGTCGGTATGCGCGGTTCGCGCGTTCAGGCCGTCGTCGGCGAGCTGCAGGGCGAAAAGATCGACATCATTCCGTGGAGCCAGGATCCGGCATCGTTCATCGTCAACGCGCTGCAGCCGGCTGAAGTCTCCAAGGTTGTTCTCGACGAGGACAGCGAGCGGATCGAAGTCGTGGTTCCGGACGAGCAGCTGTCGCTGGCGATCGGTCGTCGTGGCCAGAACGTGCGCCTTGCATCGCAGCTGACCGGCTGGGATATCGACATCATGACGGAAGCCGAGGAATCGGAGCGCCGCCAGAAGGAATTCAACGAGCGCACCAACCTGTTCATGGACGCGCTCGATGTCGACGAGATGGTTGGCCAGGTGCTGGCTTCAGAAGGCTTTGCCGCCGTTGAAGAACTTGCCTATGTCGAGCTCGATGAGATCTCCTCCATCGACGGTTTCGACGAA
This sequence comes from Rhizobium sp. Leaf321, assembly GCF_001423215.1. Taxonomy (NCBI): domain Bacteria; kingdom Pseudomonadati; phylum Pseudomonadota; class Alphaproteobacteria; order Hyphomicrobiales; family Rhizobiaceae; genus Rhizobium; species Rhizobium sp. Leaf321. Next base: position 77,661 of record NZ_LMOF01000006.1, on the reverse strand, counting down.
GATACGGCGACCGAGATCCAGACCCGCGCCCGCGAATATCTCGAGCGGATCGAGTCTGAAAACGATGCAAAGCGCGTCGCACTCGGTGTTGCCGACGAACTGAAGCAGATCGAAGGCCTGACCGGTCAGATGCTGGTCGCGCTTGGCGAAGACGGCATCAAGACGATCGAGGATTTTGCCGGCTGCGCGGCTGACGACCTTGTCGGCTGGAGCGAGCGCAAGGACGGCGAGACCAAGAAGTTCGAAGGTCTGTTTTCGAAGTTCGAGGTTTCGCGCACCGAAGCTGAAAACATGGTGGTGCAGGCCCGCCTGCTGGCTGGCTGGATCACCGAAGCGGATCTTGCCACCGAAGAAGCACCAGAGGCCGAAGACGCCGAGGAGGCGCCTGCCGCCGAGCGGGAATGATCCCGATTGGCAATGAACCAGACGACGATGCAGACGACGAGCTTATCGTGAATGACCGTACCTGCATCGTCACCCGTGAAGCCGGATCACCGGAAACGCTGATCCGCTTCGTGGCCGGGCCTGATGGCCAGGTTGTTCCCGATCTCAAGCGTCGCCTTCCGGGGCGGGGCTGCTGGGTAAAGGCCGAACGGGCGTTGATCGACCGGGCGGTCCAGAAGAAATCCTTCGCCCGCGCGTTGAAGACGGACGCTAAGGCGGATGCCGATCTGGGGGCGACGGTTGACAGACTGCTCGCGGCCGATCTGATCGGCATGATGAACATGGCCCGCAAGGCAAGCCAGTTTATTTCGGGCGCGACGAAGGTCGATGCCGCAGTTCGCTCCGGCGGCGCGATTGCCGTCTTTCATGCCTCAGACGCTGCGGCAGACGGTATCCGGAAGATCGATCAGGCCCGCAAGGCCTTCAAATTCGGCTCGAATGCCGAGGAAGAAATTCCATCCTTTTTGCTCTTCACGGGGGCCGAACTGGACGAAGTGATGGGCCAGAATGCTTTTATCCATGCCTGCGCGCTTGCGGGACAGGCGGGTGAAGGTGTAGTGAAACGCGCAAACCTACTTGAACAGTACCGCAAGGGCGGTCTGTCCCAGACAAAAGGTGTCGCTGACATGCCGAAACAATGACGCGGTTACCGGTTTTTGCCGGACGCACATCGATATGTACGAATTGAACGACAGGCACTGATGGCTTCCATCTGTTCCTGTCCGAAGGAACAGGAACGGAATGACTGATAACAACGACGACAAGACACTGGGCGTGAAGAAGACCCTTACCCTGAAACCATCGGGTGTGACCCAGGGTACTGTGCGCCAGGACATGGGTCGCGGCCGGACCAAGGCGGTCGTCGTCGAGACGGTCAAGCGCCGTCCGACCCGTCCGCTCGACGAAAAGCCAATTACACCGATCGCAGCACCGGCCCCTCGGCCAGTCGAGGCAGCCGCTCCTGTAGCGCCACGCCCGCAGCCGGCAACCCCTGCAGCGCCGGCACCAGCCGCCCCTGTGGCCGCCGCCGCACCTGCAACCCCCGCCCCTGCTGCACCCGTCAGCCAGCCTAGCCCGCCGCAGCCGCGCGTCCAGCAGCCTTCATCGCAGGGATACCGCCCCGGTTCTTCGCAGGGCCAGCGCCCTTCGTCATCGCAGGGTCAGCGTCCCTCGTCGCATCAGGGCCAGCGTCCGCAGCAGCCGTCACAGCCGCAGCGCCAGCCGCAGCGTTCGGGTGGTGCTGTCCTGCACGACCTGTCCGCAAGCGAGATGGATGCACGCCGTCGCGCACTCGTCGAAGCCCAGGCGCGCGATGTGGTCGAAGCCAAGCAGCGCGTCGAGGATGATGCGCGCCGTAAGGTAGAAGACGAGCGCCGCAAGGTCGAAGAAGCAGCCGAGGCAGCACGTCTGGCCGAAGAAGCCAAGGCACGCGCTGCCGAGGAAGCTCTGCGTCCGGCACCGGTTGCGCCAGCGCCAGCCGCTGCAGATCGCAACGCCAATACCCAGGACAACCGTAACTCGGCTCGCCCGACGCCGGGAGCCGCACCTGTTGCCGCCCCCGTCATCGGACGTGGTCGCCGCAACGACGAGGAAGAGGATCGCGCACCTGCCCGGACCATTCCAGGTCGCGGCCGCGTTGCAGCGCCCGTTCCTGCCAAGCCACCGACACGCCCGAAGGTCGAAGAAGGCCGTCGCCAAGGCAAGCTGACAATCACTGCTGCCAGCACCGATGATGACGGCACCGGCCGCGGTCGTTCGATGGCTGCCATGCGCCGCCGGCAGGAAAAGTTCCGCCGCAGCCAAATGCAGGAAACCCGCGAAAAGGTTATGCGCGAGGTGATCCTGCCTGAGACCATCACCATTCAGGAACTGTCGCAGCGCATGTCTGAACGCGCCGTCGACGTTATCAAGTACCTGATGAAGGAAGGCCAGATGATGAAGGCCGGCGACGTCATCGACGCCGATCTCGCTGAAATCATTGCCGGTGAATTCGGCCATACGGTCAAGCGCGTTTCGGAATCGGACGTTGAAGAAGGTATCTTCAACCAGATGGACGACGCCGGCGAAATGGTGTCGCGTCCTCCGGTCGTGACGATCATGGGTCACGTCGACCATGGCAAGACCTCGCTTCTCGACGCGATCCGCCAGGCCAACGTAGTTTCGGGTGAAGCCGGTGGCATCACCCAGCATATCGGTGCCTATCAGGTCGAACAGAACGGCCAGAAGATCACCTTCATCGATACCCCCGGTCACGCCGCCTTTACGGCCATGCGTGCCCGTGGTGCGCAGGCGACTGACATCGCGATCCTCGTGGTTGCAGCCGACGACAGCGTGATGCCGCAGACGATCGAATCCATCAGCCACGCAAAGGCTGCCGGCGTTCCGATCATCGTGGCGATCAACAAGATCGACAAGCACGAAGCCAACCCGGACAAGGTGCGCCAGCAGCTGCTGCAGCACGAAGTGTTCGTTGAATCGCTGGGCGGTGAAGTTCTCGACGTCGAAGTTTCGGCCAAGAACAAGACCAATCTCGACAAGCTGCTCGAGGCTGTTCTGCTGCAGGCCGAAATTCTCGACCTGAAGGCAGATCCGGTCCGTACGGCCGAAGGCATCGTCATCGAAGCCCAGCTCGACCGTGGCCGCGGTGCGGTTGCAACCGTGCTCGTCCAGAAGGGCACGCTGAAGCCTGGCCAGATCATCGTTGCCGGCGATCAGTGGGGCCGCGTCCGCGCGCTCGTGACCGACAAGGGTGTTCACGTCAAGGAAGCCGGCCCGGCCATGCCGGTCGAAGTGCTCGGTCTTTCCAGCACGCCTGCTGCCGGCGACAAGTTTGCCGTCGTTGAAAACGAGAGCCGTGCTCGCGAGATTTCCGAATATCGCCAGCGGCTTGCCCGCGACAAGGCGGTTGCTCGCCAGTCCGGTCAGCGCGGTTCGCTCGAACAGATGATGAGCAAGCTGCAGAATACCGGCTACAAGGAATTCCCGCTGCTCATCAAGGGCGACGTTCAGGGTTCTGTCGAAGCCATCATCGGCGCTCTCGACAAGCTTGGCACCGACGAAGTCCGCGCCCGCATCGTCCATTCGGGCGCAGGTGCTATCACCGAGTCGGATCTGGCGCTTGCCGAATCCTCCGAAGCAGCGATCATCGGCTTCAACGTCCGTGCCAACGCACAGGCGCGCATAGCGGCCGATCGTGCCGGCACCGAGATCCGCTACTACAACATCATCTACGATCTGGTGGATGACGTGAAGGCAGCAATGTCCGGTCTGCTTTCGCCAGAACGTCGCGAGACCTTCCTTGGCAATGCCGAAATCCTCGAGGTGTTCAACATCACGAAGACCGGCAAGGTTGCAGGTTGCCGCGTCGTCGAAGGCAAGGTCGAGCGTGGTGCAGGTGTTCGCCTGCTGCGCGACAACGTTGTCATTCACGAAGGCAAGCTCAAGACGCTCAAGCGCTTCAAGGACGAAGTTGGCGAAGTGCCGATGGGTCAGGAATGCGGTATGGCGTTCGAAAACTACGAAGATATCCGCGCAGGCGACACGATCGAGTGCTTCCGCGTGGAGCACATCACGCGCACGCTGTAAGTTTAGCGCTGCCGAAACCATCAACCGCCGAAGAGAAATCTCCGGCGGTTTTTTCGTTTGTGCGGAGCTTTGGGAGACAGGCTGCGGCTGGCAGCAGGGCCATGCGGACCAAATCATGACGAAGCAGTCAAATATAAGCGATACTCTCCCGATTATAGTTGCCAACCACACTCATGTTTATTATCGCATAGCGGCAAGCCGCCGCCCTCAGTTTTCGGACCGGCTGAATGATATCGAGCCGTTGGGCCACCTGAGCCTTCCGGCGACCAGTCGGAGTATCGCTGCCATGTCCGTTGTCCCGAAGTCTCACCTCTACAGGAAGCAGTTGCGCGTTGCCGGGCCCGGTCCCCTCGTGACAACGATTGCTGCCTTGATGCTGATGACGACAAATGCGGTCGCGCAGGTCGAGGCGCCTGCACCGGAAGCGCCTGGTCCGGCACAACAGACGGCGCCGGCCCTTGCTCCTCCAAGCGCTGCTCCTACGACACAGCAGACCCCGCCACCCGTTCAAGACGCAACCCCGGCAGAACCTGCTGCTCCCTCCGTGACGCCAATCGAGCAGGCTCCGGCTGCAACGGGTGTATCTTCCCCCGAAGCGCGCGCCGATATTCCTCACAATCTTTCGCCCTGGGGCATGTTCATGGCGGCCGACTGGGTGGTGAAGGCCGTGATGATCGGCCTTGCCATTGCCTCGCTTCTCACATGGACGATCTGGATCGCAAAGACGCTTGAGCTGATGGGCGCCCGTACCCGCGCCAGGCGCGTCCTCAAGATCATCCAGGGCGCGCATACGCTGCCGGAAGCGCTTGAGACGACAGGCAGCCGCGGCGGGCCTGCGGCCCTGATGCTGCGCGCGGCGACCGAAGAGGTGGAGCTTTCCGAAGCTGCTCTCGACTACGCCCATACCGATGGTGTCAAGGAGCGCGTATCTTCGGTCCTGTCGCGCATCGAAGCCTATTCCGGACGGCGCATGGCCCGCGGCACGGGCATTCTTGCCTCGATCGGTTCGGTCGGTCCGTTTGTCGGCCTGTTCGGCACGGTCTGGGGCATCATGAATTCCTTCATCGGCATTTCGCAGTCCAACACGACCAACCTTGCGGTCGTGGCACCCGGCATCGCCGAAGCGCTGCTTGCGACCGCCCTTGGTCTGGTCGCCGCAATTCCTGCTGTCATCATCTACAACGCCTTCGCCCGCTCGGTCACCGGCTACCGCCAGCTGCTGGCCGACGCTGCTTCCGGTGTCGAACGACTGGTCAGCCGCGATCTCGATTTCCGCAAGGTGCCGCCAGGCGGACGCCGGCCTGCGTCAATGTCTCTGGTCGCGGGGGAATAATTCCATGGCAGGCGGCATTCGCGAACATCACGGCGATGAACTTCCCGAAAATCACGAGATCAACGTGACGCCGTTTATCGACGTCATGCTGGTGCTCCTGATCATTTTCATGGTGGCCGCGCCGCTGTCGACGGTCGACGTCAATGTCGATCTTCCCGCCTCCAGCGCAAAGCCCGCAGAACGACCGGACGAGCCTCTCTACGTGACGGTCAAGGACGACCTGTCGCTCAATATCGGCAACGATCAGGTCGCGCGCGAACAGTTTGCCGCAAATCTCGACCGTCAGACCGAAGGCAACAAGGATACGCGGATCTTCCTGCGGGCCGACAAGGCCGTCGATTACGGGCAGTTCATGGAAGTGATGAACCTGCTGCGCGATTCCGGCTACCTGAAGATTGCGCTGGTCGGGTTGGAGGCCGCGTCGGGTGCCCAACAGGCGCCAGCGTCTACACCCGCCGCACCAGCAGCGCCTGCACCAGCCGCTTCGCCGGCCACCGGAGGCGCTCCATGAGCCTTGCCATGCAGCGCAGAGGATATGCGAGCAGGATCGGCGAGATCGCGCTGTGGGGATCTGCCGCTATCCTTGTGCTCACGGTCCACATTGCCGCCGCAGCGCTTCTGATGAGGCAAGAGCCGGAGGAACTTGCCGACAACGGTCCGCAGGCCGCCATCATGATCGAGCTTGCGCCGGAGCCGGAGGCGGCGATCCCGGACGAAGAGCAGATCGCTACCGACACCGAAGACCGGCAACTGGTCGAGACCCAGCAGACCGAGCCGGTCGAAGAGGTCGAACCCGTCGAGGAGCCGCCACCGGTCGAACCGCCACCGGAAGTGGCTGAGGAGACACCCGAACCGCCGCCGGAACCCGTGATCGAGACGCCGCTGCCGGAGGAAACGCCCCCGCCGCCGGAGATCGTCGAAACGCCGCCGCCCGAGCCTGTCGATCCGATCGAGCAGAAGGTCACCGCAGCGTTGGAGAACGTGGAAGTCCCGCTGCCGGTCACTCGTCCACCACCACCGAAGCCGGTCCAGAAGGTAGAAAAGCCACGGCGTCAGCCGCAGGCGCAGAAGGAAAAGGCGCAGGCAAAGGTTCAGGCAAAGCCGTCGGAGCGCACGGCCGCTGCGCAGACCTCGAGCGGATCGGTGGCCTCGACGATGTCACCGTCCACCTGGATGACCCGCGTGCGCACGAAGATCGCCCGTAATGCCCGCCGCTGCCCGTCAAACCAGAAGGGGATCGTGACGATCAGCTTCAATTTCGATAGCGCTGGCAATATCGGGCGCGTGTCCGTTGCCAGATCGTCTGGAGATACGCGTATAGACGACTACGTCGTCTCAGCCGTTCGACGCGCATCACCTGTTCCGATCGCACCGGCAGGTGTTGCAAGCCTCATCACTCAGTCGGTAGAGTGCAAGTAGCCGTGCTTTCGGGTTCGGTTGCCCTCCTTAACACTCGCTCCCGGAACAGCTTGTCCATGCAGATTACCCTTGAAGAAGCCGAAACGCTGGTGAGCGGCGTTTTCGAAGCCAACGGCGTGCTTGATAGCACCGCACGCTCGGTTGCCCGCGCCCTGGTGCAGGCGGAAGCCGCCGGCCAGTCCGGTCACGGGCTTCGCCGCATCCCGGCCTATGTCAAACAGGTGCGGACCGGCAAGGTGGATGGCACTGCTCGGCCTAAGGCGAGCAGGCCAAGGCCCGCAGTTCTTGCAATCGACGCGGACTTTAGCTTTGCCTATCCGGCGCTCGATCTCGCTGTCTTGGAACTTCCAGCGATTGCGCGCGAACAGGGCATCGCCTTTGCCGCCATCAACCGTTCGCACCATGCAGGCGTCATGGCGTTGACCGTGGAGCGCTTTGCCGAGCAGGGGCTGGTTGCGATGATGTTTGCCAACGCGCCCGCCTCCATGGCCCCCTGGGGTGGCAAGGTGCCGCTGTTCGGCACCAATCCGATCGCTTTTGCGGCGCCTATTGCCGGTGACGAGCCGCTGGTCATCGATCTAGCACTCTCCAAGGTTGCCCGCGGCAAGGTGATGGAAGCGACCCAGAAGGGCACCAGTATTCCCGACGACTGGGCGTTCGACACCGACGGCAATCCGACAACCGACGCATTTGCCGCGATCAAGGGAACGATGGCGCCATCCGGGGGCGCCAAGGGGGCAGCGCTTGCACTCATGGTCGAAGTGATGGCGGCCGGCATCGGCGGTGCGCATTACTCCTACCAGGCCAGCTCGCTGTTTGACGAGACCGGATCTCCGCCGGCGCTTGGCCAGTCGCTGATCGTCATCGATCCGGATGCCACGACGGGTGGCGGCGCGGCAGAACGCTTTGCGGCATTGGCGAGCGAAATGGCAAAGCAGGACGGTGTCCGCCTGCCCGGCCGGCGAGGCCGCGGTCTTCGCGCCGAAAGCATCCAGCACGGTCTCAAGATCGACGACGACGTGATGAAGGCGATAGAAGCTCTGGGCTGACCTGCAGATCCACCTTTATGCCGGACAAGCCAGTGCAGCGATGCGCTGGCTTTTTCTTATTGCGCAGCAAGGCGTTCTGCGGAGGCAGAGCCGGTCATAGAGGATTTTAAGGGATACAAAACGAGAAAAGCCTGGCGCGGGAGGAGGATGCGCCAGGCTTTAAACTTGATCAACAACTGGGAGGAGGAGGGTGTTGTTGATCCGTATCGAACGACACTGGGAGGAGGAGGTGCGTCGTTCGATGACCAAACTTCTAGCCATATCTTCCCGGTGCGCCAAGAGGCTCTGCTGCAATGCAGCAATGCGTTTGCTGCATTGCTGGGCAATTGCTCACGCGTTCGTGTTTCGTCGTCGCCAAGCGATAGCCATAGTCCGGGATAAGACGATGCGGCCGCGTGCTTCCACCGGAGCTTTCCTCTAGGTTATCCCGCATAGAGCCTGACAGCGGAGACACGCATGAAGACGTCGATACGGTACCATCAGGGGGACATCCCGGCCTCCGACGCGTCGCGCTACACAGGCGCGATCGCAATCGATACAGAAACGCTTGGCCTCGTCCCGCGCCGCGACAGGCTTTGTGTCGTGCAGCTCTCACCAGGCGACGGAACCGCGGACGTCATCCGGATCGCAGCCGGGCAGAAGCAAGCTCCCAATCTCGTCGCACTGCTTGCCGATCCCGCCCGGCAGAAGATCTTCCACTACGGACGGTTCGATATCGCAGTTCTGTTTCACACGTTCGGGGTTACGACCACGCCTGTCTTCTGCACCAAGGTCGCATCGCGGCTTGTGCGGACCTATACGGATCGACATGGCCTCAAGGACAATCTGAGAGAGTTGCTCGACGTCGACATCTCCAAGGCGCAGCAGCAGACCGACTGGGCGGCCGAAACCCTGTCGCAGGCCCAACTGGAATATGCGGCGTCCGACGTGCTTCACCTTCATGCGCTGCGCGACAAGCTGACCGAACGCCTGCTCCGCGATGAGCGTATCGAACACGCCACGGCTTGTTTCGAGTTCCTGCCGACCCGTGCAAAGCTCGATCTGCTCGGATGGGGCGAGACCGACATTTTTGCGCACAGCTGACCATCGGCCCGTGAAAACCAGTGATTAGCGATGATTTAACCATAGCGCGCTTAAAATTGCTGATCGGCAAATCGTGCGCCATGAGATGGCGGCACAGTTTCGGCGTGCTCCTTGCGCGTGCGGTCGTGTGCGGCCGAGTTGTCCCCTCCCTTCACACGCGAGAGATGGAAGCACGCCATGCTGACCCCCGTCGGTGCTACGCAAAGCATGCAGGCCGACCCACTCTCTTCGGCACGTCCGATTGCGGCAACGCGTTCCATCGCTGCATCCGCAGAAGGTGATCCCGCAATCTCCTCCAGAGGCGGAATGCTTACGGGGGACCGCCTGAACCTACTCTCGCTGTCTGGACAGTTGCAGCTCGCCTACGGGTCGTCCATCTTCGCGGAAACGATCGGCCAAATCCTGCAGATACCACGAAACGACGGCGAGACGCTGGCAGACTACGCGGAGCGCCTGACTGTCACCGTGCAGTCCATGAATGCGGACGACATTGCAGCGCTCGAGAAAACGCTAAGCCAGCTGGTGAAGGGCATGTCCGTGTCGCTGCTGGCTGAAATTCTCAAGAACCCGGCAGGTCTCGATGCAGCACGGCTGATCCTGTCGCTCGAAGCAGCGCTGGTAGCGGATAGCGATCAGGCGGAGAATGCAGCGGTCAGCTCGTATCGACAGAATGAAATCGCCAGCCTTCCAAAAGACGGTGCGACACCCTCTCCTGCGACGCGGCCCGGCCCCCCGCCGGCAGTTGCCCAGACTGGCCCCTCCTTGCCCGGCCCATCATCGCCCGCGCCCTCAGCGCTCCAGCCCTCGACGCCCAGCCCCGCATCGCCGGTAGTGCCTCTGCCAGCTTCTGCTCCGGACACAGCAAGTACAGAGACCCCCAGGCCATCCCCCGGTGCTTTGCCTGATATCGGAGCAAAATCGCAGTCGGTGACGTCACCCGCCACCAGCGCAACGCCGCCCGCCACCGGTGCAGCGGCACCAGCTATCGCTCCGTTCTCGCCACCCACGAGCGGGTCAGCCGCCGCGGCTCCTGACACTAAGGTTCCCGGTAAGGAGCTTCAAAGACCCCAACTGCTGCCGCCCCTCGTTGACTTGCAGGAAGAGCCGACCCGCGAGGCGATCCTTGCGCGGCCGATGCCGGTCCGATCAGAAGGTCCCGCGACGGCAACCTCCGACCTGCAAACCAAACCCGCCACGCCGTCTCCCGCCGTCCCAAACGCGGTTCCGATCAAGCCGGACGCGAGCCCGGCGCCTGCGCAAGCCGCACCGATCTTGGCTGCAGATGCGAAGCCGGTGCCGCAAGTCTTGCCAGGAGCCCTGCCGCGGACCGCCGTGCCGGGCATCGCGACCGTGACGAATACCGGGGCTCTGGTCGCAGCGGTTATCGACGCCTTCGACAACGAATTGAAGATCCCGCAGTTTGGAGACGCCACGACGGCGCCAAAACCCGCTGTGGAATGGCCCAGCAATCTCGCGCAACTCGTGTCTGCGATCGCACCAAGCGCGCTTCAGGCGGCGCTGCTCGCGACAGGAGCTCCGGTCGAGAATTCGACAGCGGCACTTTTCAAGAACCTGTTTGGCGGAGGGGGCAGTGGAACGGTGGCACATGCCGGCAGACAGGGACAACCTGCCCCGGCTGCTCCGGACATAGACGCGGTGCATACGGCCGGGATAACGCATGCCGAGGACGATCTGCTACGCATCGCAAACGAACGTCACGCCACCACCGCAAAAACCAGCGGCCCCCCGGAGGCCGTGCCAGACCCTGACATCCAGCCGATGCCGGTGCCGCTCCCGCTTGTCCAGCGCGAGGCGATAGGCTTGCACTTTGTCCCCTACCCCATGGCTGAAGATGAGCCAAAGCGCGAAAACCGCAAGACGCAGCCGGTGACGGCAGTCGACGAGGATGGCGAAGCCGACCACAGCCAGGACCAGGCGTTCGATCACCCTGATGACGGCAACGAGCCGACTGACGACGACAACCCGGGCGACGGCGAAGCCGCGTCCTCGGAGGCCAGCAACGACGATCGTCGTCCGAACGACCTCTACTGGCGCATGGCTGGATGGACCTGAGCAGCCGCTCAATACGCGGCCGAGATAAATAGCGGGCACGAAAAAAGCCGCCGGATCTTTCGATCCGGCGGCTTTCGCATTTCAAGCTACAACGATTACTCGCCGCCGCGGTTCTTCAGAGCCGCGCCGAGGATGTCGCCGAGCGAAGCGCCTGAGTCGGACGAACCGAACTGTGCAACTGCTTCCTTTTCTTCAGCGATCTCGAGAGCCTTGATCGACAGCATGACCTTGCGATCCTTCTTGGAGAAGTTCGTGACGCGGGCGTCAAAAACCTGACCAACCGAGAAACGCTCCGGACGCTGATCGTCGCGATCGCGTGCCAGGTCGTTGCGGCGGATGAAGGACGTGATGTCTTCGTGAGCAACAAGCTTCACTTCAACACCACCGTCGTTGACGGCGATGACTTCGCACGAAACGACAGCGTTCTTGCGCAGTTCGCCGGATGTTGCGGCTTCGCCGACAGCATCCTTGCCAAGCTGCTTGATGCCGAGCGAGATACGCTCCTTCTCGACGTCCACATCCAGAACGACAGCCTTGACGACGTCGCCCTTGTTGAACTCCTCGATGACCTGTTCGCCTGGACGGTTCCAGTCGAGGTCGGAGAGGTGAACCATGCCGTCAACGTCGCCGTCGAGGCCGATGAACAGGCCGAATTCGGTCTTGTTCTTGACTTCGCCTTCGACTTCAGTGCCGGCCGGATGGCTGAACGCAAATGCCTGCCATGGGTTCTCGAGGGTCTGCTTGAGACCGAGCGAGATGCGGCGCTTCGACGGATCGACTTCGAGAACGACAACGTCGACGTCCTGCGTGGTCGAAAGGATCTTGCCGGGATGTACGTTCTTCTTGGTCCAGGACATTTCCGAGATGTGGATCAGGCCTTCGATGCCTGGCTCCAGCTCGACGAATGCGCCGTAGTCCGTGATGTTCGTGACGGTACCGGAGATCTTCTTGCCAACCGGGTACTTGGCAGCAATGCCATCCCACGGATCCGACTCGAGCTGCTTCATGCCGAGCGAGATGCGGTGGGTTTCCTGGTTGATGCGGATGATCTGAACCTTGACCTGCTGGCCAATGGACAGGATTTCCGACGGATGGTTGACGCGGCGCCATGCCATGTCGGTCACGTGCAGCAGGCCATCGATGCCGCCGAGGTCAACGAACGCACCGTAATCGGTGATGTTCTTGACGACGCCGTCAACAACCTGACCTTCTTCAAGGTTCTGAACGATTTCCGAGCGCTGTTCTGCACGGGACTCTTCGAGAACCGTACGACGCGAAACAACGATGTTGCCGCGACGCTTGTCCATCTTGAGGATTTCGAAGGGCTGCGGGTTGTGCATCAGCGGGGTCACGTCGCGGATCGGACGAATGTCGACCTGGCTGCGCGGAAGGAAGGCAACAGCGCCGTCGAGATCGACCGTGAAGCCGCCCTTGACCTGGTTGAAGATAACGCCTTCAACGCGTTCGCCAGCTTCGAACTTGACTTCGAGCTTGACCCAGCTCTCTTCGCGGCGAGCCTTCTCGCGCGACAGAACTGCTTCGCCAAGCGCGTTTTCGATGCGCTCGACATAGACTTCGACTTCGTCGCCGACCTTCAGCGAACCGTCTTTGCCCTTGACGCCGAATTCCTTCAGCGCGATGCGACCTTCGACCTTGAGGCCGACGTCAACAACGGCCATGTCCTTTTCGATCGCCGTTACCAGACCTTTGGTAACGTAGCCTTCGGCCAGATCATTGGTTGCGAAGGATTCTTCGAGAAGGGCTGCGAAGTCCTCCCGCGACGGGTTAGTTACTGCCATGAAATCTCCTGGTCGTGTCCAGTCAAGGACACATTGCGCCGTGGGTTCGTGTTGATCACACCCGAAATCCAAGCCCGCCTCGTCATGTTCAGAGGCAATCCGGCGCAAGGACTAAGATATCGGGCTCGAATGCGCCGCCGGTTATCCGGTCGGTCATCATCCTTTCAGGGCGGCGTCGATAATCGCCTTCGCGGCCTGAAACGCGGCCTCTATACCCATTTCTGACGTATCAAGCAAGTGCGCGTCTTTCGCAGGCTTCAAAGGGCTGTCGGCACGCCCCATGTCGCGCTCGTCGCGCTTTCGCACATCGGCAAAAATCTCGTCGAAATCTGCGGCATCGCCGCGGCCAACGATCTCGTCGTAACGGCGTCTGGCGCGCACTTCAGGCGATGCGGTGACATATAGTTTCACGGGTGCATCGGGGCAGACGACGGTGCCGATATCGCGCCCGTCGAGCACCGTTCCGGGCTTGCGCTTCGAAAACGCCTGCTGCGCTTCCACCAGCGCCCGGCGCACGGCGGGCATGACGGCGATCTTCGAGGCCGCTTCGCCAATCGCATGGGCCGAGAGGATTTCGCGGTCGAGGCCTGCAAGTTCAACGTCTCGCGCCATCGTCTCGGCAACGGCCTCGTCGTTGAGGGGCAGACCCCGGTCGAGTAGCGCCTTGGCCGCTGCGCGGTAGGTGAGGCCCGTATCGAGATGCTGGAAGCCGTAGGTTTCGGCGATCTGGCGCGACAGGGTTCCCTTGCCGGCTGCCGCAGGGCCATCGATTGCGATCACCAGAGGCGTAGTGTTATCTGCAGAATTCATGTCAGGCGGGAGGCTCCGTAGCGGCGGACAAGTTCAGCCATTTGGTCCTGTCCGGGCATGTTATCAAGTCCGGAGGCAACGCCTTCGCGATCTCCGACCGGGCGGTTCTGACTGACCTTCCACTTTCCTTCGATCTCCGAGATCTCGATCTCGACACCGACGATACCCTTCAACTGGGCGGAAATGAAATCGTCTGGTGCATCGTTGACGGACCAGGGCATCGGCCGGCTGTTTTCATGCTGGCTGGTGATCGCCTCGATCTGGGCAAGCAGCCAGCCGGCGTCTTCGACGATGCGGGCCGGGCCGCGGGCCTGAACGATGGCATAGTTCCAGGTGGGCACGACCTTACCCGTCTCCTGCTTGGTCTGGTACCAGGACGGTGTGACGTAGCTATCGGCGCCCTGAAACACAGCAAGGACACTCGCGCCGTCGCGGATGTCTTTCCACTGGCTGTTCGCCCGGGCAAGATGCAGCCGCAGCACGCCTTTATCAGAGGCTTCTCCATCGAGGTGAAACGGCACCGGGTTGGCCAGCAGACCGGCATTTCCCGATGTGATCAGCATGCCCAGCGGATAGGCGCGGATCAGCGCATGCTGGGTGCCGAGATCGTCTTCGCGGAAATGCGGCGGTTGGTACATTGGCGTGCGCCTCAGATCTTTCCGTCGGTCTGGTTCTCGATCTGCGCGCCGAGACCGGTCATCAGATCCATGAATTCTGGAAAGCTGGTGGCGATGATCGAGGCGTCGTCGACAGTGACTTCGTGTTCCGATGCGAGACCGAGAACGAGGAAGCTCATGGCGATGCGGTGATCGAGATAGGTGACGACGGCAGCGCCGGACGGATTGCCGTAGCCCTTGCCGCCTGGACGGCCGCGCACCACCAGCGTTTCCTTGCCTTCATCGCAATCGACGCCGTTCAGCTTCAGACCTTCAGCGACGGCCGAGAGACGGTCGGACTCCTTGACGCGCAGTTCCTCGAGACCGAGCATCGTCGTCGTTCCCTCCGCAAAGGCTGCGGCGACCGCGAGGACGGGATATTCGTCGATCATCGATGGTGCACGATCGGCGGGAACAGTGACGCCCTTGAGGTCGGAGCCGCGGACGCGCAGGTCGGCCACATCCTCGCCACCGGCGCTGCGGGCATTCATCACCTCGATATCCGCGCCCATTTCCTGCAGCGTCAGAATAAGACCGGTGCGGGTGGGGTTCATCAGGACGTTCATGATGGTCACGTCCGAACCCGGCACCAGGATGGCGGCCACAAGCGGGAACGCGGTCGAGGACGGATCGCCGGGCACGTCGATCACCTGCCCCTTGAGAGCGCCGCGACCTTCCAGCCGGATCGTGCGAACGCCGTCGGCATCCGTCTCGACGGTCAGATCGGCGCCGAAACCCTGCAGCATCTTTTCGGTATGGTCGCGGGTCATCACCGGTTCGATCACCGTGGTGACACCAGGCGTGTTGAGGCCGGCAAGCAGCACCGCGGACTTGACCTGCGCCGAGGCCATGGGCACGCGGTAGACGATGGGGTTGGGCGTGCGCGGACCACGCAGCGTGACGGGCAGCCTGTCGCCGGCCATCGACGTCACCTGGACGCCCATCTCGCGCAATGGATCGAGCACCCGGCCCATCGGCCGCTTGGACAGCGAGGCATCGCCGATAAAGGTGGACTCGAAATCGTAGACGCCGACCAGACCCATCGTCAGGCGGCAGCCGGTGCCGGCATTGCCGAAATCGAGAGGCGCCTGCGGTGCCAGCAGCGCGCCGTTGCCGGTGCCCTGGATGATCCACTCAGCGCCGACCTTGTCGATCTTCGCGCCCATGGCACGCATCGCCTTGCCGGTGTTGATGACGTCTTCGCCTTCCAGGAGGCCGGTGATCCGCGTCTCTCCGGCAGCCAGGCCTCCGAACATGAAGGAACGATGCGAGATGGACTTGTCGCCCGGGATGCGGACGGTCCCGGTGAGGTTTGTCGATCTTCTCGACTTTGCCGGTTTGAGGGCAATCCCATGCGACATGATCGGTCCTTGCTCGTATGCCTTTGATTTCCGCCGTCGTTATCACAAAGCAAAAGGCGGGTCATTAGCCTGCCTGCCAAGGAATTCAGGAAAAGTTAGTCTTTGACATGGAGCCCGCCAGGCCTTATGGGGACCGGCTTAGATTTTTCACCCATTGATTGCCGCTTTATGCGGCTTCGCCGACCTGTTCGGCCATCTCATGAGGCTTTGATAGTGGCTAAAGCGGAACTCGGAACCAAGCGCACCGACCCGGATACCGGCAAGAAGTTTTACGATCTGAACCGCGATCCCGTCGTTTCCCCCTATAGCGGCAAGTCCTGGCCGTTGTCGTTCTTCGCCGAAAACAGCGCCGCTGCAAAGCTGGAGCAGGCGGAAGAAGAAGATGTCGAGGAAGTCGACGTCGAGAACCCAACTGTCGAGCCCGTCGCAACCGACGACGCCGACGATGCGGCAACCGGCGACGACATCCCGGATCTGGGCGACGACGATGATGTCGATATCGGCGACGATGACGACAACACCTTCCTCGAAGCCGACGAAGACGATGAAGACGACGACGTAACCGGCATTGTCGGCGTTGGCGGCGACGACGACGAGAATTGATCTTTCGACCTAAAGCCCGGTAATTTGAAGAAAAATTGCCGGGCTTTGAAAAACAGGCTTGCACTCTCCGAAAACCGGACGTAATAAGCCGCCACTCCGGTCAGCATCGCTGCTTCGGAGTTCCCAAGGACCGGAACACCCGGACCACCCTGATGGGGCTATAGCTCAGCTGGGAGAGCGCTTGCATGGCATGCAAGAGGTCAGCGGTTCGATCCCGCTTAGCTCCACCAAACCTTTCTCGCAATAAACCGACTGCTGAATAGAGGCCGACAAAGCTTAATTCGCGAAGTACGCGGCTGTGCTGTGTGCAGCTTTGGTCTGATGGATCCGGGTGCGGCGGGCGGCGAGTTTGCGGGTTTTGTGGGCCGCGTGCCGGAAGCGCTTCTTGGTGCGCTCGACTTCGCGCAGATAGCCGAGATCTGAGGCCAGAACCTCGTCCTGGTACTGCTGGCGGCGAGCATCCGCGATCTGGCGAACCACCAGGGCGCCGGTCCCTGCGAGAGTGGCGACCGCTGCAATCATAATTAAAATTACCGTCATTGCCGTTTCCTCCATCCCCATAACGCGGAAGGAGCGCAAAGGTTCGCTTTCCCGCATTGGAGGTAGTGGAACACGAAACTGGTTACAGCCGATTTAAAGGTTAACCGATCGCCTGATCGTTTTCGTCGAACCGGTGCAGCGAGGCCTTGTCCGGTGTGGCAAAGACGATGTCGTCTGGACCATAGCGATGCTCGCCGAACAGACGGACCGTGATGAGGCCCGCCGTCTCGGTTTCGAGATAGAGGATGGTATCGGCGCCGAGGTGCTCGGCATGGACTACCTTGGCCTTCCAGTCGCCGCTTTCTCGCGACAGGGCGATATGCTCCGGCCGGATGCCGATGGTCTTGATGCCGCTTTCGGAAAGCGTTTCGCCCGGGATGAAGTTCATCTGCGGCGAGCCGATGAAACCGGCGACGAAGACGTTGGCCGGCTTGTTGTAAAGCTCCATTGGAGACCCGACCTGCTCGATCGCGCCGGCGCTGAGGACGACGATCTTGTCGGCAAGCGTCATCGCCTCAACCTGGTCGTGGGTGACGTAGATCATCGTCGCCTTCAGGCGCCGGTGCAGGCGGGCGATCTCGAGCCGCGTCTGGACGCGCAGCGCCGCATCGAGGTTGGAAAGCGGCTCGTCGAACAGGAAGAGTTTCGGTTCCCGCACGATGGCACGACCGATCGCCACGCGCTGGCGCTGACCACCCGAGAGCTCTGCCGGGCGTCGGGCGAGATAGGGATCGAGCGATAGGAGCGACGAGGCATTCGACACCCGCGTCTCGATCTCGGCCTTGTCCGTTCCGGCCTGCTTCAGACCTAGGCCCATATTGTCCTTCACCGTCAGATGCGGGTAGAGCGCATAGGACTGGAAGACCATGGCGATGCCGCGCTTGGCGGGCGGGGTCGTTGCCATTTCCTGGTCGTCGATCCGGATCGAGCCGGATGACGCATCCTCAAGGCCTGCAATGACCCGCAGCAGCGTGGACTTGCCGCAGCCGGATGGACCCACGAAGATGACGAACTCGCCATCCTTAACCTCGAGGTCGATGCCCTTCAGCACTTCATGATCGCCGAAGGCCTTTCGGATGGATTTCAGTTGCAGCGAACCCACGAGCGTATTCCCACTTCTGTCGTTTGGTGCAATCGCGGACGTTTGTCCGCCCGGCTGTCTTGCTTGCGTTGCTTTCAGAGATAGATTGGCTTGCCGGTCCTTGCGCTTTCATCCGCCGCAAGGCAGATGCGCAGCGACTGGACCGCATCATCCATGTGCCTGGTCAGATCGATATCCTCGCGGATCGCCTTCAGCATATAGGCCTGCTCAAAATCGCAAAGCTCCTGATGGCCGGGCTCGCCCGCCATCGTCATATCCTCGTCGGGCCTGATGAACCTGCCGTCCGGGCCCGTCTCGGCGCTGTGAAGGCGGATGACGGAGGTTTTGGTATGCGTGTCGATATCGTCGGACTTGGCATTGGGGTCCATTACGATGGAGACCGAGCCTTTCGGCGACATCACGTCCTTCACGAAGAACGCAGTTTCGGAGATCATCGGCCCCCAGCCCGCCTCGTACCAGCCGACCGACTTGTCATCGAAGATCACCTGAAGGTGGCCGTAATTATACATGTCGGGCGCAATTTCATCGGAAAGGCGCAGACCCATGCCGCGCACTTCCACCGGCTTGGCATCGGTGATCTGGCACATGACATCGACATAATGAACGCCGCAATCAACGATCGGCGGCGTCGTCTGCATCAGCGCCTTGTGGACATCCCAGGTGGGGCCTGACGATTGCTGGTTGAGGTTCATGCGGAACACATAGGGCGGGCCGAGCTTGCGGGCTTCGGCAATCAGGCGGATCCAGGACGGATGGTGGCGCAGGATATAGCCGATCACCAGTTTCTTGCCCGCGGCCTTGGCGGCGGAAACGACGCGCTCGGCATCGGCAACCGTGGTTGCCAGCGGCTTTTCGACAAACACGTCGCAGCCGGCTTGGAAGGCTGCGACCGCATAGTCCGCATGGCTGTCGGAATAGGTGCAGATGGCGCAGAGGTCTGGCTTCAACTCGGCAAGGGCAGTCAGGAAATCGGCATGGATCTCGTAGCCGGCAAGGGCCGGATCGAGCGTCGGCTTCGAGCGGTTGACGAGACCGACGATCTCGAAGCCCGGGTTGTTGTGATAGGCCAGCGCATGGCTGCGGCCCATATTGCCGAGGCCTGCGACGAGAACGCGGATCGGCTTTTCGGTTGAACTCACTTGACGGCTCCAGACGTGATGCCGCGGATCAGTTGCCGCGAGAAGATGACGTAAAGGACGAGGATCGGCAGGATGGCGAGCGACAGGGCTGCCAGCACCGCGTTCCAGTTGGTGACGAACTGGCCGATGAAGATCTGCGATCCGAGCGTTACCGTCTTGGTGGCCTCAGACGGTGCAAGGATCAGCGGGAACCACAGGTCGTTCCAGATCGGGATCATGGTGAAGACGGCAACCGTTGCCATGGCCGGCCTGATCAGCGGCAGGACCAGGCGGAAGAAGATCGCATATTCCGAAAGACCATCGATGCGGCCGGCATTCTTTAGGTCATCGGAGACCGAGCGCATGAATTCGGACAGGATGAAGATCGCAAGCGGTATCCCTTGCGCCGTGTAGACGAGGATCAACGCGGTGAGCGTGTTGACGAGGCCCGACGCGACCATGCCCTGCAGGATCGCGACCGTGCCGAGCCGGATGGGGATCATGATGCCGATCGCCATGTAGAGGCCGAGCAGCGTGTTGCCGCGGAAGCGATACTCTGACAGCGCAAAGGCGGCCATCGCGCCGAACAACAGCACGAGCGCGATCGAGACGACCGTGACGATCATGCTGTTCTGGAAATAGCCGATGAAATCCGCCTGTCCGAGAACCGTCTGGTAGCCGATCAGGCTGAAGCTCGACGGTGTGGGAACCTGCATCGGATTGCGGAAGATCGAATTGCGATCCTTGAACGAGTTGATGATGGTGAGAAAGACCGGAAACAGCGCAATCAGCGTGTAGGCGATCAAAGCCAGATGCACGAGGCTTGAGCGGATCGGTGAAGAGCGTGCCTTGTTGGACATGTCTGGACGCCCTCTAGAACTGGTAGCGGCGCATGCGCCGCTGGATGGCAAAAAGGTAAAACGAGACGCCGGCGAGAATGATGACGAACATCACCGCTGCGATCGTTGCCCCCATGGAGCGATCTCCGAGTTGCAGCTGGAAACCGAAGAAGGTGCGGTAGAGAAGCGTGCCGAGAATATCCGTCGACATATCAGGGCCCGCAAGCGCGCCCTGCACCGTGTAGACCAGATCGAAGGCGTTGAAATTTCCGACGAAAGTCAGGATCGAGATGATGCCGATCGCCGGCAGAATGAGCGGCAGCTTGATCTTCCAGAACTGGCTCCAGCCGGTAATGCCGTCGCATTCGGCAGCTTCGACCACCTCTTCGGGGATGCTGAGCAACGCCGCATAGATCAGCATCATGGGTATGCCGACATATTGCCATACCGAAATCAGGGAAACGGCAATCAGCGCCGGCCCGGACTGACCGAGCCAAGGCGCAAACAGCCATTTGGCACCGGCAAGGCTCATCAGCCAGGGCGCAACGCCCCAGATGGGCGAGAGGATGAGCTTCCAGATAAAGCCGACGATGACGAAGGAGAGAAGCGTCGGAAGAAAGATGGCGGTGCGGTAAAAGGCGGCGAAACGCAGTTTCGGCAGCGACAGGAGTGCTGCGAGCGCAATGCCGATCGGGTTCTGCACGCACATGTGGATGGCGAAGAAGATCAGGTTGTTGGTGAGCGCATTCCAGAAATCGCGCGCCCAGCGCACATCACCGAACAGGACCTGGTAGTTTGCAAAGCCGACGAAGGACTGAGCACCATCGACAGTGTTGTAGAACGAAAGCCTGAGCGTCTCGATCAGCGGCAGGATCATGATCGCCGTGTAGACCAGCAGCGCCGGCGCCATGAAGACGACGATATGCCAGCGGAACGGGCGCTTGATCGATACCAGCTGCAGGGCAGATGAAGGGTGGATGTCGCTCATGGCTTTGCCTGTTTTCTTGTGCTTGCGCTGGCGCAGCATGATCACGATACCTCCCCCTTGAAGGGGGAGGTCGCAGCGAAGCTGCAGGTGGGGGTGACACCACACGCACAAGGATCACCCCACCCCGGCCCGTCGGGCCGACCCTCCCCATCAAGGGGAGGGTAAGCTTGTCACTTACCTGGCTTGTACCAGCTGTCGAGGCCCTTCTGGAGCTTTTCGGCGGCAACGGCCGGGGTATCGGTGCCGTTGATGACGTTGGCCGATTCGACCCAGGTCTCGTTTTCGAGGTTCGGGGTGCCGCGCGACAGGATTTGATAGGTCGAGCGGACCGTCGGCTTGTATTTTTCACGCCAGGAAACGAATTCCTGCGCCATCGGATCGGCCATCTTCACCGGCGACGAATTCAGGCTGAAGAAGCCCGGAAGAGAATTGGCGTAGATCTCGGCGAATTCCGGCGAAGCAACCCAGGTAAGGAACTTCTTGGCTTCTTCCGGATGCTTGCTCTTGGTGTTCAAGCCAACGCCGATATCCGGATGGTCGGAGATGTAGCCGGTTTCGCCAGCCTTCAGGACCGGCGGCGGGAACGCGCCCATCTTGAACTGGGCCTGGCTGGTGAACAGCGCGATTTCCCACGAACCGGCTGGGAAGATCGCCGCGCGGCCGAGCGTGAAGAGGTTCTGGCTATCGGCATAGGTCTGGGCTTCGAAACCGTCGCCGAGATAGGGCTTCCATTTGGCCAGCTCTTCGTAGGGCTTGACCCATTCCGGATCGGTCAGCTTCTGCTTGCCTTCGATCAGCGCCTTGCGGCCTTCCTCGCCCTTCCAGTAGTTCGGGCCGATGTTCTGGTAGCCCATCGTTGCGGCTTCCCAGAGATCCTTGGTGCCCATGGCAAGCGGGATGAACGTACCGTCAGCCTTGATCTTGTCGAGCGCGGCGTAGAATTCCTCGTTCGTCTTCGGCACCGCGATCTTCAGCTGGTCGAAGGCGTCCTTGTTGTAGATGAAGCCGTGGATGACGGATGCCATCGGCACGCAGAAGGTGGACTTGCCGTCGTCTGTCGACCAGGCGGCCTTGGCGACCGGCGAGAAATTGCTCATGCCCGACAGGCTGGTGAGATCGACGAGCTGCTTCTTGTTGAAGAGTTCGAGCGAGGCATCGAACGGACGGCACGTGATGATGTCACCGGCAGAGCCTGCATCGAGCTTGGCGTTGAGCGACGCATTGTACTCGGTCGGTGCGGTCGGCGAGAAGTTGAGCTTGATGCCGGGGTTCTTCGCTTCGAAGGCCGGGATCAGCTTTTCTTTCCAGATCGCCAGATCGTCATTGCGCCAGCTCTCGATGTTGAGCGTGACATCGGCCGCAGACGCTGCGCCCGCAGACGCGATCACCGTCGTGGCCAAAAGAATTGTTTTCAACAGGCTGTTCATGCTGTTCTCCCTTATTGGTTAGCGCCTTGCGGCGCGAGTCTCGGTCGTTTCCGTCATCTTCAGTTCCGCAAGTGCTTTCCTCAACACCTGATCGAAACGAATAAGCAGCGATTGTGCGGCGTCGATATCGGGGGCGCCTTCAGCCAGAAGCACGGCGATCTTCACCGATCCGTCCGCCACCTGCAGATATCTTACCGCCTCGTCGGCAGTCACGCCTGCGATATCGGCAACCATGCCGGCGGCGCGGGTGCGCAGCTTGGCATTGTCGGCGCGCAGATTGACCATGTGTCCGTCATGCACGTGACCGAGCTTGATCGCAGCCAGCGTCGACAGCATGTTGAATGCAAGCTTCTGTGCGGTCCCCGCGCCCATGCGCGTCGATCCAGCCACCATTTCCGGCGGCGTTTCGAGGAGGACGGCGACATCGGCATGATTGAAAAGGGGTGCATCGGGATTGTTGGCGAGTGCCACGACCCTGGCGCCACGGGCCCGCGCGAGCTCGGCGATCTTCAGAACGTAAGGCGTCGAGCCGCTTGCAGAAACGGCGAGAACGCAGTCTCCCGCCGCAATGACCGCTGCATCCTGATCGGCCAAGGCGACATCATCCTCCGGCGCGCCTTGTAGGTCGGCCAGAACGGACGTTCCGCCGGCAAGAAGAAGGACGATCTGCTCGCGTGCAATGCCGTAGGTTCCGGGAAGCTCGAGCGCATCGGCCATGGCCATCAGGCCGGAGCTGCCGGCGCCTGCATAGACAAGCTTTCCGCCACGCCTCAGAGCCGACGCAATGAGTTCCGCGGCATCCGCAAGAGCGGGGATCGCCGCATCGACGCTCTTGGCCGCCTGCTGCTGACCGGACGCCAGAAGCCGAAGGATTTCGGTCGGGGCGCGCGTATCGAGCCCTTCCGTATTCCCATGCCTGGCTTCGGTGGCTGTTTGGCTCATCCGTTTCTCCCTCAAGCAAAATGATGCCAAAAAAATACCAATTGTCCAGCAGGAAATTAACGAAAGTTACCAACTGAAACATGGCAGCTGGCGCTTAGGACTAATAATCGAGTTAAATTAGCGTGTTAGCGCCGCTCTGTCCGCATCAATAATTTCGCGCTTGGTAAATGGTATTTTTTTGGTATCATTCTTCGTGGAGGTATCCATGGCGGATTACGTGATCGGGATAGATGGCGGCGGGACAAGCTGCCGGGCGGCGCTGGCCGATAGGAACGGCACCCTGCTCGGCCGCGGCAAGAGCGGTGCCTCCAATATCCTGACCGATCCCGACACTGCCCTCAGGCATATTGCTGAAGCCGCAGAGCTGGCGTTCGAAGATGCTGGGCTCACGCCGGATCTTTCATCCGCATCTGCAATCCTGGGTCTTGCCGGCAACAATGTCGGCGGCGCGGTGGGCTATGTGACCGAACGTCTCCCCTTTGCCAGATCGCAGATCGTTTCTGACGGCGTCATCGCCTTGCAGGGCGCGATCGGTGACGAAGACGGTGCGATCGGCATCGTTGGGACCGGGACCGTCTACATCATCCGCAGCCACGGTCAGTTCAGATCCGTCGCCGGCTGGGGGTTTCAGGTGAGCGATCTGGGCAGCGGCGCAAGGCTCGGGCAGCTCGCGCTGCAGGAAACCCTGCTTGCCTTCGACCGGATAAGGCCGATGACGCCGCTCTGCGAGGCGATCTTGGCCGAGTTCGACAACAATCCGGAACTGATCGTCGATTTTGCCAGGCTGGCCAAGCCTGGCGACTTCGGGCGTCAGACGCCAAAGGTCTTCGACTTTGCACGGCGTGGCGACGAGACGGCTTTGCGTATTTTACATACCGGTGCAGCCGGCATCGACGAAGCGCTCGATACCGTTACCGCGCTGTCGGGCGACAAAACAAAACTCTGCCTGCTCGGCGGTCTCGCACCGCTCTATCCTCCCTATCTTGCCGAGAGGCACAGGCTCCGTCTTTCCGAGCCGCGGGCCGACGCACTGACCGGCGCCGTTGAACTGGCTGTGAAGGCCTTCGCAACCGGAGCCCGGATGGAGGCGTGCGCATGAGCGACACGCTGACGGCCATCTTGCCCCTCGACGGCCTGCAATCCGGTGGCTCCGGCCCGCTTTATCTCAAGCTGCGCCAGAGCCTGGAAGATGCGATCCGGTCCGGCAAGCTCGGCCATGGCGACGCGCTTCCTGCGGAGCGGGATCTTGCCGACTATGCCAGCGTCAGTCGCGTCACGGTGCGCAAGGCCGTCGATGATCTCGTCCGGGACGGGCTTCTGACCCGCCGCCATGGATCCGGGACCTTCGTGGTAAAACCGCTGTCGCGCGTCGAGCAACCCCTGACCAAGCTGACATCGTTTACCGAGGACATGGCACGGCGTGGCCTGGTTTCCCGATCGGAATGGCTGGAGCGCGGACTGTTTCATCCCTCGCCTGAGGAAATGATGATGCTGGGTCTTGCGCCCGGCACGATGGTTGCCCGGATAGGACGGCTGCGCTTCGGCAACGACATGCCGCTTGCGATCGAGCGCGCCAGCATATCGGCTGAATTCCTGCCCAACCCGGTGTCGCTCCAGCAGTCCCTTTATGCGGAACTGGAAAAGAAGGACGCGCGGCCGGTGCGTGCCATCCAGCGGATTTCCGCAACCAACCTGAAAAAGACAGACGCCGGCCTGCTTGAAGTGCCCATCGAGG
This sequence comes from Rhizobium sp. Leaf321, assembly GCF_001423215.1. NCBI lineage: Bacteria > Pseudomonadati > Pseudomonadota > Alphaproteobacteria > Hyphomicrobiales > Rhizobiaceae > Rhizobium > Rhizobium sp. Leaf321. The sequence goes on along the minus strand of NZ_LMOF01000006.1, from coordinate 52,755 downwards.
CGGCGGGACTGTCGATCGAACGCGTTTCCTACCTGGCCTCCGGCCGGGTGGTGGAGCTTACCCGCTCGCTTTACCGCGGCGATGCCTATGATTTCGTGGCCGAGCTTTCGCTCGGCGACAGCTGATCAGACGAGGATGACGATGAAGACCCATATGCGCCAGGAAATCGACGAGATACCGGAGGCGACGGCCCGATTGCTCGACCGTTCGGCGGCAGACATTGCCAAGGCCGGCCAGGCCCTGCGCGACAAGGATCCGGCCTTCCTGGTAACGATCGCGCGCGGCTCCTCCGATCATGCCGCGACGTTCATCAAATATGCGATCGAGCTGACGGCGGGGCGCCCGGTTGCCTCGCTCGGACCGTCGCTTGCCTCGATCTACGGTGCCAATATGCAGCTTGGCGGTGGCGCTGCGATCGCCATCTCCCAGTCCGGCAAGAGCCCGGACATCGTCGCGATGGCGGAGGCTGCGACCCGGTCAGGAGCGGTGACGATTGCGCTGACCAATACGCTCCCGTCGCCGATCACCGAGGCATCGCTTTATGGGGTCGACATCAATGCGGGTCCGGAAATTGCCGTTGCGGCAACCAAGTCCTTCGTCAGCTCGATTGTCGCCGGTCTCGCCCTTCTCTCCGAATGGACCGGTGACGACGGGCTGAAGGCGGCGGTTCGCGCCATGCCCGGCCATTTCGATGAAGCCATCAAGCTCGACTGGAGCGCGTTTGCGAGCGAACTCGGCGACGCTGATTCGCTCTATATGCTCGGCCGTGGCCCGGCGCTAGCAATCGCCAGCGAGGCTGCGCTCAAATTCAAGGAAACGTCCAACATGCATGCGGAGGCCTATTCTGCGGCCGAAGTCCTGCATGGTCCGGTGGCGCTCGTCGAAAAGCGCTTTCCGGTGCTGACATTTGCCGCAAGGGACGCGGCGGAAGCTTCCGCCGTCCAGATCGCAGACAGTTTCGCGACCAAGGGCGCGCTCGCCTACGCGACCTCCGACCGAGTCACGGCTGCCCGAAAGCTGCCCTTCGTCGCAACAGGCCATCCGCTGACCGACGCGCTGGCGCTGATCGTGCCGTTTTACGGTTTCGTCGAAGCATGGTCGCGCTCTAAAGGGTTTGATCCCGACCAGCCGGCAGCCCTTAACAAAGTCACTGAAACCCTATGACCGACCTCAAGGCTCTGACTGCAAACCGCATCTTCGACGGCGCCGACTGGCATGAGAATGCCGCGGTCGTGTTTTCGAACGGCCGGATCGATCACATCCAGCCTTCGGCTTCGCTCGCACCTGAGATCGAGAGGATCGACGGTGGCGAGATCATCGCTCCGGGTTTTATCGACCTGCAGGTCAATGGCGGCGGTGGCGTGCTCCTCAACGAAGAGCCGACGGTCGAGGGTATCGCCACGATCTGCGCCGCCCATGCGAAGTTCGGGACGACGGCACTGTTGCCGACCTTGATCACCGACACGCCTGACATTTCCGCCCGGACTGTTGCCGCCGGTATCGATGCGAAGACGCGGGGCATTCGCGGCTTTCTCGGACTGCATCTGGAAGGACCGCATCTGTCCGTTGCCCGCAAGGGAGCGCATGATCCTACGCTCATCCGTCCGATGGAGGATCGCGACCTCGATCTGATGCTCTCCTGCGGACGGGCGCTCGATGTGCTGATGGTGACCATTGCGCCGGAAAGCGTGACACAAGAACAGGTCACAAAGCTCGCTGACGCCGGCATCATCGTCAGCCTCGGTCACACGGAAGCAAGCTACGATACGGCGGCGGCCTATGCCAAGGCCGGCATTCGCACCGTCACGCATCTCTTCAACGCCATGAGCCCGCTCGGTCACCGCGAACCGGGGCTGGTCGGGGCGGCGCTCGATACCGGAGCGCTTTATGCAGGCCTGATCGCCGATGGCATCCACGTCCATCCCGCGGCAATGGGGGCAGCGTTGCGCGCCAAAGCCGGTCCGGGAAAGATATTCCTGGTGACCGATGCGATGTCGACGATCGGGACAGACATGACATCCTTCACGCTCAACGGCCGCGAAATTCTGCGCAAGGATGGCCGGCTGACCCTTGCCGACGGGACACTGGCCGGCGCCGATATCGACATGATCTCGTCGGTTCGATACGTGCACCGCAATCTAGGCCTGTCGCTGGAGGAGGCCCTGCGCATGGCATCTGCCTATCCCGCGCAAGCTGCTCGCATCGAGAACCGGAAAGGCTTTCTGAAGCCCGGATATGATGCGGATTTCGTCGTGCTTGGCGCGGATCTTTCCATGAAAAGCACCTGGATTTCAGGAGAATGCGCGTACGCTTAAGGGCTGAAGGGCCTATCCCGCCAGCGGGAAATCGATCCGGACTTTCAGGCCTGTGCCGCCTGAGCCATCGTGAAGCGACAGGGCAGCGCCGTGAAGGCGGGCGATCTCTTCGACGATCGGCAGTCCGAGACCGGTGCCGGATGCATCGCCACGGCCGAGACGTCCGAACCGTTCGAGTACGATAGCTCGTTTCTCAAGCGGAATGCCCGGACCGTTATCCTCCACCTCGAGCCGGGCCGTCTCGTCGATCCGTTCGATGCGGACGGTGACCTCCGTGCCGGAGCCGGCATGAAGGATCGCATTGACGATCAGGTTCTTCACCAGTTCGCCGATCAGCAGCGGCTCGACGTTGACTTGCGCTGCGCCCTCTCCTTCGAACCCGAGGTCGATGCCGCGATCGGCGGCGCCCGGAACATGATCGCCCGTCAGGCCACGGACCAGATCGGTGAGATCGAGCCTGCGGAACGCTGCAGAGCGCCCGGCGGCATCGATCTTTGCCATCAGCAGCAGTTGCGCGAGGATATGTTCGGCACCGGCGACAGCTTCATCCGCCTTGCGGACCGCCGTCTTTGCCGTTGCCAGATCGTCCGCCCGGTCGGCAAGTGCGAGCTGTGTGCGCACGATTGCAAGCGGAGTTCGGAGCTGGTGGCTGGCATTGCCGGTAAAGTGGCGCAGGGCATTCAACGCGCTTTCGAGCCGCACCATGAATGAATTGACCGTATCGACCAGACCCTGGACCTCGTTCGGCACTCTTTCTCCGATCGGATGCAGATCGTCCGGGCTGCGCTCGGCGATCGCTTCGCTGAAGCGATAGAGCGGACGAAGCGACAGCGTGACGGCGATCCAGACGATCACGGCGGCACCGATGATCATGAAGAGAATTCGCAGCGCCGAGCGTATCAGGATGGTGCGCGTCAGCTGTTCACGGGCCATGGTGGTTTCGGCGACCGTGACGACGAAGGGAACCGAGCGGATGCCGGTCGACGCGGATCTGGCAAGGACGGCGACCCGGATGGGCTCGCCCCGAAAGCTGGCGTTCTCGAACGCCACCGCCTGGCCCTCCCGACGCGCGATGGAGGGAAGGTTCTGGTAGCCGGTGATGAAGGTGCCGGGCGGCCCGTCGACGCGGTAGAAGACCCGGTCCTGCGCGGCAGAGGTCAGCATTTCCAGCGCCACATAGGGGATGTCGACCTCGAGCGCTCCGTCTTCCGCGACGATCACGCGCTCGGCGATTGCGAGAGCCGACCCCGCAAGCACGCGATCGGACACTTCATTGGCCGTATCGAGCGCCTCATCCCATGTGTCGAACATGGCGACGCCACCGATCAGCGCCGTCGAGAGAAGCAGCCACGCTAGGAGGCGGCGGCGGAGCGAATAGGCGGCTGTCGGCGTCATTCCGGAGAGGCCATTTTCTCGAGATAATAGCCGATGCCGCGGGCGGTCTTGACGGTCAGGCCGTAGACCGCAAGCCGCTTTCTTAGTCGGCTCACATACTGCTCGATCGCATTGGACGAGAGGTCTTCGTCGAACCCTGTCAGCGACCGAATGATCGCCTCCTTGGACACGACCTTTCCGGCCCGCATGAAGAGGAGTTCGAGAAGGGCCACCTCGCGGGCAGGGATATCGAGCGGTACGCCCTGGCTCGAAAAGGTTCGCGACGTCAGATCGAAAGTAACGCCGCCATAGGTGACGACAGAGCTTCGAAGGCCCGCCTGGCGGCGAAGAAGGACGCGGATGCGCGCCTCGAACTCCGGCACGTCGAACGGTTTCGTCATGTAATCGTCGGCGCCGAGATCGAGGCCTTTGACCCTCTCTTCCGGCGTGCCGCGGGCGGTGAGGATCATCACCGCCGCCCGGTTCTGGCGGGCGCGCATGGCCTTCAGAACATCGAGACCATCCATTTCGGGAAGGTTGAGGTCGAGAATAACCAGATCGTAGCTTTCGGCGGCGACCGTTGCCTCCGCCGACGTTCCGTCGGCCACGAGATCGACCACATAGCCGCTGCCGCGCAAAATCGCGGCAAGGCCCGATGCCAGCGTCTGATTGTCTTCGACAAGAAGGATACGCAAACCGTCATTTCCCCGTTCCGGCTGACTCTTATCGCCGGGACGCGGGGTTGTCACTGGACAGAGCAGCGTCTGCCGATAGCTCGCCTAGCTACGGCCGAGATAATCGGTCTTGCCGATGGGTACGCCTTTGTGGCGGAGGATCGCGTAGGCGGCGGTGAGATGGAAATAGAAGTTGGGCAGGGCAAACCCGAGAACGTAGTCGGTGGCTGTGAATTTCATCTCGCCGGACCGGGTCTTCAGCACGACCTCGGCCTCGTCGCGACCGGACATGCTGGCGGGAACGACGGTCTTCAGGAAGGCGACCGTCTTGTCGATGCGGGCATGGAGATCCGCAAACGTGACTTCGTTATCCTCCATCGCGACGTTTTCGAGCTGGCCGACGCGCACCGGGACGAACTTGGCCGTGTCGCTAGCGCGCTGGATCTGACCCGTCAGCGGCAGCATGTCCTCGATCAGGCACGCTTCGAGAAGCTGGCTGTGGGGAATGCCCTTCTCGTCGGCGAAGGCTTCGGCCTTCTTCAGGATCTCGGAGAGATTGGCAAATCCACGGATAAAGGCCGGGACGGAGACGTCGTAGAGGGAAAGCGACATGGTTATGACCTCAAAGGGCTGGTGGGGAAATCGCCATTGACAGGTAATAACGGCGACCGGCAATACAACAGGGGAGCGGTAAACCGCGAGCCCTGCATTCCGGACGCCAGTGATGGATTTCCAACGGCTTGCCGCAAGCGCCCGGGTCGGGCATTCTTGCCCGCAATGAAAAAGCTTCTCCTCTGTCTTTGTCTCATCGCTGCGCCGCATCTGGCCGTCGCGGAAGTGCTGATGTTTCCTGCCCTTTCGGGCAACAAGGATGCGCCTGTCCTTACCGTCTATTCGTCGCTGGACGAGCCTCTTGCCAAGCCGATGATCACAGGCTTCCAGGCGTCCAACCCAGATGTGGCGGTGTCCTACGAGGACATGCTGACGGGAGAGATCTACGACCGGATCGTGCGGGAGACCGACGCGGGCCGCAAGACCGCCGATTTCGCGTTTTCGTCGGCCATGGATCTCCAGGTCAAGCTTGCCAATGACGGTTACGCCCAGGCGAGCGACCTGCCGATGAGCGGGCGATGGCCCGAATGGGCGAACTGGCGCAATACGGTTTACGCGCTGACCTTTGAGCCGGCCGTGTTCGTCTACAACAAGCCGAGTTTCAAGAACGAGGCGCCGCCTGCCACCCGCGCCGAGTTCATCGCGTTTCTGGCGCGCCAAGGCGACCAGGCGCATGGCCGCATCGGCACCTACGATATCGAACGCTCCGGCGTCGGTTTCCTGTTCATGTCGCGCGACCAGGAACAGTTCGGCGACATCTGGTCGGTGGTGCGGGCGATGGGCGAGGCAGGCGTCAAACTCTATTCGACAAGCGGCGCCATCCTCGAGAGGGTGGCGGATGGCCGTTTCCTGATGGGTTACAATATCGTCGGCTCCTATGCCGCCGACTGGGCCTCGCGGAACCCGAATGTCGGGATCGTGCTGCCGAAGGATTACACGGTAGTCATGTCGCGTATCGGGCTGGTGCCGCAAGCAGCTGAACGTGCCGATCTCGGAAAGCGCTACCTCGAATTCTTCATGTCGAAGGAGGGTCAGACGATCATGGCCCGCGAACTGCAGATCCCGGCCGTCAGTCCCGAAGTGTCCGGCAACAACACCGCAACGACGATGCGCGAGATGCTGGGCGGCCAATTGAAGCCGGTGCCGGTCAGTCTCGGGCTGATGGTCTATCTCGATCAGGTGAAACGGGCGCGGCTGATCTCGAAATGGAACGAGGTCTTGCGCCAGCAGTGATCAATTCTGGCGATTTTGAGGCATTTACCCTTGTCAAACAGACGCAGTCAGGGAAATGTCAGGTAGATGTCAGCTTGTTATGCTGCCTTAGAACCATTCGAGACCCGTTCGGAGGCGGACTCGATCGGTGACGGGAGGAGATCAACGGACGGCACCAGTCCGCTCAAATCGATCCTACCGTTGCGCCATCAAAGATTTCGTCCAAAAGGACGTCAACGGAGGACATACCCTTGAAACATTTTCTCATCGCATCTTTCCTCGCGGGCGCAGTCGCCTTCCCGGCCGTAGCGGCTGACTATTCGGTCATGGCACCGGCAGCGCCGGGCGGCGGCTGGGACCAGACGGCCCGCACCATGCAGGTCGCCCTGCAGCAGGAGAAGATCTCCAACCGCGTCCAGGTCATGAACGTTCCGGGCGCCGGCGGCACGATCGGCATCGCCCAGTTCGCCAGCCAGCAGAAGGGCAACCCGAACGCTCTGATGGTTGGCGGTTACGTCATGGTCGGCGCAATCCTCACCAACAAGTCGCCGGTAACCCTGAAAGACGTCACACCGATCGCACGCCTCACCGGCGAATACGAAGTGATCGTCGTCCCGACATCTTCCGACATCAAGACGATGGCGGATCTGGTCACCAAGCTGAAGGCTGATCCGGGTTCCGTATCCTGGGGTGGCGGTTCGGCTGGCGGCACCGACCATATCGGCGCTGGCCTCATTGCAAAGGCTGCCGGCGTAGACCCGACCAAGATCAACTACATCGCGTTTTCCGGTGGCGGCGAAGCGCTTGCCGCGATCCTGGGCAGCCAGGTGACGGCCGGCATTTCGTCCTACGGCGAATTCGAATCGCAGATCAAGGCCGGCTCGCTGCGCCTGCTGGGCATTTCGTCCGACAAGAAGATCGACGGCATCGATGCCCCGACGCTGAAGGAATCCGGTCTCGACGTCGTGCTGCAGAACTGGCGCATGGTTGCCGCTGCTCCCGGCATTTCCGAGGAGCAGAAGAAGACCATCACTGCCGACATCGAGAAGCTGGTAAAGTCCAAGACCTGGCAGGATAACCTGAAGACCAAGGGCTGGATGGACACCTACCTCTCCGGTCCGGCCTTCGATGAGCAGCTCGCAAAGGATATCGCTGCGACGGAAACCATCCTGAAGGACATCGGACTGGTCAAATGAGTTCTGAAAACACGACTACCGAACAGCGCCGCCCTGATTGGGCGGCGCTTGCCATTGCAGCCGTACTCGCGATCGTCGCCGCCGTCATCTTCATCGATGTCTCGCGGCTGACGAGTACGACTGGCTACTCGCCTGTCGGCCCCGCCTCCGTGCCCTACTGGATCGCTTTCGGCCTGATCGGCCTTGCCATCTGGACGGTCTTTGCGGCATTCCGTCGGGATTTCCCCGCGCGCGAACGGCAGGAATTCGGGCCCGTCGCCTGGGTTGTCGCCGGGCTTCTCGCCCAGATGATCCTGATCCGGTTCGTCGGGTTCTCGATTGCGACAGGCCTGCTTTTCGCTTTCGCCGCACGCGGCTTCGGTGCCCGTCGGCTGCATATCAGCATTCCGATCGGCATCGCGATCTGTCTCGCCATCTGGTACCTGTTTGCGGGCGTCCTGCAGCTTTCCCTTCCCGCCGGTCCGCTGGAAAACCTGCTCCTTTAACTTGGAGCCAGAGAGTTAATCCATGAGCACTTTCGAATTCCTTCTTCAGGGTCTGGCCTCTGCCGCAGAGCCGATGAACCTGTTTTACGCGCTCGTCGGCGTAACGCTCGGCACGATGGTCGGCGTGCTGCCCGGCATCGGCCCGGCAACCACCGTCGCGCTGCTTCTGCCCGTTACCTACCAGCTGGATGCGACCGGCTCGCTGATCATGTTTGCCGGCATCTATTACGGCGGCATGTACGGGGGATCGACGACCTCGATCCTTCTCAACACGCCAGGCGAAAGCGCCTCGATCGTGACCGCGCTCGAGGGCAACAAGATGGCCCGTGCAGGACGCGGGGGGCCAGCGCTGGCAACAGCTGCGATCGGATCCTTCGTGGCCGGTCTGATCGCCACGCTCGCGCTTGCCTTCGTTGCACCCTATATCGTGAAGCTTGCCCTGGTGTTCGGTCCGCGCGAATATTTCGCGCTGATGGTTCTCGCCTTCGTCACAGTCTCCTCGGCTTTCGGAAACTCGACGCTGCGTGGCCTGACATCTCTGTTCATCGGCCTTGCTTTGTCGCTTGTCGGCATCGATCAGCTGACCGGCCAGAACCGCCTCTCCTTCGGCGTACCTGACCTTCTCGACGGCATCGAGGTCACGACCATGGCGGTTGCCATGTTTGCGATCGGCGAGACGCTGTTTATCGCCGCCCAGGGTGCCCAGGCTCCCGACAAGGTGGAAGCGATCAAGGGCTCCGTGTGGATGACCGCCCAGGACTGGGCGCGTTCTTGGAAAGCCTGGTTGCGCGGGACCGTCATCGGCTTCCCGATCGGCGCAATGCCGGCCGGTGGTGCCGAAATCGGCACGTTCCTCTCCTATGCGACCGAGAAGCGTCTTTCCAAGCATCCTGAAGAGTTCGGTAATGGTGCGATCGAAGGTGTTGCCGGTCCGGAAGCTGCCAACAACGCGTCCGCCGCCGGTACGCTTGTGCCGCTTCTGACGCTCGGTCTTCCGACGTCGGCGACGGCCGCCATCATGCTGGCCGGTTTCCAGCAATATGGCCTGCAGCCGGGCCCGCTGCTGTTTGTCACCAACCCGCAGCTGGTCTGGGGACTGATCGCTTCGCTTCTCATCGCCAACCTGATGCTGCTGGTATTGAACCTGCCGCTGGTCGGTCTGTGGGTGAAGCTCTTGACGATCCCGAAGCCTTGGCTCTATGCCGGCATTCTCGTGTTTGCGACGCTTGGCACGATTGGCGCAAATCCGTCGGTGTTCGAGCTTGGCATGCTGCTCGTCTTCGGTCTCGTTGCCTACATCATGCGCGTGTTCGATTACCCGATCGCGCCTGTGATCGTCGGCCTGATCCTTGGCCCGCTGGCCGAGCAGCAGTTGCGCCGTGCCTTGTCGATCAGCCAGGGCGACGTGACGGTGCTGTTCACCTCGCCGATCGCCGCAGGCCTGCTGCTCGTGGCAGCGGCTGCCCTGATCGTACCGCTGGTGCTGCGCATGCGCGGTCGTGGCAATGTGCTGAACCAGATGGCTGCCAGCGAAGACTGAGAAACCCAGACTTCCCAAACGAAACAAGCCCGGTCTTCCGAATGGAGGCCGGGCTTTTTGTTTTCCTGGGGTGTTCTCTCAGTGCCCGAACACGGACCAGCCGGTTTCATCCGCCAGCATTTCGAGGGCGAGCGAACCGACCAGCGAATTGCCGTTCTGATTGAGACCTGGAGACCAGACGGCCATTGATGCGCGTCCCGGCGCCACGGCCATGATGCCGCCGCCGACACCACTCTTGCCGGGAAGCCCGACCCGATAAGCGAACTCGCCGGAGCCGTCATAGTGGCCGCAGGTCAGCATGAGGGCGTTGATGCGCCGTGCCCGCTGGCTTGAGACCACGGTGTGCCCGGTCATCGGGTTGCGGCCATTGGCGGCGAGGAATAGACCGGCCCGCGCCAGCTGCGTGCAAGTCATGGAGATGGCGCAGTGGTGGAAATAGACGCCGAGCACATGCTCGACCGGATGCGAGAGCTTGTTGAAAGAGCGCATGAAATTGGCAAGCGCAAAATTTCGGTAGCCGGTCGCTTCCTCGGATTTCGCAACCGACGGGTCGATCGCGATCGTTTCGTCATCCGCCAGATAGCGGACGAAGCGCAGGATCTCCCCGATCGCCTCGCGCGGCGTATGGCCAGCAAGAACGAGATCGCTGACGGCAATCGCGCCGGCATTGATGAAGGGGTTGCGGGGCTTTCCGGCCTCCTGTTCGAGCTGGACAATGGAGTTGAAGGGAGAGCCCGACGGCTCCCGACCGACCCGGTTCCAGGTGGTTTCGCCATGCTTGCCGAGTGCGAGCGTCAGCGTGAAAACCTTCGACACGCTCTGGATCGAGAAGGGTTCGGCACAATCACCAGCGCTATGGACCTTGCCGTCGACGGTGACGACCGCCATGCCGAACTTGCGTGGATCGACATGGGCAAGCTGGGGAATGTAGTCGGCCACTTTTCCCTCGCCCAGCCGGCTCTGCAGCTTGGCGTGGATCCGGTCGACGATGGCCTGCAGATCGTCCGTCATTGCTCACACTCCGAGATATCGATCCTGCAACCCTGGTGTCAGTTCGGCTGGGGCGCCGGTCCAGACGCTTCTGCCGTTTTCGAGGATGACGCACCGGTCGGCAACCGGCAAGAGCTCGGAAAGAGTCTTGTCGACCAGGAGAATGGACAGGCCCTTCGTCTTCAACTGGCGCAACGCCTTCCAGATATCCTGGCGGATGACAGGTGCAAGCCCCTCCGTCGCCTCGTCGAGGATCAGCAGCCGCGGATTGGTCATCAGCGCGCGTCCGATCGCCAGCATCTGCTGCTCGCCGCCTGAAAGCGATCTCGCCATCTGCGCATGCCGTTCCTCCAGACGGGGAAACAGGGCATTGATCTCTGAGACGGTCCATTCACCGGGTCTTGCGGCGGCGACCAGGTTTTCATGAACGGTCAGGTTCGGGAAACAGCGGCGGCCCTCGGGGACGAGCCCCACACCCAGCCGCGCCACCTTGTAGGGGGCCAGCTTGCCGGTGTCCTTGCCATCGAAGAGGATGCGGCCGGTTTTAGGGGCCAAAAGATTGCAAATCGACTTGATGGTCGTCGACTTGCCCATGCCGTTGCGGCCCATCAGGGCCACGACCTCGCCTTCCGCCACCGAAAATTCGACGCCGAATAGCGCCTGGCTGCTGCCGTAGTAGGTGGCGATATCCTGGACATCGAGCAGCATCAGGCATGATCTCCGAGATACGCGGTGCGCACCGCCGGATCGCGCCTTATATCCTCCACCGTGCCGGTTGCGATGATGCGGCCATAGACCAGAACCGATATCCGGTCGGCCAGCGCGAAGACGGCATCCATGTCGTGTTCCACGAGCAGGATCGGCGCTTCCTGGCGCAGCATATCGAGAAAACCGGTGAGCCTTTTCGAACCCTCCGGCCCCATTCCCGCCATCGGCTCGTCGAGAAGCAGAGCCTTCGATTGCAGGGCCAGCGCCATGGCGATCTCCAGCTGGCGGCGCTCGCCGTGGGAAAGCTCGGCCGCCGGCAGGCGTGCCCGGTCGGACAGACCGACGCGCTCGAGGATCGCCATCGCAGGATCGATCAGCGATCTGTCGCGCATGACAGGTCGGAAGAAACCGAAACTCGACCCCTGCCTCGCCTGAACCGCCAGCATGACATTACGCAGCGCTGAAAACTCCGGCGCCAGCGACGACACCTGAAACGTGCGACCGAGCCCCCGTCGGGCGCGAGCGGCAGCACTCAGTGCGCCGATGTCTTCACCCGCGAGGCGGATCGTGCCGCTATCCTGCTTGAGCGTGCCGCAGATCTGGTGAATCAGGGTCGATTTTCCGGCACCGTTCGGGCCTATAAGTGCGTGGATTTCGCCGGGCTTCAGGTCGAGCGTGATGCCGTCGGTGGCACGAAGTGCTCCGAAACTCTTAACGAGATTGTCTGTCTGGAGAACCGGCTCAACCATGTTTCGTCTTTCCGGCAAGCAGGCCCAGCAATCCGCCGCGGGCAAAGAGCACCACGCCGAGAAGGATGAGACCGAGGAAGAACTGCCAGCGTTCGGTTAGGCCACCCAGCGCGAACTCGAACGCCACATAAAGCGCTGCACCGGCGAGCGGCCCGAAAAGCCTGCCGGTGCCGCCGAGAATGATCAGCACAATCAGTTCGCCAGACATGTGCCAGGCAAGCATGGACGGGCTGACGAAGCGGTTGAGATCTGCGTAGAGCGCGCCGGCAAGGGCCGTGATCATGGCCGAGATGACGAAACCTGCGAGCCGGATACGGTAGTGGTCAATGCCGAGGGCGGCGACGCGGATCTCGTTCTGGCGCGTGGCAACCAGCGCCGCACCGAAACGCGACGCACGGATCAGTGCGAAAAGGCCGATGCCGGCCAGAAGCACTGCATAAGCGACAAAGAAGAAATTCAGCGGGCGCATCGTGTTCGTGCCCGGAAACTGGTTGCGCACCGCGATCGAAAGCCCGTCCTCGCCACCGTAAGCCGGCCAGGATATCGCAAAATAATAGACCATCTGCGCGAAGGCGAGCGTGATCATTATGAAATAGACGCCCGAGGTCCTGAGGCTGAGCGCCCCGATGGCGAGCGCCACCACACCGGCTGCGATGACCGCGACAAGCCAGATGATCGGCATCTGCGCCGTGCCTGAGAGATCGAACAGAAGCGGTTCGCCTGATAGCGCGTGGCTCGCAAGAATGCCGGCGGCATAGCCTCCGATGCCGAAAAAGGCCGCGTGGCCGAACGAAACCATACCGCCGAGGCCAAGCGCAAGATTGAGGCCGAGGGCTGCCAAAGCAAGGATAGCGATCCGCGTTGCAAGGGTTATGTAGAACGGCTGGCCGAGCGCGCTCGCGATCAAGGGGACAGCGAGCAGCAGCACAGCCAGCGTGAGATTGACTGCGTTTTCGCGGGTCAGCACCATCGTTGAACGGCTTTCATGCATGGGCTGGCGGAAACAGGCCGCGAGGTTTTACCGACAGGATGACCGCCATGACCACGTAGATCAGCATGGATGCCGCAGCGCCGCCGATCATGCCCGCCTGGGACGGGTCCATGAACAGGGTCAACAGTTGCGGCAGAAGAAGCCGGCCGAGCGTATCGGTGATGCCGACGAGCAGTGCGCCAACGAGCGCACCCTTGATCGAGCCGATGCCGCCGATAACGATCACCACGAAGGCGAGGATGAGGACCGGTTCGCCCATGCCGACCTGGACAGATTGCAGCGGGCCGACGATTGCGCCGGCAAGCCCGGCCAGAGCGGAGCCCAGTGCAAAGACCAGCGTATAGAGCGTGCGAATATCGACACCGAGGGCGCCGATCATCTCGCGGTCGCTTTCGCCGGCCCTTATGCGCATGCCGAGCCGGGTCTTGCCGATCAGCAGATAAAGGCCGAGCGCCACCAGCGCACCGACGGCGATGATCGCCAGGCGATAGACGGGATAGGTTGCATCCCCCGGCAGAGCGACCGCGCCCTGCAGCAAAGGCGGAATATCGAGATAAAGCGGGAAGGAGCCGAACAGCCAGCGGGTGCCTTCGGAAAAGATCAGGATCAGTGCGAATGTCGCCAGAACCTGATCGAGATGGTCGCGATCATAGAGCCTGCGGATGACCAGGAGTTCGACGATGGCACCGGCGGCCGCCGCACAGGCGAGGCTGGCGACAAGGCCGAGCCAGAACGACCCGGTCAATGCTGCAACGGCCGCGCAGGCGAAGGCGCCTACCATGTAGAGCGAGCCATGGGCGAGATTGATCAGGCCCATGACGCCAAAGATCAGCGTCAGCCCGGCAGACATGAGAAACAACATGACGCCGAGCTGGATGCCGTTCAGCAGCTGCTCGAGAGCAAGCGAAATGGTCACATGCTTCCCTTAGATCTTGCAGTCTTTGGCGTAGGCGTCTCCATGATCGGCAAAGATCTTCTCGACCGTCTTGTTGGTCAGAACGCCGTCCTTCTTCACCACTTCCGTCAGGTAGATATCCTGGATCGGATGCTGGTTGGTGTTGAACTTGAACTTGCCACGCGGCGACTTGATGTCGGCTTTCAGAAGTTCGGCGCGGAAAGCCTCGGTATCCTTGACGTCTGCCTTCGCGGCGGCCGACGCGATTAGCTGACCGGCATCATAGGCCTGGAGCGCATAGATGGACGGCAGGCGATTGTATTCGGCCTTGAAGTCGGCGACGAATTTCCGGCTGACATCGGTATCGAAATCCGGAGCCCACTGTCCGGACGCCTTGGCGCCAAGTGCTGCATCGCCGATGGCCGGCAACACATCCTGGCTGAAGGAGAAGCCCGGCCCCATGACCGGGATCTTCACACCCGACTGGGCAAACTGCTTCATGAAGGAAATGCCCATGCCGCCCGGCAGGAAGACGAAGATGCCGTCGGCACCCGACGCACGCATCTGGGCGATTTCGGCAGCGTAATCGGTCTGGCCAACCTTGGTATAGACTTCGCCCGCAAGCTCGCCCTTGTAATAGCGCTTGAAGCCCGTCAGCGAATCCTTGCCGGCCGGATAGTTCGGCGCCAGGATGAACATCTTCTTGTAGGACTTGTTGGCATATTCGCCGACAGCTTCGTGAAGATTGTCGTTCTGATAGGCAGCGTTGAAATAGAGCTTGTTGCAGCCGGCACCGGCGAGCGCTGCGGGTGCTGCATTGGTCGAGACGTAGAACTTGTCCTGCGCGACCGCACCTGGGACGACGGCCATCAACAGGTTCGACCAGACGATGCCGGTAAGCAGGTCGACATTGTCGCTCTGAATCATCTTGTCGGCGATCTGGACGGCAAGTTCCGGCTTCTGCGCATCATCTTCGGTGACGACGGTGATATCCTTGTTGCCGGACTGCTTGATCGCCAGCATGAAGCCGTCGCGCGTATCGACACCGAGGCCTGCACCGCCGCCTGATAGCGTGGTGATCATGCCGATCTTCAGCGGTTGGGCGATCGCCAGACCGGATGCGCCGAGGCCGAGTGCCATTGTGGCGGCGACCAGGATTTTCTTCATCGTCATTCTCCCCTTTTTTTGTCCCCTGCTCCGCCAATCCATCGATGGCGGTAAAACCGTTACCTTCCACATTCGCCGGCAAACTTCCACCGCGTGCAAGCGCAAAAAGCATCACAAAGCAAACTATGCCGACGAGGAGAAGTCTTGGAACAGCAAGGCAGGCTTTCCAGCGACATCGGGGGCGGGTTATGACGCTTGTCGGATCGAACAGGGGACAATCACATGCGACACGGGATCATCGACTGGGACGACGCCTATGCCAATGGCCCGAACATTCCAAAGGGTGAACAATGGCCTGCCGCTTGGGTGGAGCCGGCACGACTGTACCGCGAATCGCTCGCGGCCGAAGGCCGTGCGAAGCTCGGCATCGCCTATGGCGACAAGCTGCGCAACCGGTTCGATCTCTTGCTGCCCGCCGGAAAGCCGGAAGGCCTTGTCGTCTATGTCCATGGCGGGTTCTGGATCGCGCTCGACAACAGCTACTGGTCGCATTATGCCCATGGCGCTTTGGAAAGCGGATATGCGGTGGCTCTGCCGGCCTACACGCTTGCGCCGGAAAACCGGATCGCTGAGATTACCCATGAGATCGGAAAGGCGATCACGGCGGCAGCTGGCCTGATGGAGGGGCCGATCCGGCTTGCCGGACACTCGGTCGGCGGGCATCTGGTCACACGGATGATCACCACCACATCGCCGCTTGCAGAGACCGTCCGCCAACGCATCGTCAACACGGTGTCGATATCAGGCGTGCATGACCTTCGCCCGATCATGAAGACGAAGATGAACGAGAAGCAGCGGATCGATCCCGAGGAGGCGCAGCGCGAAAGCCCGGCCTTGCTGGAACCCCTCCCGAACACGCGCCTCACCTGCTGGGTGGGCGGCAACGAGCGCTCGGAATTCCTTCGCCAGAACGCCCTGCTCGCCAATATCTGGAAGGGACTCGGGGCCGAGACCGAAGCCGTCGAGGAGCCGGACAAAAACCATTTCACGGTGCTGGACGGGCTATCCGATCCGCACCATCCGCTGACGAGAGCGCTTTTGTCCTAGCGTTTTGTCGCTAGAGAGACGCGGCGCCGCGGGCGGCTTGATCGTAATGGCCGGACAGGGCGCGAAGGCGGGCTGCGACATCCGACAGGGAGTCGGCAGATACTTCGGTCGCCAGGACGGATTTGACGAGCAGGCTTTCCCGCATTGCCTTGTAGCGGGCACAGGCGGCAGCGCCCGCCTCTGTCACCATGACCAGCTTTTCCTTGCCGCGCCGGCCGGACTTGATCAGCTTCAGCCGTTCCAGCTTTTTCAGCGCGTAGGTCACGACGTGGGTGTCTTCGATATTGAGGACAAGCGCGATATCGGCCAGCGTCTTCGGTTTGTTGCGGCTGTTGACGTTGTGGAGGACGAGAATGTCGACGGTCGAAAGGTCGGGCACTCCGGATGCCGCCATGCAGCGCACCATCCAGCGGCTGAACGCATGGTTGAGCATGGTGAGGCCGAACTCGATTTCGGACAGAGCCGGCAGCGCGCCGCTTGCAAGGTGCTCCGAAGAAACGATCGGGCCAACAGTGTCTATCGGTTCGGACATGAACTTCTCCGGAATGAGAGGGCGCCGCGGCACGATTGCCACGGCGCTTCCGAAATCACATCTTCTTGTGGGCGTCCAGAATGGCGGCGCCATCTGCGCCGGCTTTCTTCGACCAATCCTCGGTCAGCTTGGCGCCGATTGCGGAAAGACCGGTCTTCAGTTCGGCGCTTGGTTCCAGAACCTGCATGCCGTTCTTCTTCAGCGTTTCCATGTAGGACGCCGTCTTTTCTGCCGCCATCGACCAGCCGCGGGTTTCTGCAGCGGCCGCGGCATCCGTCACGGCTTTCTGCGTGGCCGCGTCGAGGGCTGCGAACGCAGCCTTGTTGACGAAGATAACGTTCTTCGGGATCCAGGCCTGGGTGTCATAATAGTGGGTCAGGGATTCCCAGATCTTGCTGTCGACGCCAGTGGCGCTCGAAGTCATCAAACCATCGACGACACTGGTTGCCAGAGCCTGCGGCAGTTCGGCAGCCTGGACGGTGACCGGCTGGGCGCCGACCATTTCAGCAATCCGCGACGTGCCGACGTTGTATGCGCGCCACTTCAGACCTTTCAGGTCGGCAACGCTGTTGACGTCCTTCTTGGTAAAGACCCCCTGCGGCGGCCATGGCGTCGTGTAGAGAAGTTTCAGACCCTGCTTGTCGAGCGCCTGTTCGATCGCGGGCTTCGACGCTGTGTAAAGCTTCTTGGACTGTTCGAAGCTGGTGGCGAGGAACGGCACGACGTCGATCCCGAAGACCGGGTTTTCGTTTTCGTGCAGCGACAGCAGCACTTCGCCCGCCTGCGCCTGGCCGGTCTGGACCGCGCGCTTGATATCGGGGGCCTTGAAGAGGGAGGCATTCGGATGGACGGTGATCTTCAGCTCACCCTTGGTGGCAGCATCGATGTCCTTGGCGAACTGGTTGAGGTTTTCGACATGGTAGTTGGTCGGTGGGTAGGCGGACGGCAGGACCCAGTTGGCTGCGAAAGACGATGCTGTGGACGCGAGGAGCGCGGCTGCGGCAATGCCGAGGCGGGCGAGTTTTCCAGTGACCTTCATTTTGAGTTCCCTCTTTGTGATTAACCCGGGAATGCCATTTTCGGCAGAACCATCACGATTTCCGGGAAAACCGTAATGATGGCGACGGTCGCCACAAGCAGAAAAAAGAACGGCAGCGAGGCTTTTGCCACCGTCAGGCTATCGCGCCCGCTCATCGTCTGCAGAACGAAGAGATTGAAGCCGACCGGCGGAGAGACCTCCGCCATCTCGACGATCAGCACCAGGAAGATGCCGAACCAGACGAGATCGAAGCCGGCCTGCTGGATCATCGGCAGAACGACAACCGTGGTAAGGACGATCATCGACAGTCCATCCAGTGCCGCACCAAGCAGAATATACATGATCGTCAGCACGGCGATCAGAGCGTAAGGGCTGAGGTTGAAGCTATCGACCCAGGCAGCCAGCGCGTTCGGAATGCCGGTATATCCCATGGCGATCGACATGAAGCCGGCACCCGTCAGGATCAGCATGATCATGCAGGTGAGACGTGTCGCACCCATGACGCTGTCCCAGAAGGACTTCCAGCTGAGCGTTTTCGACCACGCCGCAATCGCGAGCGAGCCGGCCACACCCCAGGCCGCACATTCCGTCGCCGTGGCCCAGCCGAGCAACAGCGTTGCGAAGACGAGGATGATCAGGAGGCTGACTGGAATGAGGTTGGCCGATTCCTTGAGTTTCTCTTTAAAGCTCATTTTCGGCGGCGCAGGCGGCTGCTTGTCGGGGTTGAGCAGTGACCAAATGGCGATATAGCCGCAATAGAGGACCATCACGATCAGGCTCGGCAGGAAACCCGCGAGGAAGATCTGGATGATCGAGACGTTGGCGGCGACCGCATAGACGACCATGGTGATCGATGGCGGGATGAGAATGCCGAGCGTGCCGGCACCGGCCAGCGAGCCGAGGCTGACCATCTCGTCATAGCCTCGCTTCTTCAACTCCGGCAGGGCGATCTTGGCAATCATCGCCGTGGTTGCAGCCGAGGAACCGGAGATCGAGCCGAACAGGCCGCATCCGAGAACGTTGACATGCATGAGCCTGCCCGGGAGCCAGCCAAGCCAGGGTGCCAAACCCCGGAACATCTCTTCGGACAGCTTTGTCCTGAAAAGGATTTCGCCCATCCAGACAAACAGCGGGAGCGCCGCCAGCGACCAGGACGCGCCGTTGCTCCAGGAGTTGGTGGCCAGCACCGCGCCAAACGGAATGCCCGGCACGAAAAGCATGGCAATCAGGCCGCAGATCAGCAGCGAGATACCGATCCAGACGCCGGCGGCGAGAAGCGCCAGCAGCGCGACGAGGACGACGCCGGCAATTTCGACGAGTTCGATCGTTCCCATGTGTCAGGCCCCGCTCTGCATTGCGCGTTCGATCACTTCTTCAGCGGTTTCGGCAGGCGGCTTTTCGTAGCGCGGCGACCCACCGAAAAGCACGTGCAGAAGCTCGTCCGTCATGGCGACAGCCAGGATGATCAGGCCGCCGGAAAAACCGATCTGGGGGATCCACAGCGGCATGGCGATGACGCCTTGGGCAAGATCGTTGAACCGCCACGACGTGACGTTCATGTCGAAAGCGTACCAGGCGAAATAGAGGGCAGCGGCGGACCCAACCAGCAGGGCAAAAATCTCGACCATCTGGCGGGTACGGCCGGTGAACCTTTCCACCAGCAAGCCGACGCGGATCATTTCGCCGGAGCGGAATGTATGGGCGAGACCGAGGAAGGCAGACGCCGCCATTGCCCAGGATGCGAAATCGTCGCCGGCCGGAACGTCTATCCCAAGCGGGCGACCTGCGGAGAGCGCGAGCATGATGAGGAAGATCGCAATCAGGAAAAGCCCGGCCAGCCAGCCGGACACGAGGTACAAACCGTCCAACCCTTTGCGGAGCCATTCGGGGAAGATGCTGTGGCGTGGATCAACGGTGGACACGGTTTGCCCTCCGCACAAGAATGCGTAGATCGCTCATATGGCTTCCCCTCGGTTGCCTTTGCGGCGCGGCTCTTCTGGCCACTTTGCCTGTTATAAAGGCATGATGCCGTACTGGGCATTTTCCTGTCAATCGATCATTGACGTTTTATCGACGAAATGTTCTCGTGGCCTCAAATCGATCGTTACGGGGGCATTGCATGGCGCAGGACAAGTGGGATTTCTGGATCGACCGCGGCGGCACATTTACCGATATCGTTGGGCGCAAGCCGGATGGGACACTTGTGGCCCACAAGGTCCTTTCGGAAAATCCCGAAGCCTATCGCGATGCTGCCGTGCAGGGCATTCGCGAGTTGCTGCAGGTCGAAGCTGGGCAACCTATTCCGGCCGAACTGGTCGGCGCTGTTAAAATGGGAACGACCGTCGCCACCAATGCGCTGCTGGAGCGCAAGGGCGAGCGGACGCTTCTCGTCACCACACGCGGCTTCAAAGATGCGCTGGCGATCGGTTATCAGGCCCGAACCGACATCTTTGCCAAGAAGATCGTGAAGCCCGAACTGCTCTACACGGCGGTCGTGGAAGTCGAAGAACGCGTGCGTGCCGACGGAGAAGTCGAGGCGGAGCCGGACGAGGCGACGGTGCGCGCGGACCTTCAGGCGCAGTTCGATGCGGGCTACCGTGCGATCGCTATCGTCTTTATGCATGCCTATCGTTATCCGGCTCATGAACAGCTCGTTGCAACGATCGCCCGCGAGATCGGCTTTGCTCAGGTCTCGGTCAGCCATGAGGTTTCGCCACTGATCAAGCTGGTCGGCCGCGGCGACACGACCGTCGTCGACGCCTATCTCTCACCGATCCTGCGCCGTTACGTCGATCAGGTGGCGAGCGAGCTTGGCACGGATGCGGAGACTGCCGGTTCTGAGGGACCGCAGCTGATGTTCATGCAGTCGTCTGGGGGCCTTACCGCGGCACGACTGTTTCAGGGCAAGGACGCAATCCTGTCAGGCCCGGCCGGCGGCGTCGTTGGCGCGGTCGAAACCTCGCGACTTGCCGGGTTCGACAGAATGGTCGGCTTCGACATGGGCGGCACGTCCACCGATGTTTCGCACTATGACGGAGAGCTTGAACGTTCGTTCGAGACCGAAGTCGCTGGCGTGCGGATGCGCGCGCCGATGATGTCGATCCACACGGTCGCGGCCGGCGGGGGCTCTATCCTGCATTTCGAAAACGGTCGGTTCCGCGTCGGCCCGGATTCCGCCGGCGCCAATCCCGGCCCGAAGGCCTATCGCCGCGGCGGACCGCTTACCGTCACCGATGCGAACGTGATGCTGGGCAAGCTTTCACCAGAACTCTTCCCTAGGATTTTCGGGCCAAACCGCGACGAGCCACTGGATGCCGGTGCCGTGCGGAAAGCCTTCGAGGAGATGGCGACGGTGGTCGGCGATGGCCGCACGCCGGAACAGGTGGCGGATGGCTTCCTTGCCATCGCGGTCGAGAACATGGCCAATGCCGTCAAAAAAATCAGTGTCCAGCGCGGCTACGATGTCACGTATTACGCGCTGACCTGTTTCGGTGGCGCCGGCGGTCAGCATGCCTGCCTGACAGCGGACGCGCTCGGTATCTCGACGGTCCTGATCCATCCGTTTTCCGGCATCCTGTCCGCCTACGGGATGGGTCTCGCTGATATTCGCGCCACCCGCCAGCGTACGGTGTCGCGGCCGCTTACCAAAGCACTGGCGTCGCTTGACCCGGTTCGCGACGAACTTTCCGCCAGCGTGCTCGAGGAAATGGGTTCGCAAGGCGTGGCTCAAGCGCAGACCGAGGTTCTGCACCGCGCCCATCTTCGCTATCAGGGCACGGATACGACCCTCTCGGTCGCGGTGACAGATGCCGCCGAGATGACGGCAGCGTTCGAGACTGTCCACCGGAAGCAGTTCGGCTTTATCTTCGAAAACCGCGAGATCATCTTCGAGGCCTACGAGGTGGAGGCGATCGGTGGCGGTGCCGATGCATCGGAACCCGAGTTTGCGCTGGACGACGCGGCCCCAACGGCTGCGGAGAACACGCGGTTCTTTTCCACCGGCGCGTGGCGCGATGCACCTGTCTATCGCCGCGCCGACATCGGGCCCGGCGCGCGTGCCAACGGTCCCTGCCTGATCGTCGAGCCGCACCAGACCATCGTGATCGAGGACGGCTGGGCTTTCGAAGTGACCCGGCTCAACCACGTCGTCCTGAAGCGTATCGTGGAGCTCTCGCGTGCCAAGGCTGTCGGCACCCAGGCCGATCCCGTTCTGCTCGAGGTCTTCAACAACCTGTTCATGTCGATCGCCGAGCAGATGGGCGTGACGCTGCAGAACACGGCGTCCTCCGTCAACATCAAGGAACGACTGGATTTCTCCTGCGCCGTGTTCGACGAGAACGGCGCTCTGGTCGCCAATGCACCGCATATGCCGGTTCATCTCGGATCGATGGACCGCTCCGTTGAAAGCATTATTGCGCAGAACCAAGGCAAGATCTGTCCCGGTGACGTGTTTGCGTTGAACGCGCCCTACAATGGCGGAACGCATCTGCCCGATATTACCGTGGTGACACCGGTGTTCGATGACGCGGGTGAGAAGATCCTGTTCTACGTCGCCTCGCGCGGTCACCATGCCGATGTCGGCGGCACAGCGCCGGGCTCGATGACACCGCTGGCGACGACCGTCGACGAAGAAGGCGTCCTGTTCGACAACGTGCTTCTGGTCGATCGCGGCCGGTTTGACGAGGCGGGCATCACCAACCTCCTGTCCGACCATCCCTACCCTGCCCGCAACGTTGCACAGAACGTCGCGGACTTGAGGGCGCAGATCGCGGCCAATGAAAAGGGCGTCTACGAAATGCGCCGGATGATCGCGCAGTTCGGGCTAGATGTCGTGCAGGCCTATATGGGCCACGTGCAGGACAATGCGGAGGAAAGCGTTCGCCGCGTGCTGGAAAAACTTGGTGACGCGGAGTTTTCCTACGCGACAGACCAGGGCAGCACGATCAAGGTCAAGATCACCATCGACAGGCAAAAGCGCGAGGCGACGGTCGATTTTACCGGCACCAGCGAGCAGAAAAAGAACAATTTCAATGCGCCCGAACCGGTGACGCGCGCGGCCGTTCTTTACGTGTTCCGCGTGATGGTGGAGAGCTCGATCCCGATGAATGCCGGGTGCCTGAAGCCGATCCGCATCATCGTGCCTGATGGTTCGATGCTCAAGCCGCAATATCCGGCAGCGGTCGTTGCCGGAAATGTCGAGACGTCGCAGCACGTGACGAATGCTCTGTTCGGCGCGCTGGGTGCGATCGCAGCAAGCCAGGGCACGATGAACAACCTGACCTTCGGCAACGCCACCTACCAGTATTACGAGACGCTGTGCTCCGGTTCGCCGGCCGGCCGGTTCAACGACGGTAGCGGCTTTGCCGGCACCGACGCTGTCCATGTGCACATGACCAACTCGCGTCTCACCGATCCGGAAATCCTGGAGACGCGCTATCCGGTGCTGCTCGAAGATTTCCACATCCGCGACAATTCCGGCGGGCAGGGGCAGTTTGCGGCAGGCGACGGCACGAAGCGGACGATCCGGTTTCTCGAAACGATGGACTGCGCCATCCTCTCCTCGCATCGGACGCTCCACCCGCACGGCCTTGACGGCGGCGGAGAGGGCGAACTCGGGATGACCACCGTGCGCAGGCTCGACGGCTCGATCGAGACACTTCAGGGCTGCGCCCAGACGGTGATTGAGGCGGGCGAAGCGGTGACCGTGACCACGCCGACGGCTGGGGGCTATGGCAAAACGGCGTGATCTGCCGTAACCGGAGATCATGACCAGACAGGTTGCGATCATAGGCGGTGGGCCGGCGGGACTGATGGCGGCGGAGCATCTTTCCGCTGCCGGATTTTCGGTGACCGTTTACGAGGCGATGCCGACCTTTGGGCGGAAATTTCTGCTGGCTGGAAAGTCCGGGCTCAATATCACCCATGCGGAGGATTTTGATCGGTTTGCCGGACGTTTCGGCTCGCCTTCCTCGCGGATGCAACCGGCGCTTGATGCGTTCACGCCATCGGATGTTCGCGCCTGGGCACAGGAGCTCGGGACGGAAACATTCGTGGGGACATCGGGCCGGGTTTTTCCGGTTGCCATGAAAGCATCGCCACTGCTGCGGGGGTGGCTTGCCCGGCTGGGCAACCAGGGCGTGGTGCTGAAGACCCGCCATCGCTGGACGGGGTTCGAAGGCGGCGGTTACCGATTTGAAACTGTTGATGGCGACCTTCTCATCCGCCCGGATGCGGTCATTCTGGCGGTTGGTGGCGCAAGCTGGCCACGGCTGGGTTCGGATGCGGCCTGGGTGCCGTGGCTGAAGGCCGAGGGGATTGCGGTAACGGAGTTCCAGGCGGCCAATTGCGGCTTCGACGTTGCGTGGAGCGACGTGTTCGTCGAGCGTTTTGCCGGGGCACCGCTCAAATCCGTCTCGACGCGATCGGATGCGGGCACCTATCAGGGCGAGTTCGTGATTTCGAAACACGGGATCGAAGGCAGCCTTGTCTATGCGCATTCGGCAGTCCTGCGTGAACTGATCAACAGGGATGGAAAGGCGGCTCTTGATGTCGACCTCGTGCCGGGCCGCAGCTTTGATCGTCTCGTGCGCGACCTCTCGCGGCAGGATGCGAAAGCGAGCTTTTCCAACCGGTTGCGCAAGGGTGCAGGCCTCGACGGCGTCAAGGCTGCCCTGCTGCGCGAACTGATACCGGATGTGAACCGGATGCCGCCGGAGGATCTGGCACGGGCGATCAAGTCCCTGCCGATCCCGCTGCTTCGCCCCCGCCCGATTGCGGAAGCGATCTCCTCGTCCGGTGGCATTGCCTGGGACGAGCTCGATAGCGGCTATATGCTCAAGCGGCTTCCCGGTCTGTTCGCAGCCGGCGAGATGCTCGACTGGGAGGCGCCGACCGGCGGCTATCTTCTGACCGCCTGCTTTGCCACGGGCCTTGCTGCGGCGCGCGGCGTTGAAGACTATCTCAAGACAGAGTGACCGTTGCCGCGTTCACCATCGGCCCGCGACAGGATAGACTGGCCGGGACTCAAACAGACGACGGTCCATGTTTTTCATTTCCAAGCTGATCTGGCTGCTCGCACAGCCGCTCTCCATCGCCTTCCTGCTTTCGGCCCTTGCCGCTCTCTTCGGACTTTTCGGCCTGCGGAAGCTTTCCGGCATGTCGGCACTTCTTTGCGCGCTCACCCTGTTCGTGACGCTCTATACGACGGCGGGCGCTTTGGCGCTGCAGTCTCTGGAGGCCCGCTACCCGAAGCCGGCAACCGATCCCGCCGACCTTTCCTGCACGATCATTCTCGGCGGCGCCTTCGAGAGCGAGGTGACGGCGGCGCGGGGTGGCATCGAATTCAACCAGGCGGCGGACCGCTTTATCGAAGCGGGTCGGCTGGCGCTGCAATTTCCGCAGTCGCGCATCCTGATTTCCGGCGGCGACGGATCGTTCAGTGGCGTCTATGAAGGCGAAGCGCAGGCGTCCGAACGGTTTTTCACGGCCTTCGGCATAGCAGCGGACCGGGTGGTGAAGGAAAACACATCGCGCACCACCTACGAGAATACGCTCAATACAGCTGAAATTCTGAAGCAGCGTGGCTTCAGCGATTGCGCGCTGATCACCTCGGCCTTCCACATGCCCCGTTCCGTCGCCCTGTTTCAGAAGGCGGGAATAGCGGTCCGGCCTTGGCCCACCGACTTTCGCACCAGCGGCATCGTATCCGCCAAGCTGGATTTCACCCAGCCGGCGCTCAATGCGCAGCTGACGGCGACGGCCGCGCGGGAGTGGATGGCCGTTCTCGGCTATAGGTTCGCGGGCCGTATCGACAGCATCAAGGCGCCCTGATCCCTGAAGGGGCCGCGATTACTGTTTCGAGATCGTCACGAAACGGCCGCCGCGGACGCGGACCCGCATGACGCAGGGCGCGGCATCGGTGCGCTCGCAGAACCGCGGATGCATCTGCAGCATGAACACCATGTTGCCGAAATACTGGACGAAATCGTAGCCGTAGATCTGGGCGGTGGCGATCATGATATAGCCGCCCTCCTTCGCCTGGACGTAGAAGTTCTGCGGGCAGCCATCTGCATTGCATTTGGGGCCGCGAACGCCGTCGCACGTCAGGTCGCTGTGATCGGTGACGACGTCCGTTATGCCATCATTGTTGATGTCGAAACGTTTGACGAAGCCCGGACCGAACTCGACTTTTCCGCAGGTTTTCTGGAAATGGCTCTTTTCCGTGACTTCCGGATCGCTGAACAGTTTCTGCTGGGCTGACGCGAACGTCGGCAGCAGGACGAGAGCGACCAGAAGTATCAAGACCTTATTCACCGCACCTACCCATATTCTCAAATCATCTGTTCATGACATCATCGGACCTGACCGGAGATGCCGTTGCCGTTGTTAGCGTGATCATCTAGAGCAATGCACTTGCGCGACGCTGGAGAATGGAATGTCCCTGCTGATGATCCTCGATTATGCCGGCATCGCGGTGTTTGCCGCAACCGGTGCGCTTGCGGCATCAAGAAAGGAGCTCGATCTCATTGGGTTTCTGTTCTTCGCAGCCGTGACCGGGCTCGGCGGCGGCACGGTGCGTGACATCATTCTTGGCCGTACCCCGGTCTTCTGGGTTCTCGACCCGACCTATATCCTGATCTGCGTCGTAACCGGCGTTCTCGTCTACCTGACGGCACACCGGGTCGAATGGCGCTATCGCCTGCTGATCTGGCTCGATGCGGTGGGCCTTGCCGCCTACACCGTGCTGGGTGCGGCCAAGGGCCTGGCCGCGACCGGATCACCCACGATCGCGATCATCACCGGCGCGCTGACGGCGGCATTCGGCGGGATCTTGCGCGATCTTCTCGCAAACGAGCCTTCCGTGCTGCTGCGCTCGGAAATCTATATCACGGCCGCGATTGCCGGCGCGGGTGCGTTCACGGCGGCACAAGCGCTCGGTTTTCCGCAGTATGTCAGTTCAGGCTTCGGGGTATGTGTCGCCTTCGCCTTGCGGGGCGGCGCGATCCATTACGGCTGGACGCTGCCACGCTACAAGTCACGTCCGGGGCGACCAGCAGACGAGGCGATCAAGGGCAAGGCCAAGGATTAGCCGCGCTTTTCGCGCAGCCGGATGATGACGTCGACATGGGCGATTTCCATGCCCTCGGGCGCATCCGGGAGATTGCCGATTTCCAGATTGCTGATCGGGATATCCAGCACCTCGTTGCGCCCTTCGACAAAGAAGTGATGGTGATCGGAAATATTGGTGTCGAAATAGGTGCGTGCGCTCTCAACGGCGAGAACGCGGATGAGGCCTGCCTCGGTAAACTGGTGGAGGGTATTATAGACGGTTGCGAGCGAGACCGGCACGCCGGCTTCCGTGGCTTCCGCGTGCAGTTCCTCGACCGTCAGATGCCGATCACCCTTTGCAAACAACAGATCCGCCAACGCGACGCGCTGCCTCGTCGGTCGAAGGCCGCAATGGCGCAATCTAATCTCGATGTTCGGCATGGCATCCGCCATATGTGCTTCGGCTCCAACCGTTTCGTCACACGGGATCTAATCTGATTTCCGATATAACTTTTAAGATGAATTCTTTCAATAGTGTCCCTTAGCACGTCCTTCAGCGGTCGGCAAAAACGCTAATTTTCGGTGTTTTACCACTGGTTTGCGCTCTCCGCTTCCTATATGCGGACCTGAATGCGATGCTTCCGCAGCTGCAGTCTTCCCCAGACAGCACCTGTGTTGTCATGGCAAGACTTCAATTTCGGCCCATCTTGCTCTAAAGCTTGGGAAACAAAAGCTTCAAACGGGGGGAAACGGAAATTCATGTCCACCAGACAGTCCAGCTTCAGCTACGAAGAAATCCTCGCTTGCGCCCACGGTGATCTGTTTGGTCCCGGCAATGCGCAGCTGCCGTTGCCGCCCATGCTGATGGTCCACCGGATCACGGAGATCTCGGAAACCGGCGGCGCCTTCGACAAGGGTTACATCCGGGCTGAATACGACGTGCGTCCGGACGACTGGTATTTCCCCTGCCATTTCGAAGGCAACCCGATTATGCCGGGCTGCCTTGGCCTTGACGGCATGTGGCAGCTGACCGGCTTCTTCCTGGGCTGGCTGGGTGAACCCGGCCGCGGCATGGCGCTTTCGACCGGCGAAGTGAAGTTCAAGGGCATGATCCGCCCGGACACCAAGCTTCTGGAATACGGCATCGACTTCAAGCGCGTCATGAGGGGTCGCCTCGTGCTGGGCACCGCCGACGGCTGGCTGAAGGCCGATGGCGAGACCATCTATCAGGCGACGGACCTCCGCGTGGGTCTGTCCAAGGAAAAGACCGCCTGAACTGCTTGAAAAGCGCAGCTGTCGAAAACAACAAAGGTTTGATGAAATGAGACGGGTAGTTGTCACTGGGCTCGGTATCGTGTCCTCGATCGGTAACGACGCAGCCGAAGTCACCGAGTCCCTGCGGCAGGCAAAGTCCGGTATTTCTTTCTCGCCGGATTTCGCCGAGCACGGCTTCAAGTGCCAGGTCTGGGGCAAGCCCAACATCGATACGACGGAACTCGTCGATCGCCGCGCCATGCGCTTCCTGTCCCAGGGTGGAGCGTGGAACCATGTGGCGATGAAGCAGGCGCTGGCCGATTCCGGACTTGAGGAAAAGGATTACAGCGAGAACGAGCGCACCGGCATCATCATGGGTTCGGGCGGTCCTTCCACCCGCACCCTGATCGAAGCGGCCGAGACGACGATCAAGAACAACAGCCCGAAGCGGATCGGTCCGTTTGCCGTGCCGAAGGCGATGTCGTCGACAGCGTCTGCGACGCTTGCGACCTGGTTCAAGATCCACGGCGTCAACTACTCGATCTCGTCGGCCTGCTCGACGTCTGCGCATTGCATCGGCAATGCCGCGGAGATGATCCAGTGGGGCAAGCAGGACGTGATGTTCGCCGGCGGCCACGAAGACCTCGACTGGACCATGTCGAACCTGTTCGACGCGATGGGCGCCATGTCCTCCAAGTACAACGACCAGCCAGCGACGGCTTCGCGCGCTTATGACGCCGACCGCGACGGTTTCGTCATCGCCGGTGGCGCGGGCGTTCTCGTGCTTGAAGAACTGGAGCATGCCAAGGCGCGCGGCGCCAAGATCTACGCAGAACTCACCGGCTACGGCGCCACATCCGATGGCTACGACATGGTCGCACCATCTGGCGAAGGCGCCATCCGCTGCATGCGTCAGGCGCTTGCCAACGTGGAAGGCGAGGTCGACTACATCAACACCCACGGCACCTCGACACCGGTTGGCGATTCCAAGGAAATTGGCGCCATCCGCGAAGTGTTCAAGGACAAGATCCCGCACATCCAGTCGACCAAGTCTCTGACCGGCCACTCGCTCGGCGGTGCCGGAGTGCAGGAATCCATCTACGGCCTTCTGATGATGCAGGAACGCTTTATCGGTGAAAGCGCGCACATCCAGACGCTGGATCCGGAATTTGACGGCGTACCGATCGTTCGCAAGCGGATCGACAATGCCAAGATCGACACTGTGCTCTCCAACTCGTTCGGCTTTGGCGGCACCAACGCCACGCTCGTCTTCCAGCGTCATAACGGATAATTTGATGTCCGGAATCATGCAGGGCAAGCGCGGCCTGATCATGGGCGTTGCCAACAACCACTCGATCGCCTGGGGAATTGCCAAAGCGGTCGCGGCACAGGGTGCGGAAGTGGCTTTCACCTATCAGGGTGAAGCGCTGGGCAAGCGGGTCAGACCGCTTGCCGCCGAACTCGGCTCAGATTTCGTGGTTCCCTGCGACGTCGAAGATATCGCGTCGGTCGACGCAACGTTTGAAGCGCTGCGCGAACGCTGGGGCACGATCGACTTTCTCGTTCATGCCATCGGCTTCTCCGACAAGAACGAGCTGAAGGGCCTCTACGCCGACACGACGCGCGAGAATTTCTCGCGTACGATGGTGATCTCCTGCTTTTCCTTCACGGAAATCGCCAAGCGCGCCGCAGCCCTGATGCCTGATGGCGGCTCTATGCTGACGCTGACCTATAACGGTTCACAGCGCGTCATTCCGAACTACAACGTGATGGGCGTTGCCAAGGCAGCGCTTGAAGCCTCGGTGCGCTATCTGGCCGCCGATTTCGGCCCGAGCGATATCCGCGTCAACACGATCTCTGCCGGCCCCGTGCGCACGCTTGCCGGCGCCGGGATTTCCGATGCACGGGCGATCTACGCCTGGAACCAGCAGAACGCGCCGCTGCGCCGCACTGCCACGATCGAGGATATCGGCGGCTCCGCGCTCTATCTGCTGTCGGATCTCTCCCGCGGTGTGACCGGCGAAGTCCATTACGTCGACGCCGGCTACAGCATCACCTCACTGCCCAGCCTCGACAAACTGCGCAAGTCCGACGCTCCGTAGGGTTTAGCGCCTGCTATCCTAACATGGGCGGGCATTCTCAAAATGCGTTCAATTCCCGGATCGCGTCCGCATTGCCGGCGTTCGCTGCCTGCTTGAGCAGTTCTTTGGAGCGCCGTGGATCGCTCGCTCTGATCAACTGCGAAAGCTTCAGCTGTGCCCAGTGATCGTGGGTGAAAGGCAGGCTCTTTTCGAAATAGCGCTGCGCAAGGGCAAGGTCCTTTGCGACACCCTCCCCGTCCATCAGCATGAAGGCCAGCATGTGGTATGCCCACAGGTTGCCTTTCTTGGCGGAGCGTTCGTACCAATCGACGGCCCGTGACGGATCAACCTGCAGGCTCAAGCCCTTCTGATAGAACCAGCCGACCTTCAGCTCCGCATGCATGTCGCCAGCGTCGGCGGACTGGCGATACCAGCGAAGCGCTTCCGGAAGATTGATTGGGACACCTGAGCCTATCTCATAAGCTTCACCGAGCTTGTATGCTGCCGCAGCGTTGCCGTTCCTGGCTGCGAGCCGGAAGTAATGCGCAGCGATGCGAAGGTCATCCGGCCCTTTGACCTTGTATTTGCGATAGGTTTCCGCGGTGTTGAACCATTCCCAGGTCAAGCGAACACTGGCGCGCGGCTCTCCGGCGCTCGCCGTTTCAGTGGCGATCAAGAGCAGAAGTGCTGAAACAACGCCTTTCATACAAAAACCCCGACAGCTCGAACGCAACTTCAGTGTGCATTCGAGCTGTCGGGACGGGCAATCCTAGATTTTGAGGGGTGACGTTACTTCTTCGCCCACAGGATCTTGAAGCGGGCGTTGCGGCAGGTTTCGCCGTATTCCCGGAACGCTTCCTCGAGCACCGGCTCGTATTGCATGCCGCGATTGGCGACCAGCATCAGCCTGCCGCCGCTTCTGAGCGCGCCTGCCGCCGTGCGGATCATCGTCTTGCCCAGTTCCGGATCCGCAGCCTGCGTCTCATGGAAGGGCGGGTTCATGATGACGAGGTCGTATTTTTCCTTTGGCGGCTCGGTTCCCAGATCCTGCCAGAAGAAGCGGGCTTCGAGATCCGGGCAATTGTGCGCAACGTTCTGCTTTGCAAATTCCAACGCCCGGTGATCGGCCTCGAACAGGTCGATACGGTTCACGCGGGGCGAACGCTCGGCCAGCATCACCGAAAGATAACCCCAGCCCGCACCCAAATCGGCGGCATTGCCATCGAAATCCGTCGGGAAGCGGCTTACCAGAAGTTCGGAACCCGGATCGATGCGGTCGTGCGAGAACATGCCGGGAGCGGCCTGGAAGCGACCATCGACCGTCACGGCCGTTTTTTTCAGTGCCTGGATCGCGCCAGACGCATCCTCCGGCCGGCCGAACCAGATGGCAACGCCGTGATACTTCGGCGCGTAGTCCAGCGTGATGCCGAGCTTCAGCAGCATCGTTCGAATGGGCGCGATACCGTCTTCCTTGCCGCCGGCAACGACGATAACTCCGCCGACCTTCACCCGCGCAAGCGCTTCGGCAATGCGGTTTTCGTTCTCGCCGCGATGCTTGCCGCACAGGACAAGCGCACCGTCGTAATCCTCGCCCTCGGGCTCGGGAAACGCGTTGTCGCGCAGGCTGCGGAACAGTGGGCGGAACGGCTGGATGGCCGTGATCTCGGCATCAAACCCGTCAGGCAGGGCATTGCCCGCTTCCGCACCCAGAAACAGTATGCGCTCACCCTCGCCGGGCGTTTGGATCGCGTCGGTGGCGAAGGGATGGAAAAGGGTCTTCAGGGCTTCTCGGGTCATGATCGGATCTCGGGCGGTCGTGTCGTCGGTGAAAACAAAAAAGGCGCGGAAGTTATTCCTTCCGCGCCTCGATCTCTCGATAGGTCGAGGGCTTATTCGGCAGCTTCGCCGTCAGCCTTCTTGACTTCCTGGCCGGTGGCCTGGTCGACGGCCTTCATCGACAGGCGAACCTTGCCGCGCTCGTCGAAGCCCATCAGCTTGACCCAGACCTTCTGGCCTTCCTTGACCACGTCCTGGGTCTTGGCAACACGGTCGGAAGCGAGCTGGCTGATATGGACCAGACCGTCGCGGGCGCCGAAGAAGTTGACGAAGGCGCCGAAGTCGGCGGTCTTCACAACGGTACCTTCGTAGATGGTGCCGACTTCCGGTTCAGCAACGATCGAATGGATCCACTTGCGGGCCGCTTCGATTTCCTTGCCGGAGGCGGAGGCAATCTTGACCGTGCCGTCGTCTTCGATGTTGATCTTGGCGCCGGTCTTTTCAACGATTTCGCGGATGACCTTGCCGCCCGAACCGATGACTTCACGGATCTTGTCGACTGGGATGTTCATCACTTCGATGCGCGGTGCGAATTCGCCGAGTTCCGAGCGACCTTCGGTGATGGCGTTGGCCATTTCGGCGAGGATGTGCTTGCGGCCACCCTGTGCCTGGCCGAGCGCGACCTTCATGATCTCTTCGGTGATGCCGGCGATCTTGATGTCCATCTGCAGCGAGGTGATGCCGTCGACAGTACCTGCAACCTTGAAGTCCATGTCGCCGAGATGATCTTCGTCACCGAGGATGTCGGAGAGAACGGCAAAGCGTTCGCCTTCGAGGATCAGGCCCATAGCGATACCGGCAACAGGCTTTGCGAGCGGGACGCCAGCGTCCATCAGGGCAAGCGATGTGCCGCAGACGGTTGCCATCGAGGACGAGCCGTTCGACTCGGTGATCTCGGAGACGACGCGCAGCGTGTAGGGGAACTGTTCAGCCGTTGGCAGCATCGGACGGATCGCGCGCCATGCGAGCTTGCCGTGGCCGATTTCGCGACGCCCTGGGGAACCCATGCGGCCGGTTTCGCCAACCGAGTAGGGAGGGAAGTTGTAATGCAGAAGGAAGCGTTCCTTGTACATGCCGGTCAGGCTATCGACATACTGTTCGTCTTCGCCGGTGCCGAGCGTCGCAACAACGATCGCCTGGGTTTCGCCGCGTGTGAACAGGGCCGAACCGTGGGTGCGCGGCAGGATGCCGACTTCCGACACGATCTTGCGAACGGTCTCGAGATCACGACCGTCGATGCGGCTCTTGGTGTCGAGGATGTTCCAGCGAACGATCTTCGCCTGCAGGTGCTTGAAGGTCGCGCCGATGACTTCGGCCGGGTACTTCGGCTCTACGCCTTCCGGGAAGAAGTGTGCCTTGACCTTCGCCTTGACGGCGTCGACGGCAGCGTAGCGTTCAGCCTTTTGAGTGTTCTTGTAGGCGGTGCGCAGTTCGGCTTCGAAGTGCTGCAGCATTTCGGCTTCGAGCGCGGAATGATCTTCCGGCTGGAAATCGCGTGGCTCCTTGGCGGCAACTTCAGCGAGCTTGATGATCGCGTCGATAACCGGCTGGAAGCCCTTGTGGCCGAACATGACGGCGCCGAGCATGATCTCTTCGTTGAGTTCCTTGGCTTCCGACTCGACCATCAGGACGGCGTCCTGGGTGCCGGCAACGACGAGGTCGAGAACCGACTCGTCCATCTCGTCGAGATGCGGGTTCAGAACGTATTCGCCGTTGATGTAGCCGACGCGTGCGCCGCCAACCGGGCCCATGAAAGGAACGCCAGAGATCGTCAGGGCAGCGGAGGCTGCAACCATCGACAATACGTCCGGATCGTTTTCAAGGTCGTGCTGGATGACGGTAACGACGACCTGGGTCTCGTTCTTGTAGCCTTCCGGGAAAAGCGGGCGGATCGGACGGTCGATCAGGCGGGAAACCAGCGTTTCCTTTTCCGACGGGCGACCTTCGCGCTTGAAATAGCCGCCCGGGATCTTGCCGGCGGCATAGGTCTTTTCCTGGTAGTTTACGGTCAGCGGGAAGAAGTCCTGGCCGGGCTTGGCCGACTTGGCCGAAACAACGGTGGCGAGAACGACGGTTTCGCCGTAGGTGGCGAGAACCGCGCCGTCAGCCTGGCGGGCGATCTTGCCCGTTTCAAGCTTCAGCGGGCGGCCTGCCCATTCGATTTCGACGGAGTGGGTATTGAACATATGGTGTCCTTTAATGCGGGAGCACGCGCAGTGCCGTAGCCGGCGCAGTGCATAGTCGACCGCAATCGATGTGACAGATCACGGGCAAGACAACGGGAGGCTTCGGGTCGGCGACTTCGGTGGTCGACGTCTGATCAGGGTCTTTGAGTGATCCCTGGTCGAAAGCATCCGGCAATCCTGCCCCATGACAGGTCAACGGTTTGGTTTTTGCAGATCCGGCCCATCCGGGTCTGCGGGCATTCTTGCGGCGCGAGATAAAGCGCATCGCAAACATTGCATCGGACGCTTGGCCCGAATGAGAAACCGGCAGGCGCCCGATTGAGCGCCCGCCGGAAATTTTTAGCGGCGAATGCCCAGAGCAGCAATCAACTTGCTGTAACGGGATTCGTCTTTCTTCTTGACGTAGTCGAGAAGCGAACGACGTGTGGAAACCATGGTCAGAAGGCCACGACGGGAGTGGTTGTCCTTCTTGTGGCCCTTGAAGTGTTCGGTCAGATTGTTGATCCGCTCGGTGAGGATCGCAACCTGGACTTCCGGCGAACCGGTGTCGCCTTCAACGGTTGCGTATTCCTTGATGAGTTCGGCCTTGCGCTCTGCAGTGATCGACATCGTGTTATCCTTTCGAATATGAGGATTATGGGTCGCCTAAGGCCGGGATGCCGTCCAGTCTTGGCCGTGAAACGCAAAACAGGCGGAAAAGCCTGCTTTTGCTGGCGGTGCCTATAGACCATTCAAGGAGAGAATGGAAGAGGCTCAGCCAAACACCCGCTTGGGACGGAACTCTCCCTGGCCGATCTCGCCGATGGCGAGCAGCTTGCCGCGCACGGTCGCATAGGCTTCCGCTTCGTCAGCCGGTGCATCGCGGCCGCGCAGGATAATCGGATTGCCCATCTTGATGCGGTGGGCCTGATCGTCTGTGACAGGCAGATGCGGCAGGCTGGAAAGCGCTTCAGACGTGTTGATCATGAAGGCATCAAGGGCTGCAAGCCGTTCGTCGCGATCCTCGATCTTTTCCAGGGCCACGAGTTCGGCGAGCGGCACCATGCGGTCTTCGGCAAAGGGCGCAACGAAGGTGCGGCGCAGTTCCGAGATATGACCGTAGCAGCCGAGATCGCGGCCGAAGTCACGGGCGAGCGCCCGAACATAGGTGCCCTTGCCGCATTCCACTTCGAAATGCGCCTTGTCCGGTGTCACACCGAGGAGCGTCAGGCGAAAGATCTGGACCTCGCGCGAGGGGATTTCGACGGTCTCGCCGTCGCGGGCGAGGTCATAGGCCCGTTCGCCGGCGATCTTGATCGCAGAAAACTGCGGCGGGATCTGATTGATCGTGCCGGTGTAGTTGGGCAGAAGCGCGCGGATCTGCTCTTCGCTCGGACGGCTGTCGGACGATGCGGTGACAGCGCCCTCGAGGTCGTCGGTCGACCGCTCCTCGCCCCAGGTGACGGCGAATTCGTAGATCTTCCGCCCATCCATGACATAGGGCACTGTCTTCGTCGCATCGCCAAGCGCGATCGGCAGCATGCCTGACGCAAGCGGATCCAGCGTGCCGGCATGGCCGCACTTCTGGGCATTGAACAGCCACTTGATCTTGGACACGGCTTCGGTCGAGCCGAAATCGATCGGCTTGTCGAGAATAAGCCAGCCGGAAACCGGCCGGCCCTTTGGTTTGCGGGGTTTGGACATCAATACTTCTTGATTGTTATTTCTGGTCTTTGGTTTCGTCGCTGTTGAGATCACGCTGGACCTCCGGCGAGCGAAGAAGCTCGTCGATCTTCTTGTAGTTGTCGAAGCTCGTATCGTCGCGGAAGCGCACTTCCGGCATGTATTTCATCTGACGGAGCTGGCCGGCTATTCGGCCGCGGATATACTTGGCATGCCGGTTAAGCGCTGCGATCACGATGTCATGGTCAGCGACGCCAAGGGGCGTCACATAGGCCGTCGCGACCTTCAGATCGGTCGACATGCGCACTTCCGAAACGGAAATCACGGTTTTCTCGAGCAGGTCGTCGCGAACTTCGCCACGTTGCAGGACCTGGGTGATGGCGGCGCGTACCTGTTCGCCAACACGAAGCATGCGCTGCGACGGCGCCGAGGATGTGGGCTTGGTCATGTTGTTTCTTTCGTATAACGCCGCCGGGGCTCGTCCCGATGGGGCGCTTCGTCAAATGAAGGCGGTCACATGACAAAGGCCCGGCGAAAGGTCAAGGTCCAGCGGGTATTTAATCGGTCTGACTTGGAGGCCGTCGATGCCGATGACGCCTGAAAACAGCGTGTCGTCACTCATGCAACCGAGACGAGGGACGCTTCGCCAAGGGGTGTGGTTCCCATGATCTTCGCGTGCAGTTCACGTTCCAAACCCATTGTGTAAAGGGCGGAAATGCGAGCCCCGAGTTCGATGAGGGCAGGCTCGATGGCGGCCAGTGGCCGGGCGCTTGCGAAGGCTTCGCCCTCTTCCACGCAGGCCCGCAAAACCTCACCAAGCTCAACCTTGAAATCAAGCCGAGCAAGCGAGGCATCGATTTCGCCGACGGCGGATCGGCTGTGTTCGCCAAGCAGCGACATTTCGGTCCCCATGCGATCGCCGACAACGCGGATATTGGCGAGTGCCTGTTCGAGCCGAAGATCGAGCGAGCCGCCCGTATCTTCGCAGGCGCTGAGCTTTTGCGCAGATTCTTCCAGCATTCTGAGATGAACGAGGATCTTGTCGGCGGCACCATCCAGTTCGCCCGCGTAATTGCGCAGTTCGGCGGCAACCACGTTGATCGCCTTGCCCTGATCTCCGATCCTGCCGCAGCGCAGATTGGTATTGAGGGCCATGTAGTGAATATCGGTGCGGACCAGTTGCACGACGCCGATGCTGGTGACGAGCTCGCTTACGGTCTGGCCGGTCGACCGGCTGAGTTCCGTCGCCTCGCCGGCAACGGCTTCGATCTGGCGAACCGCTTCGCGCGCAACGCCGACGCCGGTGTCGAGCTGGCGCATGGCGGCGTCGCTGCCCTGGCCTTCTGCCATCGTTTCCCGGATTGCATCGATCTTCTGGAGCTCTGAACGGAAACTCGTCACGCTTGCGACGATCTTTGCCGTGTCACGCTCGAAATGATCGATGGACTGCCTGAGCTGATGGGAGACAAGCCTCCGGATGACAGCGGACAGGTTGTCGCGCTGAGGACCGGTCAGCGGCGTAGCGTCCGGTGAGGCCAGAAAATCGTCGAGGAGCGTGAGCGTTGACTGGCAATGCTCGATCCGCTGGCGGGTTGTGTCGCCGATCTGCATGGCAGACAGCGTCGAGGCGAGCTTGGTCTGGATGCCGCGCGCGATTGCCCGGACGCTTGCAGCCTGTTCGATCATCGATCTGCGATTGAAGGCAATCGCCTCACCACCGTTCGACAGTCCCGCTGCGATCTGCGGGATGGTATCCTCGTAGGAGCTTACAATCCTCTTCCCTCTTGTGATCAGGGAACCCAGTCCCTGGCCGAGATACTGGACCTTGTCCGAGAAATCATTGACCTGACGGGTGCCGTCCTGAATCCTTTGCAGGATTTCCTCAGCAAATCCTGCAAAGTCGGCAATTCCGGCGCCGGTGATCTTTGCAGTAACTGCAAAGGTGCGCAGATAGCGCAGGGTTTCCTGCATGTCCTCGGCATGGCCCTTCAGGTGCCCCTGGGCGTCGGAAATGAGGGTGAACTGGACCTGTCGGCCTTTCTCGTTTTCGCTCAGCTGAGAAAGCCGCGCGACCGTCTGGGTGAGCTCGAACAGGGATGCGTTCGCCGTTTCTTCGTCGAGCGAGCTCTCGGCCTGATCGAGCGAGGCGACCAAGCGGTTGAGAACGTCGAGAATGGAAAGAAGCGCTCGTCCGCCTTCGGTGAAGCGTTCCTCAAGGCGCGAACGGGCAGCGTCCAGCCGCGCGGCAAACGCCGAGGCGTCTGCGGAAACACCCTCTTCTATCGATACGACCGCTCTGACTGCCATGTCCACCACCTTTTCCAGCTTCGCCGCAACGTTGAGTTCGTCGCTGGAAAAACCGTTCGCCCTGTTTGTTGTGGGACACGTCTCCGCCTGAAGCAGGCACGGGTGTCCTCGAATAGCTGGACAGTGCCGGTGCAACGGTTAACTGAACAAGAACCGATCGCGGAGTTGCGTGTACGTGGTTAACCATTGCCGCTCGTTCGGAACACGATGGTGCAGCATAGAGAGATCCTGACCAGCACCAAAAAACGCGATACGATGGCGCTATAAAACGGGAAATCTCTTCTCGTTTTTCCTATATCGCAGGCATCGTTCGTATTTTAAGAGCAATTTTTCAGGAAGGACCGCCCTGATGACCGAGAAAACTCCTGCCGACAATTTTCCTGCCGGCTACGAGCCGCCGAAGATCTGGACCTGGGAAAAGGGCAATGGCGGCCAGTTCGCCAGTATCAACCGCCCGATCGCCGGCCCGACGCAGGACAAGGAACTGCCGGTCGGAAGGCATCCGCTGCAGCTCTATTCGCTGGGCACGCCAAACGGCGTCAAGGTGACGATCATGCTGGAAGAGCTTCTGGCAGCCGGTCACACACAGGCCGAATACGACGCCTGGATGATCAATATCGGCAAGGGCGATCAGTTCGGATCCGGCTTTGTCGACATCAATCCGAACTCGAAGATCCCCGCACTTTGCGACCATGCGCCGAAGGATGGCGGCAAGCCGCTGCGTGTGTTCGAATCGGCCTCGATCCTCGTCTATCTGGCGGAGAAGTTCGGCGCCTTCCTGCCGACCGATCTGCGCACCCGCACGGAAACGATGAACTGGCTGTTCTGGCAAATGGGCTCGGCACCGTTTCTCGGCGGTGGATTCGGGCATTTCTACGCCTATGCGCCGATCAAGATTAAATACGCGATCGATCGCTATGCGATGGAGACGAAACGCCAGCTCGACGTGCTCGACCGGCATCTTGCCGACAACCGTTATATGGCGGGCGACGAGTATACGATTGCGGACATGGCGATCTTCCCCTGGTACGGCACGCTGGCGCTCGGCCAGGTTTACGGCGATGCAGGTGATTTTCTCGAGGTAAAGAGCTATGAGAACCTGCAGCGCTGGACGGCGGAGGTTTTCGCACGGCCGGGCGTGAAGCGCGGCCGCATGGTCAACCGGACATCCGGCGAGCCATCCGAGCAGCTGCACGAGCGCCACGACGCTTCGGATTTCGATACGAAGACACAAGACAAGATCGGCTAAAAGCCGGTCAGCCGCATAGGACTTGAGGATACGAGCATGGCAAACCTGCCTGAAATGACAAAACACCGAGGCTTTCCAGGCGGGATGCCAAGCACGGGGGTGCAGTTCACCATCCGCCGGGCCAATCCGAAAGGCGTGACGCCGATCAAGGCTCTGCCGCGCAGGGCACGTCCCGGCACGAAAGAGCACAAGATCGACGGGGCCTTTCTGCATGCGCTGTGGCATCACTTCGGCACCGAACCCTTCGAGCGCGGCAATCTCGATGCTGCGCGTCTGAGCCTTCTGTTCGGGCGCGAAGTGCTGCCTGCCGACAAGACGTTCGACCCGCTTTCCTATGAGGCGATGCTTGTCATCAACGAAAAGCTGGCGCGGCAGAACTTTCCGGAATCGTTCGAGAATATCTTCGAGATCTGACGGCGTTTGTCGACGTTGTAGAGAAGGCCGCTGGCGAACGTCGCCGGCGGCCTTTCGCATTCAGCCGAGGCTCTTGCCGTATCGCTCGAAGCTTTCTTTCAGCACCGTCGTGCTGGCGCCTGGCTGCTGTGGCCTTCGATAAATGCCGCCATCGACATTGGACGGTTCCTCGAAGTGGTCCTTGATCCAGGGAATGTATTCAAGGATCGTTGAGGCCGGATGCCAGTAGCTGAGATGGACGTGAACCTGGCTCATCTCGCCCGCATGCGGCACGACGGGAAGCCGATGGGCCAGTGCCAGATCCGCAACCTGGATATATTCGGTGACGCCACCGAGACGCGTGACGTCAGGCTGGACGTAGGACACGGCACCGGCTGATATGAACGCCCGGAACGCATCAACGGTATAGAGCTGCTCGCCAAGCGCGATCGGGATCGTGCTGCTTCTCGCAAGGGCCGCATGTCCGGCAATATCGTCGTACCAGAGCGGCTCCTCGAACCAGTAGATATCGAGATCGCGGGCCCGCTCGCAAAACCGCTGGCAGGTCGGGAGATCCCATTTGCCATTGCCATCGATGGCGATCCGGACATCTGGGCCCAGCCGCTTGCGCACCGCTTCCAGGCGGCGCACATCGATATTGGGATCGTCATGGCCGACCTTGAGCTTGATCCGGGTGAAGCCTTCTTCCTCCACGGCGCGCGCCGACCCGGCCAGCAGGTCCTCCAGCGAAAACGACAGCCAGCCGATATCGGTATTATACGCCTCGAGACGATCGGTTCTTGCGCCTCCGAGCAGGCTCCAGAGCGGCACGCCGGCCTTTTTCGCCTTGAGATCCCAGAGCGCGACGTCGACGGCGGCGAGTGCCAGATGGGTAATGCCCGCACGGCCGACCCATTGCAGGGAGGGATAGCGTGCGAGCTTGGTCCACAGGCGCTGATGTTCGTTGGCATCCTCGCCGATCAGCAGCGGCGCGTAGCAATCCCTTATACAGGACGTGATCAGCCGGTCGGAGGCGATATGGGCATGGGTGCCGGTAAAGCC
This sequence comes from Rhizobium sp. Leaf321, assembly GCF_001423215.1. Lineage (NCBI taxonomy): Bacteria > Pseudomonadati > Pseudomonadota > Alphaproteobacteria > Hyphomicrobiales > Rhizobiaceae > Rhizobium > Rhizobium sp. Leaf321. Next base: position 12,151 of record NZ_LMOF01000006.1, on the reverse strand, counting down.
GTAGCCCTTCAGCCCGTCGGTGGTCTCGATCACGGTGCCGACGACACCCCAATGGGTGATGCTGTGGGTGCTGTCGGAAATCGAGTCCGAGGTCAGCGGCAGATGCAGGATGAATGGCTGTACGGATTTGATTTTCATTGTTGGGCTCCTCCTCCCGGTGGTAGACATCAGTCTGTTTTGACGTGCCCCTGCCGCTCCAGATAAGGCAGGTCAGGCAGGGCGATGTTTCGCGATGCGGCAGCCCCAATGCGGGCGATTGCGCGGTCGCGTGAGATCCGCAAATGCCTCTCCAGCGCATCGCATGCGGCGCCGATATCGCCGGAAGCGAGCGGCGAAAGCACGTCCAGATGCTCCAGCAGGAATGGCTCGCCGTCATAGCCGGTGGTCTTCGGCTGATAGAGAAAATGGTGGGCGACCAGGATCGCCTGCGGCAGGCTGATCGCCTGCATCAGCGCGCGGTTGTCGCAGTATCCGAGAAGCTCCGAATGCAGCTGATGTTCGACGCGGTCGAGCATGTCGCCGGTAACCGTCTCGGCAGCGGCGATCGCCTGCTCGACGAACTCGATGCATCCCGCCACGTAGCCATCGGGCAAGTGCGGGAAGGCCTGCTCGAGAGCCAGCGGTTCCAGCACCCAGCGCAGCTCGTAGAGCTGGCCGATATGGACAGGCGTCAGGCCCGGCGCCAGCCAGCGGCCGGCATCGTCCTTCAGCACCACGCCGCGTTGCTGCAGCCTTGCCATCACGTCCCGTGCTACGGTTCGGCTGACACCGTGGGCTGCGGCAAGCGCTGCTTCGTTGATACGCCAGCTGGCAAGCGAGGTGCGGGAAACGATCTCGATCTCGATCTGGCGGTAGATCAATTCCCAGCTCGACAGGAAATGGATCTTCTCGTCGGAGCCCGCAGAATGGCTCGACGGGGCGGCGGGCGCGGTGCCGCTTTCCGAGGACAGGATCTGGTATCCCCTTCCCGGGACGCGCTGCATCAGGCCTCGCAGTTCAAGCTCGCCCAAGGCATGGCGCGCTGGCGCCCGGCTGATGCCGAAGCGGTCGGCAAGGCTGGTTTCGGTCAGATACGCGCCGGCAGACAGCGCACCGGAGGCGATCTCGGATGCCAGTATCTCGCACACACGTTGATGAAGCCTCGGGGACGGGCCAGCCATTCGGGTCTCCAGGACATGAAACGCAATCTATCGAAATCGCAGTGCATGGATTGCATCTTCCAAATCGGATGTCTAGTGTAGACAAAAGACATTGTGGAGGATGTCCTGACATGCCGACTGGGAAAGACAGAGCGCGCGTTTCACTCACCGAGCTCGATCGCTTTTGCCGCGAGGTCCTTCTGGCTTGCGGCGCAGACGCTGCGACGGCAGACGCTGCAACGCGGGCGATGATGCATGGCACACGCCATGGCGTGGACAGTCACGGGGTGCGTCTTCTCGACCATTACGTGACTGCGCTTGAAGGCGGGCGCCTCAACAAGGTGCCGAAGCTAAAGCCCGTCGGCGGTTTCGGGGCGGTGGAGACGCTGGACGCGGATCATGCGCATGGCGCACTCGCGACCTATACGGCGATGGACCGAGCGATCGAGCTCGCGCGTCAGTTCGGCATCGGCGCTGTGGCGATCCGCAACAGTTCGCATTTCGGCCCGGCCGGCGCCTATGCGCTGGAGGCGGCCCGCCAGGGCGTGATCGGCTTCACCTTTTGCAATTCCGACAGTTTCGTGCGCCTGCATGACGGTGCATCGCGCTTCCACGGCACCAACCCGATTGCCGTCGGCGTGCCGGTGGAAGGGCAAGATCCGTGGTTGCTGGACATGGCAACCAGCGCCATTCCCTATAACCGCGTGCTGCTCTACCGCAGCATGGGCACGACCCTGCCGCAGTCGGTCGCGTCAGATGTTTCGGGCATCGACACGCTCGATGCGGACAAGGCCGACATGCTGGCGCCGCTCGGCGGCGAATTCGGCTTCAAGGGCGCGGGTCTTGCCGGGCTTGCGGAAATCCTCAGCGCTGTCGTGACCGGCATGAGCCTGAGTTTCGACCTCGCCCCGATGGGCGGTCCCGATTTTTCGACGCCTCGTGGTCTCGGAGCCTTTGTCTTTGCGATCCTGCCGGAGGCGTTCGGCGATCGGGAGACGTTCGATGCGGGCATGACACGCTATCTGGATGTGCTGCGCAGTTCGCCGGCCCGCGCCGACTGCCGAGTCATGGCGCCGGGCGACCGGGAATGGGTGGTTGCGGCGGATCGACAAGCATCCGGCGTCACGCTCGATCCGGCGACACACGCCGCTTTCGGAGTTCTTGCGGGTCGCTACGGGGCGCAACTGCCGGTTTTGGAGATGCCGGCACAGTCACAGGTTGATGGCACTTGACTTCCCAAAATTGGTAAGACAATCTGACCGCATTGCGCGTCGGGAGGATGCGTGGAGGACACCATGTTCGTCGCCCTTGTGCCGCGCCGCCTTTACAGGCAGGCCGCGGAACAGCTTCGTACGCTGATCGAAGCCGGAGAAGTCCGGCCAGGTGAGCGGCTGCCGGCCGAGCGTGAGCTTGCCGAGCGCCTTGGCGTGTCCCGCCCCACCATTCGCGAAGCCCTGATCGTGCTCGAAGTCGAGGGTCTGATCCAGATCCGCATGGGATCCGGCGTCTATGTGAGCGCCAGATCAAACCGGCAGCCGGAAATCCTTGCCGCCGATGACAGCGATGGTCCTTTTGAAATCCTGCAGGCGCGCTGCCTGATCGAGAGCGCTATTGCCGAAGAGGCAGCCCGCAAGGTCGACAGCGAGAGCATCGCCAAGCTCAATTCGATCCTTGCGGAGATGGAGGGTTCGCTCGACGATTCGCACCAGGCGCTGGCGCTGGACCGGGCGTTTCATACGGCGATTGCGGACATGATCGGCAATTCGGCGCTCAACCGCTTTACCGGCCTGATCTACGACAAGCGGCTGTCGCCGTATTTCACCAAGCTGGCCAGCTATTTCGAAGGCCCGCACACCTGGAAGGCAGCACTCGAAGAACACAAGATCATTCGCGACGCGCTTGCTGCGGGCAACCCCGCCGATGCGCGCGAGGCCATGCGGCAGCATTTGACGCTGTCGCAGAAGAGATTCTCGGAAAGCTTCGGAGAGGAGCCGACGAGGAACGACTGATACGACCGCGAGGAGGCGGCGGATCGAGACGATAGTTTGAGATTTCAATTCGGGAGGAGAAAGTTATGTTGAAGTTTAACACTATTTTAGGTGCCGCCGCCGTCGTCATGGCGTCGGCAATCGGCGCACAGGCGCAGACAGCGCTCAAGTGGGCGCATGTCTATGAGACCTCGGAGCCGTTCCATACGGAATCCGTATGGGCTGCAGGCGAAATCGCCAAGCGGACCGAAGGTCGCTACAAGATCGACGTCTTCCCCGCGTCGCAGCTCGGCAAGGAAGCCGACATCAACCAAGGTCTGAAGCTCGGAACGGTCGACATGATCATTTCCGGCTCCAGCTTCGCGGCCCGCGATTACAAGCCGATCGGCGTGACCTACTTCCCGTACATCTTTCGCGATCCGGCGCACCTGATCGCCTATGTGAAGAGCGACGTCTTCAAGCGTCTCTCCAAGGGGTATGAAGACAAGACCGGCAACGTGATCACAGCCGTCAGCTACTATGGCACGCGCCATACGACATCCAACAAGCCGATTGAAAAATGCGCCGATCTGAAGGGCGTCAAGATGCGCGTTCCGGACGTTCCGGCATACCTTGCCATGCCACGGGCCTGCGGCGCCAACACCACGCCGATCGCCTTTGCGGAAGTCTATCTCGCCCTGCAGAACGGCACGGTCGACGCCCAGGAAAATCCGCTGACCACGATCGAGGCGAAGAAGTTCTTTGAAGTCCAGAAGAACATCGTTCTGTCCGGTCACATCGTCGACCATCTCAACACGGTCATTTCCAAGAGCCGCTGGGCAAGCCTGTCGGACGAAGACAAGAAAATCTTCACGGAAGTGACGCAGGAAGCCGCCACCCGCACCACCAAGATCATTGAGGAACGCGAAAAGGCGCTCGTCGAGGACTTCAAGAAGCGCGGCCTCAACGTTGTTGAAGTCGACAAGGCCGACTTCGAAAAGACGGTGCTCGAGAAGGTGACCTTCGAAGAGTTCGGCTACGCGAAATCCGATTGGGAAGCCATCCGCGCCATCAAGTAACGCGGATCACGCCAACGTTCGCGCGGCTCGCAAGAGCCGCGCCTTCCCTTCGTGAAACTGGATCGGATCCATGTCGACATCCCCGGAAATCCACACTCAGGTGACCCCTGAGGAGCTTGCCCATACATTCGACGAAGCGCCCGTCGATGTGGACCTTAAAATCTATGCCTTCGAGGACTGGGTCACGCTTGCCCTGTTCTGGGTGATGACGGGCTGCGTCTTCCTGCAGTTCTTTACCCGTTACGTCCTCAACGACAGCTATGCCTGGACAGAGGAAATCGCCGTCAATTGCCTGATCGGCGTGGTTTTCCTCGGTGCCGTCATGTGCGTGCGCATGTCGCGCCACATTCAGGTGGACGTTCTCTATCACTACCTGCCGCCGCATGTGACGCGCATCATGGCGACGTTGGTCGACATTATCCGGGTCGGTTTCTTTGCCTACGGATCATGGCTGATGTGGCGGTACATGGAAATCGTCGAGGGCGAGGAGATGGTCACCGTAAACCTGCCCCGCAACATCGTCTTCTACAGCGTGCTGGTTGCCTTCGTGCTGATGCTGCTGCGCTCCATCCAGGTTTTCGTCGCCAACATGCGCCGCGGTTATTCGGTGCTCGAGCGCCCCGAAGAATTCCAGAACGCCGAGGATTGATTTCATGCTGCTGCTTATCGGTTCGTTTCTTCTCCTGATGGTGCTGGGTCTTCCGGTCGCCATCTCCATGGCAACCTCGTCGGTCCTCTACATCGTCTTTTACAATGTTGCGCCTGACATCATCGTCGCGCAGCGGCTGATTGCCGGTGTCGAGAGCTTCCCGCTTCTGGCTGTTCCCTTCTTCATTCTGGCCGGCAACCTGATGAACAGCGCCGGCGTGACCGGTCGTATCTATTCGTTCGCGGTGGCACTGGTCGGCTGGATGAAGGGTGGCCTGGCGCAGGTGAACATCATCGGCTCGGTCATCTTTTCCGGCATGTCCGGAACGGCGCTTGCCGATGCTGCCGGTATCGGCACGATCGAGATCAAGGCGATGAAGGACCACGGCTATCCGATCGAGGCCGCCGTCGGCGTCACCGCAGCGTCGGCAACGCTTGGTCCGATCTTCCCGCCATCGCTGCCTTTCGTGATCTACGGCATGATGGCCAACGTCTCGATCGGCGCTCTGTTCATGGCCGGCATCGTGCCGGGTGTGGTCATGACCGTGCTGATGATGGTGACCGTTGCTATCTTCGCCTATGTGAAACGCTGGGGTTCCGATACGCCGTTCAGCTGGAGGAACATCCTCAGTGCATCGACGGAAGTCCTTGTCGTGGCGATGGTGCCGATCGGTATCTATCTGCTGACGCTGATGGGACTGTCGCTCAACCTGTCGATCCTGATCGCGCTCGTCGTGCTTCTCGCCTGCGACTGGTATTTCGACTTCTCCGCCGTCATGGCGCTGATGACCCCGGTCATCCTGATCGGCGGCATGACGATGGGTTGGTTCACGCCGACGGAGGCAGCCGTTGCCGCCGTGCTGTGGTCGCTGTTCCTCGGCCTCGTGCGCTATCGCACCATGACCTTCAAATCGCTTGCCAAGGCAACCTTCGACACGATCGAAACGACGGCCTCCGTGCTGTTCATCGTGGCCGCGGCCTCCGTCTTTGCATGGCTTTTGACGGTCAGCCAGACGGCGCAGCTTCTGTCTACGGCGATCACCAGCCTGACCGACAGCAAGTGGGTGTTCCTGATCCTCGTCAACCTGTTGATGCTGTTCGTCGGCTGCTTCCTCGATACGATCGCCGCGATCACCATCCTGGTGCCGATCCTGCTGCCGATCGTGCTTCAGTTCGACATCGATCCGGTGCATTTCGGTCTGATCATGACGCTCAACCTAATGATCGGGCTGCTGCACCCGCCGCTCGGCATGGTGCTGTTCGTCCTGTCCCGCGTCGCGAAACTGTCCGTCGAGCGCACTACGATGGCCATCCTGCCCTGGCTGGTGCCGCTGCTGCTCGCACTGGTGCTGATCACCTTCGTGCCGGCAATCACGCTGTGGCTGCCGACTGAAATGGGCCTGATCCGCTGATACCGACACCCATTCCGCGCCGGCCGGCCCGGCGCGGAATGACCGATCGAAACGCACGAAACGAGGCTATCCCCATGCTTACCCGCGTCGTCCGCCTGCATGGCAAACGCGATCTCAAGGTCGAGAGCGAGGGTTATGGCGCTCCTCGACCCGGTGAAGTGCTCCTGCGCATGGCGATGGGCGGCATTTGCGGCTCTGACCTGCATTATTACCAGGACGGCGGCTTCGGCCCGATCCGCGTGCGCGAACCGATCATTTCCGGACACGAAGCATCCGGCTTCGTCGAAGCGATCGGAGACGGCGTTTCCGGTCTCAGCGTCGGCACCCTGGTCGCCGTCAATCCGTCCCAACCCTGCGGCCATTGCCATTATTGCGGCATTGGGCAGCCGATCCACTGCCTCGAAATGCGGTTCATGGGCAGCGCCATGCGCCTGCCGCACGAACAGGGCATGTTCCGCGATCATCTCGTGGTGCCGGCAATCCAGTGCCATCCCGTGTCGGCCGATGTTTCGCCTGAGGAAGCCGCCTGCGCGGAACCGCTCGCAGTCTGCCTTCATGCGGTCTCCCAGGCGGGCGATCTCAGAAACAAGCGCGTTCTCGTGACCGGTGCCGGTCCGATCGGCCTTCTGACCGTCGCAGCCGCCCGGTATGCAGGGGCGGCTGAGATCATCGTGACGGATCTTGCCGACGCAGCCCTTGCCCGGGCTCCCGCGATGGGCGCGACCGATACGGTCAACGTCGCCGAAAACGCGGAAGCGCTTTCGCCCTATCTCGAAGGCAAAGGCACGATCGATGTGGCCTTCGACTGCTCTGCCGCCGGCCCGGCGCTTCGCACCGCTCTTGCAGCCCTGAAGCCGAGAGGAACTCTTGTTCAGGTGGGCGTGACGGGCGACATCACGATCCCGCTCAACATGCTGGTCGGCAAGGAAATCAACTGGCGCGGTTCGCAGCGCTTCGATCGCGAGTTTGCAGAAGCGGTCGATCTGATTTCGCGGCGCGCCATCGATGTGCGGCCGATCCTTTCGCATACATATCCACTCGAGGACGCGCTGAGCGCCTTCGAACAGGCTTCGGACCGTTCCGTCGCCTGCAAGGTGCAGATCGCACTTTTCGACCATGAAACGGGAAGAACAGAATGAAACATACCTGGCGATGGTTCGGACCGATCGACAAGGTCTCGGTGAGGGACGCGGCGCAGGCCGGCGCGGAAGGCATTGTCAGCGCCCTGCATCACATTCCGACAGGGGCAGTGTGGCCGGCCGACGAGATCGAGAAGCGACACGCGGAAATCAAGGCCGGCGGCCTTTACTGGGATGTGGTCGAAAGCGTGCCCGTCTCGGAAGAAATCAAGACCCAGACCGGCGACTGGCGCACCCATGTCGCCAACTGGCAGGAAAGCCTGCGCCGCCTTTCGCAAAGCGGCATACGCACAGTCTGCTATAATTTCATGCCGGTCCTCGACTGGACCCGGACCGACCTGCGCTGGGAAACCAGACATGGCGCAAAGGCAATGCGCTTCGACCTTACCGATTTCGTCGCCTTCGACATCCATATTCTGAAGCGACCGGATGCGGCCGCCGATTATCCGGAAGCCCTGCAGGACAAAGCGGCGAGGCGCTTCTCCGAGTTCGCGGACGACAGGATCGCAGCACTCGGCCGCAACATCGGTGCCGGGCTGCCGGGATCAGCGGACGGATACTCGCTCGACCAGCTTCTGGAGAAGCTGAGGACCTACCACGGCATCGACCGCGCAAAACTCCAGTCGAACCTCGTCGATTTCCTCTCGCAAGTCGTGCCTGTCGCCGAACAGGTGGGGATCAACATCTGTGCTCATCCGGACGATCCGCCATGGCCGCTGCTTGGCCTGCCGCGGATCCTTTCGACCAAAGACGATTACGCCCATATGCTCAAAGCAGTCGACAGCCGCGCCAATGGCGTGACGCTCTGCTCGGGCTCGCTCGGCGCCCGTGCGGATAACGATCTCCCTCGCATTGCCGAGCGTTTTGCCGACCGCATCCATTTCGTCCATCTGCGCAACGTGACACGCGATGAGGACACATTGCCATGTTCCTTTTTCGAGGACGAACATCTCGAAGGTGGCACCGACATGGTGGCGGTCATCGCCGCCCTGTTGAAGGAAGAAAAGCGGCGTCACCGCGAAGGACGTGAGGATCACAGGATTGCCATGCGGCCGGACCATGGTCAGGAGATCCTCGACGACCTCACCCGTGGCGCCCAGCCGGGCTATCCGGCGATCGGCCGGCTGAAGGGGCTGGCGGAACTGCGCGGCATCGAGCGCGCGCTCAGCCATCCGGAATTTGGAGCAAGAGAATGACACTGCAGAGACTTTCATCCGCGACGGTGTTGCCTGAAACCGTGACCGGTCCGACGTTCGACCGCACGAAACTTCGCCCCGGGATCGTGCATTTCGGGCTCGGTGCCTTTCACCGGGCGCATCAGGCGGTCTACACCCAAAAGGCGCTCGAGGCGGAGTTCGGTCCCTGGGGCATCGTTGCCGTCAACCTGCGCTCGCCGGAGCCGGTCAAAGCGATTGCCGAACAGGACGGGCTCTACTCGATCACCGTGCGCGACACCGAGGGCGATCGTTCCCAGGTGATCGGTTCGACCGTCGACTGGATCTGCGCTGCGGACCAGCGCGACCAGGTTCTGGCCTATCTCGCCAGCCCCGACATCCGGATCGTCACACTCACCGTCTCCGAAAAGGCCTACGGGCTGCATCCGACGACAGGCGGCCTCGATCCCGATCACCCCTCCGTTGCCGCGGATCTTCAAAACCCGCAGGCGCCGGTCGGCCCGATCGGTTTCATCGTCGAAGGGCTGGCGCTTCGACGCAACCTGGATGTCGCGCCTTTCACCGTGCTCTGCTGCGACAATCTTCCGTCCAATGGCAAGATCCTGCGGCGGCTGGTGCTCGACATGGCAAACCGGCGCGACCCGGCTCTTGCCGAATGGATTGCCGAGAACGGTGCCTTTCCCTCCAGCATGGTGGACAGGATCGTGCCCGCCGCCACGGAAGAAACCCGGCAGCGCGCATCCCGACTGCTCGGCGTCGAAGACGCACTGGCGCTCGATACGGAGCCGTTTCTGCAATGGGTGATCGAAGACGAGTTCGTCTCCGGCCGACCGCAATGGGAAGCCGCCGGCGCCCTCTTTGCCGTCGATGTCGAGCCCTATGAAAAAATGAAGCTGCGGCTTCTCAACGGTTCGCATACGCTGCTTGCGCATCTGGGCCTGCTGGACGGGCTGGAATGCACCCGTGACGTGATGACGGTCGAACGGCATGTTGCGGATGTCGAGCGACATCTCAACACCGTGGTCAAGACGCTCGACCCGGTGCCGGGAATCGACCTTTCGGCCTATATCCAGCAGCTTCTGCAACGCTTTGCCAATCCGACAATCGCGCATCGCTGCGCGCAGATCGCGATGGATACGAGCCAGAAGATCCCGCAGCGTATTTTCGGACCCGCAGTCGAGGTTCTCCGCCAAGGCGAGGATGGGGCGGCCTATGCGCACGTCGTCGGCGTCTGGCTTGCGGCCGTTTGCCGGCTACAGGACTGCAACGATCCGCGCCGCGACGAGCTTCTCTCCGCCGCTGCCAAGAGTTCGGACGAGCAGCCCTCGGCCCCGTTTTTCAAGATCCCGGGCCTGTTTCCGCAGGCTCTGATCGATTCCCAGGCATGGCGCGCGCTAGTGGATGCGGAAATGAAACAGTGGCGCTAGGGCGTACCTCCGTCCGCTAGAACGACAAGAAGCCCGCACTCGGCGGGCTTTTTGCACTTCCGAACGACGGTAATGGAATACGCCGCTATGGCTAGAAGCCGAGCGCCATGCCATCCTTGCGGCTGTCCGACCCACCCTCAAGCAGGCCGTCGCGGATGCGGATGGCCTGACTGCCTCCGATCGGGCTGGTGACGATCTTCAGCACATGGCCTCTCGCTTCAAGATCTGCCCGCACCGCCGGGCTGACGGTGGGCTCGAGTTCCAGCACGCCGCCGAAGCCGAAACTGCGCGGCACGTCCATGGCCGCCTGCAAATCGAGACCTCTGTCGATCACGCCCGACAGGAAGGCCGCATGACCCGCTGCCTGGTAATGGCCGCCCATCACGCCAAACGGCATCACCGTTTTGCCATCCTGCGTCACCATGCCGGGAATGATCGTGTGCATCGGGCGCTTCGACGGGCCGATCGCATTCGGATGCCCCTCGATCAGCCGGAAAGACGCGCCACGGCTGTGGAACAGCACGCCGGTCTTCGGGTCGAGACGCGTCGAGCCGAAGGGATGGAAGATCGAGTTGATAAAGGAAATCGCGTTGCCCTGCGTATCGACGACGCAGAGATAGATCGTGTCCTTGTGTTCTGGCTCGTCCCACAGAACCGGCGGCAATGCCTTCTTCATGTCGATACGGCTGCGGAGCGTCGCAGCGACTTCATCGGACAACAGCTGTTCGGCAACGCCCGCGCAATGCTCGGGGTCTGCAATCAGGGCGTCGCGGTGATGATAGGCGATCTTTGTCGCCTCCGCGTGGACATGGATCCGATCCGCCTCGTCCATGGCGGCGAGATCGAAGCCTTCGACGATCTTCAGGATCAGCAGCGCCGCCAGCCCCTGTCCATTCGGCGGGCACTCGTGGACGTCGAAACCCTTGTAGCTGGCGCTGACCGGATCCATCCAGTTCGCGCCATCCGTGCCGGCCTCGAAATCCTCGAGCGTGTGCAGACCACCGAGCGAGCGCAGATGGGCAACCATCTTTTCCGCCGTTTCCCCTTCGTAGAAGGCGGCAGCCCCGCCTGCAGCAATCTCCTCGAGGCGGTCTGCCAGGAGCGGCTGGCGGATGACGGCGCCTGCAACGGGCGCCTTGCCTTCAGGCAGAAACACCGCAGCGGCGTGGCTGTCGCCGGCGATGACTTTTTCATTGCCCTTCCAGTCCATCGCGACACGAGGCGTGACGGGAAAGCCGGAACGCGCATAGCCGATCGCGCGCATGAACAATCGCTCGAGCGGCAGAGTTCCATGGTCTTTGTGAAGACGGCACCAGGCGGAAATGGCACCCGGAACGGTGGCCGAATGCGGGCTTGTCTGGGGAATCTCGCCGCTTAAGCCGAGCTCTGTAAGGGCTGCAATGGAGGCGGCGGCAGGCGCGCGGCCCGAACCGTTGAGCGCCTTGACCGCGCCGCCCGCAGGTGCGTAGAGCGCAAAGCAATCGCCACCGATACCGGTCATCAGGGGATCGACGACGCATTGGACGGAGACAGCCGCAATCGCTGCGTCGACAGCATTGCCGCCATCCTGCAGGACTTCCAGACCGGCTGCCGTGGCAAGCGGATGCGACGTGGCAATCATCGCGCCGGTCGACATGGTCGACGTGCGCCTTGCGGAAAAGAAATCGAAATCAGACATGTCATTCCTTTGTTTCACTGACAGCCTTTCATGGCCTCAGCGCCTACGGGTCCAAACGTCATCATATTCGGAGGGGATGTCGGTCAGCGGCAAACCTTTCGGCAGCCCGCCGCCCTTGGACGATAACCTCCATCAGGCAATCGGCTTGCACGATAGTGCAGCGAACGGCAAACCTGCAACCTCAAGGAAGGAAAGGCGGTCTCGCAATTTCGTTTGAGCACTGAAACCTGCGCCCGTGCAGATTTGTCTTAAGCCCTGGCAGAGGCTAGCAACACGAGCGTCGCTCGAAGAGTTGTCAGGATTGCCTGAGGAGAAGCCCAGCAAACCCGATCGCATCCGGCGTCACCCGTCTTTGGCGGACACGGCGTATCGGCCGTCGATGCGGTTCGGTCAGGCTACAAACGCAAAACACCCGCAGCTTATGGCTACGGGTGTTTTTGATAATGATGATTTGGTTGCGGGGGCAGGATTTGAACCTGCGGCCTTC